>UCKS01000125.1 GCA_900473045.1 Hyphomicrobiales bacterium
GGGGTGCCCTACGCGCTTACCGTTTTTCGATGCTCGAATTGCCCCGGGGGAACGCACCTCTCGGCCTGCGCTTGATCTCCTTGGTCATGTTCACATCCGTGGCAGCAGGGTTCGAACGAAGAATCGCCGACGGGATACGTTTGCGCATTATACTTTGACACAGCATTGCGAACGTTTTGACTGGTGTCTTCGGCGGAACCATTCGCTGGCCACTCGGACAGAGTGGAACATTCGTTCACATATTCAGTTGTGCGACCCAGGAGGCTCGGATGATCATTATATCACCCACACATTCCGCGGATGAACCATGAATACGATTTCGAGTGCCAACAAGCTCTCGAGCTGGCTGTCCTCGATCTCATTGACCAAGCCGAGCAAGCAGGCTGGCAGTCACAATCGGTTCACAAGGCGCTGGCAGAGATAGTCGGAAACCAGATTGTCGTGGATGAGATTCATGCCGATCCTGCTGGAGAGTCCCATAGGAGTCGAATTGGTTCTGCTGAAATGCTGTCGGGACGCTAAGACATCAAGGTGGACATCGATGAGCAGCCACTCCGCGCGGACTATCCTGATCTTGGAAGGCGAATCGCTCATTGCGCTTAATCTTCAGACAATGCTCGAGGCGGAAGGGTTTCGAAACATTGAAGTCATTGGAAACTGCGCTGACGCGGAAATCTGGGTGACGAACCGAACGCCTTCGGTGGCACTGATCGGCGTGCGAATGAAAGATGGATCCTCGGCTGGTGTTGCCACTATGCTCAACGACCGCAATGTGCCGCTAATCGTATGCTCCGGAACCGCAAAGGCCGACGCCGACGCGGTATTCAGCACTGCGACGTGGATACTAAACTCCTGTACCCCGACAGAACTTACCTCGGCCGTGTATTCGCTATGGGACTTACAACAGGACTGAGGTTCGAGCGCGGTCAGTCACCCGCCGAACTCAAAAACCGCTCGGTCGTGCTGACTTCCAGCTGTATCGAGAACCGGTCGCCGAGCAGCTTGAGAGCCGCATCGTGCGTTTCATCCGCTCCGCTAAAAATGGCGTCGGACAGTAGGACCACCCGGTATCCTAGATCGATCGCGCCCAGTACGGCCGCGAGTACGCAGACTTCGGTTTCGCCGCTTGTGACGACGAGCGTACCGACTCGCTCCTCACACAATGATTTGTGTAGACCGCCCTCGGTCCAGGGAGAATAGCTGCGCTTGTCGAACGTCCGAGCGGGCGGGACCAGACTGGCCAGCGGGTGGACAAGATCGGCCATTTCGGCTGGCATGTTTGTGCGGGTTAGCATCCACCATTTGCGATAATACTCCTGCCAAGTGCCCGACATGTCTTCGGCGCAAACTGGTGGAATGAAGCGCGTGAAGATCGTCTTCTCCGGAAACCGTCCCGCCACCTCCTCTACCTGCGGCAGGACGCCACTCATCCAGTCGACATGCCACGGCGTATCTTCGGCGAACATTCGCTGCATGTCGACGCAAAAGGTGCCTCCAGATTCCAAGATTTGGCATGGGCCGTCCTCCGCCACTTGCAACTACGTGACAGCCCGGCAGTTCCACCCGGAACAATTTGCGGGCAACTGAGTTTTATCGCGCATTCAACCCCAACCACTATCGGGAGAACCACAATGGCTGAGAAGACACTCGACGACCTGTTTCTGGACACGCTCAAGGACATCTATTTCGCCGAAAAACAGATTTTGAAGGCTCTACCGAAGATGGCCCGCGCTGCGCAATCGCCGGAAGGCAAGGCCGCGTTCCTGAAGCACAAAGACGAAACCGAAGGCCAGATCGAGCGCTTGCAGCAGGTGTTCGACATCGTTGGAAAGGCCGCCCGCGGCAAGACCTGCGAAGCCATCCAGGGCATTATTGCCGAAGGCGAAGAGATCATGGAGGAATACAAAGACTCCGTCGCTCTTGATGCTGGCCTCATTTCGTCGGCACAGGCGGTCGAACACTACGAGATCGCTCGATATGGCACGCTAAAGTCCTGGGCCGAGCAGCTCGGTCACACCGACGCTGTGGCTTTGCTCGACGCCAACCTGCAGGAAGAACTCGCGACTGACAAGATTCTGACGCAGCTCGGCGAAGCGTCTGCGAACCCGAAGGGTGCTAAAAAGCAAGTTGCTTGATACACTCACGCAATTGGACCCAAGAGGCCCGCTTCGGCGGGTCTCTTGGCGAGGACTGAGGAATTTAATGAGTATTGAAAGCCGCCGGGCTACTATTCAAAGGCTGATCATAAGCGAGGGAGCCGCAGGTCGCCCCGTCGCGGAGGACGCCGACTTCCTGTCATTGGCTGAACGCTGGATCCATCGCGAGATCGACATGGCGGAGATGCTTAGGCTGTATCGGAGTGTTCGAGAGGAGCGACGCAGACAGAAATGGGATCCGCGCCCTGCAACGGATGTGGAACCCGATTTGGCGGAAGCATCGCCACACCGCGAGGGGCCGCATTCGGGCATGTCGGGTCGGGGGTGATGGGATCCAACCTTGATGAATAAGAAGGTTCACAGCGTTAACCGCCTGTTTCGCTGTGGGGCGAAGCGACCGGCTTTGATTCTGGCGACCCTTTGAATCACAGGAAAATCGACAGTACCACCACGACCGTGGTGGAGAGGAATGTTGACGGTCGCTGGGTGCGATGAAAACTCGGGCATCATTAACGAGCTTGGATTTTGATCACGATTTCCCCATAACTCGACGGCACAACTAAGCTTCCGGTAAGCTGGCGACAGACTTGCCGTTCATCAACAACGTGATGCTGGCGCCATTAAACGAATGGGGATGCGATCAGCTGGCAGAGCCATACGATCTCTTGCGTAATCTCGACCCCGGGAAATCCCCCGTCACAAACGCGCTCGGCATTCTCGGCATGCCCGGCTTCACCGCCTATGCCGGCCTGCGCATATCGGAAGACCGAAGGCCGGAGAGACCGTCGTGGTCGCCGCCGCAAGCGGTGCAGTCGGCTCGGCGGTCGGCCAGATCACCAGGATTTTTGACGCCCGCGCTGTCGGCATGGCGGGAGGGCCAGAGAGATGCGATTACGTGTGAAGCGAGCTTGGCTTTGACGTGGCGATTGACCATCCGACAATTTCGCCGAGGAACTCGTAGCCGCCTGCCTTGTCGCTGGTTATCGTCCGGCGAACG
>UCKS01000124.1 GCA_900473045.1 Hyphomicrobiales bacterium
CGATCTTCCATTCCGGCATCAGTTCCGCCGCGTTGATGGCAATCGCCCTCAACCTGCTGTTCAACCACATCAAATCCGGCAATTCCGACCAGCAGTCGGTGTTCGTCGCCGGGGTCGAGCGGAGCATCCGTTACCAGGATATCGCCCGGCTTCACGACGGCGACTACTTCCTCAACGGCAAGCTCTATGACGTCGAAGGCGTCGAAGTGCCGATGCTGACGGCACAGGCGCATTGAGCGCCCGCCAACCCCTGATCTGGCCCGGATGGAATTCCGGACAGTTGTTTCCGCCTGCAAATTTTCAAGGAAGGATGAGAATGACCGAACACAATGAAACACCAAAGCTGCTGGATGCTCTGCTTTCGGCGATGGAGACCGGCATCATCCCGGCGACAGAGATGGGCGTGGCCGCCGGCAACAAGATTTTCGGCGCCGCTCTGCTGCGGAAATCGGATTTTTCGACCGTTCTCGTCGAAACCAACAACGAGACCGAAAACCCGCTCTGGCACGGAGAGGTACACACCCTGAAGCGGTTCTATGAAATGGCGGGATCGGAGCGTCCAGACTCACGAGACCTGATCTTTCTATCGACCCATGAGCCGTGCTCGATGTGCCTCTCGGCGATCACCTGGGCCGGTTTCGACAACTTCTTCTATTTCTTCAGCCACGAGGATTCTCGCGACGCCTTTGCCATTCCGCACGACCTGAAAATCCTGAAGGAGGTCTTCACGCTGGAACCCGGCGGTTACAATCGGACGAATGCCTTCTGGAAGGGGCAGTCGATCCACGCGCTGATCGATCAGGCACCCGAGCCTGAGCGCTCGCAACTGCAGGAACGCGCTGCCGCCATCAGCCGCAAATACGACGATCTCTCTGTCGTCTACCAGGCGAGTAAGGACGGCAACGCGATCCCGCTGAGCTAATTCCACTTGCCCCGGACGCGCCGCCGGTGGATTCGNNGGCGGCGCGTTGGCTTATTTCAATACTGCTCAAGCGTCGCCTCATAACGCGGCCTGTTTCCAGACTGCTTTTGGGAGAAGCTCCCGGAGCGACGCCCACCTTATCCGTTGGCCACATCGAATGGTGCTTTACAATGAACGCGAATGTCATATCGCGTCCCTGGCAAGGCCGGCTGCTCCTAGCGGGCTTCCAGCCACGCAACATCATCTCCACTCAGCCGGATATCGAGAGCGGAAAGGCTGTCGTCCAGTTCAGCCACCGTTCTCGGCCCGATGAGCGGCACGACCGGGAAGGGCTGGGCCAGGACGTAGGCGAGCGCGATGTGGATGGGCTTTCGCTTCAGGCGCTGCGCCAGTTCGATGGCGCGATCGCGGCGGATGAAGTTGCGCTCGTTGTACCAGCAGCGGACCAACTCCTCGTCGTCGCGCCTGTCGCGGCCGGCACGGTCGGTAAAGAAGCCGCGGCCCTGGCTGGACCAGGCGAAATTCGGCATCTGCGTTTCCGTGAGCCAGCGCTTCCAATCGTCATCGGAGGCAGCGACGCAGCCCGCCCAGATCGGCGCCTGCATTTCCGCCAGTGAGAAGTTGTTGGAAAGTGCTCCGGGCAAGGCCTTGCCGTTTGCCTGCGCATAGGCAACTGCCTCTTGCAGCCGTGCGCGGGTCCAGTTCGATCCGCCGAAGACACCACGGATGCGCCCGGCGCGAACCTCGACGTCCATCGCATCGACGAATTCGCCGACCGGCACCTGCTCGTCGTCGCGGTGCATGAAATAGACATCGACATAATCGGTCTTGAGCCGATCAAGCGATTGGGAAAGCTGCTTGCCGATCTGATCCGGATAGACCAGGGGCGAATGGGCGCCCTTGCCGATCAGAACGACAGCCTCGCGCGGGACGCTGCGGCTCGTCCACCAGTCGCCGAAGATCGCTTCGGTCAGCCCGCGATTGTAAATCCAGGCCGTATCGAAGACGTTGCCACCGGCCTCATAAAAGGCATCAAGCGTCAGCGAGGCGGCGGCGAAGTTGGGGAAGAATTCGAAACCGAGCGCCACCGGCGACATCGGCTTGGCAATTCCAGGAATCGTCCGCCGCAGTAGGGTATTGCCCGGGCGGACGATCTCGCCACGAATGTTCACGCGGCGTTCGGCCGCCTGTTCTTGGCAATATTCAAGGCCGATGGCAGCGCGCCACTGGTCCATCACCCGCAGATTGCCAATGGAATCAGCCCAGGTCATGCCGGGCGCTGCGAACTCCCGCCGGCCGTCGCGGATTGCCTCTCCGGCGGCTTCCACCTCGAAGGAATAGAGCCAGCCTTGTTCATCGATCTCCACCGTCTCGCGGTTGCCGTCATTGCGGATAATATCGATCGTTCCGATACCGCCGGTGTGGCCCGAAGCGAACCAGAAATCCGCAACCTCGATCCGGCCCGTTGTGCCGATGATCCGCAAGACATTGTCCTGCCGTGCGCGAATGGAGCACGAAACTTCGGCGACGATGCCGTTTGGAAATTTGAGCAGAGCGGATGCCCATTCATCGACGTTGGTTTCGCCGATTTGACCCGTGCCGAGGACCTGCAGTGGCTCAAGGAAAGGCTTGCCATCCGCCGCCCCGGCAATGAGCCGTGCCATGGAAACCGGATAGCCGCCAACGTCGAGGATACCGCCACCGGCAAGCGCGTTGGAAAACAAGCGGTGTTCAGGCTTCACTGTGCCCATGTCGAAACCGAAACTGGATTTGATCATCCGAACATCGCCGATGGCGCCGCTGCGGACCAGATCGGCGATCTTGCGGGTTTGTGGATGCAGCCGGTACATATAGGCCTCACCGGCAAACACGCCCGCCTTGCCGGCCTCGTGGTAGATCGTCTCCGCCTCATAGGCCGATAAGGCGATCGGCTTTTCGACCAGCACATGCTTGCCGGCACGGGCGGCCTTGATTGCCCATTGCGCATGACCGGTGTGCGGTGTGGCGATGTAAACTGCGTCAACCTGCGGATCGGCGAGCAAGGCTTCGTAACCGTGCAGAATACGCGCATTGGGGAAATCGTCCGAAAGGCCGGTTTTTCCCGGATTTCGCGTCGCAATCGCCGTCAATACACCGGTTCGGGAGTGGGCAATGCCACCAGCAAAGGTTTTAGCAATGCCGCCCGGACCAATGATCCCCCAGCGTATCGGTTGTGCGTCGCTCATGACAGTGCCCTCCAAATGTCTTTATCGAATACGATTTCCGCTGCTGTCGAACAGGAAGGATTTTTCCGCCGAAAGGCCGACCGTCAGCTTGTCCCTGGAGCTTGCCCCGCGAAACCCCTCATGCTCGACGATGATCCGCTCCTCTGCGGAGACGTGCGCATAGACGTAGCTCGTATTGCCAAGATGCTCGGCAACATCGACTTCAAGCGTCAGGTCGGCATCGCCCATTCCGGCTTTAAGAAAATGCTCCGGCCGGACACCGAGACTGACATTGTCACCCGGGTTGAGCGACGATGCGGTCAGCGGCAGGCTGAGCTTCACCTCCGGCTGGTCGACAAGCGCTATGCCGACGCGGCCTGCCTCGACGGCGATAATCCGGGCTTTCAGAAAATTCATGCGCGGCGAGCCGATGAAGCC
>UCKS01000123.1 GCA_900473045.1 Hyphomicrobiales bacterium
ACGGTACACCCGCCCCGTTTCCCGCCCGCGATGCGGTTGCCGAAAAACTTGCTGCCTTCGGGGAAAGCGAGCAAGCCTACCTGTTGCTGATGATGGAAAATGCCGCGCAGGACGAGAATCTGATTGAGGGGCTGTACCGCCAGCTCGACCTTGCTTCGACCGCCAAACTGCTCAATTCGCTCAAGCTTGAAAAACTCGGCGCGTGGCTGGGGTCAAATGCCCCTGCCCGGCTACAGATCCGTCTGATGGAAACGGCCAAATCCAGCCAGCATGCCGCCTATCAGGCGTTCCGCGTCGGGCTGGTGCGTTCAGGCGGATTGGAAAAGGCCTATCCGAAAGCCTGAATGCGCAAACGGCGTGCCTGCGGCTGTGGGCAGATCGGCAAACGCCCTCCGTTGCACCGGAGAGCGTTTGGTTACAAATCAAAACAGGTACATCATTCTCCGCTAAGGCTTTTGGCGAGCCGCACCAGATTGAGGAATTCTGCCCGGTAGCCATAGCCATCCTCGCCCTTTGCGCCAGACGCAAGGTCAAGGATCGAGCCATAGGGATAGGCGGACACGGCATCCGTTCCCCGCAGCTTCTGGCCAAAAGCCGCAACAGCGACGGAGAACCGGATATCCTGTCCGGCCTGATCAAGCGTCGCCACAGCGTTGCCTTCGGTCACCGGCGTGGTGATGAGCTTGCTCGTGTCGCTATCCGGCTGCTTGTAGCGGATTTTCAGGAATGCCAATTCCCCGGATGGCTTGGCGCCGGCCTGCTCAGCCGGGGCAGCACCGTAACGCAGGTCATCGTTGAGGACGGCCGGGCTTCCCTTCGGCGTGATCTCGTAGATCGCGGTGACCCGGTGGCCGGAGCCGATATCGCCAGCATCGACCTTGTCATTGTTGAAATCCTCGCGGTTCAACGTGCGGGTCTCGTAGCCGATCAGGCGATATTCGGCGATCTGCTGCGGATTGAACTCCACCTGGAATTTCACGTCCTTGGCAATCGGGAAAAGCGACGCCCCTGCCTCCTCGACCAGCGTTTTCTGCGCTTCGGCCAGCGTATCGATATAGGCAGCGGTACCATTGCCGTTCTGCGCCAGCGTCTGCATCAGCGCATCATTGTAATTGCCACGGCCAAAGCCGAGCACGGACAGGAAGATACCACTCTTGCGCTTGGCCGCGATCGTTGCCTTCAAATCGTCATCACTGGACGGACCGACATTGAAATCGCCGTCGGTGGCCAGCATGATCCGGTTGATGCCGCCCTTGACGAAAGCCTGCTGCGCCAGAGCGTAAGCGGCCTCAAGCCCCTGCGCGCCCGCTGTCGAGCCACCCGGTTGCAGCGTATCGATCGCGTTCAGGATTTTCGCCTTGTCCTTGATGGCCGTCGGCTCCAGCACCGTGCCGGCATTGCCGGCATAGGTGACGATGGAGACGGTATCTTCAGGCTTCAGTTTCTCGACCAGAAGACGAAAAGCGCCTTTCAGAAGCGGCAGCTTGTCCGGCTCGTCCATGGAACCGGAGACATCGATCAGGAACACCAGGTTGGCGCGCGGTGCGGCGGACGGGGCAACATCATATCCCTTGATCCCCACATGAATCAGGCGCGTGTTGGCATTCCACGGTGTCGGCAGCACGGAAACCGTCGCCTTGAACGGTGCGTCCTTGCCGTCTGGGCCCGGCCAGTCATAGGGGAAATAGTTGATCATCTCCTCGACGCGCACGCTGTCAGGATCCGGCATTTCCCCCGCCATCAGCGATTTGCGCACGAAGGAATAGGATGCCGTATCGACATCCGCCGAAAAGGTGGAGATGGGGTCGGAGGCCACCGACTTGACCGGATTGGTATCGGCCAAGGTAAAGCGGTCGCGGTTTTCTTCCGGTTGCGCAATGGTATCGACAGGCACAGGAAGCGGAGATGGCATGGCGAGGCGTTCGCT
The DNA here is from genome assembly GCA_900473045.1 of Hyphomicrobiales bacterium. Lineage (GTDB taxonomy): Bacteria > Pseudomonadota > Alphaproteobacteria > Rhizobiales > Rhizobiaceae > Pararhizobium. Next base: position 1,928 of record UCKS01000123.1, read on the forward strand.
GACTATCCCTTGCCCAAGTGCAGGCGCCGCCGCAGTAGCTCCCTGAGCTTGCGGTGCCATTTCCGGTTGGGCGACGGTATCGGCCTGTTCGGCTGAAGAAGTGGCCGCAGTTCCAGAGGTAACCCTCTTTGCGCTGCCCCCTTGCGTATCCTGGCGGTTCAACAGCGCCGCAGTTTCGTCGGCAGAATAGCCGCTCGGCTGCTCTCTCTGCCGCAGGCCGGGCTGCGCCAACTTCTCGTCCTGCAAAGCCACTTCCGCATGCGGTTTTCGGGCTTCACTGTCCGAACTTGCACGCGCTTCGGCCTGTTCCGTTTTTGCCACCTTGTTATCAGTCACCATACCCGTCGACTTGACCGTATCCACCGGCAAGCGCTGCCGCGTCAGTTCCAGCGTGAGAAAGGCGGCGGCGGGCACCACTAAAAGCGTGGCAAGTGCCGAACCTGCGAGAAATTTCCTGTTCATGACGGGGCTCCATAGCCTGTTGAATATGGAGCTTTGACGCCGGTCACCGGTGGTTCCTTGGGTGGCTTTCGAATTATCTTCGGATTCGTCGAAAGCCTGCATTGCCACCGACAGGGCGTGTGCGCGCGCAGCCGATGAAGGCGTTGGCGGGGTCATACGGCCGAGGTTTTTCAGATCGTCATTCATCACATCGTCTCCCTGCCAAGCAGGATTTTCAACCGTTTGCGGGCTTCATGCACATGCCAGGATACCGTTGCTTCCGAGCATCCCATGACATCGGCTGCGGCCGCATGGGACAGACCTTCCCCATAAACCAGCAGGACGGCATCGCTCTGTTTATCGGGCAATTGCCGCACGGCCTCCCATAAAGCCTCGGCCTGAGCATGATTGTCGTTGGCAGCCGTGCTGGTCGGGTCGGCCAGGAAGTTTGCAGCGTTGCGTCTTTCCCGTGCCTGGCCCCGCTGATGGTCGCGCGTGGCGTTCAAGGTCAGCGTATAGAGCCAGGTGCGAAATCGGCTAGCACCGCGAAACGCCCGGATCGCCTGGCCGAGCTTGAGGCACACCGTCTGCGCGATATCCTCAGCATCACCGGCATTACCAGACCAACGCCAGGCAACCGCGTGGACAAAATCATAGTGTTGTTCGACGAGCAGGCCGAAGGCGTGTCGATCGCCCTTCTGCGCCCGCTCGATAAGATCCTCGTCCAAATCACCCGCCCGGATTTGTTGCAACTGGTACTGAGACGTTTGGCCTTGGCCAATCCTTGGGTCCGGACCGGAATAATTTTTACGATCCTGGAATTTTCCGCGTTATCGCGATGATCGGCCCCATCGGATGGGTATTATCATAGCGCGCCAGAGCCGGAGCAAACAGGCTCGAGATCGATCCATCCAGGAACAGTGCATTGGCGCAACCAAGCTGATCGCGAAACAGGGTCGCAAAATCATGAAAACGCACCGGCTCCAGCGCGACGGCAAAAACCGCCATGCCCTGCTGATCGACACCGACGCCATTACGGATCTGCAGGCTGTCGCTCTGCGGCAGGAAAGCCGGGTGCACAGCGCCGTCGATCACCAGCATCGGTCCGGATTGCGTCGCAAAATCCGGCTTGATCGCCGCATCGACATAGGCTTCGGTTTCCAGGACACCGGCGCGGCCACCCTGCAGAAAGAAAACGCCATTGGGTTTCAGGTAGAAATTGCCCCAGCTATGGCCACGATCGATGGCCTTGCGCTCGACGCCATCGGTGACCAGCAGGCCGACCGAGGTCAGATCGCGCTCGTACATGCCGCCATTCATGGCGAATTCCAGATATTCGCCCTCCTGCCGCAGATCCCGCAAAAGAGGCTCAAAGCCGCCATACGGCTGCCCATCACGTCCACGATGAAAAATGCCAATGTCACTGGTGGCGGGATCGAAGCTGCAGACCGCATAGCTTTGCGTTAGGTGCATTACCATACGGCAGGCAGCCTCTGCTTCCTCTGCGGACAGAATCGATGCGGTCATGGCCAACCCGATGCTTAGAGAACGAAACATATCAACCTCATCTCACACGCGTCCGACCCTGTCGCGCGACAACAGCAAAATGGAGGCAGCGGCTCTATAAACTCAGGGAAGCCATATGAAAATGCAGCTGTTCCGCACTGTAGCGATACCCGGCGCCGACCGGGCAGGCATTGCGGGCGATACATCCCCCGGCCATGCAGCCGCTCTGCCCCTCCATTGTCTTGAGATGGGCGCGGCACGGAGTGATTTGGAACCCGGACGGCAAAACAGCCTGTGACGGACAGCTGGCGAGACAGGGCTTGCCGGGACAGTGGTCGCAGGGATGCAGATGATTGTGGGCCGCCGCCAGCGGAAGAGCCTGCGCGAAACCCAGCGCGCCGCGATAGCCATGCCAAAGGCCATACTTCGGATGAATGAGAATGCCGAGCGGTGAAGCTTTCAGGCCCTCCGCCCGCATCGCCCATTGCTGGAACGGTTGCCAAGGCGGATCGGAAGGAAAATAGGCGGTGGCACCAAGATGCCGCGCCACCGGCTCGATGACCGCTTTTGACCAAAGGTCGAGCGGGTTTTCGCCGCCGAGATCAGGCAACGCATCCCGCCAACGTTCAAACACCGGCCAGATTGAACCTCCCACATTCCCCAGCAAGACAACACTCTTGGCCGCCTGTCCATCCTTCAAGACAGGCGCCGTTTCGCCATCGGCAAAACGGACGACACCGCGTAAAAAAACTCCGTGCGGCGCCAGCGCTGCACGGAGTTCACTCAAAACATCGTTGGATGTCACGGGACCGGTCATTTCGGTTTCGGCCCCTGCCTGTCGTAATGTGGGCGCCAGACTTCATTTTGAATGAAATCTGCTACTTGCGCCGCTCCGCCTTGCTCCCTGGCTTGTTCGGGCTCTCTTCAAGTGAAGGCGTCGGGCATCGAATCCTTCTTCTTGGCGATGAAGTCGAGAAGCGCTTCGTCGATCGCAGCATCCAGCGGCGGCCGTTCGTAATGTTCCAGCCAGCTGCGGGCCAGCGCGTTGGCACGCTGCTCGACGCGCTTTTCGCCCTCGATTTCCCACTGTTCGAAGGAATTGTTATCGGCCAGCGCCGAACGGTAGAAGGCCGTCTGGAAATTGGCCTGGGTATGGGCGCAGCCGAGATAATGGCTGCCCGGACCGACTTCGCGGATCGCATCAAGCGCCTGCGCGTCCTCGGAGAGATCGATGCCTTCAGCCATCTTCTGCATCATGCCGAGTTGGTCCTGGTCGATCATGAATTTTTCGTAGGACGACACCAGGCCACCTTCGAGCCAGCCGGCGGCGTGCAGGACGAAATTGGTGCCGGCCAGCAGGGTCATGTTCAACGTGTTGGCCGATTCGTGGGCTGCCTGCGCATCCGGAACCTTCGATCCGCAGAGCGAGCCACCGGTACGGAACGGCAGGCCAAGACGGCGGGCGAGTTGGGCAGCGCCATAGGACACCAGCGATGGCTCCGGCGTGCCGAAGGTCGGCGCGCCCGACTGCATCGAGATCGACGCCGCGAACGTGCCGAACAGAACCGGTGCACCCGGCCGGATCAGCTGCGTGAAGGCGGCGCCGGCCAGCACTTCGGCCAGAATCTGCGTGAGCGTACCCGCGACTGTCACCGGGCTCATGGCGCCGGAGAGGATGAACGGTGAAACGACGCAAGCCTGATTGTGCCGGGCATAGACCTTCAGCGCACCGACCATGGTCTCGTCGAAAACCATCGGCGAGTTGGCGTTGATCAGGTTGAGGGTGACGCAATTGTTTTCGACGAAATCATCGCCAAACACCAGCTTGGCCATGGCGATCGTGTCTTCGGCGCGTTCCGGCGCCGTCACCGAGCCCATGAAGGGTTTGTCGGAATATTTGATATGGCT
>UCKS01000118.1 GCA_900473045.1 Hyphomicrobiales bacterium
CTCCTGAAGAAGGCCAACGAACTCCTAAAAAAAGACCTGGGCGTCGATCTGCAGATCCTGAGCAATCGGGAAAAGACACAGCTGATTGACGCCCTCAAGGAAGTTTATCGCTTGCCAGAGCTGCTCGCCCAGCTTCGAATTGCCCGAAGCTCCTACTTCTACCATAGCGCCCGCATATGTCTGGCAGACAAGTATGCCGCCGTCCGCCACAGCCTAGCGGAAATCTTTGAAGCAAACCGTCGTTGCTACGGTTATCGACGACTGCAGGCGTCGTTGGCCAGACAGAGCGTGATAATCTCGGAGAAGGTCGTCCAGCGATTGATGAAGCAGGAGCAGTTGGTCGTTGCCAGGCCGCGTCGACGGCGGTTTGGATCCTATCTGGGAGAGATCAGTCCCGCGCCCGAGAACCTGATCAATCGCGACTTCCATGCAAAAGCGCCGAACGTGAAATGGCTGACAGACATCACCGAGTTCCAGATCCCTGCGGGCAAAGTGTACCTTTCGCCGATCATCGACTGCTTTGACGGCATGGTCATCAGTTGGTCCATCGGTACACAACCAGATGCGGGTCTCGTCAACACCATGCTGGATGCGGCCATTGGCACCGTGACCGACGGCGATGAGCGGCCAATCATCCATTCCGATCGCGGAGCCCATTATCGCTGGCCCGGCTGGCTAACCCGTATCAGCGAAGCAAACCTAGTTCGCTCGATGTCCCGAAAGGGATGCTCGCAAGACAACGCCGCATGCGAAGGGTTCTTCGGCCGGTTGAAAACCGAACTCTTCTATCAACGCGACTGGAAGGCCATCACAATCGAGCAGTTCGTGGCAGAGGTGGACGCCTACATCCGCTGGTACAATGAGAAGCGTATCAAGATATCGCTGGGATCACTCAGCCCGGTCGAGTACCGTCAGAGCCTCGGCCTGAATTTATGAAACAGTCCAACTTTTTATCCGCACCCCCTTATGCGTCTAACCGGCTCAGTTCTGAGTGGAAACCAACAGCTTTCCAAAACCAGTGCAAAAAGCCACTTCTCGGAAAAGTGCGTTCATCACAGGAATGGTTGCCATCTCGTAATGTGGCTTAACGCAGCTGGTTTCAATTTGAATGCAACGCTGGTCTGATCTATCTGATTGGCGAAGACGCTATGAGCGAACCGACCGCAAGTGTTGAGGCGGCGGCGGCTAGCTTGGACGCTATGTTGTCAGGCAGGGTCGCGCGTCGGCCGCTGAGTGACGTTCAACGGAAAGATCAAAATTGCCTTTAGTCCGCCTAGATCGGATTGTCCGAGCGTCAACGACGCGCCATAAGCATCGGCGATATCCGCGCTGATCGCCAGACCAAGCCCCGTTCCTTCTGGCTCCTTGTCGTCTGGGTTGTCAAGCCGCGCACCTCTTTGAAGAATGGATTCACGATCTTGTTCACCAATCCCGGGTCCGTCGTCCTCGATAAGGATCACAATCTCATCATTTGACCGATGTGCGGAGAACCGAATGAACGAACGCGTCCATTTTGCCGCGTTGTCGAGGAGGTTGCCGAGGCATTCAGCTAGATCGGCGGGATCGACGTCGAGAGAGAGCGAGCTGTCGATTGAGACCCGCCAGGCGATATCCCGCTCGGCGGTCACAGGCCGCAATACACTGACAAGTTTGCCGCCGAGGCCCATGACGGATGTCGTCGCCATCCGTTCGACGCCCATGCGGGCCGCCTGCAACTGACGGTCGGCACGCTGGCGCGCAAGTTCGACCTGCCGAAGCGCCAACTTCCGCTCCTCAGGAGGTAAGTGTTCGGCAAGCTGGGCAAGAACCGTTAGCGGTGTCTTAAGTCCATGGGCAAGGTCGCTGGCGCGCGCTCGGGCGCGTTCCACGGCGACTTCGCGTTCAGCAAGCAGCAGGTTGATCTCATTGACCAGCGGCTGCACCTCGCTTGGACCCGATGTTCCAAAATTGCGGTCGCGGCCGGCTCGAACCGACGCTGCCCGCTCGCTAAGGCGACGCAGAGGCACCAGCCCGATGGCACCTTGAAAAAAGGCGGCGGCGGCCAAAACCCCCGCGGTCGCGACCAGCATCAGCGTCAAACGCCCTTGAAAATCGCCGAGCGCGGCATCCAGCTCCTTCTTCGGGAACGCCGCAGATGCGACGAAACGGACCGAAGGCGCGTTCGCGCCGAGTGACAAAACCTGACTATGGACGAGTAACGGCAGCCCATCCGGGCCCTCGGCTACAGAAAATCCCTCGTAGGACGCGTCAATCGAAGTGTCGGCGTCGATCGCCGTATCCCAGAGCGAGCGCGACCGCATCGTTTTGCCCTTCATGGGCGAAATCTGCCAGTAACGCCCACCAGTCGGCAGGTCGAAGCGCGGGTCTGCAGGTTCGCGGCTAAGCGTGAGTTCGCCGTCCCGCAAGGCAAGCTCGACGGTAAGCGTGTCAATGATGGTGGTCATCTCGCCGCGATATCGAGCAACAACATAGTCGGTGAAGATCCGAGCGAGCGACAGCCAAACTACCAGCACCACCAAACCGATGGCGATTATCGCCCCGACCGCTAGTCGCAGCCGCAGCGAGTGCATCATGAAGGCGTTTCCGGCAAAAGATAGCCGAAGCCGCGTCGTGTCTCGATGGCTGCGCTTTCGGTTTTGCGGCGCAACCGCCCAATCATCGCCTCAACCGCGTTTTTTGCTGAATCATCGTCCCGCCCCTGAACGTGGCTTGCCAGTTCGAACTGGGTTAGCACCTCGCCCTTTCTTTCGATGAAATACGCGACCATACGATATTCTAAGGGGCTGAGTTCGAGCGCCCCTCCATCGAAGGTGATACGACGGGCTGTCTCGTCCAGGGTGAAGCGGCCTGCTGACTTGACGACCTGAAACCGCGGTCCGGCACGGCGCAGAAGCGCCCTCAAACGCGCTACCAATTCCTCTGTTCGAAAGGGCTTTGGGATGTAGTCGTCGGCTCCGGCGTCGAAGCCGTCGACCCGTTCCATCCACGACCCGCGGGCGGTTAGTACCACTACGGGCGTTTCCACCCCATCTTGCCGCCAGCGTTTCAGGATCGACAGACCATCCAAGCCCGGCAGGCCGAGGTCAAGGATGATCGCCGCATAGCTGCCATCCTCACCTCGCTCCCAGATGTCGGGCCCGTGAGCCAGCGTATCGACCGCATAGCCTTCGGCCTCTAATTTTCCACGCACATGGCTGGCGATATTGAGATCGTCCTCTGCCAGAAGTATGCGCATGTGTGCCTCAAAATCCAAAGATGTTCATGAATTTGCCAGTTTGTGCATTGATCCTGAGTTCGTGAATTACGCCCAGGCCGTCCCGCGTCTTCAACCTGTAGACCTCTTTACCGTTGTATCGCCGCAGATCGACTGCAATGACAGTGCCGTATTTATCGGCATCGATCCCAGCAAGCACAGTCTTCAAAGGAAGTACTCGCCCCTGAGTGACGGCTTCACGGGCATTTTCCTGGTCCGTATCGTTTCGAGCCTCCGATTGAATTTGGTTGGCCTCGCCGTCACGGGAATGGTCATCATTTGCCCCGCCCACGTGTGGGTCGCGTGAGCCTTGGTCGCCGTTTGAGCCGGTATCCGTTCGGCTGCTGTCCGTGTCACCGTCCGCGAATGCTTTGCCGCCTCCGGGCAACTGTGCGACGGACAAGACAAGTGACCAGCAAAAAATAACGCCAAGTTGCCGTCGCTTCAGGGTTGCAGCATCGCGCCGTCTCGTCATATCCCGCTTTTCAAGAAGTTTCATTCTCCCTCGACAAATCGCACAATAGCCTTAACCATAAAAGTGTCCAAACACGGGCCAGCAGATAACTTTCTGTCCAATCCGGGTGTGCGCGGCATCATTTCCGATACGGCGCGCACCCTACTTGGATCATGGTCGGCTACCATGGAGGCGACAAATTTGCCGCCGTCGGGCGGTTAGCTCTGGGCTTGATCAGTCAGCACCACCCTTACCGATGTCGCTGCCTGCACCGCTCGTGCCAGTATCGCTGCCTGCACCACCTGTGCCAGTGTCGCTGCC
>UCKS01000117.1 GCA_900473045.1 Hyphomicrobiales bacterium
CGGCTTCATCGGATTCTGCAACCAGCGCCGGCCGACACGCGCTTTTTGCACGGGATTAGAACCTTTTCGTCGGTGCCGCGCTGCGCTGAATGTTTGTAACCGCCTCCCGTCTCGGCATGAACGCGACACCCTCAGTCCGTAACGCATATTCTTCCGCAGCCAACCAGCGTTGCGGACGCCGAAGAGGAACAGCGTCGGCGGACGGGATTTACAGGATAAGGTTCCCCACTGGATGGCAGCGTTCCATAGTCGATATCCAGCAGCCATCGATGCGACAACTTTCGAGCGATTAGTAGGAGCATGAGTTCGATAACTGGGGTTCGCTAACGTTGAGAACGCATGGTCTTGCCAGAACCAAAGGCCGTCCAGTCACTTGAAATCCATCAACGCTCGTGCTTTCTCACGATCTCATCAACACCGTGAAGCTCTAACAACAGCATCCGATCGATCACGTCGAGCAATCGCTCTCGTAGTCGAACGTCTCGTTCAGAGTTCGCGTATTGTACGGTGATCAGTTCGTGAATCTGATGCAAAGCCATGTCTCGGCCTCCGACCCCTGGGGTAGATGGGGTCACAGCCAGGACTTTCTCAGCAACTGCGATAACCCATTCGGCTACATTGGCTTGCACCTCTTTTAGGAAATGCAAAAAGGCGAAGGAATCATCGTCGAACGCGCGGCTATCCAGGAAATCGCCCGCCAACTCCGCCAAGAGATCAGGTTGATCGCGCGGAACGTACCTGAATGCTTGGGCAGCTTTTTTTCGGACGATGTCATCATCGGCATTAAAGTTGGTTCGAACCTTGAGAATAGATCGGGTCCTAAACGTGGCATCTGCGATCGCCTGAGCGGCAATGTCCGCAGATAGTCGGCGCGCATCCAAGTGGGACCGTTCCAAGGTGTCCGCCCAATCGACATAGCTGACATCGTGGTAACTTGCTCGCAGAACTTGCCATGCCGCGACAAGAACAGTTCGCTCATCTTCGGAGGCCACCATTTTGGAAAGTAGCCGTCTCCCCACATCCGGGACCTGATGAATTATGTATGGCAGCAGGCCAGTGGCAGGGCGCGTTACAAGCGGAGACAAGGCATTGTCGGGGATCAGGTTTTGATCCACGAGCTGTTCGAGGAGCATGGCGCAACGGACTTTGTCCACATTGAACATCGGCGTGAGGGGCGCCGTTAGACAGCATCGGACACTCAGGTCTGTCTCGGCACCGGTCCGGTCCTCAAGCAACCGCCACGCTTGGGGTCGACGCCGCGGGACGTGCCACAAAACCTGGGTAAGGGCCTCCAACGCCCAACCGCGTACGCTGTTTAGGCCACGGATGTGTAACCGTCCTCCCCTCTCGACGAGATACTCAATCGTCACAAGTTCCTGTTCGGCGTATGAGCTACTTAATTCAGGGCTTTCAGGAGCTTCGCCATTCTCTATATACCAGAGTAGCGCAATCCAGCAGGCCTCAACCTCGCAAAGTACCGGGTAATTTTGGAAAGCTCGACAAATCATTTCGCCGAGAGGCCGCCCCTCAAGGCTATGAGCATAAAGTAGTGCTGGGCCCAGTATATCCACGTCAACGGACTCGGCCTCTACAAGCCCTCTAAGCAGTTGACCGACGTACGCCGAATTTGCATTGAGCGGAATTCTAGGAAGCAAGAGAGCGAAGCGAGTTGGCTCCGCTTTTGCGACGCTATGAAGAACAAGCGCAAGCTGTCTTGCTCCCCCCGTCCACCAATCTCCCGTGTTGATGTTGCGATCGCTGTCGTGTTCTTCAATTGCCTTGAGCCAGTTCTCATCGCTCATGTGCTCGGCCCGGTCGTCCGCTATCGGTGATGCGATGCTACTTATCCGGGTTTGTGAGGGCTGCTCGATATTGCGATTGTGGAACTTCCTGCTCAGTTCAGCGAGCCGTTTACGAGCAGCCACTCCCAGGACGTCTCGGCCAATCGTCTGCAATATGCAAAACTGCTGGTAGCCCGATTGTTCGAGGTAATGAAGACTAAATCTGCGGCTCTTCAGAGAACCACCAGTTTGAGCTCTGATATCCGCCGCAAATTCCCTAGCAAAGCCAATTTCCGGCCAATGAGCCAGAATACTGTCCTCGACAACGCGACGATCCGTTTCCGGCAAAAAGGGCAAAGCTTCACGGGCTGCATCTGCGAAAGACCTCCATCGCGCACCTTCCCAGCCAGCCTCGAAAACTTCCGGAAGCATGAGAAGAGGAATGAGATGATCGAAAAGCGCGCGACCGTTCGCAACAACGGTTTCAAGGTGCAGGTGGATAGCGACCTCACCCCTCAAAGGGTCGATACGGTCCAGAAAGGTCCTCGCATAGTCTGGGTTCTGGCGCGCGACACGTCGTAGCGCGTCCCTGACGATCTGCAGAAACCGATCTGACCCTGTACTGCCCTCGCCCTGCGACCTGTAATGAAAAGTATAGTCGATCGCGCCCGAATTCGCCCGATCCTCAATAATTTTAAAAGTCCGCGCCAGCGCGTCGATCGAGCCCCCCAAAAGTGCCAGCGGCGATCGTTTGCCAAGCTCAGATAGCGAATGGAGGTCAATTTCGTTCACTTCGTCCCGCGCGAACGGATGGTCGCCGGGGTGATATTCAAACCACGCGTCAAAATACGCTTTCAGGATCGACGATGAATCTTCAACGTGCTCGCTGGCCGTCCAGGTCGCAATTAGTAACTCACGACGCAGGTTAGTTCCGCTGAACAGGTTTGAAGGTTTGGAAGCCATCAAACGAGCACAGAGGTCGACAAGTGCTCTGTCTGCCTTCTGCCGGCGCATGTAACTAAACCAGTCAAGGAGTTCCACGCCCCTCTTGTCGTCACCGCGCCACCAGTCGTCAAGTATACTGGCAACTTCCTGCGGTCGGTCGCCAGCTATCGTACCCAGCCACCACAACAGCGCGCGTTTCCGCTCCTCAACCGAACTCTCGAGCTGTCGCGCCAACCATCCAGCCTCCATGAGAACGTCAAACCAGCCAGCGGTTCCTTGGATGGTGGCACGTACCAAGACTTCAAAGGGTTGACCAGGATCGTCGAGCGCAAGCACAATTTCGCGCTCGTGACTGGTAGGGGCGGCTAAGGCCGCCAACCATTTTGCTAATGCGATTTTAATGTGAAACCGCACGACCGACGAATTCAATATCTGCGTCAATTCCCCAAGGTATCGCGGATAATCACTCTGTCGCAGACTTTCCAAAATTTGGCGTACTTGGGTACGCCGGAACAAATGCTGCTCAGTGGACGTCAAAAGTTCGACCACGCTTTGTTCTCCAGCAGCGAACGAGCGTGCGAATACGTAATCAAAAAAACTTTCGTGAAAGAAACTGACGGTACCTCGCGATCCCACAACGAGGTGTTCCGACGTCAGAATGTCAAGACCTCGATGAAAGGCATCGAGAACGCTTGCGGGGGCGTCCAGTTTCTGGCGCGAACTCATCCACTCGCTAAGTCGCGTTAGCGGAGACATTAGAGACCAGCCGGGAGATGCCCGGTTCTCTCCTATGGAGCGTTCCTTTTTCCTGAGCAGCTTTTCGAAGAGGTCGTTTCGGCTGGCGAACTGGGTATCCCCACTTGCGGCAATCTCACAGAAGACGGCAAGATTAAGCGGCAGGCAAAGCAGGTCTTTTTGAGCGGGATCGAGCGTTTCGGCATCCACGGGAAGCTTCGCTAGCAGGGGTGCAACATCATCGGTCCAGTTTAGCAGCGCTATATTTACCTGTTCCAAGTCGTTACTCAGCCGGAGCTGCTTAATGCGCTCGTCGTTTTCCATGTCAAATGTGCGGCAAACCAGAACGACACGGACCGTTTCGTATCGGCGTGCTTCATCAATCATGCGGAGAACCGCGTTTTTTGCCGCTCCATTACGGCCGGATATTTCGCTGATGGCGTCGAGTTGATCCACGATGAGAACGGCCGTCCGCGCCGGGGACAGCCCTTTCAGAACCGTCACAGGGCTTTCCGCTGTGCTGAGCAAGGCCCTGCCGAACTCTATGGGAGATTTGCATTCCAAATATTGATCGACACGGAACGCCAGATGCAGAACCTCGCGATCGGCGAGATCTCTCAAAAGGTCACGGACAATCCCTGACTTACCAGAGCCCGCTACGCCGCTAACCATTATAACGCGCGGTCCGGTCTCATCGTTGAGAAGTGAAATAACCTCATTCGATTGCGAGCGTTTGAGAATGTGGCCCGATGCACCGAAAGGTGTGAAGGAGCTTAGATAGCCGGAAGTCTCATCCTGCAATCGCGAACGCAGGGATGGCTTCAGAGACCAGTCTTTGATCAGTAAGTGTGTTTCGGACGGGATATCCGCTCGGACAATTTCGGTGGTCAGGTCGCGATTCAGCCGACTTTCCAAGTACGCCCGCAATGCTGGATACACTGTGGTAGCTTCATTCTCGAAGAACAGACTGGCGAGGTTTTCTACCGTCGCCTTGATCTCATCCTGGGGCAACGTTCGAAATTCGCAGCGGCGAAGCCAGTCAAAAGCAACAGCTGGCTCTGCCTTTATCGTGGCACAAAAGCTGTTGAACTTTTCCCTGGCGGTTGACAGCAGACCCTGATCGAAATCGTCGAAGTCGCTTGCGTATGCCGCCTTGTTCGACAGATCAATGAGGTCAACGGCAGGGCTCTGGGAGACGAATACGCAGCGATCATGTGGTGCCGCAGCAAGCCGCGCCGCGAATGCTGCCAGAACCCCTTCCCGCTCTAATGCCCGGATAGTCCAGTTCTGGCCTTGGGCGTTGATCTTGGTCTGATGCCAAGACTTGAAATCGCCTTCGTCTACGGTGAACTCAAATCCGTTGAAATCTTGGCTTATGCCCTCCAAGCGGATAGCTCTCTTACGCCCCGACGTCACATCCAGTAGTTGGCGAACCGCCCACAGGGCTTCATATATATTGCCGAATTTGTCAGAAACGCCGCCGCCGAACAAAGCTCCTCCGAATCTCGCCATCGCGAATGCCTTCATTCCTTAGCTGAGAGACGATAGCGTTGTCACGGATTGCTTCAAACTAGCGGTTGAACCGGCATTTGACGGGACCGGCCGAGATCGACGATCGAGCCGGCCGTAGTCAGCTCCCGCC
>UCKS01000116.1 GCA_900473045.1 Hyphomicrobiales bacterium
GCCGCCGGAGAGCTGGTGCGAATAGCGGAAGCGGAAGGATGAGCCCAGCCCCACCTCGTCCAGCGCCCGCAGGATACGCCGTTCGGCATCCTGCACACCATGAACAGCGAGCGGCTCCTGCAGCAGACGGTCGACGGTCTGGCGCGGATGCAGCGAGCCATAGGGATCCTGAAACACCATCTGCACCTGGCGATAGAATGCCTTGTCCCGGTGCCTGACATCCAGAGGCTTGCCCTCAAGCACGATCCGCCCAGATGTCACCGGCGACAATCCGGCGATGGCGCGCAAAAGTGTCGATTTTCCAGACCCGGACTCACCGACAAGACCGAAGGACTCGCCCGGCAGAACATCGATGCTGACATTGTCCAGTGCCAGGAAATCGTCGTAGGAGACGGTCAGGTTTTCAGCAGAAACGATTGCGGTCATAGCGCCCACTCCGGCTGGCGGTCGAGCACCGGCAGAGGATGCCGGTTGGTGCCCAGCGTCGGCATGCAGTTGAGCAGGCCTTGGGTATAGGGATGTTTGGCGTTGCCGAGATCGGACGCTGCCAGTTCCTCGACGATCTTGCCGGCATACATGACGATGACGCGGTCGCAGAAGGACGAGACCAGCCGCAGGTCATGCGAGATGAAGATCAGGCCCATGCCACGGTCGGCAACCAGCTTGTCGAGAATGCCGAGCACTTCAAGCTGCACCGTAACGTCGAGCGCCGATGTCGGCTCNNNGGCATCGCGGATTTGCACCGCTTCGAGCATGGCGATGGCGCGGTCACGCGCCTCCCGTTTGCTGACATTTTCATGCGTGCGCAGCGTCTCGACGATCTGGCGACCGATACTCATTACCGGGTTGAGCGAGTATTTCGGGTCCTGCAGGATCATCGCGATCCGGCTGCCGCGCAGGTTTCGCCTGACCTTGGCTGGAGCCGTCAAAAGGTCGATGCCGTCGAAGTTCAATGTCTTCGCCGAAATCTTCGCATGCGCCGGCGTCAGGCCCATGATCGCCCTGCCCGTCTGCGATTTTCCCGAGCCGCTTTCGCCGACAATGCCGAGCCGTTCGCGGCCGAGCGTGAAGGAGACGCCGCGCACCGCCTCGATCAGTCCGGACCGGGTGGGAAACGAGACCCGCAGGTCATCGACCGTCAGCATCGTGCTCATTGGCCACTCTCCCGCGGATCGAGCGCGTCGCGCAGACCATCCCCCAGAAGGTTGAAGCCAAGGCTGACGATCAGGATGGCGATACCGGGCATGGTGGCAACCCACCATTGGTCGAGAATGAAGCGGCGGCCGGATGCGATCATCGCACCCCATTCCGGCAGTGGCGGCTGTGCGCCAAGGCCAAGGAAGCCGAGACCGGCGGCCGTCAGAATAATCCCTGCCATATCCAGCGTCACACGCACGATCAGCGATGACGTGCACATCGGCATGACATGCCGAAGCACGATGCGGAAAGGCGAAGCCCCCATCAACCGCACGGCAGCGATATAATCGGAATTACGCACGCTCAGCGTCTCGGCACGGGCGATACGCGCGTAGGGCGGCCAGGAGGTGATGGCGATGGCGAT
>UCKS01000113.1 GCA_900473045.1 Hyphomicrobiales bacterium
TCCGCTCGCCGGACGCTTACGTCCGGTGGCCGGAGGCGCAGGGAGATCGCCGCACTGTGCCGCGAGCAGCTAACCGTCGAACCACCCATTCCTGTTGAAGGCGCAAGCCCCCTCCCCTCGCTCGCCATCCATCTCGGCCGCACCAAGACCAGCTCCGGCGAGCAGGACGATGTCGTCTATTTGACCTGCCGGCCGGTGGAGGCGCTGAATGCCTGGATGGCGGTTGCCAAGATCGAGAAAGGGTGCGTGTTTCGGGCGATCGGACGATGGGGGACAGTTTCACGCCGGGCGCTCGATCCGCAGTCGATCAATGCAATTTTGAAGCAGCGGGTGGAGATGGCTGGGTTGGATGCTGGTGAGTTTTCGGCGCATGGGTTGCGGTCGGGCTATCTCACCGAGGCCGCCAATCGCGGTACCGTACTAACGTCTCATGCTTTACATTGAACAAGAAAGGCATATATCTTCTTTGCAAGGAGAACATATATGCCTGGTTCAGCCCGAAGCTATACCGCCGCAGAAGCCGCCGCTGTCAGCAATGTCGCCGTGAAAGCGGTGCATAACGCTATCGACAAGCGCATCATCCAGCCGCGCTTCGCAGGCGGGGTTGCCCATGGCGGCCCTTCAAGCCGCATTTTGAATGCGCAGGACCTGCTTGAATTGAAACTGTGGTACGGCGTCGGCTCCATTTTAAGCGCAGAACGTCGCAAACGACTGTTCGATACGATTAAAGCGCGGCCGACTGCAGACAAGATCAACGCGGACGATCTGTTGATTGTCGATGTCGCAGAGGCCCGCCGACAGGTCGAGTCCCGGATCAAGGAACTTGAGGAAGCCGAAGAGGCAATTCATAGCGTCAAGGGTTTGATGGGCGGGGAACCGGTGTTCAAGGGCACTCGTATCCCTGTTCGCTCGATCACGTCGATGTTGGCAGAGGGGGCGGATGAGGATGAACTTCTTGAAGGCTACCCCAAGCTCACACCGCAAATGCTGGCGCTTGCCACGCTTTGGGTTGCCGCGCATCCAAGTCGAGGGCGGCCCAAGCGGCTTTCCGATCATGGTGTGGCTGCAAAATCCACAAGCTCGGCAGCACTCGAGGGTGACCCCCGTCCCTTTCGCAAGAAGGCCAGCGATCAGCCGTGAAGTTTCTAATCGACGAATGCTTGCACACGACGCTCGTGGATGTGGCTCGTGACCACGGCCATGAAGCCAATCACATCAACTACCTCGGATTAAGTGGTGAGACAGATTGGGGCCTTATGCCACTGATCGTTGCCGACGACTACACCTTCGTCACGAACAACGCGCGCGATTTTCGCAAACTCTATGCCAAGGAAGCCCTTCATCCGGGGTTACTTCTCATTGTCCCCCAGGTGCTGCCGGCCCGGCAACGTGTCTTGTTCGCGGCACTCCTCGAAAGTGTCGCTGCGGAAGAGTTCCTGATCAACGAAGTGATCGAAATAAGCTTTGAAGGTGAGATGGCCGTTGTGTCGCGGTATAATCTTTCTGCCAACAGCGATCTTTGATTGTGGTCGCTTCATTGAATAGGCTTCTCGCAATTCTTGCCAATTTGAGCGAGTTCAGTGGCCCTTCTTGGAGGGCGGCTCTCGTCCAACAGTTCGCGTATTTGGGTTCGCCAAGTTGAGGGCATGCGAAGCTCACCGTTGAGTGTGACGGTGTATTGAGCAGGTGGGTGGCACATAGACTGCCAAGCATGGTGCTTGCAAGGAAGGCTCGGTCATTGACGGCTTGAGCGGCATCTTGCAGCTTGGGGCATTCTTAGCCGCGACAAGTGATCTACATAAAACGAATTGCTTCGTTAGAATGGACGTTTCGGCCGATTCTCCACCCCAACTTTGTTTCCGAGGATATAGCGTAAGCGGTCAGCCGATCA
>UCKS01000112.1 GCA_900473045.1 Hyphomicrobiales bacterium
CTCGTGAGAAGTAGGGTCTATGACAAGCAAAGCGACGAACAAATTTTCTCCTGAAGTCCGCGCCCGCGCCGTTCGGATGGTGACGGAACATGAAGCCGAACACTCATCGCGCTGGGCGGCGGTATCATCTATAGCGGCCAAGATCGGCTACTCGGCGCATACCCTCCATGAATGGGTGAAGAAGGCCGAGG
The DNA here is from genome assembly GCA_900473045.1 of Hyphomicrobiales bacterium. Lineage (GTDB taxonomy): Bacteria > Pseudomonadota > Alphaproteobacteria > Rhizobiales > Rhizobiaceae > Pararhizobium. The sequence goes on from UCKS01000112.1 coordinate 192, forward strand.
TCAACAGCGGCAAGCGTGCAGGTTTGCCGAGTGACGTGGCGGAGAAGATGAAAGCTCTGGAGCGGGAGAACCGCGAGCTTCGTCAGGCGAATGAGATTTTACGCAAAGCGTATTTTGCCCAGGCGGAGCTCGACCGCCCACTGAAGCGATGATTTCCTTCATCGATGCACACCGCTCGGTGCTCGGGGTCGAGCCGATCTGCAGGCTGCTGCCGATTGCCCCGTCCACCTACTATGAGGTCGTTGCCAAACGCACGGACGTGGACCGCCTGTCAGCCCGCGAACGGAATGATATTGCCATGAAAGTCGAGATACGCCGGGTGTTCAACGAGAACTTCCAGGTCTATGGCGTGCGCAAAGTCTGGCGGCAGTTGCAGCGAGAGGGTTACGACATTGCCCGCTGCACCGTCGCTCGGCTTATGAGAATGATGGGGCTTCAAGGCGTCATTCGCGGCAAGCCAGTCAAAACCACCGTGTCGGACAAGTCCGCTCCATGCCCGCTAGACCGGGTGAACCGACAGTTCTTCGCTCCCGCGCCGAACATGCTGTGGTTATCCGATTTCACCTATGTCGCGACCTGGCAGGGCTTCGTTTACGTGGCCTTCGTCATTGATGCCTTCGCCCGCCGTATCGTCGGTTGGCGGGCAAGCCGAACGGCCCATGCGGGCTTTGTGCTCGATGCCCTCGACCAGGCGCTTCATGATCGGCGGCCCGTCAAACGTGGCGGGCTGGTTCATCATTCCGACCGCGGCTCGCAATATGTGTCCATTCGCTATTCCGAACGGCTGGCGGAGGCAGGCATCGAGCCGTCTGTCGGAAGCGTTGGCGATAGTTACGACAATGCTCTCGCCGAAACGATCAACGGTCTTTACAAGGCCGAGGTCATCCATCGGCGAGGACCATGGCGCAACTTCGAAGCCGTGGAGTTCGCCACGCTCGAATGGGTCGATTGGTTCAACAACCGCCGCCTTCTGGAGCCCATCGGCAACATACCGCCAGCCGAGGCCGAAGAACGATACTATGCCATGCTGGACGCACCAGCTATGGCCGCATAACTTAAACCAAACGGTCTCCGGCAAA
>UCKS01000111.1 GCA_900473045.1 Hyphomicrobiales bacterium
GTTGGCGCCGGTGTCAGCGAGGGTGACGACGTCGCCAGCGGCAATCACGATGCCGGCGTTCTCAACCAGGGCCGCAGCCTGAGCGGCTGAGAGCGTGATCGCATTGTCGGTCGCATCGATGACATCAATGCCGGCAGCAGTCAGCGCACCGATCTGTGCCGCGGTGAGTGCCGAGATGGTGGCTCCGGTGTCGGCAAGGGTGACGACGTCGCCAGCCGTTAGCGTGACCGAGCCCAAGGCCTGATACTTTGCAACAGAAAGGGAAAGTGTGTCGTCAGTCGCATCGATGATGTCGATGCCCTTGCCGTCGAGCGTCCCAAACTGCTGCGCTGTCAACGCCGAGATGTTCGCACCTGCATCAGAAAGGGTCACAATATTGCTGGACTCTAATGCCACTGCACCGAGGGCCTGAAACTGCTCGGCGGTAAAAGAGATTTCTCCGTCGCTCGCGGAGATGAGAGAAACTCCCAACGCGGCAACCGACGCAATCTCAGCAGCTGATAACGTCGCGATGTGGGCTCCCACGTCGGAAATTCCTACAAAATCTTCTGCAGAGAATTGAACCCCTCCAAGAGACCGAAATTGGTCAACAGATATGATTAAAGCGTCGTCAGTCGAATCTAAGTAATCAACATTGTTATTTGTGAGTGCGGCAAGCTGTGTTGGTGATAAATTCTGAATATTCTGCATAGTGTCGCGAATTGCAATATCATCTGATATTGAAAAAGGCTTTGAGGCTAAATTATATTCAGAAACAGTGAATACGAGATTTGTCATGAAATATCCTTGAGCGCAAAAATACGACCAGCAATTCTGGAATAAGTTATATAAAAACAGGAAATGATATCTTCCCGACCCAATTTTTGGATCTATTTAAGATATTGTTTACCGTCAAGCGGACAACCCAAAACAAATTTTATTCTAAACTCAGTTAATGGTCTTTTCGGAGTGAATAATTTAAACTCGGCAAATTGTTTTGTTCAGTTCGATGGAGAACTATTGAATGAAATCAACCAAATTGCCCGGCCGGCTGTATCCGCTTAGCTCACACGATTTTTGCAATGGGCACAATGGAGCTGCCCGATTCCACCAAGAATGGTTTACCAAACAAGCGATATACAGGTGTCTTCCTACGGGAAGGCGAGCCACTCGACGAGCGGTAAGGGTCACGGAGCCTGTTCGGAAGTAGAGCAATGGTACAATCCTGCGGCGTGAAACACTCCGCTTGAACTTGATACGCGATCATCAACGAAGATGCCTCTCAAGTCCCGGTGGCACCGGTATGGGCCAATACCTACGGTGGCAGCTAACTCACCGCTTTCTCGCTGCCCTCCCCAAGATCGACATCCTCGAAATTTATGGCGACTGCTGGCGCATCAAGGAGTTTGGCGAGTTTAACACCGTTCGAAGAGCCTGCTGACGAAGATGCTGCGTCCTCCGGTATTGTACCCCGGACGTCTCCTGACAGACTGCACCGCGCGTGGCCAAGCACAGTTCCCGAAATGCGCTAGACGCCAAGCGCCTCTATGACGGCGCGCAATCCAGCCGAAAGGTATTTGCGCGTTGGGTAATAGAGATAAAACCAGTCCTCAGGCGCACTCCAAAACGCCAGACATTCTCTTCTACGATGCAGATGGAAGCGGTTCAGGCGCAGGCGTCCGGTTCGCTACACTGTCAAATATGGCAAAGCTCACGGCGGCGGATTTCTTTGTGGTCTAAGTGAGAAGAAATCAGCTTTGTAATCCAATTTTGTTGATTATCGCATGAATTTGACCCAGTTTTTCAATTCGCCCTTTGCAACTCTAACCCCAAAAAAGTTGTTGCAAAGCATTTTATCATGCCGAAGTTCGTTGGGGATGCCGACACGCGCGCGCATGATGCTGGCGAAGCCACGATTTGCCTGTATGATGACTTTCTGGAGTTTGCCATGAAAATCACGATGATCGGTGCCGGGTATGTCGGACTTGTGTCCGGCGTTTGTTTTGCCGATTTCGGCCATGACGTTGTCTGCATCGACAAGGACGCGGGCAAGATCGAAGCGCTGCTGGCCGGCCGCATTCCGATCTTCGAGCCGGGTCTCGAGCAACTCGTAGCCGACAACGTCAAGGACGGGCGGCTGCGGTTCACCACGGACCTCGCCACCAGCGTCTCGCAGAGCGACGTGATCTTCATCGCTGTCGGCACGCCGTCCCGTCGCGGCGATGGCCATGCCGACCTCTCCTATGTCTATGATGCCGCCCGCGAGATTGCCGCGCACGTGACCGGCTTTACCGTGAT
>UCKS01000120.1 GCA_900473045.1 Hyphomicrobiales bacterium
TGTAATGGCCCCATAAATATCCGGACACGATCTCCCACTTAACAAGTGTGCGAGGTAATGTGCCCATTATGACCAGTCACAGTCCTAAAATAGAAGTCCTGTCCGGCCCTGAGCGCCGCCGTCGCTGGTCGACGACAGAGAAGCTTGCCATCATCCAAGAGACATACGAGCCGGACGCGACCGTCAGCATCGTTGCTCGGCGTTACGGCATTCAGCCGAACCAGTTGTTCACCTGGCGTAAGCTCGCCACTCAAGGGGCTCTGACGGCCACGGCTGCGGAGGAGGATGTTGTCCCGGCGTCCGAATATCGTGCCCTTCAGAACCAGGTCAAAGAGTTGCAGCGCCTGCTCGGCAAGAAGACGATGGAAGGCGAGATTCTCAAAGAGGCGCTTGAGATCGCCACCGGCCCAAAAAAACATCTGTTGCGCTCGCTGTCATTGCCGAAGGGAAGTTCCCGATGACGGCTGTGTGCGAGACTTTTGATGTTGCCCGGTCAAACATGGCTCAGCGTGTGAAACAGCGTCCCTCCAAAGGCCGTGGTCGGCCACCGCTAGCCGATGATGATCTCGTCGATGAAATCAAAGCGATCATCTCCGAGATGCCGACCTACGGATATCGCCGTGTTCATGCGATCTTACGCCGTAAAGCCCGCAGCGAAAGCCGTCCATGGCCCAACGCCAAACGCGTTTATCGGGTGATGAAGGTGCACGGCCTGCTTCTCCAACGCCATACTGGAGCCATTGACAACCGCCGCCACGATGGTCGCGTTGCTGTCGCTCAGTCGAATTTGCGTTGGTGCTCAGACGGTTTCGAAATCGGCTGCGATAACAAGGAAAAGGTCCGCGTTGCCTTTGCGCTCGACTGCTGTGACCGCGAGGCCATTGCCCATGTCGCCACCACTGAAGGCATCAAGAGCGAAGATGTTCAGGACCTTGTCATAACGGCCGTCGAAAACCGTTTCGGCCGCATCAATATCCTTCCTAAGCCCATCGAATGGCTGACCGACAATGGATCGTGCTTTATTGCCGCAGACACCAAATCACTGCTTCTGGATATTGGGATGGAGCCTCGCACGACACCGGTCCGCAGCCCTCAGTCCAACGGAATGGCAGAAGCCTTCGTCAAAACCTTTAAGCGCGATTACATCTCGGTCAACCCCATCCCGGACGCCGAAACGGTCATCGCCCAACTGCCATTGTGGTTTGAGCATTACAACACGCTTCACCCCCACAAGGCTTTAGGATATCGATCTCCGCGCGAGTTCTTAAACCGTCAAACAGAAATCTGATCCTGTCCGGTTTTTATGGGGCAACTCCA
>UCKS01000110.1 GCA_900473045.1 Hyphomicrobiales bacterium
TTTTGGGGGCGGGGATTTTGGAGGGGGAGTGGAGAGGATTTTTATCAACACAATAGAAAGCTGTTTTCATATAAGATATTGATCTAAATAAAATATCTTGCTGAAGGTATGTTTCATACGCATCCTGCTCGGAGCAATTTCATCCCCACCTACTAAAAGAATAACGCTTATGCCAAGTCGACCATAGAGTGCAGATACAGGTATAAGGAAAATCGGCAGTTACGGTCTTTTCTCTGGTCGTGAATCCGAGCGTCTATCTGCCAAACGGTTTTGCGCCGGTCTGACGCAGGGCCACATCAGTAAAGTTCATCTTTATTTTTTGAGACTCTCGCCTTTGCTGCTGTCAATTCTTTTTCTTAATTATTTTTAGGATAGCTTAAGAAAATCTAGAGCTTCTTGGTCGAGGAGAAAACCCATGACAGCCTTGAAATCTAAAACGCCTCAACGCTCCAGTTTTGCCGTTGCACGCGAGGGTGTATGGCGAGAACTTGAGAATGTTCGCAATGCAGCGGTTGCACGAGGCTCGGACGGCAGCTATCAAAAAGACAAAGAAAGAAATTCCAAAGTGGAGAGGTTGGGGCGTGGTGTTAAGGGCGAGGAGGAAAAAAAGTAAGTCCGGGGTCGTCAAGCTATATTCTAAATCTGACGATAACCGCGAAAGTATTATAGCTAAAGTACATGTAAATGAACCATTTCGTTCAGAAACGCGCAGAGATATTGCGCGACTAATTCATTGTCCCGCATTTCGACGTTTACAAGGTAAAACGCAAGTTTTTCCAGAAGGGGATTCTGATTTTTTCAGGAACCGCCTTACGCACTCAATGGAAGTAGCGCAAATAGCTAAGTCTTTCGCCATAAGACTAAATGCAACTTCCTCTTATTTTTCCGACATAAATCACAAGATAAATCCCGATATCGTAGAATTTGCCGCGTTGGCTCATGATTTGGGGCATCCGCCGTTTGGCCATAATGGCGAAGAGGCACTCGACGCCGAAATGTCTGACAATGGCGGCTTTGAAGGCAACGCTCAAACCCTTCATATTTTAACACGTCTTGAGAAAAAAGAACTTCTTACTCTTTCTCAGGCTCGGGTGTCGTTTGCAGATGGCAGTCTAGTTGATAATCGAGTTGGTTTAAATTTAACACATCGATGTCTGGCTGCTGTACTGAAATACGATAACTGCATACCCCAGAGACGAGAAGAGCGCGGAGGTGAGGGGGTTCAGAAGGGATACTATCTGGAACAAAATGAACTCATAAAAAAGATAAAAAAATCAGTTATTGGCGCTGATTATGTTGGCGATTTCAAGACTATAGAATGTTCAATTATGGACATATCGGACGATATCGCGTATTCAACTTACGATGTGGAGGATTGCTTTAAGGCAGGGATACTTGATCCGCTATCAATGTTTTCCCTTGATTGTTTCATATACGACAATGTCGTTAATACTGTAAATAAGCGTATAGAAAAGTACTATAGCGACATAGGTAGTTATAAAAATTTTTATATAGATCGCGAAAAGATACAGGGCGTTCTTTTTGATTTGTTTTCTGAGCTTTTTTATCTTGATGAGAACGAACTCGCTTTTCTTTTAAGGAGGGGTATTTCTCGGGAGTCTAAAAAGCAGCAGTCCGCATTGATTGTTCACACACTTTCTAGAAAAATGGCTTCAGATGGCTATAGTCGTACGGCGCTGACTTCACAACTGGTGCAGATTTTTATGGATGGTGTGGAATTGTACCGCACTCTACGTTTCCGCAACTACATCGCGCGCGCTTGAAGATAGATACCTTTATTAAGGTAGAGGTACTAAAGAATATTACATTTGAATATGTTATAATGTCTCCATCAATGCAGACGATAGAATTTCGAGGCAAGGAAATAATTTCATCTATATTCAAAGCTCTTGACGTTGATGAAAAGAGTAAGCTTCTTCTGCCAGAAGATTTTCGGGAGCTATATGAGTGTAGCAAAGGGCCTGCACGCAAACGCGTACTTTGCGATTTCATCGCTGGGATGACCGATCGGTACGCTTGGGAATTCTACAATAGAATCCACGGTTCAAATTCTGGATCAATTTTCCGTCGATTGTAGCCGAAGATAACAAGTAGGAGTCGATTTCTACCGCGCCCCATCAAACAACGCGCTCAGGCTCCACGGATAGTCTCCCTGCTGGTTGGCGATGTCATCGACTTTCCAGCCGCCGTGTTCCTTGACCAGGGTGTAGTAGAGCGTCACCGGTTCGGAATTCGTGAAGGTGACCTCGACCTCGGCGGTATCGTCGAGGACGATCGGCTGGCCGATTTCGACGTCGCTGGCTTGGCCGTCCTGGCCGGAGATCACCGGGTCGAAATCGATGCTGCCGCTGTCGCCGGCCTGGGTGTATTCGGCATCTTCCTGGAAACGGCCGTTCAGCTGGTCGGAGAAGAACGGCGAATAGAGCGAGGGGGCGTTTTCGGCGGTCTTCGAGGTATCGTAGCTGTAGAGCGCCTGCAGCAGCGCCTGCGGGCTCTTGAAGGTTTGCGCGGCGGCGGGCAGGGCGGACAACACCGACAGGGCGGACAGGATGAGGGCGAGGGCGGGCAGGCGCATGGATTTGGTCCTTTGGCGGCGGAACTGTGCTGGAGGAGTAGCCGATCGGGGATGGTCTGGCCAAGGGGCATTTTTGGGGGGGTGGGTTGCTCCTCTCCCCGACGGGGAGAGGAGCCGGGCGCATGCGAGGCGATGAG
>UCKS01000107.1 GCA_900473045.1 Hyphomicrobiales bacterium
CGCCCGCACCCGCCCTTGTGTCGCATCCAGTCGGCGAGCGGAAGGGTCAACCGTTCCATGGTTTGACGCCAAATTGGGGACGCGCCATGGAGCGAACGGCAGGGAACCGTGCCTCGCGTCGGAAACCATTCATTCGCATCGATGGTGACAACCGCGTTTAACCATTCGTTACCGAGTAGCCATTTTTATCTGCCCCCCGCTCAAGTCCCGCGAGTTGAAGATCCCTGCAAGGGGCACCACCACTCGCATCGAGTTTGTCCCTCACATCGGGTAAGTTGCCTTCCTGGCGATTCACAATTGACCAACGTCATGCCGCCTGCAAAAGGAGGTTATGCGGGGGGTACAATGACAAAATCTGATACTACTTGGCGGACCGTTTTAACGGCTCTATCACAAACACTTTGCCAGATCTGGGATGAGGACAGCGAGAATGTCCAAGGGGCCTTAGTCGCCGCATTCAAGGCAGCAGAAAAAGCTCCTAGCCATTTCTTGAATCTCTATAGTGGATGGTCAGAGACGGCGATTAGGGATGCTGCCGAAAGTTTGCTCGGAACCATTGCGAGCCGGGGTTTCGGATACGATTACAAATCTGGCGAGAGCGACCCTGACTGCCTTGAGCGTCTAGTGAAGCATATCCGAGCGCTGGAATTCGCGGTAAGCGGCGATGCTACGGGCGATTATCCGCCCCATCCGAACGACGACTGGCGAGTGCGGCTCCCAAGCGGCGAGGAGTATTTTTTAGTGCCCCTGCCACGAAGAGTCTGGAAGGCCGACTACCTTCTCTCAAGTGACGAACGTGCCTTTTCGAAACGCTGCCTCTTTATGCACCGGGTGATCCCAACCCGACTCGATGGTACAGTTGTTTCGTTCACGCCAATGCGCGCTCTACGGAAGCTAGATGGACAACCAATCGGCTTCGGTGCAGCGATCTTTGAAAAGGCGGACTTCGGCGAAGCGGAACACCAAAATCCGTTCAAAGTAAGCGAAGTCGAACTCGGGGATTTCCGGGCGGTGGCGGAAAGCGCGATCGCAAATGCTCACAGGAGTTCGATTTTCGCGGTGATGTTCCCCGAACTTACTATTAATCCCGAAGCTCTTTCTAGTGTTCGCTCGCTACTGAAAGACAAGCCATTCGAAATCCCCGAAGGTGGGACGTCACCAGCCATTGTTGTCGCTGGAAGCTGGCACGTTACACAGGAAAGCCGCGACTATAACGTGGCGACCGTTCTCGACGGTTATGGAACCCCCGTGGCAAAATACGAGAAGCGTCACGCTTACGGCGGTCAAGGACGTCCTCGTGAGAATATCTCTCCCGGTACGGAATTTCCGATCCTACTATCGCCCGAGGGGCTCGTTGGATTGGCGATTTGCCTCGATTTTTGCAATCATGCGACGCAAACGCTCTACGAAATGGTCGATATGGATTTTGTTCTTGTCGCGTCGTGTGGGAATGCGACGACAATGGAGGGACATCTGCACACCGCGTACGAGCTGTACCGAAGGTACGCCACGATCACGTTCGTCACTCAACAGAGCCATCCCCCAGAGACAACTGGTCGGGGTTACGTCACGCTTTGGACGGAAAAGCCGACCCCCGTGGCCGAAGAAACGAAAGTTTCGTCCAGCTGGACGGAACACTTTACAAATATTTCATCTTTTGCCGTTGACATCGGGTAAGCCCAAAACAATGTAGTGATTATAAAGTATGGGAAGAGAGTTGATGGATCATTCAAAGCGTCAGTGGGTCAAGCAGCTTGAGGAGCTCGGCCGCGGTGATGTCTCTTCGGCTAAGGCCCCGTCGATCATTCGCGACGCCCTCCGGGCCGCGCCGGAGCTTGCTACCTATGTTCACTCGGCACTGAGCGATGCGACTTGGCGATTGCTTACATCCCGCACGTTCGACGACGAGCTAGTCACGTGGCACGACGCGTTCAGGCAAGCCGAAGTGCTCATGGAGGATGGTTCCCCGGAGCTGGCCGCCCAAACACGTGCGCTCACGAACCTGATAGCGAAATCACACCGCTTCCACGAAGCTCAGCCCGCGCCGGAAGTCCTTCGTAAGAAACACGTCCGAGAAATTCTCTCGTTTGCAGTTACTGCGGGCGGAAAGGTCAGCCGACAGGCATTGCGGGAACATGTCGGACTTCTGGACTCTAACCTTTCGCGGGTCCTCCTTATTCTCACATCCAGAGGATTGTTGGCGAGACACGGCGAAGGTCGCGAGGCAGACTTCTCGGTCACCCTCGAAGGCGAAGCGGCCTTGGGGTCTAAGGATCAAAGGCAGCAACCGAGCCAGCGTATTGCTGAAAAAGACGAGATGTTTGAGGCTTGCGAAAATCTACCTCTAGCCGTTTGGGAAAAGTCAGGGCATTTGACGCGGTCGAGTGACCTATTTACCGAGCTCGCGACGGAGCGCGGAATTGTAACGGGCCCAACGCTTTCAGAATGGCTGATCGCTTTAGGCATGCCGTCACAAGCAAAGCCCGACATGGAACGAGATTATGAGTTCGACGTACAGGGCCGTACGTTCGTTACACGATTTCACGAAGTCGGAGGGGGCCGAACGGCATTATCTGGATTCGACGTTACCTCCTACGCGGCCAAACAGAGAGCGCTGGAAGAGAACTGCACAATTCTTACGGCGAGAGTTGCATCTCTTAGCAAAGAATTGGCGGACTTTAGACTCATGATGTCTGCTTGGGAGGCTGTTCTATTGCCGACCCGCGACGCCTTTGCGGCAGGCGTCAAAAAATTTCAGCGACTGCTCGCCAATCATCAAACCCGTAAAAACGATTTGGAAGCAGATAAGGCTCTAACCTATATCTCACACGTGGGACACCTTGGCCTGGAGACACGTCAGTGGCCGCTGAGTCTCGCGCCCGGCGTACTTCCGAAGCGCACCATGGATCCCAACAAAGCGATCAAGGAAGTCATGCACGAGGTTGGCATACTGGTCGAGCGCGATATCTCCGTCACGGCGAACATCAAGCCTAACATCGCTGTTGACATGCTTGTTTATAACGCTCCGATGAGAGACGTGAGTGCGGGATTTCTGGTTGCATGTAAAGACGCACGGAGCGCTAGCGCCAAAGCAACTGTCAAGGGCGGTCAACTCGTGATCGTCCTTCGCGCTGGCCGCTTTGAGAACGATAGCGCTATGCCGCATACGGACCATTGGTTTGAAAATTGTCAGTCCCTCATGAGGGGGGTGGGTGGAATTGTTAACCTGTCGGTAGAACCTTCCTCAGCTAGCTTGGAGATACGCGTACCCGCCGCGGTTGATAGTAACGCGCGATAGGAAATCCCTCCTCCGACACATCGACCCATCATCGTTTGGGTCCCGCTTCAGTGGAGTGAAACTGACCAGCTACGCCAATCTAAGTCGTCTCTGGATAGTCTTTTTCGAAACAGTCGAAATCCCGGTGAATAAAGTATTCTCGCGGATGCAAAGCGCGATCATTGCGAGTAGACCTTTGACATCTTCAATCGAGAACGAATTTGGATGCCAGCCGTTTCAGCCGTCGAATGGGACATTATTGACGCAAGGGTCGGGGCGGCAAAAGTAAGATATGGTCTACCAGGGCCATCGCTCGCCTTTTTATACCTTGTACTAGAGCAGTATTTCCCTGACCGCTCTACCGACTACCCGGAAATGATCGTCGATGGCGGAAACGATCTTGGCGTGGATGCCATCGAAATCCTTGAGCGAGAAGACAGGGCTGAGATACTCCTTTTTCAGTCGAAGCATCGAACTTCTTTGAATTCTACGGACCGGACTATCAACGATAACGAGGTCCTAAAAATAGGATCATTTTTATCGGGGCTCTTCGAGAAGGAGGAACGCCTCGCAAAGACCGGAAACCTACAGTTGACCGAGGCTGTATCGCGGATATGGCAACTACATCGTGAGGGTATCATTTGCCGATATCGTGTCATTTTATGCAGCAACGGCAGGGGGTTATCAAATTCTGCTGAGGTAATTTTGCAAAGCACACTCAAGTCCATGCCCAACGTGGATTACGAGGTGTACGGCCCTGCTGAGATCATGCGTGATATCGGTGCAACTGGCCGCGAGCACGAGACCGGCAAGCTCCAGGTGATCGGACGTGAAGCGTTCGAAAGGACTGATGGCGACATACGAGGAGTTATTGCTTCGGTAGACGCCCGTTCATTTGTTGAGATGATCCAAACGGACGACAAAAAGTCGATCAAACGTCACCTGTTTGACGAGAATCTGCGGATATTCCTCGGAGCAAACGGTGGATACAACAGCAATATCATTCAGACAGCCGTTTCAGACGACAGCCACCTGTTTTGGTATTTGAACAACGGCATTACCATTACTTGCAAGGACTACGCCTACAACAAGAGTCATTCCAATCCAGTGATCAGGATCGAAGATTTCCAGATTGTCAACGGCGCTCAAACCTCGCACTCTTTGATGGAAGCTTATAAGCGATCACCGGAAGCCTTTGAAAACGTTGTACTGATGGTCCGTGTCTACGCCACTGCCAGAAGCGACATTACCGAGCGGGTTGCCGTAGCGACGAATAGTCAAGCGCGTATTCAAGCCCGCGATTTAATGGCCAATCATCCCGTCTTGAAAAAGCTGGAGATCGCCTTCCACGACCATGGCTATTTCTTCGAGCGCAAGCGGAACATGCATGCCGACCGGGACGCGAGAAAACGCATCGATGCGTTAAAGCTGGGGCAAATCTTGCTTTCCTTCCATTTGGGTGAGCCGGATCGAGCAAAGGCTGACTCCGACACCATTTTCGGCGAGCGTTTCAAAGCCATCTTCCACGAATCATATGTGGTAGAAGACCTTTGTCGTCTCGTCGAACTCTATCGGCTTGTTGAGGAAATGCGAGAAGTGCACAATTCCAAGCAGCGGGGCGTCATTGGGCCAACCGGCGAAAACCAGTACCTGGTGTATGGCCACTGGTTTATTTTGTATGCTGCTCGCTTAATACTCACTCAAAAAGGCCTACCGCTGCCGTGTGATGATGGTGACGCCCGAAAACTGATAGCAGAAGCGTTGACATTAGTTTCCAACGCCAGTGCCAGCGTAAGAAGTGCCGCCCAATATCAACTTTTCAGAAGCCCTAAAATGAAGGCTCGCATGATCGCCGAACTTGAGGGCCGGCAAATGAGCCTTTTCGACCTGTAGTTTCACGACCAAAAATAGCTTTAAGTCTCGATTTTCGAGCTGACCTGAGACCCTTCTT
>UCKS01000104.1 GCA_900473045.1 Hyphomicrobiales bacterium
CGCAGAAATTCGCGCTTACTGACGATCGGCGGCATAGTCGCCTAAATGATGACCTGAGACCCATCTTCCCTCCAGTTTTCAGGAGAGTCTTCGGTTTTCAGGTCAATGAGCGAGAGGGCTGTCTCGGGAATTCGGCACTGGCTGAAAATCCCCTGACAAAAAAAGAGCCTCACCAGCGATGCTGGGAGGCTCGTCAATATCGCCCGTTTAAAGAGCGGGAGCATTACGGGACGCTGATCTGCAGGTCGGGAGACCTCGCACAGGCGCTTAGAGAATGAAATCGCTGCTCACAAACACGTTGTTTGTCGCGATTTGGATCGCAAAGTCCGAAATACCATCACCGTTCAAATCGCCGCGGATGAAGTGACCCGACCCACTTGTGTAGTCTTGCAACTCTCCCGCATGGTGGGTGAAAGCTGCGTTGGCGATGTATTTGAAAGCCTGGTTTCCAGACGCACTACTGTTCGCATCGATTGCGCTTAAATTGATTTTGTCGAGATCTGCGTGCGAGAAGTCGTAAATTGTGTCTCGTCCAGTCGCGGCAACCGTACTATCGCTTGCCGCCAGGAAGACGAAGGTATCTGCCCCGGCCTCACCATATAGTTTATCCGCACCCTTGGCTCCGTAGAGGCGGTCGTTGTCTGCGCCGCCGTGGAAAAGGTTTTTTTCGGAGCCGCCATAAATTCTATCGTCGCCGGCGCCACCCTGGACGTCGCTGCCTATATAGCCGCCTCGGCCGTCGTAAAAGTCATTACCACTACCCAACGAAGCGATCCCGTACATTTTGCCGGTGTTGATGATTTCATCCACCCCGGCTCCAGCGCCGATATATGAATTTGTCCCACCTTTTATTGTGCCTGTATTCTCGGTATGGAGTTTTTGTGTGCCAACCGTGTAAACAGCATAGGAAGTGGCATCAATGATGCCGCTATTTGTGAAAGTGGACGCCACAGTCAGGTCGGCGGGCGAACCGCTAAAATAAACGCCAATGTATTTTGACTTAACTGAGCCGTCGTTGACGATGTCAGAGTGGTAGCCGACAGCAATTAGACCGTAACTAAGCGCAAACACACGCCCAGTTTCGGAGACGTTGATTATCTGATCGTGAGTAGTGTCGTCAAGTCCGAGATAGACTGCATAGGAGCCTGCGACAGAGCCATCGATATCAACTTCATGAGAGGACCCAGTTCCACGGATTGTGTAGGAGGATGTGGATGCGATTGAGACGTTTGTGCCGACGTAAACGTCATCTGTTGTGCCCAGGTCTACCGCAGTCACATTGGTCGAAAAACTTGCTGGAAACTGCCATGCCATGATTAGTTCCTCCAGTATAATTTGAATTTTCGCTAGAACAGTGCTCCCTAATATTAGACAAGTTTCACACGCAGTCGAGTCGGTTTATATTCTCCTGGAGAGGAATAGCCTGGAAGCGGGTTGCTTGGGTCTCGACACCCCCCCAAACAGGTTGACCATGACAAGCCCAAACGCCGTCTGTGAACTTAAGACTATGGCGCCTTGCAACAGCACGGACGCAACGGTGATCGGGATAACGATCGCCGCCGAGAGGCCGTTATACGTCAGGCAAGCCGCCAACTCGATCAGCATAAAAGCATGGGATCCGCAGCGGCGCTTCCATTGGTGTTCCTTATAAACGTGGTCGCGCTGGTGGAAGCAGGAAGCGCAGGCTGTGACAGTTGAAGCGCAAGTGCGGACGAAATGGGCACAGCGATAAAAAGCCCGTGAGCGCAAAGGTGGCGGCATATCCAATCAATCGACGCATTGGCTAATCCAATCCAGAAAACTCATGCCCGGAACGCCAATTGCGTGCGGTAGTTCACGAACCGCCAAAAAGCCAAGTCTCACAGCCTCGCCATCTGGTGATGATTCCGGTCTGAACCTGACGGATAGGAGACGCCGCAACCCATCATCCACTCCGGGAACCGGGTAAGCAGCCAAATTCCTAAGCTCGATGTGACAATCTCAGACGGAGACCAATTGCTATGCTCCCTCCAATCGTCCTACATC
>UCKS01000101.1 GCA_900473045.1 Hyphomicrobiales bacterium
ACCAAACGGTCTCCGGCAAATCCGGGGCGGTTCACTCTCTCGGACGCTGAACGCACGACCGAGCGCATTTTCGTCCCAAGGCATCCCTTTTCCAACGCGCGCTCAAGCAAATTGCTGAGATTGAGCATGGGCTTCATCAATTGAACGCCATCGTGCTCGGCCTCACGACCGCTGCCGACCTTCAAAAAGGAGATGATTCCGCGATCTTCCCAAAGGTATGCCGGGATTGATTTGGCGCCGATGGATCTCTCCATGGTATGTTCGAACAAAATGGCGCCAATGACACGCTCGCTTGAGAATCCGGGGGCGGTCATTATCCTCACGCGCATCGCATGGATAAGTTCAAGCATTTCCGTTTCGCCCTGATAGGCCGTATTCAATATACCATATGAGCTCAAGGCTTCAGGGGTAGACCCTCCACTTTGATCGAGCGCTGCGATAACCCCGGGTGTTGCGGTCAGCCGAGCGGCCATTTTTTTGCGGGTTTCCGTATTCATGCGTACTTTCCCTTCTTCTTCAGGTCGAACGAAACTTCGAGGAGTGGCACAGCAAGAGCTAGCGCGTGTCCCCGCCGGCGGGACGACGGTGGGCGAGTCCATCGAGTAAGATTGCGATCTCACAACTTGAAGTTCTTCCGGTGAAAGGCGTGCCGGAAGCCTACTTTCCTAAGGTTATCGAAGGAAATATTAGGCTCTCCACTAATAGGTGCCAATGTCTCGACGGCGAATGTCGACACACCCTTGCTGAGCCCTTGTTCGACACGGCTTTTGATTAGCGCTTTTTGAACGCCACGATTTCGGAACTCCGGAAGTGTCGTGCCGCCGCCTAACCATGCGTAGGTGCCAGACCGGTACATGGCGGCTGTCCCGACTGGATTGTCACCATCCACGGCGAAAAAACACGACCAGCCTTCTTTCCCGACTATCGACGACCACAGGCTCGTCAGGGTCGATGGAAAGTTGAAGCCTCTGCACAACATCGATCCAAAGAGCATGGCTTCCTCAACATGAACGAGTCGCGTTCGCAAAGAGTTGGGCTCCGAACGGTTCAATAATGAGCCGTCGTAGACAAGCTTCGCCCAGCCGACACCATACTCAAGCAGACCCTTGGTGAGGATCCATTCTTTAGTTTCGGCCGAAGCCCTCTCGGTATCTACCTGGAGAAACCGGTGTCCGGTCTTTCCAGTCATCCACCCATAGGCTTCCTTAAGATCCTTCACGGAGCTCAGTCCCAATACACGGTTCAGACCAATCGCCGGCGCGCTTGGCAGCGAGATTGCGCATCCACGGTTGATGGGCAGGCATTCAAAATGCTCTTCGGACTTGAGCGTTGCCGGTGAGACATTGTACAGATCGACGAAGGCTTTGACCTCGATAGCCTCCTCTTCCGCCGGAGACGAATGTTGTGAAAAATGCGAATTCAAACTGACCATGCCGCTTTCTTTGACTGATAGAGGTGGAAACGAGGTCGATCAGAAACCAAGCTCGCTAAGCCCCGGGTGGTCGTCGGGCCGACGGCCGAGGGGCCAGTGAAAGCGACGGTCTTCCACGCGGATCGGCAGGTCGTTAATGCAGGCGTATCGCTTGCGCATCAGGCCAATATCATTGAACTCCCAGTTCTCGTTGCCGAAAGATCGAAACCAATTGCCGCTGTCGTCATGCCACTCATATGCAAACCTGACGGTAATCCTGTCGCCGTTGAACGCCCACAGCTCCTTGATGAGACGGTAGTCGAGCTCCCGCCGCCACTTTCCAGCAAGAAAAGCCACAATAGCCTCCCGGCCATTGACGAACTCGGCGCGGTTACGCCACTGACTATCAACTGTGTAGGCCAACGCGACCTTGCTTGGGTCCCGGCTATTCCAGCCATCTTCGGCAAGCCGCACTTTCTCGGCAGCAGTCTCTGATGTAAACGGGGGCAGAGGCGGTCTTTGAGCGTCGGTCATTCGGATCTTCCTTTTTATCTTGCCGGCACGCTGCATTTTTCAGATTCTAGCTGTTGCAGCTTCTGGCGAAGTGGTGCGACTGCTTTGTAAACTTGATGTTCGGTGTAGCGGGGGACGATGTGCTGGGTACTTCGAGCCGGAGCTTGAATATCCGCTCTCCACGGTCCTGGTATATCGGAGCGGATGCGAGGTCCCTAACCGCGAGCAGGCCCGCATCGGTGGACGACGCGGGCCTAGATCTATCTCCAGGTGGCCAATCATTCGGCCAAAGCATCAGTCTTGCAATGCCCAGTCGGCTACTTCCCAGCGCATCTGACTACGATCGGATACCACGCGACCAAGACCGGGGAACGGCATATGGGTCGCAGCGATCAGCGCACCTTCCGAAGCAGCTTGTGGGAGGAAGCGATCGCGCATGGCTTTCGCAGCAGCATGGTCCTGCTCAAACAGGAAGAAAACGTCTGTTGCAGCCGGATGGACGACCGGGAAAATCATGTCGGAAACCATGATCAGGCTCTTGCCGCCATCCTCGATGCGAACGCCGATATGGCCAGGCGTATGGCCGGTCAGGTCGACAATCGAAACGCCTGGCACGATCTCACGTTCTCCGTCGATCGCTTGCAGCTTCGGATAGAGGCGCACCACCTCTTCAGCCATCTTGAAGCTGGGCTGCAGGAAATCAGGAGCCCCATTGCGCTTAGCCCGGTCGGTCCAGTGCTTGACGTCACGACGATCTATGTAGACTTCGGCATCGGGATAATTTTTCTTACCGCCGAGAACCAAACCGCCCATATGGTCCTGGTGCATATGGGTCACGATAACGGCATCGATCTGGCTCGGCTTCAGACCGAGCGTGGCCAGCGCCTGCGGAAGATGCCCGGTTTCCCCGATGGAACCCGCAGCGCCGGCATCGATCAGAATGCGTTGCTTACCGTCTTCAACGAGGTATTGATTGAACAGAAAACGAACCCCGCTGGGTCTGCCCGTAAACTGAGCGTTTGCGATCTTTTCCACTTCGGGGGCTGAGCGTCCCGGGAAGAAGGTGTAAGGCATATCAGCATACCCATCCGTCAGCGCAGTTACCGTGAAACGGCCGATATGAATCTGTGCAAACGGCGTTGTTGTGACCGGTTTTCCGGCAGACTTGGATGTTGCAGCCTGGGCAGTCAGGTCGCCAAGCAGACTTCCTCCGAAAACGGTTCCTCCAACGAGCCCAAGAGGCAGAGCGCTCGCGAAAGCGCGCCGTGAAAGCTGAGGCATGCCATTCTCCTCGGATTGTGTCACTGATACTTGTGGTGTCTTTGAACGTGACGGCATAAGAAAGTTGCGCATGGTATTCCCCCAGTCGGTGATTGATATGGATAGAAACTGACGCTCAGCATCAGTTTTGCTGGTTCGGCTTTGCGGCTGCTCTTATGAGCGCTGCAACCTCTTCAGGCTGGGACAGCATTACCGCGTGGCTGCTACTGACCTCTACGACTGCGGCTCCTGCGCGTGCTGCCATCACGGCCTGCGCTTGAGCGGGTATCATTCGATCTTCCGTTGCGAGCAGGTAGAAGGATGGCTTGGCTTTCCATGCCGCAGAGGTGATCTTGCCCTGGACGGCATCAAGGCCCCAAGGTCTCTGGGCGGCAGCCATGAACTGCGCTTCGGCGGGATCTATGTCGGCCGAGAATGCGGCCGCAAACTTCTGCGGATCGATTTTGATGAAGCCATCCCTCGGCGGAAGGAGTGGGGCTTTCTCCGCACCAGGGACCTCTTGCGATGCTAGGTCGAAGACGGATTCCCCAGCGTCCGGAACGAAGGCTGCCAGATAGACTAGACCGAGGACCTTTTCTTCGATCCCTGCCTCTGTAATCACGGCGCCGCCGTAAGAATGCCCAACGAGGACAACCGGGTGCGCAGCCTCTGCGATCACGCCCTTCGTGCGCTCCACATCTTGGGCAAAGGTTACCGCGGAATTTTGCACGACAAGGACTTCGTATCCGTCTTGCGACAAGATCTCGTAGACCTTGCGCCAGCCGGAGGCATCGACAAACGCCCCGTGCACGAGCACAACGGAAATGGATTCCGATAAAAGACGAGAAGTATTTAGGGTCATTGCGTGAGCTCCCGGGTGACACCATTTGACTGATCTGCCCGCGAAAGCTCAACAGCGTTGAGTTATTGGCGGACATGCATTGCCTTCGATGCGTGTGATGATGCACTGCTAATGTCGGCGTGCCCCACTCGCCTGAGTGACAGGTGTAGGGCTGAAGAGGCCAACCCTCAATTGAGACCATGATCTCTTCGGACTAGACGAAGGGACTGCAAAAATAGACCTTGGTCTATAAATCTCAGCTAACTTAAAATCGAGGAACGGAGTATTTTCAGGTCTGTGCCAGCGTTACGAGCAGCCGGGGGATCGACTTGAAACACCCAATACACACTGACGAGATCATTGACATGATCCCGGCAATGGCTTGGTCTACAACATCGGACGGAATGCTGGACTTCGCCAATCAGCATTTCCTCGAATACGTCGGCTTGTCGCTTCCCCACATTGCCGGCGAGAATTTTTACTGTCTCTTCCACCCTGACGATCTCGAGCATCTCGCCTGTGAATGGCGGAGCATCATGACCTCCAAGACTGCCAAGGAAGTCGAGGGGCGGATCAAGCGTGCAGACGGCGTGTTCCGGTGGTGTAGCCTTCGGCAAAAGCCGCGGCACGATCCGGAAGGAAACGTCGTCAGATGGTACGGCGTGGTCCTCGATATAGAGGACCGCAAGCAAGCTGAGGATGCGCTCAAGGAAACCGAGGCCGCGCTTGCAGCGAGCGAGCAGAATCTCAGGCTCATCATCGACTCACTTCCAGTTCTCGTCTGGTCGGCGCGCCCAGATGGCAGCGCGGACTTCGTCAACAAAAGCTGGCTTGATTATGCCGGGCTACCGGCTGAGCGAATTCTAGATTGGGGCTTTTTAGACCTATATCACCCCGAAGACATCCCTGAGATGGTCGAGATCTGGAAAAGAGATCTGGAGAATTCCGACCATACTCAGCTGAAGGGTCGCATCCGCGGTGGAGATGGCAAGTACCGCTGGTTTTATTTCTCGGGTCGAAAGCTCACTGACGCGAAAGGCGAAGTGCGCTGGTTCGGGGTAAATATCGACATTGAGGACCTTCAATCAGCAGAGAACGCGCTTCGAGAAGGCGAAGCTGCGTTGCGGGAAAGCGAAAGGCGGCTCAACCTAGTACTGAATACGATACCGGCGATGGCTTGGTCTTGCACACCTGACGGCCGTCTTGACTATTTCAATCGCAATCTTACCGATTACGTCGGCCTGCCATTCGAAGATCTTGTCGGGTTCGGTTTCTATAAGATGTTCCACGAAGAGGACACAGAAAGGATGCGGGAGACGTGGGACGTGATCATCGTTACGAAACAACCTCGCCCTGTAGACGCACGGATCAGAAGCTGCAATGGCGAATATCGGTGGTTCAACCTGCAGCAAAATCCGCTTCTTGATGCAGATGGGAATGTGGTGCGGTGGTATGGAGTTGTTGTCGACATCGAGGATCGAAAACGAGCTGAAGAATCTCTTCATCGGAGCCAAAGTGATCTCGCTCATGTTACCCGTTTAACGACAATCGGCGAGTTGGCCGTCTCGATCGCCCATGAGATCAATCAGCCACTTATGGCGATCGTCACCAATGCGGGAACCTGCCTTCGCTGGCTGCAGGACGGACATACAGACATAAAACAAGCCCAGTCAGCCGCGGAGCGAGTTGTGCACGACGGTCACCGTGCGGGCGAGATTGTCGCCAGCATTCGCGCCATGGCCCAGCGATCTCCGGTGCGGATGGAGAGTACCGACGTGGGTCGGGTGCTACGCGACGTCTTGTTCCTATTGCGAAAAGAGTTGCATTCACGAGGCGTGCAGGTCGTCACGGATATGACGACCGGTCCCTTTCATGTGCTGGGAGATCGTACGCAGCTACAGCAAGTTCTTCTCAACCTGATCATGAATAGTGCTGAAGCCATGCACCCTGATGAGAGGGCGGTCATTACTGTCAGGTGTGTGAGAAGAACCGGTGGCGACATTGAAGTCAGTGTTTCCGACACAGGACACGGAATATCCCCTGACGAGCTCGACCGAATATTCGAGGCGTTCTACACCACAAAATCGGACGGGATAGGAATGGGGCTTTCGATCTGCCGATCTATCGTGGAAGCGCATGGCGGCCGCATCTGGGCTACTAACATCCAGCCCAGGGGCGCGTCATTTATGTTCACGCTGTCCAGCCTCGAGGAGACAGCCGTTGATTGATGACAGGAAGAATCGGCGCCCAACGGTTATCGTCATCGATGACGATCACAGTGTGCGGGAAGCTCTGAAGGGGCTGTTTGAGTCTGTAGGGCTTAGCGCCGAGACACACGGCTCTGTGAAGGAGTTTATCGCCGCAGACGATCCCGAAAAAGCGGGATGCATCGTCCTCGATATCCGCCTTCCCGGGCAAAGCGGGTTGGAGTTTCAGGAAGCGTTGTCTCAAAGCGACCTGCCCAGGTCTGTCGTTCTAATAAGCGCTCACGTCGATGTGCCCATGGCCGTGCGGGCAATGAAGGCTGGCGCCATCGACGTACTGAGCAAACCTGTTCGTGAACAAGATTTGCTTGAAGCCGTAAACCGCGCCATTGCAAATGATGCAGCTCGCCGAGAGGAAAGGACCTCGAAGACTTCGGCCCGGACGAGGTATACGTCGCTAACCGAACGTGAACGCCAGATTCTAACCCTAGTCATCGCCGGCAAGCTAAACAAACAAATCGCGGCCGAATTACAACTCGCGGAGCCAACCGTGAAACTTCACAGGGGTCACATGATGCGGAAGATGAAGGCGACCTCGGTCGCTCAGCTCGTCAAAATGACTGACGCACTCCTGTAGGCTCAGCTAAGCGGCAACCTGCGGTACACTTGGGCATGTTTATATACTCTGAAGGTTCTGAACAGTCGGGCTGCTAAAACGCGGAACTAATTCCGCTTGACGTGCTTTGACTTTCTCGCACGCCTTGATAGGACACGAACTCTCGGCACCCTATTTGTCTTCGCTACTTCGAAATAGATTAACTACTTGGCTTCTGGAGAGAGGATACCCTATTCCCCGAACGGAAGCTCGATGTCTTCCCGGTTTTTCCTAACCCCCTCGGTCAGAACCGTCTTGAATAGCTCGGCATCATGTGTAGGCAGCATCCCTGCCCCGGTTCGAACGGCGTCCTGCCACGCAATTCCGCGCTCCCACGCCTCGTTGTAGACGATCGCCAGATCGGCTGATCGCCTCGTCTGCTGCAGGGCTTCGAAAAGCAGCGCGGCTTGGCGAACGTCCTTCTCTCGCTTCGCGGTCCCTGCCCATCAGTGGGTCTGCGGCTGGCGACAATTAGCTTGCGGACCGCGTACCGGGACGGATCGGGGACGACGACTGGGACCCCGCTTCGGTGGAGGAGCATCGTTCTAACTGGCTCCCTCATGAGGAAGTCGAGAAAGCGTAGTGGGTCCGCGCTGGCGCCGCCGAGGGCGGACATATTCGCCGGCTGGTCGATGTACAACCACGGTTCGACGTCAGGAATTCAACCCGGTAGCCGTCGGCATTCTGAAACGCTGACGAGGCCGCGGATCCAGATCGATGGGGGACCGGCCGGAAGCTGGCGTCAACGCCCTGCAGTAACTCAACGATCGGAGGCAGGCTGCCTTCAACCTCCCGGCTAATGGCATAGTCCTGGGCAATGTCTGCATCGCCGGTCAGGATCGCAGCCATGGGAAGGCGGACGCCCAGCAGTCCTGAATAGCACTGAAAGGCGACCGTGCCGATGAGAATACCCCGGAGCCGGAAGAGACCGCCATCGGTAGAGCCTCGACGATGTCGCCCGACATGGCATCAGGAGCGACCATCCCGCCTTCGCGGGTCAGGGTGTTAACCATGCGCCTGCGAGCGCGGAGATCGTCCTTGTCCCGCTTATGATCAGCTACGCGTTGCGCGATATCCGGATCGTCAGCAGGACCGATGTAGCGACGTCTCGTACCGCCATGTCCATCCGGGATATCGAAGTACCAATACTTGCGCTCCTTGATGTTCGCAGGGGTGAACCGGCCTTCCGAAGGGAAGGCGGCAGTCCACGCGGCGTCGAGCGAATGCTGGCCGAGCTCGGCCAGCATCGTCTGGTACATAAGGTCGATGGATTTAAGTAGCTCGACTCCGAGTTATACTGTTTTTCAAAAACAGTATAACGGGCGAGAAGGCGGAACAAGATTACCCGGATTAGATGGAAACCATATGGGAGAATTGTTCCGTGCTTGCTAAGAGCCTGACTCGAAAAGAATTCAATAGACATGGTACCTTGCAAGCCTCCGAGTGAGAATGCGGATTTGAGCGATGAGCATCCATGCTTCAGCGGAGGCAATTGATTTCTCCCAATCCTTGGCCAGTCGCCGGCATCTACCAAGCCAGGCGAATGTTCGCTCCACCACCCAGCGTCGCGGCAGCACTTCAAAGCCCTTTACCTTGTCTGTGCGCTTGACGATCTGCAACGTGAACTTCGCGACCTTTCGCAATGCGGTCCGCAGTTTCGGACCGGCATAGCCGCCGTCAGCAAAGATATGCCTGAGCCACGGCCAGCGTCTGAGGACGGTTTTGAGAGCCGCCGCTGCACCATCGCGGTCCTGAATGTCTGCGCTGTGAACGACCAGTCCCACCATCAAGCCGAGCGTATCGACGACAATATGGCGCTTGCGGCCCTTAATTTTCTTGCCCGCGTCATAGCCCGCAATCCCACCGCTTTCGGTCGTTTTGACGCTCTGACTGTCGATCACACCTGCCGTCGGTGACGCTTCCTTTCCTTCCAGTTCTCGCGCCTCCATAACCAGATGATGGTTGATCCGCAGCCACAAGCCAGTCGCCCGCCACTCGTAGAAGTAACCCTGAACAGTTGAATAGGGTGGAAAATCCTTCGGCAACATCCGCCATTGGCAACCGGTCGATGCGATATAAAGCAACGCATTCAAAACATCGCGCAATTCCGTCTTGCGCGGTCGGCCGAGCTTGCGTGGCATCGGCATAAATGGAGCGATCACCAACCACTCCCTGTCCGTCAGATCACTTGCGTAACGCCCTGTCCGTCGGCCATATTGGCGACGGGTGAAATCAGTCCAGCCCATTGCGGTCTCCATCGAATCCTAAGCAAATCCGAAGGAATCACAACTGGCTGATTTCACTCAACTCTTTTTCGGTCAGGCTCTAA
>UCKS01000114.1 GCA_900473045.1 Hyphomicrobiales bacterium
GACATGGTGACATGGCTGAAAGCCAACGTGCATCCACTCGATCTCGTTGCACGTCTTGCTGAGGACCATGCCATTGTGTTGCTCAACGGCGGCGGGTTCGACGCACCAAACTGGAGCGTGCGCGTGTCCTTCGCCAACCTTCCCGACGACGTCTACGACGACATCGGCCGCGCCGTTCGCGCGGTCGCTCGCTCTTACGTGGATACGTTCAAAGCCACGCAAGAGAAGTAAACCACTCGCCGGGCTCGTCACACCAACGAGCCCGGCGACGCCATGTATATGCGAGGCATTTCTGATCGGAAGTCTATAGAGGGAAACGAATGCTCTTGAATGAGAAATTAATCGTCGATTGGAGGATCAGAAGATGGTTAAAATGATACGCCGCCCCATAGATATGACAATCCGGACTGTCCGGTTTGAATTTTACGTTGGGATCGCCGCGATCCTGATCGCCTCGACCACAACGGTGAAGCCTGCGGTCGCAGAAGACGCCACTCTGAAGGCGTTTCCATTTGTGATCTCGTGCGAATTTAAGAAGATGCACCATCTCTATTACCTGTCGCGGCTCGAGCCGAGCGGGCAGGCGGTTTACATCACGCCGGATCGCCTGGCTGGGATGATCAGCATCGACGGAACCGCGAAATCCGTCGGGGAAGCTTCCGGCGGAAGTTGCGTGGGAAAAACTCTCAAGGAAATGCGTGCGGCAGGCCAGACATATGACCTGAGGAATTGAGCGTGATGTGGAGACGACGATCCGAAGAGGAGTAGGATCATGCGTGCAAGGATTTTCACATATCTGACGATAGCGTCTTTTATCTCCACGTCTGCATGGGCCGATCCTGCCACCCTGACGGCGAACGCCAATTTCCGGTCTGGCCCGGGAACGGGATTTGAATCCTTCGGCGTTCTTCAGGAGGGTAGCGCCGTCGACATCAAGGAATGCGACGAAGGCGCCGCATGGTGTGCGGTGACGCATGAGGAGAAGAACGGTTTTGTCAGCGGGAGATATCTCGTTCAGACCGAACCGGCAGCCCCGTCGTGGCCGCGGACATTCACCAACGACGCCGGTGCCAGCTTGACGATGTATCGGCCGCAGGTGACGGACTGGCCGAACTTCAGCCAACTCGAAGCCCTAATCGCCGCAGAATTAAAAACGTCCGCAGACGCGAAGCCCGTCTATGGCGTTATCGGCGTCTCGGCAAAAAGCATCGCAGACGACGAGGCCGACGAGGTCACGCTGAGCGAGCTGAAGGTGACGCGCGTCGAGTTTTCGACGTTGAGTAAGGAACAGTTGGCGAAGGTCGCGCTCGAAGTCGGAAAAATCATTCCGACCGGCCCCATCGTCGTTTCACAGGAGAGACTGACCGCCAGCCTCGCTGACTTCAAACGCCTTGACAACGTCAACGGCATGAAGGCGGAACCGCCTCCGATCTTCATCAGCAAGGTTCCAGCGGTTCTCATCCAGACTGACGGGAAAGCCGTCTTGTCCCAGGTTCGAGGCGTCGCTGGTCTTTCTTTCGTCATCAACACCAACTGGGATCTGTTCAAGGTCGACGCGGATGGGGCCTACTATCTGCGCAGCGACAAGACCTGGCTGAAATCCCAGAGCCTTGAGTCCGGCTGGACGAAGGCGGATTCGGTTCCGGACTTGCTGTCGCGGTTGCCGGATGACGAGATGTGGAAGGACGTCAAAGGCGCTCTGCCTGTGGCGGCATCAAAAGACGCCGCACCGGAGG
>UCKS01000100.1 GCA_900473045.1 Hyphomicrobiales bacterium
AGTTTTCGTCCGCACCCCCACCGGCTCAGTTCCGCGTGAAAACCAACACTGGCGAAAGGAAAGACCGATACGGGGCGCATCTGGACCTATGTCCGGGATGACAGACCGTTCGGCGGGGGGTCACCACCTGCGGCCCTGTTCTACGCGTCGCGAGACCGGCGACAGGAGCATCCCGAGCGACACCTGAAGACCTTCACCGGCATTCTGCAGGCGGATGCCTATGGTGGTTACAATCCGCTGTTCAAGGTAGATCGCGATCCCGCGCCTCTGCGCCAAGCACTCTGCTGGGCACATTCACGCCGCAAGTTCTTCGTGCTGGCCGACATCGCCGCGAACGCCAAACGTGGCAGCAAAGCTGCGCCGATCTCGCCAATGGCATTGGAGGCCGTCAGACGGATCGATGCCCTGTTTGATATCGAACGGGAGATCAACGGTCTTACCGCCGAGCAGCGCTTGGAGCGCCGCCGCCAAGACAGCCAGCCACTCGTCGAAGAACTGCACGATTGGCTCCAAACCGAGCGGGTAAAACTGTCGCGCAGTTCTCCTGTCTCTGAGCCGATCGACTACATGTTGAAGCGCTGGAACGGCTTCACGTCCTTCCTCGGCGACGGCCGGATTTGCCTGACGAATAATGCCGCAGAACGCGCCCTCAGAGGCTTTGCTCTCGGAAGAAAGTCATGGCTCTTCGCCGGATCAGATCGTGGTGCTGACCGTGCCGCCTTCATGGCCACACTGATCATGACGGCCAAGCTCAACGACATCGATCCGCAGGCCTGGCTTGCCGAAGTCCTCGCCAAAATTGCGGACACGCCGATCAGCAGGCTGGAGCAATTGCTGCCGTGGAATTGGACGTCGACGCAAACAGCAGCCGTTGCGGCATAGGATCAACGATGGATCAGAAAACCAACCGATATATCATTCGGAAAATATTGCTCACCGAGTGGGACCCTATCGGGGTCTCGGGCATTCCTGCTGCGCAAGACGAATATGATGTCTACGCCGATACCGTTAGTAAGCGGTCAGCCGATCA
>UCKS01000099.1 GCA_900473045.1 Hyphomicrobiales bacterium
GCCTATGGTGGCACAAGGTTTCAGCCAAAAGGAAATTTCGAATGCTCTGATATCATTGGAAGCAAGCAGCGCAGCCTTTGATGGAGCAAAGGTCGTCCGGTTCAGTTCCTGGCGAAGATGTTGCGTGGTTGAGGCGCCTAGATACTAGGTAACGCTTGAGGATCGTCACCTTGCATGTCAGGAGGAACTTCCCGGCCTCGCTCCAGAGGAGTTTGTGACAATCAATGCCGAAGTGTCCGACCACGGCACTATACCCACAGAGAAGGCAGCATGGACGAAAGGTCACTGACTGGACGAAGGTTGATGGCGAGACTGAAATTATCGAGTGAGAAACGGTGACCTGACAGAGATAGTATCGTGTACGTTAGCATAAACGCAGATATATTTAAATCAATCGGAGTCGCGTTAGCCGCGACCCTGCTAGCCGTGGTGTGGTGGCTCGGAAGAAATTGACGATACGGGAGTTTTTTTATTTCAGTGACCCCGTCGGATCAACCTCTTGGTTGGCTTCTTGGCTCGCATCACCGGAACATAAGTAGAACAATCAGGGAAACATTACCGAGTTATACACTGTCTATCCACAGGATACGCGGCAAGAAGACAATGGCCAACTACGACTACAGCCCAAATATAAATGGCACCGCACCCAGTTAGGCGCGAACGACTCGCCCGAGGGATTCCGACTGGTTCGGCGTGGAGGGTGGCTTGGTGATCGGCCGAATCAGGAAGAGTCGCGCGGCAAGACCAGCGGAAATGGGCGCTGGACCGGCTGGTATCCTAATACCTATATGGGAAATCCACTGTTGCCAACTGCTGGCTACCAAGCCACGGCGCGACTTGCCACGCAAAAGGTCGAGGCGGACGCAAAACAGCCCCCGCTGTTTCCAGCGAGGGCCTAAATGCTTTGGTGCTCAAATGCACCGAACGCCCTCCGACATTCGACCGGGCCAAAATGACATGCCTTTGACCGCCGTGCTCATTTACCCCTTGTTAAGGTTATCCCGTAAGGTAAATAGCAGAGCGCCCCTCAGGTGCGCGAAATCAGCGCTTCCGGATCCAGAGGCCATCGAGAGATCGGACACACCGCCTCACCCGCCCGCTTGTGTGATATTCTCGCCTTGCCCTACGACGTCAGCGCTTATAGCCGTGGATTAGTTCGTGAACCGTAAGGCCAGAATGTATTGAAATCCTTGCGATTAAGAACAGCGTAGGGTTCGCCTTGCCTTCAAGGATGGATAGATAGGTCGGCGCCGAGATGCTACACTCTTTCGCGAACTGCACCTTGCCCACCCCACGCCGCTCCTGTTCCAACGTCATGGCGTTCGCCATGTTGTTGACCATGAATAGTGCAAGTTCTGATGCAATTCGCCGTTTTTGGACCATGGGGCGAAACTAACACTTTCCAGGTGGCCGCATCAACAATCGAGACATGCCCACCCAGGGCGATGCTTCACCCATCGAGGGGGTGGTTTCCTGGCCCGCAGAAACAGGGGCAAGGAATGCGACCAACGCCCGCCTATTGGCTAGACAACGATGGGAAAGTCACACGCGCATGGGATAATACAGGGATGCCGTGCGTGAAATTAAATGTTGGGCCAGCAACGGAGACGCCAGTCATCGAACCATAAGTGGTATTGTTTGCTTTGGTCGATACAGGTGTCAGATGAACATGAAAACTCACCGCGCACGCCCTTCCGCGTAGCGGGTTCGTGCATGACGGCGCAAAGCAGAAATCATTTCCGCTCAGTCCTGCAGACGGTTCCGGGCCGTGATCGAAGCCTTTCAATTGCCCTTGAAAAGGTCACCGTAGGTTTCGAGGTCGGTGATCCGTTCATCAATTACGCCTGCCCGGCAGGTCACGTAATCCAGCACCGTCCGTTCCGCACCCCAATCACCGTTCGCGTAAAACTGACACGAACCTTCCTTGTAAGTGTTCCAGAGGCGCTGCTCCGCAAGAAGATCTGTCTTCGTCTGCCCCGAACTCTTTCCGTAGATTTCTTTCCAGACAGCGTTCAATTTGTCATCTTCTTGCTTCAACCAGACCTGCCCGCAGCCGCCCCACGCCGCGTTGCTGCCGTCAGACTTGTCCATACATGCTTGCCAGTCCTTTTGCCCGTGGTCGGCATCTTTGGAAAATACGGGACCGGCCCCAAGGATTGTCAGTGTCACGAGAACCGTTAGGCCGGTCCATGATCGATCGAACGTTGTCATTCCATGTGTCTCCTGTGAGGGCAAGGCGGCTGTTGGCGAGTCAAGCTCGCATGCCACAAAGTTCCGATCAACCGTGGAATTCTTCAGGTTTTGATACCAGTCTGTGTGGTCAGCAGCCTGCTAGTCGCAAACCAGACCACTCGAAGAGCAGTGTGACTGCGTCCCGGATCTGATGAGGGTGTCGTGAAGGACCGGCGTGACGGCGCCAAGCCGACACCTTGAGGGGCTTCGCAGTAGCGGAAAGGCTTCACACGTCTACGGTTACTCGAGCTCGAGGCGCTGTTTCAAAAGCCAATCCCAAAGCTGAGGATCGTTTAAGGCGGCCCACTCGACGCCCGAGTGGTCCACGCCCTCAAGAACACTCAAACGCGCATTGCGCTTCAGACCGACAAGGCGCTCGTAGAGAACGACTGAATCCGACAACGGGATGACGTCATCGCTTGTGCCGTGGAACACCCAGAAGGCCGCCTTCTCATTCGTCCTGCTAAGGTAGTGGCGATTACCGCCGCCAGCGATCGGAACGAAAGCGGCGAATTTATCGGGAAACTGTTCTGCCATCGCCCAAGTACCGAAACCGCCGCGGCTGAACCCCACAACATAGACCCGCGTGCGATCGACGCGATACTTCGACATGACCTCGTCGAGAGCCGCTTCCACTTTTTCGGTCGGATACAGCAGTTCTTCACTCGGATTCTGAGGCGAAAACACCAGGAAGGGAAATGTCTTTCCATCCTCAATCAGTTTCGGAATGCCGCTCGATCTAACTTTCTCGATGTCGGTCCCGCCCTGATCGCCGCCATGAAGCCACACGACAAGCGGATAGGCCTTGTCGGACGACGCATAGTCGTCTGGCGTGTACATCAGATAATTGAGATCACTTATTATGCTGCTGCTCGATCTCGCTGCTAACTGCTCGGCATGCGTCACTCCCGCATTGCATAGTCCGCATACGGCCGCAAAGACCAGTGCCATGATGTTCCGTGTCATTCGATCATCTCCTCCGTGATGTTCGGCGTATAGGCACATCAAATGGGACCGAGCTACCGAAACTCAAGCTTTGGTTGCCACTCTTATCCGTCAGCCTCTCCGTGGCACCCTCGATGAAAGGTGTCACGAGCGCTCAACGCCTATCCCCCTTGTCCGATGGGCGGCTCTACAGGAGCCTGGACCAGCTGTTGGGTTGCTTCGAAAATGGCGGGAAAGACACGCTGGCGAACGAGACTAATGGTCCCATGCCTCTCGTTACAGCCCATCAGGTTGTTCGCGACCGAATCCGCGACGCGATCCATAAGGCGAGGTGGAGGTCGCAGCAGTATGTGACGCGATGTCTCTCAAACTCCGGTTCGATCCGCGCAGCATTCATGACGAGGACGGCTCATTGATCCTTGGATCAGCCAACTTCGCTCGGAATACAATCGAGATTAATCCGCAACCGGCAGGATCATAGGCGATCCCGACACACACGTCGACTACAGGGAGCCACAGTTTCCTGATCAGTGTAACGACTTCCTAGTCTAGCCGATTTTATGCCTGCGGACCCGTTCGGCATATGTGATTCGATCGTATTGCGCCTGCGGCGATAAATTCTTCAATTTTCGTGATGTTGAAAACTACTGACTGTATGGCCTAACGAGGTCGGTTCTTATTTACGGGTCGGCTTAGCCAAGTTCGTATCTTGGTCTGGCGGCGGTTCCCATCCGAAGACGCTGCGGCCGCCAAACAGCGCGGATTTGTGGAACTCCCCGGCGACGATTTCCTTGAGGTCGGGACCGGTGACGTATCGCTCCAGCTGGCGGGATTGATCGTCGAGCCGCTTTAGCGCCTGCAACTCCTCGTCGCGCCCAAGCCGGCCCTTCCGCACCGCGGATTTCATGACATTGATCGTCTCGTCGTATACTTTCAGTGGCACTGGAAAAGGGTGGCGATCCTTGCCGCCGTGGGCCAGCGAAAACCGCGCTGGATCGGAGAAGCGATGCGGGGCGCCGTGTACGACCTCGGCGACCATCGCTAAGGCCTTGACCGTCCTTGCGCCAACACCCGGTGTCAGCAAAAGGCTTTCGAAATCCACCGGCCCCCGTTCAGCCGCTGCCGCGAGATTGCCGTGCAGACGGCGCATGTTCACATCATTGTGGCGGACATCATGATGGGCCGGCATGATGAGATGCGGCAACATCGGCTGCGCGTGGCTCGCCGCTGCCTTTTTGGGCGCTAGCCCTGCCTCGAGCGCGCAAACCTCTCGGATGATCCTGTCCGGCCCCAGGGACGCGAGCAGGTCCAGTTGCCCAAAGCGAGACTGAGCGGCCCGTCGGTCGGCCAGATTGACGATCTGCCCCTGGTCACGGCCTTCGATAGCGGCGTGAGGGGAATCGACAAAACTCGTCAGGCCTTCGGAAAGCCAGTGATAGCGCCGGGCCTGCCGGCGCTCGTCGTTCATTCCCTGCTGGACGACCACCCACTTACCATCATCGGTGACGATGAAACCATGCAGATAGAGATCGAAACCGTCCTGGACGGCAGCGCTGTCGACCTTTGCAACCAGCCGGCTCGTGGTGGCAAGCGCCAGACCGTCGATACCGACACGGTCGCCGATCGACGTCAGTTCGTCCGGGGTCTTGCGCGATTGTGCCCCGCGCCCGCCGCAGACATGGATTCCGAGCTCGCCGGACAACGGTGTCAGGCCACGCTTCAGCGCGCCGATAACGCTGGTGGTTATGCCGGACGAATGCCAGTCCATCCCCATGACGGCGCCAAACGACTGGAACCAGAACGGGCTTGCCAGCCGACGCAAAAACTCGTCGCGTCCATAGTGCTGAACAATCGCCTCGGTCATGACGGCACAAAGGCGCGTCATCCGGTCGCCGAGCCATTTCGGCACTCGGCCACCGTGCAATGGAAGATCGGCGCTGCCTGCCCGTTGTGTCAAAAAATCGTCTCCGGCCGCTGCCGAGCGGCTTTGCTTAAATCAGTCTGGATCCGCGCGCCGCCTCAGGGCTATCACATCAATCCGCTTCCGCGAACTCCCAACATCATATGGGGTGGAATGCGACCTTTCACAGCACCTTGCTTAAAAATGGTGACCCCTTCACTCCGAAACGCCAGGCAGTATCGGCCGCCTTGGTGATGCCGATGCGCAGCCCGGTGGTGACCGTCTGCGGCTCACCGGAAATCGCAAGATGGAGAGGGTCGTCAGCCAACGTGCCACCGTTAAGATCACCCGTTATAGCAAGCGCCTGGCAGAGACGTCCGGGGCCCGAACAGAGCAGAAACGGATCGTCCAAACCTCGCCTCTGCCGCATCAAGTCCAAGCCCGCCGTTGGCTCCAGCGCCCGGATCAGCACGGCGCTTCCCGCCCGGCAGACGAAATTCAGGCACCAGTGGATGCCGTAGGACCGGTAGACATAGATGCTCGCCGGCGGACCGAACATCGCGCGGTTTCGCGGAGTCTGGCCTTTGTAGGTGTGGGATGCTGGGTCTTCATCCGTATAGGCTTCCGTTTCGACGATCAGCCCACCGACGCCCGCAACGGTGAATGTCGCTCCGATCAGGTCGACAGCGACGACGGGGGCGCTGCGATCGAAAAACGCACTCATCCAAAGCCGATTTTCTGACACCAATTACAACCCTCTCCTTGCTTGCCATTTTTCAGAGCGGTGCCCGCGGCGAAAGCGGTGTCGAACCGCTGATATCACGGCCGCGCGACGCCGCCCATCAGGCCCCTCCCTTTTGGATACGAAACTATACGTAAATACCTCAGTACGTGACTTCACCCCCCGGCTTCAAGTCAAACAGATGCGGAGCGTCTCACCCGAACATCCGCGCAGACAATTACCGACGAACAGACCTCGCAGGATAATGTTTGGTTTCTGCTTGGAGCATAAACCGTAACGGAGGGGAGATGAAGGCACACTTTTTCGATGATTTCGCAATCAGGCGCGTGGACACCCCCTACGGCACCATCCGTGCTCGAGTAGGGGGATCGGGCTGTCCAATCCTACTTCTTCACGGAAACCCGAGAACACACACCACCCTGGTACAAGGTAGCGCCGCCACTTGCTCAAAAATTCACGGTGGTCTGCGAGGACCTCCCACGATTCGGTCAGAACTACCAACCAACCACGGTAGAAGCCGGCTCGGGAAGGGCAAAGACCAAGGCTCTCCACGCGTGCATGGCCGCACTCGATTTTGAACGATTTGGGGTCGCCGGACATGACCGTGGCTCCTATCGCGCCTTTCGACTTGCAATGAATTTCCCCTCAAGCGTCATCGGCCTTGCGGTGATGGATGGCGTTCCAATCTACGAGGCCCTGGAGCGCACTGACTGGCGGTTTGCCAGAGATTGGTGGCATTGATTCTTAAAGCTGCTCGAGCAGGACGATATTATTGGGCGCCGGGGCTTCATATCGCTGATTTCCGCAGTCCAGGTCGTTCGGCCTATAACCTTGTTTAAAAGCGTCACCGACATGACGCGCCATTATGGGTACAAGCCTCAGAATAAGGTTCTATCGATCTCCGAAGAAGTTCCCGACGCGACCATCGCCAGCAATTGCGCCTTGATGTCGGCGCCCGTTAACTTTCTGTTAACCACTTCTTCGCTACATCAAGGCAACAGAAAATTTACCAAGTTGAATGATGTGTTAACACAATCCCGGCCGATCCGTCTTAAGGGGCGCTCTTTCCTTGCGCTTGCACTCACGCCAGAACTGCCGTTCGAAGACTGGCTTGTCCAGCTCGATGCGCTTGCTTCCCGTTCCGCCGGGTTCTTCCTGCGGCGACCAATTGTGCTGGACGTTCAAGGGGTTGAGATCGATCGATCGCAACTGCGCGAACTTGTCAATCAATTGGGCGCGCGCAACGTCAGAGTGATGGGGATCGAAGGCGCGCGCTCGTCAATGCTCGGCCCGGACCTACCGCCCCCGATGCAGGATGGGCGCGCGGCTTCAGACGTTGAATTGCCGAATGGCGAGGAAACGGAAAAGGTCGCCGCTGCCGAGAGCGTTGTAGTCTCTGGTCCGCCGACAAAGGCAACGCCATCAATTGTTGTAAACCAGCCTGTTCGTTCAGGGCAGTCGTTCTTCCACCCCGATGGCGACATGACCATTGTCGGCTCGGTGGCATCTGGTGCGGAGGTGGTTTCCGGGGGGTCCATTCATGTCTACGGCGCTCTCAGAGGCCGGGCAATGGCTGGCACCATGGGCAATGCCTCGGCGCGCATCTTCTGCCGCAAGTTTGAAGCGGAGCTGATTGCGATCGACGGATTCTACCAGACTTCCGAGGACATGGATCCGCGGCTGCGTGGAAGAGCGGTCCAGATCTGGCTTGAAGGCGAGACGCTCAGGGCTGAAGCGCTCAGCTAAATATGAAGACGTATTCCTGTTGAATTGGAGAGGTACATGGGCAAGGTAATCGTGGTCACGTCCGGCAAGGGCGGCGTTGGCAAAACGACATCGACCGCAGCATTGGGCGCCGCGCTCGCACAGAATGGCGACAAGGTCGTGGTGGTAGACTTTGATGTCGGCCTGCGCAATCTCGACCTAGTGATGGGTGCGGAAAGACGCGTGGTCTACGATCTCGTCAATGTCATCCAGGGCGAAGCTAAACTGACGCAGGCACTGATCCGCGACAAGCGCGTGGAAACCCTCTATCTGCTCGCGGCATCGCAAACCCGCGACAAGGACAACCTCACGCCGGAAGGCGTGGAGAAGGTTATTGAGGCGCTCAAAAGTGCCTTTGATTGGGTCATTTGTGACAGTCCTGCGGGCATTGAGCGCGGCGCAACTCTCGCCATGCGTCATGCCGACGTCGCTATCGTCGTGACCAATCCGGAAGTTTCCTCGGTGCGCGATTCCGACCGCATCATTGGTCTGCTCGATTCCAAAACGCTGAGAGCCGAAAATGGCGAACAGATGGAGAAGCACTTGCTTTTGACCCGTTACGACGCGGCTCGAGCGGAACGCGGCGACATGCTCAAGGTCGATGACGTTCTCGATATTCTATCGATTCCCCTTCTCGGCATCATTCCGGAAAGCATGGATGTCTTACGTGCATCAAACGTAGGCGCCCCCGTCACCCTGGCGGATGGCCGCAGCGCACCGGCGATGGCCTATTTCGATGCCGCACGCCGGCTCAAGGGCGAAATCCTGCCTATCACCATTCCCGGTGAAAAGCAGAGTTTGTTCGGCAGGATCTTCGGAAGGAAAGCAGCATGAATCTTTTCCGTTTATTTTCCCGATCTCAGTCTGCACCCGCTGCTCGCGAGAGGCTGCAGGTACTATTAGCCCACGAGAGGGCCTCGGCCGGCGATTCTGATCTTGTCGTCAAATTGCGCGACGAAATCCTCCGCGCCATCTCCAAGCACATGGAGATCGACAGCGAAAAGGTCAGCGTGAAGTTGGAGCGCGGCGTCCAAGTTTCAACCCTCGTCGTCGATGTTGAAATCCCTTTCGATGCGGCGAGGAAGGCGGCTTAAGAGCCGCCACTTTGGCAGACGAGGGATCGCCGCTTCTCAGTAGCCCGGATGCCTCACTCGTTACGACTTCACCTGCAAAGACTGGACAAATCAGCTCGAACGTTTCACGCTAAATCCAATCCATCTAATGCCGCGACTGAACAGCGAGCTTCAAACTCTTCACGCCTTCAGAGGTGGTGCAGTACAAGAGGCCTGCTGTCGAGAGACGGCGGTCGAAATTATAGGTTGCGAGAACGTTTTTAAGATGCGCGCGTAGCTAGTCGTGGTCATCGTAATGGAAGCGCTTAACGGTCGCTTCCTTGATCGTTCGGTTCATCCGCTCGACCTGACCGTTCGTCCTAGGCGGTGTGGACGGATTGCCGCATGTTTAATTTCTGCGATTCCCATATGTGGAACGGCTCTGCGGTCAAGGTGTTCAATCGTTGATATTCCGAGGGCTGGTGCGCCCATATGTCCGGCCTTTTTGCGCAGCATTGGGCTACTGGCCTTGATGACGTTCGCGACTGGAGGGACCTAAACAAATCAGCGAGCTCGAAGCACGTTGGGAATCACGGTCTTGATCCAATCCGGATGTCTTTCCTCGGGGTCATCATTGATCTTGCACCTTGGGCCTCAGCTTGTCGCCGCCGACAAACGAACTGCATTCGGTACTAGGCCGCCATTATTTCGTTCGCCGTGTTACGGAATTGCCCCCCTCTCACGAGAAGAGCCCAAACAATGCGCGCCATTTTGTTGGCCAGCGCAATGGCGGCGACCTTGTATGGCCTACGCCTCAGCAACTCAGTCAGCCAGGTGGAGACCTTTGCGCCTCGACGTGCGTGCTGGATAACGGCGGACGCCCCCAAAACCAAAAGAGATCGTAAGACCGGGTTTCCCATTTTTGAGATTCTTCCCAATCTAGCCTTCCCACCTGTGGAATTTGATTTCGGGGTCAGGCCTATCCAAGCCGCAAAATGACGACCAGACTTGAAGGCATGTGGGTCGGGTACAAATGCCGCGATAGAGTTAGCAGTAATTGGACCCACACCTGGAATTGTGAACCGGCCCGGCTCTGCCGGAGACCCCAACTCGTGAGAAGTAGGGTCTA
>UCKS01000097.1 GCA_900473045.1 Hyphomicrobiales bacterium
ATGCTAGGGTGATGGTCCCCCGCCCAAAATCGCCCACCCCTCATCAAATTAGCCAAGTCTGGTTTTGGGGGCGCAAAGCGGTCGAAAATGCACAGAAAATCACCGGAAAACTGGCATCAAATTCGGTAGAGAAAGAACGTTTGGTTATAGCGCGGCTTCCGGAAATATGCCCCTCCTACGGGCATATTCTAGCTATACCATACTTGTGCAGCCAGCGACGGGCAGCACACACCAGTGGCGGCATCGCCAGTGGGATTTCCGTCGCGCCCGCCCTTCATCCCACACGCCATCCTCACTCCCCCACGCTCAGCTGCATCTACAGTCTCAAAACGCTAACGCGGATCATCCCATTGGACGCTGCGCAACCCACAATCTCTCAAAGCAGGGCCGCGGACCCGGCGGCCCTGCTCACGTCGTCGCTAGCGAGATCGCTATACTGGGCAGCTTTTGTTTTCCCCGATACGACAGCAATGTAACTGAGCCTTAGGGTTCTCAGTACCATTTCCATCTCGCTTGCGCCGCACGGGCACGCATCACAATGGGCATCATTGGACGACATGATCGTCGTGCAAATCTTCGCGCGGGTGACGCCGACGCGGAAATTCTGGCAGTTTGGCCACATCGAGTTGCGTCAGTTCGGGGTGCCACAAAGACAGAAAAGTTTCGTCATGATCGAAGAGACGCCGTCCGCTGTTACGATGTCTGCGTCCTGCTGATCCCCGACGAATAAAGCAGGTGGCGGACGCTGTGCGCGCCCAGGATTATGGGCAGTTTAGCAGCGCCTCCTACCTATAACGGCCCCACCGACGGCTTGGTTGCACAACAGCGTATCCATGCGCACTCGGAAGCTGTCATCGGCGTCCGCCTGTGTGGCGACAGCAGGCAAGGCGCTTTCCTCCCGGAAAGCCTATGGACGGCTCGCGGCCCCTAATCAGTTCATTCGAGCCACGCCAAGTTCCTGATCAGTCTGATGAATTTGGCTACGGGCACTGTTGTAATAACAGGCTCGTCGGTCTTGATTTCTTCAGGGCGACTTATCCGCTTAGCTCCCAAGCCTGGTAACGTGGAGGGCGGGTTGTCCATCGGGCGGGTTAAGAGCATGCTGTTTCAAGGCTTTTGCAATAAGGACTTTGGGACTATGGGACGTCCTCGGTTACTTCCAAATAGATCGTTCCCCCGCTACGCCTACTTGCCGGGGAAGGGTCCACATCCAGTCCGTGATCCTAGAGGACACAGCTACGGTGTTCAGCCCGTTTTGGCACGTGCGTCTCTCGACTCTGAGGAATTCGCCTGGGGCCAGGACCTCTTCAATCACGGGTACTATTGGGAAGCACACGAGGCTTGGGAAGGACTGTGGCAGACTGCAAACAGAGGAAGCCCGTTGCGCGCCTTCTTGAAGGGGTTGATCTTGCTGTCCGCAACCGGGGTAAAGATTCGCGAAGGCAAACGGTCGCCAGCGATGCGTCACGCTGGACGGGCTGGCGCCTTGTTGCGAGATCTGGCCAAGGCGCCGCATGACAATTTCTGGAGCGCCCTCGGCGTGTCGCCTGAATTACTTGCTGATCTCGCCGAAACGACAGCTGAGGCCATGCCGGCATTTGGCTGGCTTTGCCAAGGATGATCTCGAGATCACCTTCCACTCCAACCTTCGGTCTGTCAGCGGCAAGAAGCAGGAGACGTCCGCCGAGGGCTACCTGCATCGCGGCATTGCGGGCCGTCCGTTCGAACATCGGTTCGAGCTTGCCGATCATGTCCGGGTGAATGGAGCGGATCAGAGCAACGGTCTCCTGTCGATCGATCGCGTTCGAGAGATCCAAGAGGCCGTGAAGTCGCGAAAAAATACCATCGAAAACGCCCCGGCTTTGACGTCTGCTGCTCCGGCGCAGATCGAAGCGCAGATGGCGGCTTAATCTACATTGTCCGCTCAACATGGGCGGTCACGGCGGCGCCTATCAACATTCCGAGTTGGAAAGGAGAGAGCGATGAAACCTGGCATGTTCAGACAGTCCGTTGCCATTCTTGTCGGCCTCGGCTACCGGCATCTCGTCGAATGGCCGGCCTCGCCGAGAGACACCGCGCGCTCGGACGCGCTCAAGGCATGTAATGGCGCGTTGCGCGGTAAGAGCGAAGCCGAGACCACACGCGGTCGGTAAATCTTCCAGGACTGATCCAGACGCGCGTATCGACGTTCGTCTTTGCGAGAACCAGCTCCAAGGTATCCTAGACATGCTCGATGAGCGGAAGCAACTTGCTGAGTGGCGGCGCGCGATGACGATAGAGCGCCAGAACCGTAAATCGAAAGCGCCAACCAACACGTTCGTGCCGCGGCTTCGATAGAGTCATTAGCTGAAATTTCCGGATCTGCCGACCTTGAACAAGAGGGCCGGCGCGCCTTCTTCCCCCCGGCCGGATTTCCATCACGCCGCCACACTACGACGCCTGTATGTTCGTTCCCGAGGTCCCCCGACCCTTTGTTTGATCCCAGTCAAAGACCCCTATCGTATTTTCTGGTCATTTGAATGCGGGCGAACAGGGGAACATGTGGTGGACGATCTTAGCCTGCGAAAACTGATTTTGACAAAACTCGAGTGCCTGCCGCTCATCATCCCCGCTGATATCGGCGTCGCTGTTCACCAGGGTGTGGTCATACTCACGGGTCACGTGACGGATGCCAGTCACAAAGCCATCATCGAGTTTGCAGTTCTGAACCTTCCTGACGTAAAGGCGCTTGCCCAGAAAATCCATGTGTTCGCAGACGTAGAGTTCCTTGAAACCGACGAAGAGATTGCCGGTCGTCTGATCAGGATGATTGAATGGAACATCTCGAAGCTGGAGAAGGACGTTCGTGTTCGGGTCGAGGACCGATGGGTGACCCTGACAGGGCACGTCGGATGTCACGAGGATAGCGAGCAAGCCGGCCAGTTTGCAAAGATCGTCAAAGGATGTGCCGGGTTCACCAATCATCTCGTTGTCGCTGTCACCGAGGAAGGAAAGTCCGCTGCAATGCGTGGCTTGAGATTCTGGAACCTCGGGTAGCCCGCCCTTGTCAATACGGGCGAAGAGCCTGCGGTCCCATCAAAGAAGGTGGAGAGGCGGCACTTGTGGGGTCGAGGTGCCAAACTTCAAAGACGATTACCGACAAGCGCAGTTTTTCGGTAATCGCCAACGGATGCATTGAGATCGTGACCGGCGATCCTCAGTTGCTGAGCCGTCATAGATGGACCGGCTTCAGGATTTGGATCGAGCGGCTGGAGTGCAGGCGGAGGATGTCGTCATCGCGTAGATTCGACAGGTTCCGTGATACGGTTTCGATGGTCATCCCGAGGTAATCGCCGATGTCGGTACGCGTCATGGGTATATCGATCACGTCCAGGTCCCCTTGACGCTCCGCAAGATTGACCAAGAACACGGCCACTTTCTCCAGGGCACTCTGCCTTCCTAC
Source organism: Hyphomicrobiales bacterium (assembly GCA_900473045.1). Lineage (GTDB taxonomy): Bacteria > Pseudomonadota > Alphaproteobacteria > Rhizobiales > Rhizobiaceae > Pararhizobium. Next base: position 3,443 of record UCKS01000097.1, read on the forward strand.
GACCAGGAGATGTTGTCGTGCGCGAATCATCTCCCTTGGCGCGAGGTCCATGAGTTGCGATGAGTACTTGATCAGATCGCGTCAGAACCAAGTACCTTAACTTTACAGCCACATGGTTAACATACGGTTAATTGTCTCGGAATTCGTTAGCGTGTTGTATTCTGGCTAAGGACATCGTTATTTCCAGCACAAGCCCTTCAGGAACATATCTCAGTTCAGCCTCGCCGAAGGCCCTGAGGGTCGACGTGATCAACTTGGTGCCGAAGCCGACGCGATCCGGGATGGCCGCTACGATGGGACCGCCCGTCTCACGCCAGTCGGCACGAAGAACGTCGCCCTCCGCGCCCCTCTCGACACTCCAACGAAC
>UCKS01000102.1 GCA_900473045.1 Hyphomicrobiales bacterium
AACATACCGATCTGCGCCGCTGTCAGCGCCGAAACATTGGCGCCGGTGTCGGAAAGCGTCACCGAGTCGCTGGCCGTCAGAGCGACCCCGCCCAGAGCTTGTTGTTGAGCAACTGACAGCGACAGAATATTGTTTGCCGTGTTGATAATATCAACGCCCTTGCTAGCCAAAGCCCCGATCTGGGCAGCCGTCAGCGCCGATATATTGGCGCCGGTGTCGCTAAGCGTCAACACGTCACCGGCCGTCAAGGCGACCCCGCCCAAGGCCTGATGCTGTGCAACCGACAGCGACAGGATATTATTTGTCGTGTCTATGACGTCTACGCCCTTTCCGGCCAACGCACCGATCTGGGCGGCCGTCAGCGCCGATATGTTGGCACTTGTGTCGGCAAGGGTAACCGTATCGCCTGGCGCGATACCGCCCGCCACGAGGCCTGTCGTCTGCGCTGCGGTGAGCATGACCGAATTGTCCAACGCATCGATAAAGTCAATACCCTTTCCGGCCAACGCACCGATCTGTGCGGCAGTCAGCGACGAGATATTGGCGCCAGTGTCGGCGAGCGTCACCACATCGGCAGCTGTCAGAACAACGGGTCCCAGTGCTTGCAACTGAGCAAGCGTGAGAGACAGTACATTGTTTGTTGCGTTGATGACGTCCACGCCTGCTCCAGCCAACGCACCGATCTGGGCCACCGTCAGTGCCGCGATATTGGCACCTGTGTCGGCAAGTGTAACGAGGTCGTCCGCTGTGAGCGTCACTGTTCCCAGCGCCTGGTATTGTGCAACAGATAACGACAAGGTGCTGTTCGTCGCATCGATGACGTCGATGCCTTTTCCGGCCAGCGCCCCAATCTGGGTCGCCGTTAGAAGTGCGATATTCGCACCGGTGTCGGCTAGCGTCACGAAATCGCCTGTCGTAAACCCGATGCCGCCCCCCGCCACGAGGGCGGCGCTTTGAGCCACGGTGAGTATGATTGCATCATCTGTCGCGTCGATGATGTCGATGCCCTTTGCTGCCAATGCGCCCAACTGGGTGGCCGTCAAAGCTGCGATGGCCGCCCCCGTGTCGGAAAGTGTCACGACGTCACCAGTGGTCAGTGCCACCGAGCCCAATGCCTGGTACTGTGCGACTGAAAGCGACAGGGTGTTATCAGTGCTATCGATCACATCGATCCCCTTGCCAGCCAATGCACCGATCTGTGTCGAGTTGAGCGCCGAAATGTTGGCGCCGGCGTCGGCTAGGGTCACAACGTCACCAGCTGTTAGGGTGACCGCGCCCAATGCTTGTTGCTGGGCAAGTGTGAGCGAAAGGACGTTATTCGTTGTGTCAATGACATCCACACCCTTGCTGGACAGAGCTGCGATCTGTGTTGCCGTTAGTGCCGAGATGTTGGCCCCAGTATCGGCAAGCGTCACTGTGTTGCTGGATGCAAGTGTGACAGCGCCGAGTGCCTGATACTGTGCCACGGATACCGACAGGGTGCCGTCAGCAGCATTGATGATGTCAATCCCCTTGCTTGCCAAAGCGCCGATCTGGACAGCCGTCAGGTTGGAAATGTTGGCACCAGTATCGGCAAGCGTCACCACATCGCCAGCCGCAAGTGTCACCGTTCCGAGAGCCTGATATTGCGCAACCGTCAGCGACAGGGTGTTGTTGGTCGTATCGAGAACGTCGATGCCAGCTCCGTCCAGAGCGCCGATCTGTGCTGCGGTAAGCGCAGAGACATTTGCGCCCATGTCGGCAAGCGTCACAATGTCGCCGGCCGTCATCGCAACCGTCCCCAATGCCTGGTATTGAGCGACGGTGAGCGACAAAACGTTGTCAGTCGCGTCAACTCTATCAATACCTCTCGCCCCCAGTGATCCCAGTTGAGCAACCGACAAAGTAACAATATTGCTCCCACTATCAGCTAAGGTTGCAAGATCGTTTGAAGCGATGGAAATGCCTGGGGAGTTTAGCAATCCACCGATCTGCGCCGCTCCGAATGTCACAACGTCGTCTGTTGCGTCGATCTTATCGATGCCCATGCCCGCCAGATTCGCAAGCTGTGCTCCGAGTAACCCTGAAAGGTTATTGCCAGTGTCACTCAATGAAACCGTATCACTGCTGGTCAGTGTCAATGTCCCAAGTGATTGGTACTGTGCAATCGATAGCGACAGGCTGTTATTGGTGGCATCGATGACATCAATGCCGGCAGCCGTCAGCGCACCGATCTGTGTCGCGGTGAGTGCCGAGATGGTGGCTCCGGTGTCGGCTAGGGTCACAACGTCACCAGCCGTCAGTGTGACCGAGCCCAATGCCTGATACTGGGCAGCCGACAGAGACAGGGTGTTGTTGGTCGCATCGATGAAATCAATGCCGGCAGCAGTCAGCGCGCCGATCTGTAGCGCGGTGAGTGCGGAGATCGTGGCTCCGGTGTCGGCAAGTGTGACGACGTCGCCAGCTGTCAGTGTGACCGAACCCAATGCTTGATACTGTGCAACTGATAGCGACAACGTGTTGTTGGTCGCATCGATAACATCGATGCCCTTACCGGCCAGCGCACCGATCTGTGTCGCGTTGAGTGTCGAGATGGTGGCACCGGTATCAGCAAGCGTCACGACGTCGCCAGCCGCGATCACAATACCGGCACTCGCAACCAGGGCTGCAGCTTGAGCGGCCGAGAGCGTGATCGCATTGTCGGTCGCGTCGATGATGTCGATGCCAGCACCAGCCAATGCGCCGATCTGTGTCGCGGTAAGTGCCGAGATGGTGGCGCCGGTGTCAGCAAGGGTGACGACGTCGCCAGCCGCAATCACGACGCCGGCGTTCGCAACAAGGGCTGCAGCCTGAGCAGCTGAGAGCGTGATCGCGTTGTCGGTCGCATCGATGACATCAATGCCGGCGGCAGCCAATGCGCCGATCTGTGCTGCAGTGAGTGCCGAGATGATCGAACCGATGTCAGCAAGAGTCACAACGTCGCCAGCGGTCAGCGTGACACTGTTCAGCGC
>UCKS01000042.1 GCA_900473045.1 Hyphomicrobiales bacterium
ATATTTATGGGGCCATTACAGACAGTTCTGTTCCCCAATGCTTGGTGATCTACAACTAGAACACGTACTAGCAGATTTCGAAGACCTCTGCCGCTGTGAAGTGGGTAAGCGCTGCGGACCTTTCGTCGCGGGTCGTCGTTGCGGTGCCAATTGCCCGGCATGGATTGCCGGAATCCGCGTGTCTTGAACGGGCGCGTGTCAATCGACCGATGACGTAGACCGGCAGCTCCGACCGGCATCCCTGAACGGCTCCACGAACAAGGCAGAAAACGCCGTAAAGCTGAAGAAGCTTGAGTTGATCACTCGTCTTCGGGATCGGTGCAAGACTGCTTTGCAGGCGGTAGGACGCAGATCGGCGGCGGCATGACGCGTATATCTAACAATACTCTACAGGATTTCCGGAAGAGCTCGGCCGTGCGCTTAAGACCCGACTTGAATGTTAAGCCCGGCCTCATTGGCGGCGGCGATAAAAGCTGCCCGGGCGTGATCAGGCGGTTTTATTCTCATCATAACGTCACGACAGGCTTCTTTCGCCGCATAGAGCGCCTTACCTCCACTTACCGGCCACTGAAAAAGGAGAATTTCGGTGGCTCTTCTGGTGTCGCTTACAAAGCGATTTGGGCCCCGAAAGCTGAGTTGGATGACAACACCGTCACTCCACTTGAATTCTTCCATATCCGAACACCTTTCGACTCGAAAGCGCTGAGGTGAGAACCCTACAAACGAATCGCTAAGAAAGAATTTGGAACTGCGATATGAGTCTCTTCCAAGACACATGGCCCTCGGCGAACCGTCGCTTATGACCGCCACGAAGGCGTCATGCCGACAAGGGTATGCCGCCAAGAGCGCACTTGCTCTCCGTGCTGGTCGTGAAGACGTGTTGCGTGAAAGGCATCCCGGCGCCCGCATCATGAACGAACTGGTGATCGGAGCCCGCGAGGTACGGGCCGACGTCGTAGCTATCGATACTGGGCACATCGCTGCTATGGAGGTGAAGGGAGCGTACGACAACACGACACGCCCGATGCACCAGGTTGGTATGTTTCAGCTTTGCGTGCCCGACGTCTGGATGTGCGTGGCAAAGGATCATTACGAGGATGGCAAGCTGATCCGGCACTTGCTGCCCAGCGTCGGTCTGATTCTTAGCGCCAACCTCGACGGGCACTATCACCGCAGCGAAACCGTCAAAGCTCTCGAATTAGAGATCGAAGCGGAACCGCTACCGCGCGAGGCTGTCACGGAAATGATCCTGGAAATGCTGTGGGCCGAACAGCTTCGCGCCGCTTGCAATGAGCTTCGCATCTCCGTTCGCCGTGAATGGCGCCGGCGGAACAAGTACACGAAGATCAAGGACCTGCGCACCTATCCGCTCATGCCCCCGATATGTGTTCACCCGATTTTCGAAACGCATCTCGATGTGGTTGGACGCGTTCAACTTCCGCTGATCACAGGCGTCTTCGCCATCCGCGGCCGCCTGGTGAAGCTCGACCAAGACGGGATGGAGCGGATATGGGAGTCTATCAAAACGCCATCGACGGACCGAATGCAAAGGTGTCGATATCGCTCTTCGGGGAGGACGTGCCGTGAATATAGCTGATCAACTTGGTGCCGCATAGTATAAACAGCGCAGGCGGCTTCGACAGATTCGCGTCAATTCGACGCCGACGAAATACAGAGAACGCGAAAAGTCGTTCTTCTGTCCGGTGAGCTATGCCTTTGGGTCGGCGCTCCCCTTGTCGGCTTTGGATGTGTTCTTGCTGTCCTTGGAATTGAAGCCGCCGGCGAGACATGCTCCACCGGCTGCCAATTCAATCTGGCCAGACATGTTTACGGCGGTCTGCTTTTTGATAAGCGCGAACGGCATGACCGCAATTGCGGAAGTTGCAAAAGCGATAGAGGCCAGGGTGGCAATAATTATTTGACCGTCTCCTAGTTTCAAACCTACCGCCAACAAGTGCGGGAAAGCTTGCCGAGGACGATAGTCGCGCGTGCGACATACCGAAGATGTCGTATTTCGGCTGCCGTTGAAGGGGCAACATCGTGGAACGGTTACGAGAAGGTTTTAGTCCGAAATGTTGTTCACCTTTCGAGCGAAGTTAGCAACCCCGTGAAAGAGCTAGGTCGCAACGGGTTTCCTAAGCTGTCCCCTGCGTTAGGGCGCTCGTTTCAGAACGACAAGCGAATGCGACGGCTTTAGATCTGGCGGATCATGTTCGATCGCTAAGAGACTGAGAGCGCAGGCAATCAGCGCCCCAATAAACATCCAACCGTACGGCATTTGTGAATCCTCCAAACGCAGTTGGAGCGCAGCACGCACCCGGGGCGGTTACCGCCCGTTTAACGAACGTGCATGTATAACCCCTACCGCGGAATAGGGCAGCCTGATATGCGGTTTTAGTTAGGCCTAATATTTGTTTGTTGCACTAGACATGGTAATCTACCCCTTGGTTTTCGTTTCAGGGGGACGAGAGCATGGAAGCCGATCGCAGCGAGTTTCCGGAATCAGACTATTGTACCGCCTATGTGCGTCAGGTTGATGTTCAAGGCGATGTCATGTGGGCGCTGGTCAGTTCCGATGGTGATCCAATGATAATTTCGGCAGATAAATCGTCGGTCTATTTCTTTGCCGCCAACCACGATATCAAGGTCGTGCTTCGGCATTGAGGCAGTACAGATAGCCCGCGAGGGCACCCAAAGTGCAGCCATAGAGAAGCGGGCGGATAGAAGCCCTCTGTTGGCTGGTCCGGTGGCAATGATCACCGGATTCGGTCGCATCAACACCCTTCCTAAGCCGATTGAATGGCTGACCGACGGCTCGTGCTTCATTGCAAAGGACACTAAATCGCTGCTGATGGACATCGGAATGGAGCCTTGCACGACGCCGATTCGCAGCCCTCAGTCCAACGGATGGCCGAAGCCTTTGTCAAAACATTCAAGCGCGACTACGTCTCGGTCAATCCCATTCCCGACGCAGAAACCGCCATCGCCCAACTGCCATTGTGGTTCGAGCTCTACAACACCCTTCACCCGCACAAGGCTTTGGGATATCGATCCCCGCGTGAGTTCTTAAACCGTCAAATAGAAATCTGATCCTGTCCGATGGTGTGGACACCTCCTACCGGCATCGCAATATGCCAAGATAGTAGTGTCTTTAACGGAGAGGTTATGAACGGTCGCTTTATCATCGGAATTGATCTCGCAAAGAATGTACTCCAGTTGCACGGAATGGCGTCTGATGGACCAGTTGCCTTTCGAAAAAAGCTATCACGCGCAAAACTGTTGCCTTTCATAGCCGAGCATCCAACCTGCCTTGTTGCAATGGAGGCCTGCGCCGGAGCCCATCACTGGGGTCGCGAAATTGGAAAGCTGGGCCACGATGTGCGCCTTATTGCCCCTCAGTACGTCAAGCCTTTTGTAAAGCGTCAGAAAAATGATGCCGCCGACGCTGAAGCCATCGCTGAGGCGGCTTCTCGACCCACCATGCGATTTGTTGGCGTGAAAACCCAGCGCCAGCAGAGCCAGGCCATGGCGTTCAAAACTCGCGACCTGTTGATGGCTTAGAGAACGCAAACTATAAATGCCCTTCGTGGACACTTTGCGGAATACGGAATTGTCGTCCCAACAGGCCCGCAAAACATTCGCCAACTTGCCGCAGTCTTACACGAACCGGAGCCAGATTTGCCGGAGGCAGTTGTCGAGCTCGGTCGAGAACTACTGAAGCACCTTCAGATGCTAAGTGAACGCATTTAAACACTGGACGAGGTCGTGAGAAAGGCCGCACAGTCGGATGAAACGGCACGACGGCTTATGAAGGTTCCGGGGATAGGGCCGATAACTGCTGCAGCGATGGTCGCTCTTTCTCCAGATACATCAACCTTCTCCAAGGGCCGGGACTTTGCGGCCTGGCTTGGACACACGCCGAAACAGAACTCTACAGGGGGCAAAACACGTCTTGGAAAGACGTCAAAGATGGGCCAACGTGATCTTAGGCAACTCTTGATTATCGGCGCGATGGCAGTTGTTTGACACACTGCCAAACAGGTCAGTGAAAAAGAGTCGTGGCTTGGACGAATGCTAGCGCGCAAGCCAAAGATGCTAGTGGCAGTGGCGTTGGCAAACAAAATTGCTCGTGTCGCTTGGGCGTTGATGGCTCGCGGCGGGGTGTATGAATCTCCAGCTACCATCTGACTGCGGCGGCTGGAGTGTCGGCATGCGGGTGATCTAAGCGGAGGTTTATGGGCGAAAGTTGAGAGTGACGGGATCGGAAACCCAGTTAAAAACCACGTGCCCCGAGCACGCCTGTCCGATGTGGACCGAACCCCCGCACGAACCATAATGGCCAGCATCTAAAGCGATGCACTTCAACAGGCCGGACACACGACGGAACTCAACCGCATGCTCATGACCGAAGAAAAAATCACTTGCATTCCGAGAGGTGTCCACACACGGTTTTTATGGGGCAACTCCACAGCCGACCTTGTTGACTGTTTGCGCTTCTCTTTCTCATCAAAGATCGTATCGTGATCACTCTTGGTTTCCTGAGCAGGCGAGATGCGTTTCTCTTAGCGCATCCGTTGCTCAACGCACTCAAGACGGCTTGCTACCAATGCGGCGCGCAGGTCGTCTATCTTCGTCTTTGCATCAATCACCTTTTGCTTGCCGTCACCAGTATTTGGGACCATTCCAAGGGATACCCCAAGGACGACGGCGAGGATGACGATAGTTAAGATTGAAAATGAGCATAGGCATCAATCCGATTAAGTGTTTGGCTGAGACAAAACCCCCGCCTATCCACGCGGACAAAATCAATTCACCTCACCAGTTCGAATTTCCATCCGAAGCGAAACGTTTCTTTTCTGTTCTCCTAAAAGATGCGTAAACGTTCCGGCATCGTTCGCAAACTGTTTCGCAGACTATTAGTTTTCGCTACTATTCTAGTGCTCAAGCTGAAGCCGCCAATTGCAATATGGACGATATGTGTCATACTTTAGATGTGGCTTATGTTGGTGACCCTCAATAATCCATGAGCCTTCTCACGGCAGATTGGTTTCGCCTTTACCAGTCTGCCGTTTTCTTTTGGCGTTTAGCTTGTGCTTCATTCTGTCGTTGCTCTTCCGTGCCGCGTTCCAGTTCCACGGTCCATTCCCACCAAAGTTCCTTCTGTGTCTTCAGCTTACGCTCTAAAGCAGGTTGCGGTTTACCTGATTCAGGATTCTCAAAGTTGGTGATTTGTGATTACCTTGGCCAATGGAAGGAGAACGACCATGGGCAAGCCGCATCCGATCGAGTTGCGTGGGCGTGTTGTTGCGTTTGTTGAGGAAGGTAATAGTCATCGGGAAGCTGCCCGCCATTTCCGGGTTTCGCCGAGATTTGTGAACAATATGGTGATCCTGAAGCGGGCGTCCGGTGCGCTTGCGCCTGCCCGGCAGGGGCATCTGGGCGGCGGCAAGATGGCGGGACATGAAGAATGGGTTCGTTCACGCCTGGCAGAGAACGGCGATCTGACGCTGAACGAACTATGCGTCGCTTTGGCAGGGCGTGGTGTCTTGGTCGATCGCTCGACAGTCAGCCGTCTTCTGCATCGGCTGGGGCTCAGCCATAAAAAAAGCCTGCAGGCAGTCGAGCAGTTGCGGCCGCAGATCGCCCGCGCGCGTGATCTCTGGATCACCCGGCGCAAGCGGTTCTTCAACAAAGCATTGGGGCAGTTGATCTTTATCGACGAGACCTCGACCAATACGAAGTTGACCAAGCGAACGGGATGGTCGCCAAGGGGAAAGCGCTATCGTACCCATGCACCGTTCGGCTCGTGGAAGACCCAGACCTTCATTGCCGGCCTGCGCTGCCATGGTTTGACGGCACGTTGGATCGTCAACAGGCCATGAACGGCAAGATCTTCGAAACCTGGGTCGAAACCCGGCTCGCACCGACCCTGTCGCCGGGCGACGTCAGCGCAATGCTCGCATTGTCGCGTGATCCTCGACAATGTCGCCTTCCACAAAAGCCGGAGAGCCGAGGAACTGGTCAAGGCCAAAGGCGCCTGGCTTCTCTTCCTGCCGCCCTATTCGCCGGACCTCAATCCCATCGAAATGGCCTTTTCCTAACTCAAGGCCCTGTTGCGAAAACGCGCGGCACGTACCTTTGATGCCCTCTCAAGCGCTCTTGGGGACATGTGCGATCTCTTCTCCATCACAGAATGCCAGAACTTCTTCAAAGAGCAGGATATGAGGCGGAATAGATGCAAAGTGCTTTAGTCTCGCGTCGTGCTTGTTTTTACCGAGCGTTTCACTGGTCTTGGATGCAGTGAACCATGTAGTGCTTCGCCGCGACGAAAATATTGGCGGCGTGCAGAGGTCTATGGTTGGATAATTGGCGTGTCGCACATTCTTGCCATCGCGTTCATTGCTCTATTTCCAATCGAGCAATACGTCGACTTCAGTTACGTGCCGTCGATCTGGATCGGGAAAGCGATCTTGTTTCTGATTTATTTGGCGGTCTTTGGGTCGATTTCTGTTTGATTTCGTCGATGATCACATTCGAGATATCGACGCGAAGCTCGGAGGGGCTGGCTTTGATGAAATAAATTCGACATCAACCCGCGGCGCATCGAACCGGAATGATGGCAGGGGGTCGTCATTAATCAGATGATTGACTCATGGCGTGCGGTTCCTCACAACGGCATTGCTCAAGATAGGCCCGATAAGCGCTACCTTTCCGAGCTTGATCTGAAAGGCAGAATGACAGCCGATCCGGTCACATGTCTCCGCTTTCGCAATTCATCAAAAACCGTTTCATAATCCAGAACCACGCTGTATGCGACTGCGATTCTTTTTTGGTGCAGTTTCTCACTGATTTCTGCTTCTAGTTGTTTTTCTTTCAAAGCGCTCCGGAGGGCAGCCAACTCCTTTTCGGCATCGTCTAGCTTCTTTCGGTCACCAACGGTAGCGCCAAGCCCAAGACCACACCGACGACAAACGCGACGACGAAGATGGTTAAAATTGAAGCGAACATTGAAAGCCATCCATTCAGGGAATTGACTACAATAGGCTCATGCTGATTGACGGGGTGTGATCAGATGGATTGCAATCCCGACAAGATGTGACATCTTATTAGAGGCTTCTAATAGATAAATCAAGTTTACAGGGCATAGAGTGGTCTCATGAGAATCGACGTAAAAAATTCTAAGCTGATCAAATCGCAATTGACGGTTCTATCGAGCGCTCCATTGCGCGGGCTTTTGGTCATGGATACCGATCAAGGGCAGACTTGCGTCGAAATTGATGAAGACAGTGCGAACGGTCTTCTTGATGAGGTTCTGGCGCTCTATGGCGTTCGTCGCCCATCAACTAGCGATGTGAAGACCAGCGCTGGTCTATGACGGCAACCGGCTGACGCTGGTGAAGCGGTTGTTCGAATAGCTGGATTACCTCGACACAAGATTATCCTGAACTCCGCTCTTCCCAAAGTCCTGATGTACCAAGACGGCGGCGGCGATCCCGATCGGCTGCAATTGATTTTGTGTGCAAAAGTTTGTCATCCAGACCTCGACGGCCTTTGCGTCTATGCCGTTCAGCACGTCGACTTCTGCCGACTGACGAGGTAAGGTTTGCCAACGGGCATAGTTCGTCGCCGAGACAAAACCCAACAACCATTGCATGTAGTCGCGCCGCAACTCGGGGTTTTTCACCCATGTACCGCAATGGGCAGTACCTAGTCCTCGAACCGTAACATTCCCCGCATTCACGATGGTCGGCAGCAACAAAAATGAAATTGTTGCGGCGCAAACGGCACGTTTAATCATCCATTCCTCCAAAATTTTTGAAATATTATTTTGTCGTCCGGAATTCGCCTCTTCAATATTAGCTTTTACTTGTATTATTTTGTATGGGCTGTGGCAAGCGCGTACTGGCTATAACGCATTATCTCAGTGCTACGGGGTTTGTGACGGAGACGGAGGGATCGATATTATTTGAATGGCAGGATGACAGCTTTGCTCGGCTGTTTTTGCTTCTCTTTCTCATCAAAGATCGCTTCGCAATCACTCATGGTTTCGTGAGCAGGCGAGATGCGTTTCTCATGGTCCATCCGCTGCTCAACGCACTCAAGACGGCTCTGCAGCAATGCGGCGCGCAATTCGGCGATCTTATTCTGTGCATCCTTCATACTCTGCCGGTCACCAGCATTTGCGAGAAGCCCAAGGGCTACACCGAGTACGAATGCGAACACCACGACGCTTATGATTGAGAAAGTGAGCATGGCAGCCGTCCATTTAAGGGCACATTATTCAGTGCCTTCCGTTCGGAATACTACGTCGCTTACACGGTCCAAATGCCTTTCGCACATGTCGAGATGTACCAATCCCGCTTCCATGATGTCGGTTGCTCTTGTCGTTGCTTGCGGGAATGTCAGCGCTTCCTCAAATACGGTAATTGCCTTTTGCGCGCGGTACGCGGCGGCTTGGGCGGCTACAAGACCTGATTTTGTACTTGGCGTCGCGGTCCGTTCGATGAGCGAGAGTGCGGCTTGCTTATGTTCAATTGCGGTAGCGACGCTTGCCTTTAGAAGCAGGATGAATGCGTCTTGTGATGACATCTTCAAAATCTCCCATTTTCAAGCAAACGATAAGCATGATGATTAGCGAACTCTAAAATACACTGCTATTTTTCAAAATCCAGTTTTAAAGGATGACTCTAATGATTATCGACATAAACAACCCCAAGCTCATCAAAACGCTGTTGACGCTAGTCCGGAATGTGCTGTCGAATCTGATATGATTAGAGTCGGGCTCGAAAAGGGTTCAACGATATCCGTATCTTGCGAGGCGTCTTGTGAGCATGCGGATGTGAGCGATTGTGATCCACGCTTCTGCTGAAGCGAGGGATTTTTCGAAGTCCTTGGCCAACCTGCGGCATCGACCCAGCCATGCGAAGGTCCGCTCGACGACCCAGCGGCGCGGCAGGATTTCAAAACCCTTGGCCTTATCGGAACGTTTGATGATTTCGAGTGTCCATTTCCCCATTTTCTGCAGCCGCTTTTTCAGCTTGTCGCCCGCATAGCCGGTAAGCATCCGGTGAGTACCGCATCTGGCCCTGATGGTGTGCAGGCTCAGAGGTCTGGCTGAAGGTCCAGGACAGCCTTTGCAGCCTTATTGCAGCGCTCGGCAAGTGTTGGGTATGAGAGCCCCATACGCTCGGTCGCAATCTCAAAGAGATACTGCGCGATGGCATCAATTGAGGCGGTTTGGTTGGCCAGCATCCCGGTAACGGTAGTAAGCGCGTATGGCACCCCACGTATCATTCG
>UCKS01000016.1 GCA_900473045.1 Hyphomicrobiales bacterium
TTTTTATGGGGCAACTCCACTGTCAGAAACCGCCCGTATCGATATACACAACTCCGACACCCCCCTCCTCTGTCGAAGCTGTGAAGTGCGTCACAAGGGATTGTGCGGTTCGCTGGATGCTGCGCAGTTGCTGGCCATGGCAAAGCACACCCGCATGACCCGGTACGAAGCAGGCAAACTGCTGGCTGGCGAGGAGACGCCGATCCAGTCCTACGCCAACGTCATGCGTGGCGTCGTCAAACTGACCAAGGTGCTCGAAAACGGCCGCCAGCAGGTTGTCGGGCTCCAGTTTGCGCCGGATTTTCTCGGCCGGTTGTTTGGCCGCGAGAATGCCGTGACGGCAGAAGCTGCGTCCGATGTCGAACTCTGCGAAGTGCCGCGTGCCGCCTTCGAACGGCTGATGGTGGAGTACCCGCAGATGGAACATCGGCTTTTTGGCCAGGTTCTGCGCGAGCTCGACGAAGCTCGGGACTGGATGGTTACGCTTGGGCAGAAGACCGCCGCCGAAAAGGTCGCGAGCCTTCTCTATCTCATTGCCGGCCATATTGCCCCATCGAGAGGCACCGAAACACGCGATACCGCCGTGTTCGATCTGCCTCTTTCGCGCATCGACATCGCCGAATTTCTCGGCCTGACAATCGAAACGGTATCGCGCCAAATCACCAAGCTGCGGTCCGAGGGGGTGATTTCCGTGGTTGCTAACCGTCAGATCACCGTCCCGAGCCTCAGCCGCCTGAAAGCGCGTTGCGGTTAGACGGCCAAACGAGCAATGGGGACGGCTGAAAGCATGGGAAGCAGAACGGTACAGTCAAATCGGATGCGCCGTCTGGCGCAATCGAAATAGCCACGCAGGATGTAGCCGAGCGTTTCCGGCGATGGCTTGCCGAGCCCGGTTCCAAAGGCGCGCAAGGCATCGCAGAGTTCTTCGGCGTAGCACTCTTCCTCAAGCTGCTCATAGCGTATCTGATCGAGGATTTCCGCCAAGCCGGGCGGCGTTCGCAAGTGCTGCATCATCCATGGGAGGATGACTTCTTCCTCCAGCCGGTGCACGGCCTTCAGGATCGGCGGGATCGCACGGCGCAGGTGCAGGCATTCACCGTGTGCAACCTTATCCGGCAGCCGATCTGCAACACTTTCCAGGGCGTTGCACAGCACCGCCTGATCTTGCAGCGCACACTCCAACAAGCCAATCGTCGGATGAGCTCCGCTCACTACTCTGTCCCGGTCCGGCAAAATCGCGTCCATGGATGGGCCTCCCCGGTCAGATATCTGACCATACCGCAGCAAGTGCGCCGCCGGTTCCTCCGATTGATGAAACAATCGTACACCTCCTGCTGCCTTGACCTCGATCAAGCGGGACCGTTTTCGTCCGCATCCTCTGCGCGATCGTCATCGAGCAGTATGCGTTGTGCCGCGCCATCCATATCCTCGTATTGGCCGCTTCTCAGCGACCAGATGAAGGCGCCAAGCCCGGCCGAACCGAGCAGGATGGCAACTGGCATGAGATAGATCAGCGATCTCATCGCAACTGTCCTTCCGGAGTGGCCGCCGCCAACGATGGCGGCACGTCGAAATTGTCACCCCCGGCATTCAGCCGCAGGGCGTTGCCGATCACCAGCAGCGAGGATGCCGACATGGCGATGGCAGCCACGAGTGGCGTCACATAGCCGAAAACGGCAATCGGGACGGCAAGGGCGTTGTAGCCGATCGCCAGAGCCAGATTCTGCCGGATCAGCCGGCCAGCTCTGCGTGAGACGTCCCGTGCAACGGCAACGGCGTTGAGGGACGAGCGCAGAAAAACGAAATCAGCGGCGCTGCGGCCAACGTCCGCAGCCGTCGCCGGCGCCATGGAAACATACGCTGCGGTAAGTGCCGGCGCATCGTTGAGCCCGTCCCCAACCATCAATGGCCTCCGGCCCTCCCGTGCCAAAGCCTGCAGGCGTTCCAGCTTGTCGCCGGGCAGCAGCCCGGCGCCATAGCGTTCGATCTTCAAGCTTTTCGCAACGGATTGCACGGCTGCCGGTGTATCCCCCGAAAGCACTTCGACGGGCATGCCACTCTGCTGCAAACGCCCGATGGTCGAAGCTGCATCCGGGCGAAGCCTGTCGCTGAAGGTAAAGCGGGCAATGATGATCCCGTCTTCCGAAAGCACCGTCGTTGTGCCCCGCGAGCCGAGTTCGCCCGTTCCCGCCCAGGGACTGCGTCCGAGGCGATAGGTCTTTGCGGCAATCGTCGCCTCAATCCCGAGCCCGGGATGTTCGGTGACGCGGTCAGCCGTGATATCCGGATAATGGTGACCGTGATGCGCCATCCAGATGGCGCGGGAAGCGGGATGGTTTGAATATCCGGCAAGGATGACGGCGATGGCGAGGGCTGTCTCATCTCGCACGTCGCTATCGGCGAGGCTCAAACTGCCCAGCGTCAAGGTTCCGGTCTTGTCGAATACGGCAATATCGGCCTCGGCAAGCCGCTCCATGGCAGAGCCATCCTTGACCATGATGCCGCGCTCGAACAACTGCCGCGCGGCGACGACCTGGACGATGGGAACCGCCAGCCCCAAGGCACACGGGCAGGTGATGATCAAAACGGCAATCGCGATGGTGACGGCCTTGTGCCAATCACCCGAGACCAGCAGCCAGCCCATCCCTGTGAGAAATGCACTCAGATGGACCGCTGGCGCATAGTAGCTCGCTGCGCGATCGGCGATCCGCCGGTAGAGCCCACGGCCGGCTTCTGCCGCTTCCATCAGCCGGATGACTTCGGCAAGAAACGATGCTTCGGCTACAGCGGTGACTTCGATCGTCAAGGGCCCCGTCAAATTGAGTGTACCGGCGCTGATCGTGTCGCCTACTATCACCGGTCGCGGATCGCTTTCTCCCGTCACCAGTGAGCAGTCGAGTTCGGAGATACCGTGCCGGACGATGGCGTCCACCGGAATACGATCACCGGCAGCAATGAATACCTTCATCCCAGCCTCGATCCGTGAGAGCGGCATATATTCGCGCGCTCCATCCGGTCCGAGGACCACCGCTCCGGCGGGCGTCATGCGCACAAGACTGCTGACGGCGGAACGCGCCTTCTCCTTCATGACGTGATCGAGCACACGGCCGATCAGGAGGAAAAACAGCAGCGAGACGACCGCATCGAAATAGGCATGCTGACCGTGGTTGATGGTCTCGTAAAGGCTCATGCAAAAGGCAAGCGAGATGCCGACGGCGATGGGAACGTCCATGTTGGTGCGGCCATGCCGCAGCGCCGCTGCCGCCGAGCGGAAGAAGATGCCGCCACCCAGCAACAGCGCCGGAAGCGCGATCAGGGCTGAAACCCAATGGAACATGTCGCGCGTGGCGCCCTCCGCCCCCGACCAGACGGAGACGGACAGGAGCATGATATTGGCGGCGGCAAACCCGCAGACCGCGACCGCACGGATCAGCTCGGACCGTGTGCGGTCGCCCTTTCCGTCCTCTTCGGAAAAGAGATGAGCCGGGTAGCCGAGCCGGTACAAGGCACCGCAGAAGTCCGGAACGTCACCGTCGCGCCAGCGGATCGAGACCCGCCGGGTGGAAAGGTTGACGCGGGCATTCTCGACGCCGTCAAGCTTACTCAGCGCCCGCTCGATCTTGCTGATGCAGGCGGCGCAATGCACATCCGGCACCGACAGGTTGGTCTGCCTCAGACCGTCGCCAAGTACGTGGCTGAGCAGGCGGATTTCGTCTGCCGGCGGCATCGCCTGGCGCTCCGCCTCCAGCTCAAGCATGGACGCATTGCCAACGGCGCAGCAGCTCATTGGCGTGCTCCGTCCTTGACAAGGATACGCTCGCTGTGGCGATAGGGCACGGTAAGGCCACGGTCGATCTCGACATTGACGACCCAGACCCCGGGAGAAATGGCCGAGGCAGCACTGAGTTGACCGTTACCTGATGGCTGAAGCGAAATGGACCAATCCGCAGCCTCGAATGTCGGATGTTGGAAGGTCGCCTTGCCACCGGTCATCGTGACCGGATTACCGATACGATCGTTGAGCGTGAAGATGATTTTTCCGGCTGCGATCTCAAGCTTCGGTACCCAACCAAGATCATTCTGGGTTCTGACGGCCACCATCTTTTCGTTGAACTGCTGGCTGGCCACATAGGAGTTCTCGACCACCAGTCCCGTCCAGCTGGTCACGGCGAACCGCGCCATGACGACATTGACGGTGATGATCACTCCAAAGAAGGCGAGCATGATCATCAGCATGTGACGGCCGGTAAATTCGCGGGCCTTTTTCATTTCGAACTCCCCGGCGTCTG
Organism: Hyphomicrobiales bacterium; assembly: GCA_900473045.1. Classification (GTDB taxonomy): domain Bacteria; phylum Pseudomonadota; class Alphaproteobacteria; order Rhizobiales; family Rhizobiaceae; genus Pararhizobium. The sequence goes on from UCKS01000016.1 coordinate 4,290, forward strand.
AAATGTAGCCGTGTAGGTCTTGGTCTCGGGGCCTTGCGTATCCTCGATGATGAAGCGGAATGTCTGCACCTGATCCGCGCTGGCGTGACGCGGTTGAGTGATAAAGACCTTCAGGCTGCGCAGGCGATCCGGCTCGACCGGAACGAGGAACGCCCCGTCACTCTGAGCCTCGACACCGGCGATCGTGATCGAGCTTTGTGGCAGGCTTTCGATACGCACGGCCATTACCCGAGGCTTGGCGATCATATTGAGGATCTTCAGCGTGTAACCGTTGCGCACCGAACCATCCGACAGCATGATGAACTGCGGATTGCGGTCATGCAGGACATTGACGTCGAGCCGCTCGCGCGTCACCAGCCCGTAGACGAGGCCGACACCGATCAACGACCAGAATGCGGCATAGAGCAACGTTCTTGGCCGTAGAAACGAAGCAAGGCTAATATGCTGTAGCGCCGTAGCAAGCTTGCCGTCAGCCGTGCGCACCCGCGTCGGGTCGATTGGCTGCGTACCTCCGGCTGTCGCCAGCGCCATATTGGCATTGTAGTCGTTGAGCGTCGTGTAGGAGATCAGGCCGCGCTCCCGCCCAAGCTTGTCCATCACCCCGTCACAGGCGTCGATGCACAGCGCGCAGGTGATGCATTCGAGCTGCTGACCGTCGCGGATATCGATCCCCATCGGACAGGCGGCGACACAGGCATTGCAATCGACGCAGTCGCCGACCACCGCACCCTGCGCTGCCGATTTCTTGGCGTGTCGCGAACGCGGCTCTCCGCGCCAGTCGTTGTAGGTCACCGTCAGCGACGCCTCGTCGAGCATCGCCGCCTGGATGCGTGGCCAGGGGCACATATAGGTGCAGACCTGCTCGCGCATCAGCCCACCGAACACGTAGGTCGTTGCTGTCAGGACGGCGATGGTGCAATAGGCAACGAAGGCTGCCTGGCCGGTGAAAACATCCTTGAGCAAGGTCGGAGCATCGGCAAAATAGAAAATCCAGGCACCGCCAGTGGCCACTGCGATCAGCAACCAGACGCCATGTTTTGCAGTCCGCAGCGTCAGTTTGCGCAGCGAATAAGGTTCCTTGTCGAGCTTGATGCGCGCATTGCGATCACCTTCGATCGCCCGTTCGACGACAAGGAAGAGGTCGACCCACACTGTTTGCGGGCAAGTGTAGCCGCACCAGGCGCGCCCGACCGTCGAGGTCAGCAGGAACAGGCCGAGGCCGGCCATGACCAGCAGACCAGCGACGTAGAAGAACTCCTGCGGCCAGATTTCGATGAAGAAGAAGTAGAAGCGCCGGTTGGCGATATCGATCAGCACCGCCTGGTCGGGCGCATAGCCGCCGCGGTCCCAGCGCAGCCATGGCACCAGATAGTAGATCCCGAGCGTAATCGCCATCACCAGCCATTTGAACTGGCGAAACCCTCCCGAGGCGCGTTTCGGGAAGATCTTCTTGCGCGGCGCATAAAGCACCTGCCGCTGCTTCTGCGAATTGACCGCCTCGGCGTCCAGTCTCTCGATATCCATTTTTTCCAGCATTCCAGCCGCCCAGGGCATGACGCCGGCAGGGCCGGCCACTCGTCTTTGAACCGGAGAGTGGCACCGAGCGGCGCCAATCGCCTTGATCGAGGTCAAGCGACCGTATCGCGAAGTCTATTTGCCGCCGCCGAGCGAATACACATAGGCCGCGAGTTCCTTGACGGTGACATCGCCAAGACGTCCGCCCCATGCGGGCATGACGCCGTGCTTTGGCGCACGGATTTGTGCGGCGATCGCCTCCTCGCCATCGGCCAGCAACGACAGCGTATCGGCGAGATTGGGCGCGCCCATCTCCTGGTTGCCCTCGCCGCGCTCGCCGTGACAGCTGGCGCAGTTCTGCGCGAAAATCTCCGCGCCGGGCGCAGCTGTTTCCGTAGAGTTCGCGCCTTTCGGGAGATCGGCGACGAAAGTGGCGACGGAGGCAATCTGCTCGGACTTGAGAATATCGGCGAAGGCGGGCATCTCGCTGACATGCGTATCGGCATCTTCCGGCGCCCGAACGCCATGGGTGATCGTCGTGAGGATTTGCTGCGGCGTTCCGCCCCAGAGCCAATCGTCATCGTTGAGGTTCGGGAACCCCTTCGAACCTTGCGCACCCGATCCGTGGCACTGGATGCAATTAACCTTGAAGGCAGCATTACCAGCGGCCGTGGCGACCGTGCGCAACGTCTCGTCGGCAAGGATTTGCTGCATGTCGGCAGCCTTGATCGCAGCGACATAGCCCGAACGGCCAGCTTCGGCGACTGCCAGTTCGCTGCGCACATCCGCGCGGCTTGAGTAGCCGAGCACGCCCGTGGTTGCCGAGGTCAGCAACGGCCACGCCGGATAGAACACGGTATATCCAAGCGCCCAGACGATGCAGGCGTAGAAGGTCAGTACCCACCAGCGCGGCAGCGGATTGTTGAGTTCCTTGATGCCGTCCCACTCGTGCCCGGTCGTTGATACGCCCGACAATTCATCCAGATGAGAATCTTTATGAGGATCGTGCATGTCAGTCATCCTTGAGCGGGATTTGCGCGGCTTCATCGGCAGATTTCCGGCTGCCCGGGCGAAACGCAAAGATCAGCGTGCCGAGAAAGAACAGCGCCATAGCCAAGAGCCCCCAGCTGTCGGCGAAGGTCCGCAATTGTTGATATTCCATCGGATTCTCCTTCTCAGCGGTCGCTGCCGGCTTCGTCGTAGGTTTTGAAATCCACCAGCGTACCGAGCATCTGCAGGTAGGCGACGAGCGCATCCATTTCGGTGATCGCCTGCGGATTGCCGTCGAAATCGCCGATGCGGGCCTTCGGGTAGCGGCTCTCGATACCCGAAGTGTCTACCGTCGGATCGGCCTGGGCGCGCAGGTCGGCATCGGCATTGTCGATCATCTCCTGGCTATAGGGCACGCCGACGGCGGCATTGGCCTTGAGATGACTGGCGAAATCCTTGAGCGGAAGCGGCTTGCTTTTCAGGAAGGCGTAGCTCGGCATCATCGATTCCGGCACGACATCACGCGGCTCTGTCAGGTGCTGGACGTGCCATTCGTTGGAGTAGCGGTTGCCGACGCGGGCGAGGTCCGGGCCGGTGCGCTTCGACCCCCACTGAAACGGATGATCGTACATCGATTCCGCCGCCAGGCTGTAATGGCCATAGCGTTCAACTTCATCGCGGAACGGCCGGATCATCTGGCTATGGCAGGCATAACAGCCCTCGCGGATGTAGATATTGCGGCCGGTGAGTTCCAGCGGCGAGTAGGGCCGCATGCCCTCCACCTTCTCGATGGTGTTTTCGAGATAGAACAGCGGTGCGATCTCGACGATGCCTCCTATGCTGACCACCAGAAACGAGCCGATCAGCAGAAGTGTCGCATTGCGCTCGAGGATCGCGTGTTTGTCCAGGATACCCATGGTCTTCTTTCCTTATTCGGCCGCTTGCGGAGCGAGCATGGCGCCACCGATTTCCTGTTCGTCGCGCTGATATCCGAGAATGGTCATGGTGACGTTCCATGCCATGATCAGCCCGCCGACCAGATAGAGAGCTCCGCCCAGCGCACGCACGACATAGTAGAGGTGCATCGCCTCGACGGTTTCGGCGAAGGAGTAGACGAGGAAGCCCTGCTGGTCGTATTCACGCCACATCAGACCCTGCTGGATGCCCGAGACCCACATGACGGCGGCGTAGACGACGAGGCCGAGCGTGGCGAACCAGAAGTGCCAGGTGACCATGCGTACCGAATAGAGCCGTTCACGGTTCCATAGCTTCGGCACGAGGAAATAGATGGCGCCGAAGGTGATCATGCCGACCCAGCCGAGCGCGCCGGAATGGACGTGGCCGATGGTCCAGTCGGTATAGTGGCTGAGCGAGTTGACCGCCTTGATCGACATCATCGGACCTTCGAAGGTCGACATGCCGTAGAAGGCGATGGCTGCGACCATCATGCGGATGATCGGATCGGTGCGGATCTTGTCCCAGGCGCCCGACAGCGTCATCAGGCCATTGATCATGCCACCCCAGGAGGGCATCCACAGCATGATGGAGAAGACCATGCCGAGCGTCTGCGCCCAGTCGGGCAACGCGGTATAGTGCAAATGGTGCGGACCGGCCCAGATATAGAGGAAGATCAGCGCCCAGAAGTGGATGATCGACAGGCGGTACGAATAGACCGGACGGTTCGCCTGCTTGGGCACGAAATAATACATCATGCCGAGGAAGCCCGCCGTCAGGAAGAAACCAACCGCATTATGGCCGTACCACCACTGGGTCAGCGCATCCTGCACGCCGGCGAAGGCCGAATAGCTCTTCGAGCCGGTGATCGACACCGGAACCGCCAGGTTGTTGACGATGTGCAGCATCGCCACGGTGACGATGAAGGACAGGTAGAACCAGTTGGCGACGTAGATATGCGGTTCCTTGCGGCGCAGGATCGTGCCGAGGAAGACGATGAGGTAGCAGACCCAGACGATCGTCAGCCAGAGATCGACATACCATTCGGGCTCCGCATATTCGCGGCCCTGGGTGATGCCGAGTAGATAGCCGGTCGCGGCCATGATGATGAACAGCTGGTAACCCCAGAAGACGAACCAAGCGAGATCGCCGCCGAACAGACGGGCGCGGCTGGTGCGCTGGACGACGTAAAACGATGTCGCGATCAGCGCATTGCCGCCGAAGGCGAAGACGACGGCCGAGGTATGCAGCGGCCGTACGCGCCCGAAGGACAGGAACGGCTCGACATTGAGATCCGGATAGGCCAGCTGCAACGCAATGACGACGCCGACCAAAAGGCCAACGACACACCAGAAAACCGTGGCGATCACGCCGTAGCGGATCGGGCCGTCCATATAGGCCGACATGTCCACCGCCGGCTGTGGCACAAACGACGCCCCGCGCATCAAGACGACAACCGTGCCGATCAGCACGATCACCAGAATTCCCATGTGGCTTGCGAACAGCTCGTCCTTGGCAAGGCCGGCAGCAAGCAGCGCGAAGAACGCCGCTATGCCGATGCCTATGATCGCCGATCCGTATTTCATCTCGTCGTCCCCGCATCAATCAGATGTCGGACCGCGCGCGGCGGTCCCCTGCCTCCTTCTCGGGGGAAGCGAAGAGACACGCCTTGATCCAGATCAAAGCGACGCGTGAAGAATATGGACAGGTTGCCCGCGAAGGCCATTCCTTTTGGACAGGCCCCCGAACGATGCCCAGATCGGACAACCCCCATGCTGCCAACAGCAACGATGCTTGATGCGAAGGTGCCCCGCTACACCAGCTACCCGACCGCGCCGCATTTCCACTCCGGCCTCGGACCCGAGACTGCCAGGCAGTGGATATCGAAGCTGCCTGCCGGCAAGCCGGTGTCACTCTATCTGCACATCCCGTTCTGCGACCGGCTATGCTGGTTCTGCGCCTGCCATACCAAACAGACATTGCGCTACGAACCGGTCAGCGCCTATCTCCGCGTTCTCCAAGCCGAGATCGCCACTATTGGCCGGCTTCTCGACGGGCACGTGCCGGTCGGCGCAATCCATCTAGGAGGCGGCTCGCCGACGATGCTGCGTCCGAACGATCTGATCGCTCTGGGTGCGTATCTCCGCAACGCCCTTCATGTCCTGCCCGATGCGGACATCAGCATCGAGATCGATCCGAACGACATGGATGATCAAAGGCTGGACGCCCTGGCGGAGTTCGGCACGACCCGGGCAAGTCTCGGCATCCAGGATTTCGATCCGCGCGTGCAAGAGGCTATCAACCGGTTGCAGAGCTTCGAGCAGACGGCCTACGCCGTTGACGGCGCCCGTGCTCGCGGGATCAATTCCGTCAATCTCGACCTGCTCTACGGCTTGCCCCACCAAACCGTCGAAAGCGCCACTGCGACATTCCGCCAGGCGCTGCATCTGGCGCCCGACCGCATGGCACTGTTCGGTTATGCCCATGTGCCCTGGATGAAGAAACACCAGACCCAGATCAAGGATGAATGGCTGCCGGACGGAATGGAGCGTTACGCGCAATCGGAAGCCGTGCGGGCGCTGGCGCTTGATGCCGGATATCGGGCGATCGGCATCGACCACTTCGCGATGCCCGGCGATACTTTGACATTGGCATCAATACAGGGCAGACTCCGGCGCAACTTCCAGGGCTACTCCGCCGACCAGTGCGACGCCATCATCGGGCTCGGCCCTTCGGCCATCAGCCAGTTCGCGCAAGGCTATCTCCAGAACACACCAGCGACCGGCGACTACACGCGCCGCATAGAGGACGAGGGTCTTGCCACCGTACGCGGCGTCGCGCTATCGGAAGACGACCGCGTCCGCCGGTGGGTGATCGAAAAGCTGATGTGCGATTTCCGCTTTTCGAGTGACGACGCCATCCGCCGCTTCGGCGCTCTCGCCGGCGATGTCATTATGCAGGCGAAACACTTGGCGGCAATGGAAAGCGACAGGCTGTGCGAATGGCGTGACCACGGTTTTGATGTAACGCCCAAAGGCCGCCCCTTCGTTCGCCTCATCGCGGCGCGCTTCGATACCTATTTTTCGGCGGCCCCGACACGGCACTCCGCAGCAGTCTGAACCGGGCAGTCAAACAGATTGAGCGTGGAATTCACGCGGTCTGTCGAGACAAGAACCCAGCTTGCTGGATGAATATGTCCGCTGCCATGGGGCTTACCGTTTCAGCCGCCGCCGCGTCAGTAGGCTGTCCACTCCTGGACCAGCATCTCGCGAAAGCGGATGGCTGCTGGTGAAAGCCGCCCGCCGCGGCGTTCCACCAGTCCGATCGTCCGGCTAACGGTCGGAGCGGAAAGCGGGATTGTCGCAATCAGCGGATGCTCGACCTGCGGCGTGGCCAGCCGAGGCATCACGGAAATGCCAAGTCCAGCCTCGACGAGGCCAAGCGACGTGGACAGATGATTGACCTCGTAAAACCAGTTGAGCTGAACCTTCGCCGTGGCCAGCGCCTGGTCGAGCACGGCGCGATTGCCGCTGGTCTTGCTGACGCCGATAAGCGGGTGGCCTGCGAGATCCGCCCAGGTGAGTTGCTTCGAGTTGGCCAACGGGTGGTCGCGGCGGCAGGCAAGCACGAAAGGATCGTCAGCAAGCGGTGTGAAATTGAGATCGGCGCGCGCGGCCCCGGTAATATTGATGCCGAATTCGACTTCGCCGTTTGCCACCGCATCAAGCCCTTCATTGGCCGACAGATCAAGAATGCGAAAACGAATGCCCGGAAATTTATCGTTGAATGACCTTACAACCCTTGTGAAGAAAATAGAAGGCTGCAGTCGGAACCGACGCGATGGTGACCTGCGCGCGATGACGCCCGCCAAGATCGCTGATGGACAGAATAGACTCTTCGAATTCATCGACCAGACGCCGTACCAGCGGCAAAAGTTCGCGTCCGACCTGCGTTGGCGCCACATGACGCGTCGTCCGTTCGATGAGCTGCGCGCCGATGGAGGCCTCCAGGCCCTTGATCCGTCTTGAAAGCGCAGGTTGTGACAAATTGAGCTGCCGGGCGGCCTCGTTGAAGGAGCCGAGATCGAGCACTGCGAGAAAAGCCTTGAGGTCCAGGAATTCGAAATGCCCGTTACCTTGTCGCTTGATCCGACCGTTTCGCTGATCATGCTCGCAGGCATCTATTATGGTGCGCGGATCGACCACCGCGATCCTGGTCAACATTCCGGGTGAAGCAACGGCTGTCGTCACCGCGATTGACGGTCACAAGATGGCCCAGAATAGTCAGGCAGGACTCGCGCTCGGCCTTGCTGCCTTTGGCTCCTTCGTTGCCGGGACCGTAGCAACCGTCGTTATTGCCTCGCTCGGCGTTCTGATGACGCGCATCGGGCTAATGTTTGGTCCGGCCGAGTATTTTTCCTTGATGATCATGGGCCTCGTCTTCGCGGTTGTGCTGGCGCACGGTTCGCTGCTCAAGGCGATCGCTATGATCCTCCTTGGTGTTCTTTTGTCGTGCTTCGGCGCAGACATGGAAACCGGCCGCGAACGCATGACGTTGGATTTCGGGATGCTGCATGACGGTATCGAATTCGTCATCTTGGCCATGGGCATTTTCGGCTTCGGCGAAATCTTCAAGAACCTGGCGGACCCGGAATCGCGCGATGTCGTGCGCAGCCGTATCGGCCGCCTCTGGCCGACCCTGCGGGAACTGCGGGAAAACACAGCCCCATTCTGCGAGGCACCTTCCTCGGATCGATCCTCGGGGTCCTGCCCGGCAACGGCGTGATCCTTGGCCCCTTCGCAAGTTACGCTGTGGAAAAACGGCTTTCCAAACGGCCAGGATTTTGGTCACGGTGCGCCAGCTGGAGTTGCCGGCCCGGAGAGCGCCAACAATGCTGGTGCGCAGACGTCCTTCATTCCGCTTCTGACGCTTGGCCTGCCGCCAAATGCGGTCATGGCCTTGATGGTCGGCGCCATGACGATCCAAGGTATCGTCCCGGGTCCGCAAGTTATCGAACGCAATCCGGAGCTGTTCTGGGGACTGGTCGCGTCGATGTGGATTGGCAACCTGATGTTGGTCATCAAACCTGCCACTGATTTGCCTTTGGGTGAAGCTTTTGCGTGTGCCGATCGCCTGCTGTTTCCGGCAATCGTCTGCTTCTGTTGCATCGGGCTGTATTCGATCAGCAATGATTCCGCCCAGGTGATGATGGCTGCCTTCTTCGGATTTGTCGGCTATGCGCTCTACAAGCTCGAATTCGAGCCAGCGCCACTGGCCCTTGGGTTCGTGCTGGGCCGGTTGCTGGAAGAGACGCTGCGTCAGGCACTGATCATCTCGGATGGCAATCCCTTGACCTTTCTTCAGTCGCCTCTCTCCGCGACACTCCTGGTTGTCGGCGCCTTCGCCCTTGTGGTCGCTGTTCTACCGAAGATGCGGAAGAGCCGGGAAGACGTCTTCAAGGAAGCTTGAGACCGGACGGCTCCAATCCCGTAGCTGCGCTCTTGATCGACAAGTCGCAAATGACTTTGGTTGATAGCGCGGCCACCACCGGGCGAGATATCCCGATAAAAAGCAAAAGTACCCGCCGGACTTGGTCCGTTACTGTTGGCGATAAATCCGTATCCCGGCCCTGAGCCGGGATCTGTCACTTACCACTTGAAGCCGACTCCGGTTTCGCATCCGGCTCTCCACTCAAATCCAGCGCCCGGGTGACGCTCAGAGCGATGATCGTGCAGATGGCGCCGGATATCAGGTAGCCGCCGATGAAGATGATGCCGAAATTGCTGGCAAGGCCAAGCGCCACCAGCGGCGCAAAACCAGCACCGATCAGCCAGGCAAGATCGGAGGTCAGTGCTGCCCCAGTGTAGCGGTAATATTGACCGAACCGCGACGACACGGCGCCGGACGCCTGGCCGAAAGACAGGCCCAGAATACCAAAGCCGATGATGATGAAGGCATCCTGCCCCGTGCGGCCGGCATCCAGCAGGAACGGCGCCGAAAAAGAGAAGATGGCGATGATGATCGCGCCGATCATCAACTGGTTGCGGCGGCCGATGCGGTCGGCAATGACCCCGGAGAGGATGATGGCGACAAAGCCGACGGCAGCACCTGCTACCTGCACCCAGAGGAACTGCGCTGCCGACTGACCGCCGAACAGCGTTACCCAGCTCAACGGAAAGATCGTCACGAGGTGGAACATGGCAAAGCTCGCCAGTGGCGCGAAGGCTCCAAGCAGCACATCGGACGAATGTTTGCTCAGCATCTCGAAAACCGGCCGGGCCTGCAGCTCGTTGTTTTCCAGCGCCGAACCGAATTCCTGGCTGGCGACGATGCGCAGACGGGCAAACAGCGCCACGACGTTAATTGCGAAGGCCACGAAGAACGGATAGCGCCATCCCCAGGACAGGAAGTCCGCGTCGGACAGGTTGGCAACGAAATAGCCGAACAGGGTGCTGGCCAGCGCAAACCCGATCGGCGCGCCAAGCTGCGGGATCATCGCGTACCAGCCACGGCGGTTTGGCGGTGCATTGAGGTTGAGCAGGGATGCGAGGCCATCCCACGCGCCGCCGAGCGCAAACCCTTGGCCAAGCCGGAACAGCGCCAGAAGCGCCACCGACCAGTATCCGACAGTTTCATAACCGGGCAGGAAGGCGATGGAGGCGGTGGAGCCGCCGAGAATGAAAAGAGCAATCGTCAGCTTCGTGCCGCGTCCGTAATTTCGATCGATCCACATGAAGACGAAGGAGCCGACCGGGCGCGCCAGAAAGGCCAGTGAGAAGACGGCAAAGGACATCATCGTTGCCGCCACCGGATTGGGCGCAAACGAGAAGATCAGCCGTGGGAAAACCAGGACCGAGGCAAGACCGTAAACGAAGAAGTCGAAAAACTCCGACATGCGGCCGATGATCACGCCAAGGGCGATGCTGCCGGCCGACAGCGGCTTGTCGCCGTGCATGCGCCGGGCGTCTCGCTCAAGCCCCGATGACGAAGGATTTGCCACTACGCCCATAATCTTTTCTCCTCGCGGGATTCCGATTTCATCACAGAGTGAACCCAGGCCGGACCATGATCTAGAATATGGTGCAAAAACGTTGCGGTCCATCCTAGAAAACACCACCGCCGCATCGCATACAAGTGCAGAGATCGTTTGATCTCCGCTCAAGACCGTTTATATCTTAATTCAGCCAGACGCTCGATTTCGATCGCAGCCATATTTTTTGCAACGCGACAAATTGCTGCACTGCGACGAAGCACCTCATTCCTTGATCACAGTCGCTTCGTTAGTGCGGTACCCACGGAACGCAAAATTCGAGCCCGCTATGTCCCTATGCAAATCCGCCAGCCGTTTTCTCGCCCTGTTGCCGCTCCTGGTCCTGGCCGGATGCAATCTGGTTGTCATGGCCCCGTCCGGCGACATCGCCATGCAGCAGAAGGACCTCATCATCATCTCGACGGTGCTGATGCTTCTGATCATCGTGCCGGTGCTGTTCCTAACGGTGTTTTTCGCCTGGCGGTATCGCGGCTCCAACACCAGCGCCAAGTATGATCCCGAATGGCATCATTCGACTGCACTCGAAGTTGTCATCTGGTCGGCACCGCTGGTCATCATCATCGCGCTTGGCGCAGTAACCTGGATCAGCACGCACAAGCTCGATCCCTACCGTCCGCTGGACCGGATCGACGCGGAACGCGCCGTTCCGGCCGATGTGAAGCCGATCACCGTCGAAGTGGTGGCGCTGGACTGGAAATGGCTGTTCTTCTATCCGGACTACGGCATCGCCACCGTCAACGAGATGGCGGCCCCCGTGGACGTGCCGATCAACTTCAAGATCACTGCATCCTCGGTGATGAACTCCTTCTATGTGCCGGCTCTTGCCGGCATGATCTACGCCATGCCGGGCATGCAGACGCGCCTTCATGCGGTGATCAACAAGGAGGGCGAATATGACGGCCTCTCCGCCAATTATTCCGGTGACGGCTTTTCCCACATGCGCTTCAAATTCCACGGCCTGCAGCAGGCTGGCTTCGACCAGTGGGTTGCACGGGTCAAGGCACAGGGCACGGCGCTGAACCGCGACGCCTATCTGAAGCTGGAAAAGCCGAGCACCAAGGAGCCGGTCCGCTATTATGCCACCGTCGATGACGGCCTCTATACCTCCATCCTCAACATGTGCGCCCATCCCGGCAAGATGTGCATGAGCGAGATGATGCATATCGACATGATGGGCGGCGGCGGCGCCGAGAGCGCTGAAAACCGGGCACGGCTGAATTATGACAATCGCCACAGCACCGAAGAGGCGCCGGCAGCGACCTTCCCGGCAACCGGCAATCCGGCGCGCGCCGAAGAGCCTGCCAAAGGCGTCGATGACCAGATGCCGATGGACCATTCCATGCATGGGGGCGATTCCATGCCCGAAAATAATCAGAACGGGCCCGCTCCGGCGCAACTGAACACCAACAGCACGACGCAGCCGTAAGGCCGCGCCCGCGACATTTTGGACAAAACCATGTTCGGCTATAGCACTTTGACGGAATTCATCTTCGGACGGCTCACCTGGGAAGCCATCCCCTATCATGAGCCCATTCTGGTCGTGACGTTCCTCGGCGTGGCGCTCGGCGGCATCGCCGTTCTCGGGCTCGTCACCTATTTCAAGCTCTGGGGATATCTCTGGACGGAATGGTTCACCAGCGTCGATCACAAGAAGATCGGCATCATGTACATCATCCTGGCGATCATCATGCTGCTGCGCGGCTTTGCCGATGCGATCATGATGCGTATCCAGCAGGCGATTGCCTTCAACGGCAATGAAGGGTACCTCAATCCGCATCACTACGACCAGATCTTCACCGCCCATGGCGTGATCATGATCTTCTTCGTGGCGATGCCGTTCGTCACCGGCTTCATGAACTATGTCGTGCCGTTGCAGATCGGCGCGCGCGACGTGTCCTTCCCGTTCCTCAACAATTTCTCCTTCTGGATGACGACGGCTGGTGCTGTTATCATCATGATGTCGCTGTTCGTCGGTGAGTTCGCCCGCACGGGCTGGCTCGCCTACCCGCCGCTTTCCGGCTCGGATTACAGCCCCGGCGTCGGGGTCGACTATTATATCTGGGGCCTTCAGGTCGCCGGTATAGGAACGACGCTCTCGGGCATCAACCTGATCGCCACCATCGTCAAGATGCGCGCGCCGGGCATGACCTTCATGAAGATGCCGATCTTCACCTGGACCTCGCTGTGCACCAACATCCTGATCGTTGCCACCTTCCCGGTCCTGACCGCGACGCTCGCCCTTCTGACGCTCGACCGTTACGCCGGCACCAACTTCTTCACCAATGATCTCGGCGGCAATCCGATGATGTATATCAACCTCATCTGGATCTGGGGCCATCCGGAAGTCTACATCCTCGTCCTGCCGGCCTTCGGCATCTTTTCCGAAGTCGTTGCGACCTTTTGCGGCAAGCGCCTGTTCGGCTACGCCTCGATGGTCTATGCGACCTGCGTCATCATGATCCTCTCCTACCTGGTCTGGCTGCACCACTTCTTCACGATGGGGTCGGGCGCTTCGGTCAACGCGTTCTTCGGCATCACCACGATGATCATCTCGATCCCTACGGGCGCCAAGATGTTCAACTGGCTCTTCACCATGTATCGCGGCCGCATTCGCTACGAACTGCCGATGTACTGGACGATCGGCTTCATGATCACCTTCGTCATTGGCGGCATGACCGGCGTACTGCTCGCCGTTCCGCCGGCAGACTTCGTGCTGCACAACTCGCTCTTCCTCATCGCTCATTTCCACAATGTCATCATCGGCGGCGTGCTGTTCGGGCTGATGGCCGGCATCGTCTACTGGTGGCCCAAGGCCTTCGGCTACAAGCTCGATCACTTCTGGGGCAAAATGAGCTTCTGGTTCTGGCAGATCGGCTTCTTCTTCGCCTTCATGCCGCTCTATGTACTCGGGCTCATGGGCGTAACCCGCCGCGTCTCGCAGTTCGAGGACCCGTCGTTGCAGATCTGGTTCATCATTGCGGCCTTCGGCGCTGTCCTGATTGCCGTCGGTATCGCGTCCTTCGTCATCCAGCTCGTCGTCAGTTACCTCAGGCGCGACCAGTTGCGCTGCGATAGCGGCGATCCGTGGGACGCCCGCACGCTCGAATGGTCGACGTCGTCGCCACCGCCGGATTACAATTTCGCCTTCACCCCGGTCGTGCACGATCACGACAGCTGGTACGACATGAAGAACCGCGGCTATGAGCGTCCGCTCAACGGTTTCAGGCAGATCCACATGCCAAGGAACACTGGCACCGGCGTCATTCTGGCTGCCATCAGCATCGTGTTTGCCTTTGCAATGATCTGGTACATCTGGTGGCTGGCAATCATCTCTTCCATCGGTCTCCTCGCCATCGCGATCGGCCATACGTTCAACTACAACCGCGACTTCTACATTCCGGCGGAAACCGTTTCCGCGACGGAAGATGCGTACACCAAGCTGCTCGCGGAGCGGACCTGACATGGCAACAGACATGGCACACAACATCCAGACGCAGGACGGCGAAAAACCGGTCTTCTATCTGAAGGAAGACCACCATCCGGAAGGCAGCACCAATCTGGGGTTCTGGCTCTACCTGATGAGCGACTGCCTGATCTTCGCCGTGCTGTTTGCAACCCACGGCGTGCTCGGCCGCAATTATGCCGCCGGCCCCTCGCCGGCCGACCTGTTCGACCTGCCGCTGGTGGCGATCAACACCGCCATGCTGCTGTTCTCCTCCATCACCTATGGCTTTGCCATGCTGCAGATGGAGAGAAACGCCAAGGCCGAGACACTGTTCTGGCTGGCCGTCACCGGTCTGTTCGGTGCAGCCTTCCTTGGGCTGGAGCTCTACGAATTTGCGCACCTGATCAACGAAGGTGCCGGGCCGACGCGCAGCGCCTTCCTGTCGTCCTTCTTCACGCTGGTCGGCACCCACGGCCTGCACGTCACCTTTGGCATCATCTGGCTGATCACGCTGATGGTCCAGGTTTCCAAGCATGGCCTGATTCCGGAAAACCGCCGGCGGCTGATGTGTCTGTCGATGTTCTGGCACTTCCTCGACGTCATCTGGATCGGCGTCTTCTCCTTTGTCTACCTGATGGGAGTCCTCGTATGAGCTCACACCCGCAAGCGCCCGCCCATGAAGATGCGGCCAAAACCCATCACGCCCATAGCCATGGTCACGAGGCCGGCCATGGTTCGCTGAAGGGCTACATGATCGGCTTCGGGCTTTCCGTCATCCTGACGGCAATCCCGTTTATTCTCGTCATGGCCGGGGTCTTCGATAGCAATCTCTTGACGGCCTTCCTGGTCATGGCGCTTGCCGTCGTCCAGATCATCGTCCACATGGTCTATTTCCTGCACATGAGCCCCCGCTCCGAAGGCGGCTGGACCATGATGGCGCTGATCTTCACGCTGGTCATCGTCGGTATCACGCTCGCCGGCTCGCTCTGGGTCATGCACCATCTCAACGCGAACATGATGCCGATGTCGCCGGAGATGATGAAGAACATGCCCTGACGGGGATAGCGGTGACGACAGAACATTCCGTAACGACCGACGCCAGCAGCCATCCCCGCCGCGCCCGTTTGCTTTTCGTCGGCGTTATGCTGGCCCTGACCGCTGTCTTCATCGGGCTCGGCACTTGGCAGGTCCAGCGGCTGTTCTGGAAGCTTGATCTCATCGCCCGTGTGGATGCACGTGTCCACGCCGAGCCTGTCCCCGCGCCCGCAGCTGCAGACTGGGCTTCCATCAGCCCGGAAAAAGACGAATATCGCCACGTAACTGCGACCGGCACCCTCGAGCATGGCAAGTCGGTGCTCGTGCAGGCCGTCACCGAGCGCGGCGCCGGCTTTTGGCTGTTAACGCCCATGCATCTTACGGATTCGTCGACAATCCTGATCAATCGCGGCTTTCTGCCCGCCGATCAGCGCGATTCTACGGCACGCGCGGCAAGCGAGATTGCCGCCGGACCTGTCACGATCACCGGCCTCCTGCGCCTCAGTGAACCCGGTGGCGCTTTTCTGCGCTCGAACGACCCGGCCAATGACCGTTGGTACTCCCGGGACGTTGCGGCCATTGTTTTCGCCAAAGACCTTGGTTCCACAGTGGCGCCCTATTTCATCGACGCCGACGCGACACCCAATCCCGGCGGCGTCCCGATCGGCGGCCTGACGGTGACCAGCTTCCGCAACAGCCATCTCATCTATGCCCTGACCTGGTATGCGCTTGCGATCATGACGATAGCCGCAACCGTCATCCTCCGCCGCCGCCGGCTGATCTGACTGCGGTGCTGCGCCAGCCCGGGGGAATTTCCGGCTGTTTATCGGGGCGGAGTGCCTGTCGACAGCTTCAACAGGTAGGCTTGCAGCGTACGTGAGAGGCGGGGGGTACGCGTAGGCTCGCCTTCGCAGCGCCGCGACCTTGCCATCAACACAAGGCGCCCGGATATTTCCCGAGCGCCTCGAGCATGCGGGCTACTGCACCCGTTTCAAGGCATCACCCAGCATCGAGACGATATCCTCGATATGGGATTTCTCGGCGATCAGCGGTGGCGAAAAGGCGATGATATCGCCGGTGACACGGATCAGCAGGCCGCGTTCGAAACAATCGACGAAGACATCATAGGCGCGCGCCCCGGGGGCACCCTCACGGGAGGTGAGTTCGATGCCGGCAATCAGGCCGATCGTGCGGATATCGGCGACATGCGGCAGGCCCTTCAGCGAATGCATGGCACCATGCCAATCGTCCTGCAGGTCGGCGGCGCGCGTCAACAGGCCTTCGTCGCGGTAGATATCGAGGGTGGCGATCCCGGCGGCACAGGCTGCCGGGTGACCGGAATAGGTGTAGCCGTGAAACAGCTCGATCTGGCCTTCCGGCCCATGCATCAACGCATCGTGCACCTTGCGGCTGGCAAACACCGCACCCATTGGGATAGCGCCGTTGGTCAGGCCCTTCGCCGTGGTGACGAGATCGGGCGTCACGCCGAAATAGTCGGTGGCAAACGGCGCGCCGAGACGGCCAAAACCGGTGATGACTTCGTCGAAGATCAACAGGATGCCGTGGGTTGAGCAGATCTTGCGCAGCCGCTCAAGATAGCCTTTCGGCGGGATCAGTACACCGGTGGAGCCGGCGACGGGTTCGACAATGCAGGCGGCAATGGTTTCTGCGCCATGCAAGGCGACCAGTCTTTCCAGATCGTCGGCGAGCTCGGCGCCATGCTCCGGCTGTCCCTTGACGAAGGCGTTCTTTGCAAGATCATGGGTGTGGCGCAGATGATCCACACCGGGAATCAGCGGAAAGACCCGGCGATTGTTGACGAGACCACCAACGGAAATGCCGCCGAAACCAACGCCGTGATAACCGCGTTCCCGGCCGATCAGCCGCGTGCGCGTGCCCTGCCCGATGGACCGCTGGTAAGCGACGGCGATCTTCAGCGCGGTATCGACCGATTCCGAGCCGGAGCCAGTGAAGAAGACGCGGTCAAGTTTTTCGCCCGGGCCGCCCGGTGCAATCTCGGCCAGCCGCTCGGCAAAATCGAAGGCGATCGGATGGCCCATCTGGAAGGAAGGCGCGAAATCCAGTGTCAACAGCTGGCGCTCGACGGCGGATGCGATCTGCCGTCGGCCGTGACCGGCATTGACGCACCAGAGACCGGCCGTGCCGTCGAGAATTTTGCGTCCATCGACGCTGGTATAGTGCATGCCTTCGGCTGAGGCGAGCAGACGCGGCGCGGCCTTGAATTGCCGGTTGGCGGTAAACGGCATCCAGTAGCTGTCGAGTACCGGGGTGTTTGGTTTGCTGTGCTGGTTCATGGCGACCTCCTGTGAGACAGCGATGACGCCATGATTTCAAATGCCGAAACAAGTCCTTTTCTGATCAGCTATAAGTCATTGAAAATACTGTCTACGAATTGTAATAGTTTCGATATTTTGAACATGCGAAACAGAGGATGAGTCATGTCGGTGGATATCGGAAACCGGTTGCGCCATGTGCGTCTGCTCAACAATCTGTCGCAACGGGAACTCGCCAAGAGGGCGGGCGTGACCAATTCGACGATATCGTTGATCGAGTCCAATTCCTCCAATCCGTCCGTCGGTGCGCTGAAGCGCATCCTCGACGGCATTCCGATCGGCCTGGCGGAGTTTTTCGCCTTCGAGCCGGACCGGCCGAAGAAAGCGTTCTACCGGGCAGACGAACTGGCCGAAATCGGCAAGGGTCCGATCTCCTACCGGCAGATCGGCGACAACCTGTTTGGACGCAGCCTGCAGATTCTGAAGGAATGTTACCAGCCCGGCGCGGACACCGGAAAAGTACCGCTGGTGCATGATGGCGAAGAAGGCGGCATCATCCTGTCCGGGCGGCTGGAGGTCACCGTCGATGACGAGCGCCGTATCCTTGGGCCAGGCGATGCCTATTATTTCGAAAGCCGCCGCCCGCACCGGTTCCGCTGCGTCGGGCCGGTGGCATGCGAAATCATCAGCGCCTGCACGCCGCCAACGTTTTGACCATGGGACGTGCTGATTGACTCAATGCTGTCCCGGTTTGACGTCGGCCGGGATCGGGCAGACATAGGACTGGCCGTCCATCTTGTCGGCCCACTCCGCCCTCGCCTTGATGCGCAACGTTTCCGATGTCGCCAGATCAAGGCCGGTGGCGGCCAACACCTTCGCCGCATGCAGCATGGCCTTGTGTGCTGCCGGACTGCGTCCCTGCGCCACGACCTGCCAGGTGTGCGGATTGGTGCCGATCGCCCAGGCGGGCGCCCAGCATTGCGCCGTCGGCGTCACCCGGCTGACATCGCCGACATCGGTAGAGCCTGCCCGGAAATGCGACTGGCCTTCGAAGGCGCGCAAACCGAGATGCAACGCCGTCGAGCCGTCGATCTTCTCGTCGGAGAAAACATCGCCCTTGATCTGGTAGAGGCGGATGCTGCTTTTGACCGCTTCGTCGGTAAAGGTCGCCTGAATCTTCCTTGCGAAAGCAATGTCATCCGCATCAAAGGGCACGGGACCGAGCGCAACCATGTTGTCGTGGATGGCATTCTCAATCGTCAGATTGGGCAACAGATTGGTCGAGGCCGTATCGAAGATGGTCTCCACTTCTGTTTCCGTCATCGTGGCCGCACCCTGCGCCACCTTGCCCACCCGCTCGGCAAGAGCGAGGGCCTGCGCCATTTCCGGCGCGCGGATCAGGTAAAGCACTTCAGCTTTGGCCTGCACCACATTGGCCGCCCGGCCGCCAGCATCGGTGATGGCATAGTGCACGCGGCAATCCTGCGGCATGTGCTCGCGCAGGAAGTTGACGCCGACATTCATCAGTTCGACAGCATCGAGCGCGGAGCGGCCGAGATGGGCGCTGTTGGCCGCGTGCGCGGCCACGCCCTTGAAGCGGTAATAGGTTTCGAGAACCGCCAGGTTGTTGGTGGATCGTACCCCGTTGAACGGCGCGGGATGCCATGTCAGCGCGGCATCGACATCGTCGAAGGCGCCAGCGCGCACCATGAATGTCTTGCCCGAGCCGCCCTCTTCGCCGGGGCAGCCGTAATAGCGGACAGTGCCCGGCAGTCCTTCGGCATGCATATGTTTGGCAAGCGAAATCGCTGCGAGCAACGAACCGGCGCCGAGCAGATTATGACCGCAGCCATGGCCGGTGCCATCGGTCGACAGGGGTGCGGGAGCATCAACGCCCGCCACCTGGCTCATGCCGGCCAGCGCATCGAACTCGCCGAGAAAGGCGATGACCGGTTTGCCGCTGCCGAATTCGCCGATGAAAGCCGTTTCCATGTCGGCAACGTTCTTCCGGACGGCAAATCCGTTCTGCTCCAGTATCCCGATCAGCAGCGCCGAGGAACGGTGTTCATCGAATTTCAGCTCGGCGAAATCCCAGATCTGGTCGCTGAGAGCGGTGAACTGCGGCGCCAGGGCATCGATGGCGGCCGCCAGGGAAAGCAGGGACGATTTGTCGGGCATGGGTATCCTCGCATCGACGCAATTTTGGCGTCAGAAATCCTGTCCGGCGGATCGCAATCCGCCGGTTCCGTTCATATTGAAAGAAAGGTGATGCGCCGCCGGAGCGGCGCAACGGGCGCTTAGTCGCCGACCGACACTTCCCAGAGCCGGGCATTGGACTGCCAAACCGGCTGGCCCTTCAGCTTCTTGGTGGCGCCCCAGACATCGACCATGTCGTAGAGGAAAATCCCGGGCATTTCCTGCAGCATCAGTTCGTGGAACTCGTCGAAGATCGCCTGGCGCTTTTTCGGATCGATCTCGGCATAGGCGGCCTTCATCAGCTCACGCGCCTTCGGATCGTCCCACATCAGCGAGGCGTTCTTGTCCTTGTCGCCGACATAGAAACTGTACATCAGCGCCGGGTCGAGGCGCGGGGTGACGGACTGCGAGATGATCTGATAATTACCCGAGCGGCGGCGATCGACCTGCGTTGCATAATCGAGCACCTCGATCTGCACGTTGAGGCCGATCTGCTGCAGCATCGCCTGCGCCATCACGGCAGCCGGGAAGCTCGGCACGTTGCCGCGCTTGTTGGCGATGATGCTGATCGGCTCGCCCTTGTAGCCGGAGGCGTCGAGTTCCTTCTTCGCGGCTTCCAGATCGTAGGGCAGACCCTTCTTCTGCACATCGCTGTAGTAGACGGAATCGGACGAGATCATCGAGCCGTTCGCTTCGCCTGTGCCGTTCGATGCGGCAGCAACCAGCTGGTCGAGATCGAGCGCCTGCGCCATGGCGCGGCGGATGGCAGGCTTGCTCAGTACCGGATCGCGGGTCTGGATGTAGAACAGGTTCTTGCCGTTGTTGCGGGCAATGATCAGCTGGGTGGTTTCGCTGTCCTCGAATTCCGGAATGAGATCCGGGGAGATTTCAGCCGTATCCAGTACGCCGGATTGTAGGCCAGCCTTGACGGTCGAGGCATCCGGAATAACCATGAACTTGACGCCATCGACCAGCGGACGCTTTGATCCGACCACACCATCCGGCTTACCGTCATTCTTCGGCGAGATATAACCGGCGAACTTTGCAAGATGCAGATATTCGCCCTTCTTCCACACATCCCACTGGAAAGGGCCCGTACCGATCGGCTTGTCAAACGTGCCGTCAGCTGCAGCCGAATCCGGTGAGATGATGCCGGTATAGCCGCATTCCGGGCGCGACATCAGGCCGAGGAATACCGCAGAGGGTTTTTCGAGCGTCATCGTCACGGTCGAAGCGTCAACGGCCTTGATGCCGGTAACATGCGCGGCGCCATTGCCGTCGAAATCCTTGAGGCAGGTCCACTTGGTCGCCGGATCCATGTAGCGGTTCCAGTTCCAGACGACATCTTCGGCCGTCAGGGGCTTGCCGTTGTGAAACTTCACATCGCCGCGCAGCTTGAATGTGTAGCTCAGCCCATCCGGCGCCATGTCGACGCTTTCTGCCAGGAGCGGCTTGACCTCGCCATTATTGGCATAGCCGACAAGGCCTTCGACGATATGCAGGATGATGCTGTCGGTATTGCCGTCGCGGTTGACGCCGGGATTGTTACTGCGCAGATCGGAGCTTTGCGCCACGATGATATCGCGGGCGGCGGCGGTGCCTGCGAGTGCGACCAGCATGGTGCTCGCCAGGAGAATTGTCTTCATTGTTCTACCCTCTTTTTTGATTGGTTATGACTGGAATTCATCCCAGCAGGCGCGCGACAGCCTGCCGATGGTTTCAAGCGACATGGTGTATCCCGGCGTCCCGTCCGGCATCGCCTGCGGCACCTGGTCGGTATAGGCGGCGATGATGTAGAACGGCAAACCGTCACGGTAGACGATGCCTGCGTCCATGCGGCCGCGTTTGCCCCGTCCGCCTTTGCTTGCCACCTTGGTTTCGAACGGCAGGCGCGAATGAATGCCGTAGCGCAGGACCTGGCTCTTCAACGTCTGCAGAGCGAATTGGCAAAGTTCCGTAGGGCAACCGAGCTTGGCAGCGGCGGCACTTGAGGTCTGCGCATCGAGAATGGTTTGCAATAGCATGACCTGATCGCTTGCCGTTGTCGTTGTGACGTCGCCGAGCGCATGATCCGGCGACAGCGCCAAAGGCGGGATCAGGAAGCGGTGATGGGTGCCGTTCATGCCGATCGACTTGCAGTAGAGATCGACTTCTTCCAGCGTCAGCCGCTCGAATACCATCTTGGTGCAGACATTGTCGCTCAGCACCATCATGCCGGTGATCGCATCGCGCAGCGAGATGACAATGCCGGGCGTCAGATAGCGGAAGATGCCGCTTGCGACTTCCTCGGCGAAGCGCTCCTCATAGACGATCTGTTCGTTAAGATCGAGGCGGCCTTCGCCAACGGCCTTCAGCGCCGCCATCATGATCGAGGCTTTTCGCGTGCTGGCGGATGGGGTCTCCTCGTCCGCGCCCCGCCCGAAGGTTTCGCCGGTCAGGAGATTGCGGACGCAGTAGCGGGTGACGAAGGATTGGGCGTCGCAGATCGCGTTCAGCCGCTCGGCCACCTTGATCGAAGTGGTAATCGTGTTCATTTCAGGCCTCCAGACGCCATTTCAGTTTGACCCCGCCGGTCTCGTTGAAATCGAGCGCGGGGATGGCCGAGAGAAGGCGCCGCGTATAGGCCTCCTTCGGCGTGTCGAAGATCGTGTTGCGGTCGCCCTGTTCGATGATCCGGCCGTCCTGCATGACGATGACGCGGTCGGCAACCTGCTCGACGACGCCGAGATCGTGGCTGATGAACAGGCAGGAAAAGCCGTAGCGCTTCTGCAGATCGGAAAAGAGCGTCAAGACCTGCGCGCGGACGGTGACGTCGAGCGCCGAAACCGGTTCATCGGCGATCAGGAATTTCGGCCGCCGGGCAATGGCACGCGCGATCGCAACGCGCTGGCGCTGGCCGCCGGAGAGTTCGTGCGGATAGCGCAGGGCGTATTCGGCGCCGAGCCCGACTTCCTCCAGCGTGTCATAGGCGCGTTTCGTCTTGGCGGCTCGATCGATATCCGGCACCAGTCGCAAGGCTTCCTCGACCAGCGAAAGGATCGTCATGCGCGGATCGAGCGACGAATACGGATCCTGGAAGACCATCTGGCAGTTCAGCCGGTAGTCCCGCCAGTCAGCCGACCGTTCCCGGCCCTGAAACAGGATGTCGCCGGAACTCTGGTTCACCAGCCCGGCGATAGTGCGGCCCAGCGTCGTCTTACCCGAGCCGGACCCGCCGACCAGCGCAACGACCTCACCGGCATGGATATCGACGCTGACGCCATGCAGCGCCCGCTTCGCTGTGCCCTTCTTGAAGAGCGATTTTCGGCCGGGATAATCGACCACGATGTTGCGCGCCGAAATCATCGGAGCCGAGACCGTGTCAATGGTGCGCACTTCACCACGGATCGGCAGCGATGACAGCAGCTTGCGCGTATAGGGATGCTGCGGCTTTTCGAGGATCTGCTCGGTTGTTCCCTGCTCGACCAGCGAGCCCTTCTCCATCACGACGATGCGGCTGGTATAGCGCGCCACCATCGGCAGGTCGTGGCTGATCAGCAGGACGGCCGTGCCTTCTGCCTTGGTGAGTTCCACCATCAGTTCCATAACGTCGCGCTGGATGACCGCATCGAGCGCCGTCGTGGGCTCATCGGCGATCAGAAGCGCCGGCTTTAGCAGCATAACGGAAGCGAGCATGATGCGCTGGCGCATGCCGCCGGAAAATTCGTGCGGATAGGCGGAAAGAGCGCCTTCCGGATCGCGAATGCCGACGCGCTGAAGCATGGCAAGGATGCGCTCGCGTCGCGTGGCGGCGGGCATATTGGTGTGGAGCGTCAGCCCCTCTTCCAGCTGCCGGCCGATGGTCATCGACGGGTTGAGCGAGGTCATCGGTTCCTGGAAGACCAGTCCGATTTCCGCGCCGCGCAACTCGCGAAGCCCGGCTTCGCTCATCGACAGGACGTCGCGTCCCTTGAAGGTCACCTGCCCGCCCGTGACCTTGATGGCCGGGGGAAGCAGCGAGATGATCGCGCGCGTCGCCAGCGATTTTCCGGAGCCGCTTTCACCCACAATGCCGAAGATTTCGCCAGGCTCGATGTCAAGGCTGACCTTCCTCACCACTTCGACGCCGCGTTGTGCGACCACGAGTGAGAGGTCCCGCACGCTGAGAAGTCTTTCCTGTGTCATTTCAGACCTCGCATGCGGGGATCGAGCTTGTCGCGGAGCGAGTCGCCGAGAAGATTGATGCCGAGCAGCGTCAGCGCGATGCAGAGACCGGGGAAGAGGCCGAGCCAGACGGCCTGCTCGATGAACGGCCGGCCTGCCGCCAGCATGTTGCCCCAGGTGGGCGCCGGTGGCGGCACGCCAAGGCCGAGGAAGCTCAGTGCGCTCTCCGACAGGATCGCCCAGCCGAACATCGACGTCGACAGGACGGTGATCGGCGCCAGGCAATTGGGCAGGATGTGGCGCAGCATCGTGAAGACTTCGCTGTTGCCCATGATCTTCGAGGCTTCGATGAATTCGCGTTCGCGCAACGACAGGACGGCGCCGCGGACGACGCGCGCCATCGACGGCGTGTAGGCAATACCGAGCGCAAAGATGATGCCGTACTGGTTTGCCCCGAACACGGCGAGCAGACCGAGAGCCAGGAGAATGCCCGGGAACGCCAGCAGCGCATTGTTGACCGCCATGATCACCGCATCGACCCAGCCGCGCGCATAGCCGCTGACCAGACCGATCAGGGTGCCGGCAATCGCGGCAAGCGACACCGTGAGGGCGCCGATCCAGACGCTGGCGCGGGCGCCAACGATGATGCGGCTCAGGACATCGCGGCCGAACTCGTCTGTTCCGAGCCAATGTTCGGCACTCGGCGCTGCCAGCCGGGCGGTGAAGCTGAGCTTCATCGGATCGTAGGGCGTCCAGAAGAGACCGAGGATTGCTACGGCCAGCAGAAGGGTGATCAGGACGCCGCCGATGAGGCCGTTGAATGTATAGTTTTTCATTCGGCCACCACACGCGGATCGAAGAGGGGATAGAGCAGGTCGACGATCAGATTGACGAGCACGTAGGACAAAGCGACGAACAGCAGGCAGCCCTGGATGACCGGATAATCGCGCTGGAAGATGGCATCGACCATCAACCGGCCAAGGCCCGGAATGGTGAATACCGTTTCGATGACGGCGATACCACCGAGCAGGTTTCCGAGGATCAGGCCGATCATCGTCCAGGTCGGACCGAAGGCATTCTTGAAGGCGTGCTTCCAGAGAACAGCACTTTCGGACAGTCCCTTTGCCCGTGCATGGGTGATGTAATCGAGCCGGAGCACTTCCAGCGTCGAGGCGCGCGCCATGCGGATCAGCACGCCCATCTCGTGGATGACCAGTGTCATCACCGGCAGGACCAAGTACAGCAGCCCGCCGACGAGATTGTCGCCGATCGAGACATAACCCAGCACCGGCAACCAGCCGAGCTTCAGGCCGAAAAACAGCAGCAGCAACAGACCGAGCCAGAATGTTGGGATCGATAGAAGCACGGTCGCAGTGCCGATAAGCGCAAGATCGGTCAGGCTATTCTGCCGCCACGCGGCGATGACACCGGCCGGAACGGCGATCAGGCTGGCCAGCAACACCGCGACAAGAACGATCTGGGCACTGACGGCAAAATGCGAAACGACGAGCTGCCGAACAGGCTCACCGCTGACGATCGACCGGCCGAAATCACCGGTGAGCACATTGCCGCCCCAGATCAGGAACTGCTCGGGCATCGATTTGTCGAGGCCGAGTTCGGAGCGCATTTCGGCGATCTGTTCAGGTTGCGCCATATCGCCGAGCATCAATGCAGCGGGATCACCGGGAATGAAGCGGATCAGCGCGAACACGGTGATCGAAACGATCACCACGGTCGGCAGTGCCATGAACAGGCGATTGAGAATAAATCGGAGCATCGGTTCCCCTGAACACGATTGGATGCGGGATCGCTGCCGTTGACCGGCTTGTTTGTGACGGAACTATGATGGTTTTGACAAATGTGTGCAATATTATGCAGTTTTGTCATAGACCTATGCAGATGCGCTGCAACCTGCCGGGTGCTGGATATGCGGAAAACGCAGCGGGAAAAACCAGTTAGCCCTGCTCCTGCGACAGCGCGATCTGGCGCTTGAGTGCATCCATCAACGCTTGTGCGGCAAGTGATGGCGGTACGCCTGCCGGTTTTGCCAGCCCAAATTCCTGCGTGGAAACCGGAATGAACGGACGCTGGACTAGACGCAGGTGCCGGTAGAGATTGGCGTAAAAGCTGCTGATGATGCCGATGCCGAGACCGTGGGCGGCATAGGCGCAGGCCGAGCTGTTGGTATGCGTTTCGATCTTGACGTTCTGCTTCACACCCGCGCGCTTGAATGTCTGGTCGAGCAGCATGCGTGTCGGCCGCTGCCGGCCGATCAGGATCAACGGAATGTTGCGCAGGTCCTTCGGCGTGATCTGTTTCAGCTCCGCCAGCGCGTGGTTTTCCGGAATGACGCAGACACTGACGCCATTTGCCACCGGCTCCATCTCGATGGCCGGCCCCACTTCTCCTTCGTAACGCAGAAAGCCGAAATCGATCACCCGCTGTTCGACCAGCCGGGTGATCGCCGTCGTCGTTTCGAAGAAGGTCTCGATGCGAACACTGGGGAATTCCCGGGCGTAATCCATCAGCATCGCCGGGGCGAAATCTTCCCACATGCTGCTCGGCAGTCCGATGCGGACCACCTCGGGACCGGTCGCACCGCTGCGCAAATCCTCCGCCAACCCCGAAAACCGGTTCAGCCCCAGCAGGATGTTCTCGGCGTCTCGGGCGAGAATGGTCGCCTCCGGTGTCGGGATCAGCCGCCCCTTGTCGCGGGCGAAAAGATTGAGGGAAAGATCGGATTCCAGCTGCGCGAGCAAACGGCTGACACCGGACTGGCTCAAACCCATGCTTTTTGCCGTCGCGATCGTCGATCCCGTCGCGAGCAGGGTCTTGAGCACTTCAAGTTGCCGGAAATTGATCATCGTCCATGCCTCTTCATCACAAAATCGGGGGTGTCCATCAGATGGGTAGCGCCTAGGCGCGGCGAAAGCAAAAGGCTTCCGCGCGGCGCCATGACGCAGAACGGGACGATACGCCGGTGCACAGGTTACAGCAGCGGTAACGGCAGGCAGACAAGCGGATTTCACGAGTTTGGCGAAGGAAAGAAACTTTATGAATACCCCAAAAACGGACCTTTTAAGTTGCATCAAATTATAATACGCAACCCTTGCTAATTATCGTTATTCTAGTGGAGGTTGCAATGACAAGTGTAATTTCGCAGGCAATACGAAATCTGCATGCCATGCCGAAGGCTGAGCCCGTCGCTTTCGGATCACTGAAATTGATATTCACCGACACATTTGATTACCGTTGGAACGACCGCGGCAGCGGTGGCAACTACGACGGCGCGTTCTACAAGCCGCGCGCCTCTGACGGCTTCCGTTCGCTTGGGAGCCTCGGCACCAGCGGATATGACGATCCCAACAACCGGTATTGGGCTCTGTGCATCGCGGCAATTGGCGAAGATCCCGGCGCGGTTCGGGCGCCAACCGGCTATGAGTGGATCTGGGATGATTCCGGTTCCGGGGCGGATGACGACGGGGCATACTGGCGGCCAATCGCGCCGGACGGTTATGTCGCTCTCGGCGATGTCTTCGTCACCTCGCATGGAGAGCCGTCTGTCGATGATGTCTGGTGTGTGCGTGCTGATCTGGTTGGAGACGGCATCGTCGACGAGTGGGTCTGGGACGATGCAGGCACCGGGTCCGACGATGGTTTTAGCGCATGGAATATTTCGCCGATGAACATGTTTGTGAGCGAAACCCAGATGCTGATTGCGCCAAACACATTTGTTGGATGCCAAGGCCATGACAGGCCAGCCACAGCTGTCTATGTACTGAAACTCAATCCGCCGACGGTGTATGCAGGTGTTCCACCCGTCCCGTCACTCCCCAACCGATCCAGACCTGAACCTTTCTCCAACGAAGCCTGGGACCGGAAGGTAACGCTTCCGTTCACCGCGATCGTTGACGACCAGCATGATTTGGCCTGGAAGGTCGCCCATTCGCAGTTCTATGTTCTGGAACGCTGGATTAACTTCGAGCTTGTGGGTTTCCACGACAACGGCACCGAGAAAGACAACGAGATGGATGCTGTCGTGGATACCGGCGTATCCCAACAGCAGACCGATACGTTCACCCACGAGGTCGGCATCAGTGTCAGTTACGAAAGCGGCATCAAGGCCGGCCCTGTCAGCACCAAAGTATCTGGCACCCTCTCCTATAAGTTTGGCTATCAAAGCGCGACCCAGTTGAGTAGTTTCCGCAACCAGTCCATCAAGACGGTACTGATGACGCCTGCCGAACATTGCGCGGCCATGTGGGCACAGCGCAACGCCTTCAAACTGCGCCGCAGTGACGATAGTTTGGTGGCGAACCCGTTGGTGATGGAAGATAACGTTCCGGACTTCTACGTCCGGCAGTTCCCGGCGCCTGTGGGCGCCAAGCCGTTGCGTATCCGCGGCCGTTAATCTCAATGACGGGCGGCGGCTCCGTCGCCTCCCGTCTCACCTTCGGTCAGGGCTTGCACCTCTCCTGTGTGCATCGAGATAGAGCATTAGACCAAGGCCGATCGCCCCTGCCAGCGCGCCGAGTATCGACGTGCCCGAATAATCGCTGAAACGGGTACCGATTGCAAACAGGATGGCGCTCAGCCCGCCGCTCAGGAACAGGTTCACCGAAATGAGCGAACTGCCAAGGCCCGGCCGGTCGGCGATGAGGTCCTGGATATAGGTGATCGGAATACTGATAAGGGCGGCGGCGGCAAAGGCGCTGAGAAGCGTCAGGGCATAGACATGCCAGGGGGCTGAGGCAAGCCCCAGAAGGGTGAGGTAGACTGCATAGAGGCCCGCGCCGATTGCCAGCGCCGTTACTGCATGCAGGTGGACCTGGATCCGCGCCCAGACGAAGATGAACACGACTTCGAGAAACGCCACGATACCGACGACCACGCCGATATCCGTCACCGTGCCGCCCGCCGCACCGGTAATGATCAGCGGCTGAACTGCGGCATTCACATGCAGCGTCGAGGTGATCAGCGAGATCGCCATCAGGCGGCCGAAAACGCTGGGCGCGAGAACCTCGCCGAAGGAGGCCAGATAGGAGTGGCGGTGGCTCTTTGCCGGTGGTGGGCCATTCGCCGCGGGCAACTTGAAAAAGACCAGCGCCAGATTGACGATGCATCCGAGGCAGGCAAGCAGATAGGCCGGAAGCATGCTGCCGCGCCCGACCAGTACCAAAGCCACCAGACCCGGCACCAGAACCCAGGCAACCGAGATTGCCGCGCGCACCCCGGAATTGATCGCCGCTGCATCGCGTCCACCCTCCGCATTGGCAATGGAGCGGACATTGGCGAACAACAGCGATGTCATCGAATTGTAGACCGGCAGCATGACCAGCGTGCAGAACACGAAGCTGGCCTGAACCGGCACGGCATAGACAAGACCGTAACCGAAAACCCCGAACGACATGACGGTCATCAGCAGAATCCGGTAATTGCCGATCCGGTCAGCCAGAACACCGACCCAGAGGCTGACGATGACGTTGACGGCCGCGGCCGAAAAAATCAGGATAGAGTAGAAACCGTTGCTCAAGCCGAGCTCGGTGATGCCGATCACCGACTGATAGGGCGCGGTCGCAGCCCCTGTAAAACCGAACATGAAGATCGCGATCATGCTCAGCCGGACCACAGGGTGGCGGAAGGCGATCGACAGCGTGGAGGTCATGATGAGAGCACCGGAAAGGAGGTCAAAAGTTGCCCGGACATCCGGGCGAAGATACAGGTGCCGGGCGTATTAAACCGGTATCATTCCTGCCAGCGTGCCGACAATGCTGCTGCGGGCGCATAGTCGAAATCACGGTCGAACGGAAAGGCCGGCCTTGCCCGGCGCAGGCTCGCCAGATTGACGATATCCTGGTTGACGACGCCGTTCGTCAACGCCATCAGGTTGGGATTGGCGATTGGCGCCAGGTACGGCGACAGATAGCCGGATTTGACCACCAGCAGCCGCAAGGCTTTCGGATCGAGCCCCAACCGCCGGAAATCCTCGATATTGTGATAGGGGCGGCGGCGCGCGGCCAGCACGATCGTAATACCGCCAACACTGACAACCGCCTGACGATCCGCAACCGCGCCGCTATCATCAAGACGCAGGACTGTTGCGGTCACGTCGGCGGGAATACTGGACGGATCAAGACTTCCGCCGATCCGAAGCGCAAGCGTGGCGCCCTCCCCGGCGGCAAAACAGGCCTCGGCCGCCGGACGATCGGTGATCCCGGCAAGAAGGGCGCCCTGCCAATCGCGGGCGATCAGCGCGCGCAGAACGTCGGCACGGTCGCCGACCCCGCCGCCGGTTGGATTGTCAGCGGAATCGGCGAGAATAACGGGGGATGTTTCAGCAGACGCCGCGATGTCGAGCATCTCCTCCAGCGGTCCCGTCACCGGTCCGAAACCAAACTCTTGACGCGCGTTCCAATATTGCTGGGCGATCGCCTCCGCCGCCTTGGATGCGGCTTGCCTATCAGTGCCGGTCACGACGGCGCAAGCCGTTGCCCGCGGTTCGTCGGCCCAGACATAGCCAATCATCAGATTGGCATCGAGAATGCCCGGCTGCGCATCAAATGCCGGCAGGCCGAGATAGATCAACCTGGCCGGCTCATCCTCCGTCGAGGTGCATTCACCGGGCAACAGCACCGGCACCTTGGCCCAGGCGATGCCCGGACGGTTGCCAGTCTGTAGCGTTTCGACCAGCATCGACCATGCCCGCACCATGGTTTCGCGCACATCGATATGCGGTGCGGTCCGGTAAGCCGCGAAAATATCGAGCTGATCGATGATCCGCTGGCTGACATTGCCATGAAGATCATAGCTTGCTGCAATAGGGCAATCCGGCCCGACGACCGTGCGGGCGGCTGAAATCCAGTCGCCCTCGGCATCGTCCATGCCCTCAACATTGATGGCTCCGTGCATGGCGAGATAAAGCCCGTCGAGCGGCAAGGAAGCCTTGAGTTTTTCGAGAAACTCCGCCTTGAACGCGTCATAGGCGGCACGCGATACCGGACCGCCCGGCACGGCGCGGGCGTGCACCAGCGGCACGTGCTCGATCCCGTCTGCGTCGAGGAAATTGAAATACTCCGCCCCAAGCAGATCGGCATCGCGCAGCACGCGAAAATCCTCGACGGTCATCAGGACCGGCGAATAGGTGCTGCATTCTGTATGGATACCACCGACGGCGATGCGCATTGTCTTCCCCATGATATCAGCTGTTAGAGCTTTGGACTGAGCGGGACGATGGCCGCGAAACGCAGCCAGTCCTTTTGACTTTTCGGCGTCCACGCCGCCTCGGCGATCGCCGGGAGACGCGGGAAGACCAGGCGGTTGAAGTAACCGCGCGACAGGTAATGTTCGCACCAGATGCAGGCTTGCACACCCTTCATCCGGTTTTTCAGCTCCTCGGGGAAGTCCCCCTCTGCCTCATAGCCATAGGTGTGGGCAGGCGGCACGGTGCCGGCCCAGCTGGCACCCGGCTCCTGCCATTCCTCACCCTGCACCATATCGAGATAATAAGCCTGCCCCGGCGTCATCACCACGTCATAACCCTCGCGGGCAAGCTCGATGCCGACTTCGGGCGTCTCCCACGCCATCAACAGCGTTTCCGCCGTATCGACACCGCCACCGTGGGCGACTTCGTTCCAGCCGGCAAGCTTCTTACCACGCTTGGTCAGCATGTCCTTGATCTGCTTCAGGAAATAGGATTGCAAACCGAACGTGCCTTCAATGCCTTCCTGTTCCATCAGCCTGCGGGCAAATGGCGAGGCAAGCCAGGCCCCATTCGCCACCTCGTCGCCGCCGATATGGATATAGGCAGATGGGAAAAGCCCGATCATCTCATCGAAGACTTTTCCGAGAAACTCATAGGTGAACGGCACCGCTGGGTTGAGCGCATTGTTGGGATAGCCCTGTACGGAATGATAGCTTTCCGGTGCTTCCTGGCCATCGGACAGGTCGGGCAGCGCAACCAGTGTTGCCGCGTTGTGGCCGGGAACATCGATCTCCGGAATGATTTCGACACTTAACGTCTGTGCATGGGTGACGAGCGTACGCACATCGTCCTGGCTATAGAATCCGCCGACTGGCTCGGCCCCATTGCCGAGCTGCGGCAGCAGCGGACCGTCCGGGCTGCGGACAACGCCGACCGTGGTGAGCTCCGGATAGGCCTTGATCTCCAGCCGCCATGCTTCGTCGTCGGTCAGGTGCCAGTGGAATATATTGAGCTTGAACCAGGCGAGGATATCGATCAATCGCGCCACATCGGCAACCGGGTAGAACTGCCGGGAGACATCGAGATGGCAGCCGCGCCAGCTGTAGCGCGGCGCATCCGAGATCGTACCGGAGACCGGAAAGCGGAATTTCCCCGGTTCGCGGCGCGCACCGTTCAGGAGCTGCGCCAGCGACGTCAAAGCATATTGCCGGCCAGCAGCTCCGCCATAGCTAAGCGTGATTGCTTCAGACGAAAAGGCCAGCGTATAGCCTTCCGCAGTGAGGCTCGCATCCGGTTTCAGGTGCAGAACCCTGCCCTGACTGTTCGCCGTCAGGCTGAACGGCACATGGTCGGCTTCGAACAGGCGGCGGAACAGTCCGATCACCGTATCGATCGCCTTGAGGTCATCCGGCGATGCACCGGGGGCGGGATAGAGACACACCGGGAAAGCAGCGCCGGGCTGTGCATCGATCTGGCGCGGCCACGGCTGCAGTGCGAACGGCAGATCGAGCTTGCCTTCCGGCAGCAACACCGGCGGCGGCTCACTGCTCCAGCCCTCAAGCAGAAGGTCGGACACCGCAACCGGCACATGGCGGCCGTCGGCAAGTGTCAGATAGGCGGACTTTGCCCCATCGGTGCAGTGCACGGCTTTGCGGTGCAGACCGCTGACGGCAAAAGTCCAGGATGCACCGGGCGCAAGGGTAAAACCTACCGGTGGGGCAAACTCATGGTAGTTGGCGTTGCGTTTGACGAAGACGGCGTTGTCGCAGGCCGTCTTGTCGATCACCCGGGTCAGCGAGGTGTAGACGATGGTGAAGCCCTCGATGACTTTGTCCGACAGGTTGAACAGGCTGAAAACGAAGCGGCCGTGCGGACCGCCCTGCGGATGCCACGCGTTTTCAAGACGATAGGACGCCGGTTGCATGTCCGTTCCTCTGATGTCTAATAGTGTTCGGATTGGGAAAAGGTGCGCGCAAGCTCGGCCTGCCCTGCTGTCAGACCGCAGTCGACCGGCAGGCAGACACCGGTGATGGCCGAGGCCAGCGGGCTAGCCAGAAAACCAATGGCATTGGCCACATCGTCCGGATTGGCGATCCGCTGCAGCGGATACCAGCGGCGCGCGTCTTCGAACACATTCGGATTGGCGGCAGCCCGGACTTCCCACGCCTGCGTCCGCACAGTGCCCGGCGAAACCGAATTGGCACGAATACCGTACTTGCCGTATTCGACGGCGATCAGCTTCGTCAGGTGCAGAAGGCCGGCCTTGGCGGCGCTATAGGCGGGATGACCAAAGACATTGGTGCCGTTGACCGAAGCGATATTGATCACCGAACCCTGGCTTTGTTTCAACGCATCTTCGACGGCGCGAAAGCAGAGGAAGGCGGCCTCAAGGTTCAAGGCGTTGTCCATTCGCCAGATTTCCGGTGTCGTGTCGTGCAAGCTGACGGCGCGCGCCGCACCGGCATTGTTGACCAGCGTCCGCACCGTACCGAGTTCCGCCGCCCGTGCTGCCATGGCGGCAACACTTGCCACGTCGGTGATATCGCAGGTCAGGGCAAAGAACTTACCTGGATTGCCGAGGCTGGCGGCGGCACGTTCTACGGCTTCACCATCCAGATCCGGCATCAGCACGCTATCATGGTCTTCGCCAAGACGGCGGGCTATGGCCCGGCCGATGTCGCCTGCGGCTCCCGTTACGATTGCGACGGATGAAGTCATGACGGGTCCCTTACGAGCATGGTGAAATCAATCCCCCAGAAGCTGGCGGTCGTCGCCGTCACGATGGGCGACAAGTTGCTGTTTGATCCGCCGCAATGTCACGGTTGCCTGGGGCTGGATGTGGTAGGCAACGAGACTGGCAAGGATATCGAGGACGGCAAGATAGGCGATGCGCGTCGATGTCGGGCGATAGATATTGGTGCCTTCCGGCAGGTCGACAGGCACGGCGATATCGGCAGCGCGGGCAACCGGGCTGCCGCTCTGCGTCAAGGCAATGGTCGTCACTTTCTGATCGCGGGCGAGCACGAAGGACCGGACCAGTTCGGCGTTGCGCCCGGAAAATGATGAGCCGATGACGACATCGCCCGGCCGGGCGGCAGCGGCCATCATCATCTGCATGCTGTGATCGGAGCTTGCGGTAATGCGCAAACCCAGCCGAAACAGACGGTTCTGCAATTCGCTGGCAATCATCGATGAGTTGCCGCCGGAACCGAACGCATAGATCATATTGGCGCCGGCCAGCTTTTCGGTGGCCTGCTCGACTGCGGCAAGGTCGAGACTGCGGTGCAGCATGAACAGCGCATTCTGTGCTTTGGAAACGACATCCTGCGCCACATCGGCCGGCTCCCGGCTCTTCGGTTCGGGCTTAAGGTAACGCATCCCGACATAGGCCGTGCGGGCCAGTTGAACCTTGAAGTCGGAAAAGCTGTCACAGCCGAGCCGGCGACAGAAACGTGTGACGGTCGGCGGCGAAACATCCGCCTTGCCGGCCAGCTCAATGATCGAGGCATTCACCGCAAACTCGAAATCAGTCAGCAATATTTCGGCAATGCGGCCTTCCGCCGGCGAAAGGCGTCCTTTTTCTTCCTGAAGTGTCGAGAAAATATCCATCAGAGAGCACCTTCAATGAAATCGCCAGGCCGCTTTGAGGAGGCCTCCTGAAACCGCGGCAATGTTGCGATCTGGCATACGATTCTCACCTGATGTCCACCCCCTCGCCTGAACCTCAGGATGTCTTTTCCTTGTAGGCGACGCAGTCAATCTCCACCTTGCAATCGACCATCATCGACGCCTGGACGCAGGCGCGCGCCGGCGGATGTTCACCAAAATAGTCCTGATAGATCTTGTTGAAGGTCCAGAAATCACGCGGATCATCCAGCCAGACGCCGACGCGAACGATGTGCTCAGGCCCATAACCGGCCTCTTTCAAGATAGCCAGCAGATTGGCGATCGTCTTGTGCGTCTGCGGGATGATGCCGCCTTCGATAATCTCGCCGTTTTCCATTGCGACCTGACCGGACACATGTAGCCAGCCATTCGCCTCAACCGCACGCGCGAACGGCAGCGGTTTGCCCCCTGCGCCAACTTGCACAGTGCCATAACGTGTGATGGACATTTGCCCCATCCTTGCAAATTATTTTCTTGATCCGTTGACAAATGACCATAGAAAGCGGAATTTGACCAGAGAAAAACGCCATTTATGAAAAGAATTTCAATATACGGAGCAATCGTGCGCGATCCCTTCCGCAATCCTTTCCCTTCCTCCGATACCGCCCGTCACGCGATCTGGCAGATGCTAGTCGAGCGCGACATCGATGCCTTTCTGTCCGCCGACTGGTCGAAGGTTGCCGGTGATTTTGTGGAGGAAGGCTTCATCGGTATCGATGCCAAGCGGGAGATAAGCCCCGACAAATGGCGCCTGGCCTTTCCTTCACTGACGGACTATCGCGACGAGTGGCTGCGCCAGGCAGAGGATTTTGCCAAGCAGTCCTTCGCCGAGGATACCCGCAAAGCCATTTTCACCACCACGACGCTCGAGGACATCGAGATCGAAGGCGACATGGCCCTTGTCCGCAAGAAGTTTGACGGCAGCCTGAAAAAATCGGACGGCAGCGCCGACATTCTTAAGTGGCAGACATTGTATTATTGCCGCCTGCATCAGGGCCATTGGAAAATCTCTGGCTTCACGGGATATCTGCCCAATCCGATGGATACGGCCTGAGAGCCAAGAACGAGGCGAAGGCATTGCGCATTTTCACCGCCGTCCTGGCGACCGAGACCAATACATTCTCACCGATCTGCGTCGATCGCCGCGCCTTCGAGGCCTCGCTCTATGCCCCGCCGGGCGAGCATCCGGAAACACCGACGCTCTGTTCCGCGCCGATCACGGTCGGCCGCCGGCTTGCCGCGGAAAAGGGCTTCGAGCTGATTGAGGGCACGGCGACCTGGGCCGATCCGGCCGGTCTCGTCAATCGCCTGACTTATGAGGGCTTGCGCGACGAAATCTTAGACCAGCTCCGCGCCGCGCTGCCGGTGGACGCCGTGGTGCTCGGCCTGCATGGCGCGATGGTCGCTGATGGTTATGAGGATACCGAAGGCGATTTCCTCACACGTGTCCGCAACATAGT
The DNA here is from genome assembly GCA_900473045.1 of Hyphomicrobiales bacterium. GTDB lineage: Bacteria > Pseudomonadota > Alphaproteobacteria > Rhizobiales > Rhizobiaceae > Pararhizobium. Next base: position 40,240 of record UCKS01000016.1, read on the forward strand.
CGGCCCGGATATTCTGGTGTGCGCAGAACTCGACCCTCATAGCCATCTGACGGCGAAGCGGCGGGCGGCGGCGGATTTCTTCGTATACTTCAAGGAATTTCCGCATACGGACTTCGTCGATCGCGCCGAGGACCTGTGGCGCATCGCGCTCGACACGCTGGCTGAGCGCATCAAGCCGGTTATGTCGGTGTTTGATTGCCGGATGATAGACGTCTACCCGACCTCGCGCGATCCGATGAGGTCGTTCGTCGACAAGATCATGCGGATCGAAGCGGAAGACCCGGACATTCTGTCCATCTCTGTCATCCATGGCTTCATGGCTGGTGATGTTCCGGAAATGGGAACGAAAGTACTCGTCGTCACCGATGGCAAACCGGAAAAGGGCACTGCCCTCGCGCGCGAACTCGGCCTTGAACTCTTCTCCAAGCGCGGCACGTTCATCATGCCGCAGATTGATGAAAAGCAGGCCGTTTCCCGCGCGCTCGCCGCAGCCGTTGGACCCGTGGTGATTGCCGACGTCTGGGATAATCCCGGCGGTGGCACGGCAGGCGATGCGACGGTGCTGTTGGCAGAGCTTCTGGCTCAGGGTGCCCAGGATACCGCCGTTGGTACGATCTGGGACCCGATGGCGGTGCAGATCTGCATGGCAGCGGGAGAGGGCGCCGAGATCCAGCTCCGCTTTGGCGCAAAATCGGCGCCGGGAACCGGCAATCCGATCGACGGCATCGTCAAGGTCGTCAAGCTGGTGCGCAACGCGGAAATGCGTTTCGGCGAAAGCTACGCGCCCTTCGGCGACGCTGCGCATATTCGTCTCGATGGCATAGAGATCATCCTGAACACCACCCGGGCGCAGAGCTTCGACCCCAGCCTGTTCTCGGTGATGGGTATCGACCCGACATCGAAGAAAATCCTGGTCATCAAGTCGACCAACCACTTCTACGCGTCCTTCGCGGTGATCGCGGCCGAGATCCTTTATTGTTCGGCGGGCACGCCTTATCCGAACAACCCAGCCCGCACGCCCTACCGCCGCGCGCCGCGCGATATCTGGCCGATGGTGGACAATCCGCACGGGTTGCCTTGAGTGGGCTGATTCAAGTCCGCCGCCGCCAAACCGAACCAACAGGATAAACAACAGGGACGCGTTTTCAGCGTCCCTTCTTGCAATCGCGTGAGCTGGAGAATCGTTGCGACGTCAGCCGCCGGCAATTTTCAAGAGGCCGACATCGATATCGGTCAGTGCAACACGGCGCTCGAGCGCAATCCCCGACCCGTCGAACAGATGGCAGTCGGCGGCCCCAACACCGATCGAAACCGTCTCGTCGGTTCGGATCGGCGCGCTGCCCGGCAGCATCGCGCAGAAATTCTCGCTTTCGCCATCAAGCGAAGCATAGGCGACAGTTTGAGCGCCCAGCCGTTCGATCACGGTTGGTGTCAGGTTCATGGTCAGATCGGACTTGCCGAACTGGATATGCTCCGGACGAATACCGAGTGTCAGCGGCTGACCGACCAGATCGGCCCGGCCGGCCACAGGGATCGTCGCTGATTGGCCCTTGAATTCGATCTCGACGCCGGCATCGGTGACTGCCTTGCAGGTGACCGGCAGCATGTTCATCCGCGGATTGCCGATGAAACCGGCAACAAACATATTGGCCGGCTTGTGATAGAGTTCGAGCGGCGCTCCGGTCTGGGAAATCTCACCGGCATTGAGCACGACGATCCGGTCCGCCATCGTCATCGCCTCGATCTGATCGTGGGTGACGTAGATCATCGTCGCTTTCAGCTGCTTGTGCAGTTTCGCCAGTTCGATGCGCATATCGGCGCGCAGGGCCGCATCAAGGTTTGAGAGCGGCTCGTCGAACAGGAAAATCTTCGGCTCGCGGACGATTGCCCGGCCGATTGCCACGCGCTGGCGCTGGCCGCCGGACAGCAGGCCGGGTTTTTGCTGGAGCCGCTGGTCAAGATGCAGAATGCGTGCAGCATTCTCGACCTTGGCTTTTAATTTATCTTCCTGCATCTTTTCGACGCGCAGCGGAAAGGCGATATTCTCAAACACGGTCATGTGAGGATAGAGCGCGTAGCTCTGGAACACCATGGCAATGCCACGCTTGACGGGCGGCAGGTCGTTGACGCGTTTGCCGTCGATCATGATGTCGCCCGAACTGGTCTCGTCGAGACCTGCGATCATGCGCAGCAATGTCGACTTGCCACATCCGGATGGGCCAACGAAAACGACGAATTCGCCGTTGCGCACTTCCAGTTCGATGCCTTTCAGCACTTCGAACGTCCCGTAGAATTTCTGAACCTTGTTGAGATTGAGCTGTCCCAAGAAACTGTCTCCGGCCGCCGGCGAAAAGCGGCCCGTTCGTTGCAGAAAAGGAGTGGACCGCGAACCCAACTACCGGTTCGCGGTCCGATGGTCTTACTTGTACTGCTCGAGATCGGCAGCAGCCTTCTTCAGGGCATCTGCCGGTTCGGCTTTGTCCGTGACGACGGCCTGAACCATTTCGATGATAACGTTCTGGAAGCCCTTGTAGTCCTTGAAGAGCGGCTCAGGACCACCATAGGTGATGCCATCGATGAACGGCTTCCAGTAAGGGTCGTTTTTGACGAATTCATCGACCATCGGCGATGGGCGTAGCGGTGTCAAACCAGCCGCGCCCTGCAACTCATACTCGCCCTGCGGTCCTGGCGACGTGATGAACTTTGCAAATTCGATTGCCTTTTCCTCGACGCCGGAGCCCTTGAAGATTGCCAGGCTGTCGGTGATCAAAAGAGTACCTTCGCCCTTGGCAGACGGGCCGAGCGGCAGCGGGGCAACGCCCCAGTTGACCTTGGTTTCCTTCAGGCGGACCGCGGCACCCGAACCCGACTGGAGCATGCCAACCTTACCATCAAGGAAGATGGCGCGCATTTCGTTTTGCTCGTAGGCTGTGGCACCTTCGACCGAGTACGGCGTGATGTCCTTGTAGGCCTGAAGAGCTGCAAGAACTTCCGGGCTGTCGATGACAATCTTGTCGCCGTCGATGACCTTGCCATTGTTGGTGTAAACCCAATGCATGAACTGGTGCATGGTGTTGTCGAAGGTTTTGGCCGGCAGACCGTAGCCGGCAATACCTGTCTTTTCCTTGATCTGCTTGGCGAAGGCGATTTCTTCGGCCCAGGTCTTCGGCGGCGTTTCAGGATCAAGGCCTGCCTGCTTGAACAGGTCCTTGTTCCAGTAGAGCGCCTTGGTCGAAAATGCGATCGGCACGCCCCACTGGTTATCGTCGAACGTGACGGTATCGGTGATATGTGGATAGTAGCTTTTCTTCTCGTCTTCGGTCATCGGTACCGGAACGATCAGGTCGTTCTCGGCGAATTCCTTCAGCGTGCGCGAGCCGACATAGGCCATGGCAACCGGCGTGCCGGCAACCGCAAGCGTCGTTGCCTTGTCTTGGCACTGCGCCCAGCCGACAACTTCAGGCGTCACCTTCCAGCCGGGATTCTTTTCTTCCCACTGCTTGATGTATTTCTCGTGAACCTGGTCCATCACGTCGCCGCAATAGATCCAGCTGATTTCCTGGTCGGCCGCCTGGGCGGTCATGGCGCCGAGCGCGGTGGAGCCGAGCAGGGCGAAGGCGAGTAACCCCGTCTTGAATTGAATGGACACGTTTGAAGCTCCCGTTTCTCTGGTGGTTGATTGCTTTTATTGTTTCACCGCGCCAGCGGTCAGCCCGCTGACGAGATAGCGCTGTAGGAAGAAGATCACGATGATGGCCGGGGTGATGCCGACGAAACTCGCCGCCATCAACTCGTTCCAGATCACTTCCTGCCGGCCGAAATAGGCAAACAGCCCAACCGGCAACGGCATGTATTCGGTCTTCGAGTTGAAGGTCAGCGCGAAGATGAATTGCTGAGCGTAGGATCCGATGAAAGTGGTGATCGCTACGACGGTGATGCCGGGCATGGCGATGGGGAGGATGACCCGGCGAAGCGTATAGAAATGGCTGGCACCATCGACGAAGGCCGCTTCGTCCAGCTCGCGTGGGATGCGCATCATATAGGTCCGCAACAGCCAGATCGCCGATGGGATCAGGAAGGCAACGCTGGGGACGATCATGGCGAAATAGGTGTTGAGCAGACCGAATGTGCGCATCAGTCGGAACAGCGGAATGAGCAGGACGGCACCCGAGAACATGGTGACCGCAAGAAACGCACCGAGCAGAAGTCCGCTGCCGCGAAACTTGAACCGGGCGAAGGCGTAGGACGCCGGTATGACCAGAATCAGCACCATCGCGGTGACGATGATCGAGATGAAGAACGAGTTGAAGATATAGCGGGCAAAGCCCGGCACGCTCACCCACATCGTCCGGTAGGCGGTAAACGACCCGTTTTCGGGCCAGAACCTGTAAGGTGAGGAGAACAGCAGTCCGAGCGGCTTCAGCGAGACGAGAAAGCCTTCCACGAACGGCGCCAGGATGAAGGTCAGGAAGAGGAAGATACCGGCATAGATGCTGATCAGCTCATACCAGCGGTAGCGGTTGATCATCGCGGGTTGCGTACTCATCGGTTGGTTTCTCCCGCGGAAAGCCGGCTGGTTACCCGGAAATAGGCCAAGCAGAAAATCGACAGGAAGATGCAGATCAGAACCGCCCGCGCGGCACCTTCGCCGTATTTCTTCGAACCGATCGCCGTACGGTAGGTGTCGATGATCATCGTTGTCGTTTCACCGTTCGGGCCGCCCTGGGTCAGAATCCAGATGATATCGAACGAATTGAACGTCGAGATCAGCGACAACATCGACATCGTGATCATTGACGGAATCAGCAGCGGCAGGGTAATGCGGCGGAAGCGGTAGAAGCGCCCTGCCCCATCGGTCCACGCGGCCTCGTACAGGTCCTGCGGCACGGCCTGCATCGCCGCCAGCATATAGAGTGTCACCATCGGCACCCCGATCCAGACGTCGGTGATGATCGTCGCCCAGAAAGCCGTCGAGCCGCGGGCGAGGAATGCGACGGGCCCATCGATGATACCCCAGTTCTGCAAGACGCCGGAAATCATGCCGAACTGGCCATTGTACATCCAGCCCCACATGAAGATGCCGATCGCCATCGGCACTATCCAAGGCGGCATGGTCAGGACGCGAAACAGCGCCCGGCCCGGAACCGCCGCATTCAGCATGCAGGCGCCGAAGACGCCGATGATCATCTTGATCGCGACAGAGAAGAAGGTCCACACGAACGTGCGGATGATGACCTCGGCAAAGGTCGTGTTGAAAATCTTCTCGTAGTTGATCCAGCCAACCCAGTTGGACGTCTTCTTCAACGAGGCGTCGGTGAACGACAGGATGAACGTGTCCAGAAGCGGATAGGCAACGATCACGACGACATAGAGAACGGCTGGCAGCAGAAGCATCCAGGCGAAGATGAGAGTGCTACGCTGAACGTTCATCTTGCGCCCTCCTTATGCCACACGGGTGTGGAGCGCCTCGTCAAAGCGATCCCAGACCGGGCGCAGATCAACGACGGTGCGCTTGCGGCGCGCCTCGTCCATGGACAGGGCAAGGATTCCCGCTTCCAGTGCATCGATCGTCGAAACCGGTAGCGCCCGTCCATCGCGGACATGGCCGATGATGTCGGTCGCCATCTGCTCGTCGGCACCGTAATGCTGCGACAGGGCTGTGGCGGCATACTTGTTCTCGACCACTTTCTTGCCGCTTAGCATTTCGTGAACGTCGAAATAACCACGGATGAAATCGCCCTCGGCCATGCCGCGCGAGCCCATGATGCAGAAGCGGCGGAACTGGTCGGGTACATTGAGATTCGTGTGAAAGTTCATGCCGACGCCGTTGGCATACTCGACGATCGCCACCTGGTAATCGATGATGTCGCCGTCGCTGTCGAACACCTTGTCGGACCCCATCCAGCCGCTTGGCTTGCGGTGGAAGAGTTCGAGATCGTTGATGCCTTCGCGAGCCGGGTCGTTCTCAGGAACGAAACTCTTGCGGCCGCCGAAGCTAGCAACCCGCTCCGGCCGTGCGCCGATGATGCCGTTGTAGAGATCGAGATCGTGGCAGCATTTTTCCAGCATGAAACTGCCGGAATAGCGCTCGTAGCGGCGCCAGTCGCGCATGAAGAAGGCGCCATGATAGGGCTCGATATGTTCCGACGCCTCGATCGAGACGATCTGTCCAAGCGTGCCGGCAGCCTGTGCGGCGCGCAAGTCGCGATACATCGGCGCATAACGCAGCACGAGACCGACCATCAGCCGTTCATGACCGTATTTTGCCATCAACCGCGCCAGTTCGATGCTCTCTTCGACCGTGGTTACGACTGGCTTTTCGCTGAAAACCTTGAGGCCAGATTCCAGGCCGACGCGGATATGATCGAGATGCATGTGATTAGGGGAACCGATCATCAGCAGATCGAGCTTCTCGTTGGCAATCAGATCTTGGGGGGTCGCGTAGGCCGTACCGGCAGAGACGCCTTTTTCCACAAGGCCCGGCAAACCGGCCGGATTCGGATCGACGTAACCCGCGATCTCGAAGCTCTCGTCCATCGCCTTGAAAACATAACCCAGGTAGCCCAGACGGAATCCGAGCCCGATGATGCCCACTCTCATTATGCTGGTATTCCCCGTTTATTGTCGTAATTTATTTTCTCAGACTGAGGCAGATTTTCAAATCCGTCAACCGGAATCCGCAAAATTGTCAGTTTTGTGAAATTCATTTTCATAGAACCCAATGAAAGAACCAGCTAAACAAGCGAAATAATCCATACCCACAGCAGGCGTGCCCTTGAGTTGCAAACATGCGGAAGGGTATGCCGCAGAGCTTCAGCGACGGGATAACTCTTCTGTCATGGCTGGAAGTATCGCGCGCCTTACCAGGCATGTGGGAGTATAACCGTCACACGCTCTGCGAACGACTGTCCTTACAGCCTTTATTTGGCGTTGATCAGGGCAAGGACGAGCTGGTGGATGTTGCCGCCGTTGCTCAGTTCGGCTCGGTCGAAATCCCGGCTCAGCTGCCGTTGGGTGCGTGACAGCTCGCCGAGGCGTGCGGTGAGTTCAGCGCGGATTTTCTGGCACTTGGGATCGTCGGCAACCGACAGGCCGACCGAAACAGCCTCGATCTTTTTCACCATATCCTTGATGAGGTCACCATGCACCAACTCGTGCTGACGCACACCAGCGATGAAAATGTCCCAGTTTCTTGCGACCGGCGCCGGCAGGCGCTCGGCCGGTTTCGGCAGCGTATAGGTTATGATGAGTTTTGGCCGCGCCACAGCCAGAACGCAAGAAGTGCCCCGTGGTTCATATTTCCGGGTCCAGGTCAGCTTGAAATTGGTGAAGGCCATGGCCCGGCCGGAATTTCCAACCTTAGGCCCCCGTTCGCCGATCGAGGCGTACAATTCGGCGCCTGTCTTGCCAGCGACAGCATAGGACTGCACGTTTTCGATGGCCTGCCAGTCTGCCCGTGCAGCATTCGGCAACAGGGCCATACAGCCCAACAGCATACTCAGGAAACGAATAGGTTTCACGGGGCTTCTCTCAAAATTGCGTTTGATTGTTTTGCGGCATGTACCGCTCGATGAGGCTGTCTGCCGATTGTGAACCGGTTTTGGTCCCGATGGAAAGGGCGCAATAGGTTTCAGTCATCCTCATCGTCTTCACTGGGCCCCGTTTCCATCATGTTGGTATCATCGGCCACTCTTTTCCGGTTGAGCAGGCCGCTGTCTTCGAGCATTTCGATATCCGGCAGATCGCGCAGGGTGTCGAAGCCGAATGTCGACAGGAACACAGGGGTGGTGACATAGGTATAGGGCGCGCCCGGTGTCGGGCTACGGGGGCCGGAGGTGATCAGCTTGGCCTGGCGCAGACCCGCAATCGTGTCGCGGCTGACTTCCTTGCCGAACATGGTCGACAGCTCGCCGCGCGTCACCGGCTGATAATAGCCGATCGCAATCAGAACGATCGCCTCTTGCTGGTTGAAGCCCACCATGGGCTGGGTTGTTGTTCCCGATGCCCGGATGGCCGGCGCATAGGCGGATTTTGTCCTGTGGTGCCATCCGCCTGCGACAGCCACCAGGTCGAACGGCCGGCCTCGCAATTCATCGCGAATGTCGTCAATGATCAGGTCGATATTGCACTCCTGCCCAACCACGCGGGCAAGCGTCGCACGATCGACCGGGGTGGCGGAGGCGAAAATCACGGCCTCGACGCGGTTCATCCATTCCCGCCAGCGTAACGCCGGCGTCAGGGAAGCCAGTTCACGATCGAACAGCGCTTTGTCCGGTCCTGTCGATTTCTTTTTGCGTCCCTCGGTTTTCGCGATATCCGATCCAGGCATGGTCACAAGCCGTAAATTCGGAAGGTGGAGCGACCCGACAGCTCCCGTACACCAACCAGGTTTTCGAGGCGCTCGAACAACCGGCGGCTGGCCCAGCGGGAAAGGTTGCCATTGGTTGCGGATGCGGACAGCGCGTCCTCATCCAGCAATTGCCGCATCACTGTATCAGCGCCCTTGGTCCGCACCTTGGGTGCCACAGCAAGAAACTGCTCGGCGCGACGGCTGATCTCGACCGCCTGGCGCAATGCTTCACGCGCACCCTGAACGAGAGCGAGGCAAAGGGAGCGGGCAAAAGCCCCGTCATCGGGCGTCACGCGCCCCCTCCCCCCGGCAGTCCGGAAGGCTGGATCGTAACGCTGGGCCATCAGCAGCGGAACAGGCCTGTGCCAGTTGAGCTTTTTAGCCAGAACCCAATCTGCCAGCCACCAGGCCAGAATTTCCGCATCCGGACGAAGACGGAATACCGTCGTAACCAGTTCAGCGGCGGCAAACGGTGCGGCCCGGCCATCTTGAACCAAGTCGCTGGCGAGCCCAGAAAAGCTGGCCAGTGCATCGTCCCATTTCATCGCGAAGAGATCTGCGATGTCGCGCAGCGTTTTTTCGCCGAGCGGTTCAGTATGCTGCGTGTTGTGTACTGACAGCGCCTTATAGGCCAGAAAGATATTGCCAGCCGGCCCTGCATCGCCACCCGGCCCACGCAGCAAGACAGCATCACGCAGCGCCGCTTCGTCTTCCGTCCGCCCCGTCAGCCGCACCGCAGCAACCGCACATTTCAACCCGAGGCGCTGACGCCAGCAACCGGACCAGACAGGCTCCGATCGCACCAGTTGATCCAGTGAACTGACAGCGGCGCCCGCCATGAACACCACATCGATCTCGCTCATCTGAACACGAGGCTTTACCCATCCCGGGATGACGGCTGGGGGAATCGCTATCGGACGTGTTGAGGCAGGCTTCGAATCCATCTGGAAAAGCATATGGGAGAAGGGCAGTTCTAACCAGATGAAATGTCGAAACCGCACAGGACCGTGCGGGGAATAAAGCGACCTATTTCACCCTCAACCGTTCTCCGTCCGCAGGATGCCCTGGCGAGTGGGAATTGAAAGGTGCGGACAGCTTCCTTGGTGACAACAAGCCATCAACAAAACCCGCTTTAAAAGAAAAGGCCCAGCGCTTAGCCAGGCCCCTTCTCATTTTCATGCCTTCCGGGGCTATTTGATTGTGATCGGCGCGTAGCTGCCCTTGCTCCAACGGTTAATGTCGTAGCTGACATTCTTCAAATCGCCTTTCGCGTCGAAGGTGACCTCGCCGACGACGGTGTTGATTGGCTGTCCGTTTTTCAGCGCTTCGGCAACCTTGGTCGGATCATCCGAACCGGCGCGCTCGATGCCCTGCGCAAAAGCCTGGATCACCGCGTAGGAGAACAGCGTGAAGCCCTCCGGCTTGAAGCCGCCAGCTTGGATCTTTGCGACGGCTTCCTTCGCCTCGGGCTTCGCCTGTGGGTCCGACGGGAAGACAAACAGCGTGCCCTCGCCCGCTGGACCCGCGACCTGCCAGAATTCCGGCGAGGCGATCGAATCCGGCATGATCAGCTGGAACTTGAAGCCCTGCTCGGCTGCCTGACGCAGGATGAGACCCGCCTCCGGGTGGTAGCCGCCGAAATAGACGACATCGACCTTGGCATCCTTCAGCTTGGTCACCAACGCGTTGTAGTCCTTATCACCGGCATTGATGCCTTCGGCGAGGACTTCCTTGAGGCCATTCTCGTTCATGGTTGCGCGCACCGCATCGGCGACGCCCTGCCCATAGGCCGTCTTGTCATGCAGAACCGCAATTTTCTTGCCGGCATACTCCTTGGCAATCTACGGCCCGATGAAGGCGCCCTGGGCGTCGTCGCGGGTGTAGAGGCGCATGATATTGGTCCAGCCCTTGGCGGCTGCGTCATCGGTCATGACCGGGTTGGACGAGGCAGGGCTCATCATCAGCGTGCCGCTTTCCGCATACACTGCCGAAGCCGGGATGCTCGAACCCGAGCAAGCATGGCCGTCGACGAACTGGATGCCCGCTGCCACGATACGGTTGGCAACCGATACGGCCTGCTTCGGGTCGCACTGGTCGTCCTCCAACTGGAGCTTGATCTGGCGCCCGAGCACGCCGCCCTTGGCGTTGATGGCGTCCGCCGCGGCCTGTGCGCCCTGCTTGAACTGATCGCCAATGGTGGCAAGCGGGCCGGTCAACGGTCCTGCCACGGCAAAGGTCAGGTCCTCGGCGCGGGCGGCGCTCCCCATGAGCAGGCCGATGGCCGTGCTGATAATCAAGATGCTTTTCATAGTCTCAACTTCCTCCCTGTAGCCGCAACAGTGCGGCCGCTCCCTTTAAAACGCATACGATCACTCTTGCCCGCCTCCCCGCGAACAAACCGTTGGCATTGGAACCATGCCCGGAGACAAGCCGCAAGCCCCTGATCAATATGGATCGGCAAAGTCCGCACGTGCGCGCGAAAATACACGCGCCCCATCGCACCAAAAACGGCATCGCGGCACACGAAGAGCGGCTGACCGTTTACATTGCTACCAAGGTGCGCACGGGCCTTACCCCGGCAGTCAATGCGCTCGGTCTGATCCTCATCGCTCTCACCGTCATCGCGGCAGTGACCTATGAACTATCCCGCCGGAACAACCGCGCGAAAAGTGTGCGTTCAAACAGCGGGTGAGTTTTGAATATTGACGCAACCATGCAGAATAGTTCGACATCATCATTGCATTCCCGCAATTGCAAAAATGGTGATCGCTACCGCTGGTAAATTCCGGATGAAACGCTAAGTTGGCCCCGCCCTATCACAGGCGATCAGTCCGAATCTATGGACCACTCGGGAAGTCGATCCATTCTTCAATTCAGGTATTCCATGGCTGTATTTTTCAGGACCGCGATAACCGACACTGCAGCATTCGAAATGTTAGAGGAGCGGCTGTCGAGCGAAAAGGATTTCGACGGATACTTCAATCTGTACGGGGCTCAGGACGAGATTACCGTTTCCTGGACGCCGGCCATGAGCGCGGCTGAATTCAAGCAACAAGTGACGGATGCCCTGCTACCCGTTTGGCAGGCCACGCGTTTCTGGCTGGTTTATCTGCGCAGCGACAGCCGCAACGATCTTGGAGTAAACGAGATCAGGAACGCAGCCATCCGGCTGAGCAGTGGTTATCTCGAGGCCGTCGTGGTCACGCTCTGCTTGTTTGGACGCACCGACAACAATAACGATCTTGAGTTGATTTTCGTCTGCTTCCGGGAGGAGGCTGAGCGCCGCAATTTCCGTGTCCGGTATGAGGGCAAGTTCGTCCCTGCAGCGTAGCTGCCTTGGCGACATGCCTTGTGATCAATCCTTGTTGAGGCACGGGGCCTGGAACAGGGCACCGCTCCAGCCTCCCTTGACCGTGCGAGCGCCGGTGACCAGCCAGACAACGGCGAGGACGGCGACCAGAGCCGCGCCGAATGTTTCGATTGCCGGCATAGGAATAATGGCCGCCAGCCGTAATGTCGCGACGGCGTAGACACCGAGCGGAAAGGTGTAGCCCCACCAGCCGATGTTGAAGGGAAGGCCTTCACGGATATAGCGGATGGTAATCGCGATCGCCATCGCCATCCACCAGAGGCCGTATCCCCAGAGCAGAACCGCTCCGAGAAGGCTTGCACCGGAAAATGCGGCGACGAAGATGCCGAGCCCGTTTGCTGCGAGCACCGCCGGGGCATTCTGGCTGATGATCAAGAGACCAAGCGCACCGGTTCCGATCGGCCCGAGTGCCAGCCAGCTTGATGCCGCCATGTTGATATGCGGCAGTTTGTGTACCGCCATGCGCAGGAACAGGATCGTGAGAATGCCCATGGCAAGCGGCACCGAACAGGACCAGAGCACAAGGCTGACCATCAGGACGGTCAATTGCTGGGTGGGATCCACGAGATAAGGCAGGAGCAGCGCTCCGCTGACCGCCGCCACCTCGCTGGCGACGATCGGCAAAAGCCAGAGGCCGGTCATTTGATCGATCGAGTGCGACTGCCGGGTGAACATCGCGAAGGGGATGGCAATACCGCAAGACAGCGCCAGAGCGACGTCGAACCACCAGAGACTGACTGCAATGGTCACAGAAAAATCGCCGTGCTGCGGCGCCCTGAAGATCAGGATGCCGTTGATGATCGTTGCAAGGCCCATCGGAATGCAGCCAAAAAACATCGACATGATCGAATGACTGAAGATGCGCCGGGCGTCGTGAAAGTAGAGCAGCCAGCGCGCCGCGTAGAGCAGGGTGCACAGGGAAAAAAGCACAATATTGAAGAGCCAGAGTCCTTGGGCAATCGCTGTGAGAACCGGGATGCCTGGAAACTGCGCCAATGCGATGGCCAAAATACCCGTTCCCATGGTCGCGGCAAACCAGTTGGGGGTAAACTGACGAACCATTTCCCGCGGATGCGAAAGGGCGTTCAGGGGTGGAAACCGGACTTGTCTGGCGGGATCGGACATGGCCATCGGTATTTCTCCTATCGGTGTGTGAAGGAGAAATACCCAAGCCAATCATTCGCTACCAACGCATAATTCCGGTCATTTCATTCGACAATATCGATTAATCTCCATTGGCACATCGTCAGTTGCCAACGTTCGCGATCAATGATCACGGCATACGGTCTTCGATCAGCGCGCCAAAAGCGTCAGCCGCCTTGCTGCGATACCGTTGCGTGTGATGAAGGAGAAAAAATGGCCGTGGTATCGGCGCAAACAGAAGTTCAAGCAGCAAGCCGCCGCGCAGTTGGGCCGAGGCAGCGCTGCGCGAGATCAGCGTGACACCCAGGCCGGCTTCAACCGCTCCCAGCACAGCCTCGTTCCCCGGAAGAACGAGTGCGATGTCCAGATCGGAAAGGCCGGTCTTTGACCTGCTCAGGAGTCTGTCAAAGGCAAGTCTGGTCCCGGAGCCCGGCTCACGCAAAACCCAGGCCGTCTCCTTGAAATCGTTGAGGCCGATCTTTCGCCCATCGCCAAAGGGATGGCCGGGGGCAGCGACCAGGATCATTTCATCGGTCGCGATAACCTGTGACGACAAAAGTGGCCGAGAGACGTTTCCTTCGACGAGACCAACCTCGACATGGCCGCCTTCGACAGCATCAGCAACCTCGACCGTATTGCCGATGCGGACATCAAGGGTCACACCAGGATACCGCCTCCTGTATTCGACCAGACGTGCCGGCAGCCAGTGACCGCCGATGGTCTGGCTTGCCATGATTTGCAGTTCACCGCGCGTCAGTCCTGCCAAGTCGGTAAGTGCCGCCTCCGCCGCCCTTGCCCGCGACAACACAGATTGGGCTTCCTTTAGAAACAGCCTGCCTGTTTGATTGAGCATAATCGAACGTCCAACCCGATCGAACAGCGTGACGCCGTGGCGGCTTTCAAGCGCAGTGATGGCGGCGCTGACCGCCGATTGCGTCATGTTCAATGCGGCTGCGGCTTTTGTAATGTGTTCGCGCGCGGCAACCTCAACGAAAATGCGCAACTGGTCCAACGTCATCAATGCACCGCTCTTTGGAGAAGACTTCAACCCGCTAATCGATTTTCTCGAACGCTAGCACAGTGACCATTTGATGAAAACGATTGGTTCCATCCGGCAATTTGACCAAGGATCATGCAGCCAGATCGGCGTTGTCCAGTTCGTCATGCCAATACCGACGCCCGCTTTTATGGCCAGTCTGCGTAACCAGACGACAGAGTCTCGCGGTTTGTGCCGCCGGAGGCACGAGCCACCTGTCTATAACTGGCCGGCGAAAGCCCCGTCTTGCGCTTGAAGAAATGGCTGAAATAGGTCGGATCGCGAAAGCCCAGACTGTCGGAAATCTCCTGGATATTGCGGACCGAGCGCTCCAGCCGCAGTTTCGCCTCCTGCACCAGCCGCTCGTGCAGAAGTTGGATGGGCGATCGGCCGAGCGTACGGTGACAGATGGCGTGCAGCCGGTCGGCCGTCACCCCCAGTTCGTCCGCGTAGTCGCTGATCGGCCGATGCTGGCGGAACCAGACCTCGACCAGCTGCCGGTAACGCTGCAGGATCGAGCCGCTTTCGCCGCTGCCGCGCTGTTCGCCCGTTTCGCCGCCGGAACCACGCCAGACCGCCATCAGGATCAGCCGCATATAGGCCGAAACCACCATCCAGGACGCCCGCGCGGGATGACCGAGTTCGCGCACGAAACCGGCGATGAGCGGACTGACCTCGTTTACAGACCAGGCATCGGCCCCTTCGATCAGGTTCATCTGCTCGATGAAGATGCGCAGCGAGTAGGATTCCACCTTGTTGCCGATCGCATCGACCATGATCTGGGGGGATGCGCCGATCAGATACGCTTCCGAGCCCGCCCCAATCGATACGTCGCAGCGGACCTGTGGCGGCAGGAAAGCCAGTGCAGGACCGTGCAATATCCGATGCTCGCCATCATTGAAATGCAGTTCACCCGCGCCTTGCGTCAACAGAAAGAAATGATGGAAATCGGCATAGAGGCCTTTCTGGAACCGGATACGCCGATGCGTCAGCGATGGCTCCCGCCAGTCGCCGCGTGCATGATGATGAATGCCCCCGTCCGTCGCCACTCTTTCCTCCTCAAAGATACAACAATGAGAATATGCCAGATAATTACAATATTAACCCGATAAATCACATTCCATCCTTCCAAGATTGGCGTAATCTTCCATCATCGGCCTTTGGGAGGAGGCATTTCAACATTTCCCTGCAGGACACGCGGCCGTAACGGCCAGGCCCTGACGTGTGTCAATCTCCCACCGGAAAACGCGGGCTCAGCCTGCAGGTCAATGGGTGACGACAGTGTATGTGGCAAGGCTGATGATCAACGATGAGGCGGCGGATGCATCCGATGCGTCCACCTTCGAACGTATCGATCCCCTGACGGGAGATGTCGCGACGATCGCCTCGGCGGGCACCGTTGCCGACATGGCCAAGGCTGCCAGTGCCGCTGCCGCCGCCTTTCCATCCTGGTCAGAGACCACCCCCGGCAAGCGTCGCAGCTTGCTCAATGCCGCCGCCGATATTCTCTGCCTCCGCACGCCTGACTTTATCGCTGCAATGACCAGCGAGACTGGTGCCACAGCACAATGGGCGGCAATCAACTGCGCTCTCGGCGTCGATATTCTTCGCGAAGCTGCAGCCATGACCACGCAGGTCACCGGCGAGATCGTCCCATCCAGCATTCCCGGAAATCTTGCCATGGCGGTGCGCCAGCCGGCCGGTGTCTGTGTCGGCATAGCCCCCTGGAATGCACCCATTATCCTTGGCACCCGCGCCATCGCCATGCCGCTCGCCTGCGGCAATACAGTCGTGCTCAAGGCCTCCGAACTTTGCCCGAAAACCCATGGCCTGATCGGCGATGCGATGCGCGAAGCCGGTTTTCCGCGCGGCGTCGTCAATGTCGTCAGCAATGCACCGAAGGATGCGGCCGCTGTCGTCGAGGCGCTGATCGCCCATCCGGCCGTCCGCCGCATCAATTTCACCGGCTCTACCCGCGTTGGCCGCATCATCGCCGAATCCTCGGCCCGGCATTTGAAACGCTGCCTGCTCGAACTCGGCGGCAAAGCGCCCTTCATCGTTCTCGCCGATGCCGATATCGACGAGGCCGTCCGCGCTGCCGCCTTCGGCGCCTTCATGAACCAGGGCCAGATCTGCATGTCGACCGAGCGGATCATCCTGATGGACGAGATCGCCGATGAGTTTGTCGGAAAATTCCAGTTGAAGGCCGCCACCCTCGTTGCCGGCAACCCGCAGGATGGCAATACGCCGCTTGGCACGCTGATCAATGCCGAGGCCGCCCGGCGCGTCAGGGCTCTGATCGATGATGCCGTGCAAAAGGGCGCGGTGCTCGTCTGCGGCGGTATCGCGCAAGGCACTTTGATGGATGCCACAGTGGTCGATCATGTCACGCCTGCCATGCGCATCTATCGCGAGGAAAGTTTCGGACCTGTCGCCGCCATCATTCGCGTCGGCAGCACCGACGAGGCGGTGACCGTCGCCAACGACAGCGAATACGGCCTGTCGTCGGCAGTCTTCAGCCGCGACATCAACGCCGCGCTTGCGGTGGCCAAGCGGCTGGAATCCGGCATCTGCCATATCAACGAGGCAACTGTCTCGGACGAACCGCAAATGCCCTTCGGCGGCGTCAAGTCGAGCGGCTATGGCCGCTTCGGCGGCAAGGCGGCAATCGATGAGTTCACCGAACTGCGCTGGATCACGCTCGCATCCGGCAAACGGGACTACCCGATCTGACTGCGGGGACTGAAGCGGCGGACGGCAAAGATTGAAACATGACGGGCTGGGAGGCTCGCAAACTGGGAGGAAGAACTTCATGAATGGCACATTCCGCAACGGAAAATTCGATCCTTCGGCGCTGACACGCCGGTCCTTCATCGCAACGGCCGCAGCAGGCGGCGCTGCCTTGGCATTCGCCGGCCGCACGGCCTTCGCCCAGAGCGGTGACACGTTGAAAGTCGGGTTCATCAGTCCGCGCACCGGACCCCTCGCCGGTTTCGGCCAAACCGATGGCTATGTGCTCGACCTCGCCCGCAAGGCGCTGGCCAATGGCTTTCAGGCCAGTGGCAAGACATTTCAGGTCGAAATCCTTGATCGGGATACGCAGTCCGATCCGTCCCGTGCAGGCCAGCTGGCCAAGGACCTGATCAACAACCAGGGCATCGACCTGATGCTCGCCGTCTCAACCCCGGAAACTATCAACCCGGTGGCTGACGCCTGCGAGGCGGCCGGTATTCCCTGCATCTCCACCGTCATGCCTTGGGAAGCCTGGTATTTCGGCCGGGGTGCCAAGCCCGGTGCGCCCTCTCCGTTCAAATGGACCTATCATTTCGGTTTCGGCGTCGGCGAGTTCCACAAGACCTATGTATCTCAATGGAACCTGATCGAGACCAACAAGAAGGTCGGCGTGATGTATCCGAACGACGCCGACGGCAATGCGATCCGCGCCAATCTCGCGCCGCTACTGGCCAAGGAAGGGTTTACCATCATCGATCCCGGCGCCTATGAAACCGGTACCACCGACTTCTCGGCCCAGATCGCCCTGTTCAAGCAGGAAGGCGTCGAGATCTTCTCCTCCTTCCCGATCCCGCCGGATTTCGCTGCCTTCTGGCGCCAGGCCGCCCAGCAGGGCCTCACCCGCCAGATCAAGATCTGCCAGGTGGCAAAAACCGGGCTATTCCCATCGGACATCGAGGCGCTCGGCGATCTCGGCGTCAACATCTCGAGCGCTGCCTATTGGCACAAGGCGTTCCCGTACAAATCGTCACTGACCGGTGTCTCTGGCACCGATCTGGCCGACGGTTATGAAGCAGAAAGCGGCAAGCAATGGACCCAGCAGCTCGGCGCCAGCCTGTCGCTGCTCGATGCCGGCTTCGAAGCCTTGAAAACGGCAGCTGATGCCAAGAAAAAGGAAGCCGTTGCCAAGGCAATTTCGACCCTGAAGACGACGACCATCGCCGGCAAGGTGGATTTCACCTCAGGCCCCGTCGCCAACGTCTCGCCCGGCCCGATCATCGGAACACAATGGATAAAGGCTGCCGAAGGCTCGAAATTCCCGCTTGACTATGTCGTCACCGAGAATGCCACCGATCCGAACGTTCCGGTTGCCGCCAAGCTCAATGCCTATAACGGATAAGAACACAGTGCAGATCGCCACTCACCAGCAGGGGCCGGGAGACGCTTTTCTCTCGGCCAGGGGGATCCACAAGCGCTTCGGTGCGCTTGTGGTTCTCGACAATATCGACTTTTCCATGGGCCAGAGCGACGCCATAGGCATTGTCGGCCCGAATGGTGCTGGCAAGACGACGCTGCTGAGCGCGCTTGCCGGTGCTTTCGCGCCAAATGCCGGCACCATCACCTTCGATGGCCGTAACGTCACCGCGCTGTCGGCTGCGGAGCGCTGCCGATCCGGCTTGGTGCGCACCCATCAGGTTCCCAAGCCCTTCAGCGGCATGACGACGTTCGAAAATGTCTTCGTCGCGGCATCGCACGGCGATTCCGTCAGCCGCGACGAGGCCTATGAGCGCGTCATCGACAGCCTGACGCTTTGCGGCATGCTTGGCGTCGCGAACCGCCAGGCCGACACGCTGGGCCTGCTCGACCGAAAGCGTCTTGAGCTTGCCCGGGCGTTGGCGACCAGGCCGAAACTGATGCTGCTCGACGAGATCGGCGGCGGGTTAACCGATGGAGAGGCGAGCGAACTGGTGGCGACCATCCTTGAGTTGCGCCGCCGTGGCATCGGTATCGTCTGGATCGAGCATATCGTTCATATCCTTCTGCAGGTCGCTGAACGGCTGATCTGCATGGATGCCGGCCGGATCATCGCCGATGGCGAACCGCGCGCCGTCATGGCCGATGCCGGCGTCGTCAAGGCCTATCTCGGGGGTACGTCCGCATGACCATCCTTTCCGTTCAAAATCTCAACGTCCACCATGGCCTGCTGCAGGCGGTGCGCGATGTCAGTTTCGATCTTGCCAAGGGCGATGTGCTTGCGCTTGTCGGTGCCAATGGGGCTGGCAAGACGACGCTGCTCCGCTCGCTTGCAGGCGCCCACCTTGCCGCCTCCGGCCGCATAACTTTGAATGGCGACGATATGACGGCCGTGCCCTCGCACCAGCGTATAGCCAGAGGCATCGCGCTGGTCCCGGAAGGCCGGCGCGTGTTTTCACAAATGACTGTCGAGGAAAACCTGTTGCTCGGGAAAAGCTCAGGCAGGACAGGCGAATGGACCGTCAATCGTGTTTTCGACGCCTTCCCCAATCTCCTCCCCCGCCGCCATGCCAAGACTGGCCATCTCTCCGGCGGTGAGCAGCAGGCAACGGCGATCGGCCGGGCGCTGATGAGCAATCCCGACATTCTGTTGCTTGACGAAGTCTCGCTGGGTCTGTCGCCGCTGGTGATCGACCGGGTCTATGCGCAGCTGCAGACACTGCTCACATCCGGTACGACGATGGTTTTGGTCGAGCAGGATCTCGGCCGCGCCATGGCTGTCGCCAGCCGCGTCATCTGTATGCTCGAAGGCCGCGTCGTGCTCGACAAACCGGCGAAAGGCGTCACCCGCGATCAGGTGACGAAGGCCTATTTTGGCTTGCACCGTGAAGGCACCGGGAGGGCGGCATCATGATCGACACACTCATTCAGGGCATCCTGCTCGGCGGCTATTATGCCGTCATCGCCTGCGGCCTGTCCTTCATGTTTTCTGTCATGCGGATCATCAATCTCGCCCATGGCAGTCTGGCCGTTGCCGCCGCCTACGGCCTCTGGCTGCTGGCCTCGACATTCGGCATCTCTCCCTTCGCGGGGTTGCTGATCGTGCTCCCCGTGATGGCCGTCGCCGGTTGGATGCTACAGCGCTATTTGCTGGAACGCAGTGCCCGCGGCGGAGCGCTGCTGCCGATCCTGACGACCTTCGGCCTCGCCATCGTTCTCGACAACCTGATGTTCGAACAGTTCGGCGCCGATACCCGTTCGCTCGCTCCGTTCATCGGCAGCCTGTCCTATGACAGTTGGGAACTGCCGGGCGGCATCTATGTCGGCAAGCTGGCGGTGATGACGATGGCGAGCGCGATTGCTCTTCTCGGCGGCCTGCAATTCTTCCTGAGCCGCTTCGCACTTGGCCGCGCCATCCGGGCCACAGCGGAGGATCCCGATACGGCCGGTCTTGTCGGCATCGATGCCCGCAAGGCCAATGCGCTTGCCGCAGCCATTGCCATGGTCACGGTCGGCATTGCCGGGGCTTTCCTCGGTATGCGCGCCACGTTCGATCCCTATTCCGGCGGACCGCAGCTGCTGTTTGCCTTCGAGGCAGCGGTTATCGGTGGCGCAGGTTCGCTCTGGGGTACGCTGATCGGCGGCATCGTTCTCGGGCTTGCTCAGTCGCTCGGCGCCCAGGTCCATCCGCAGGGTTTTCTCATCGGCGGCCATGCTGTCTTCCTCGCAATGCTGTTTGCCCGGCTCTTTCTCACGGGCGTGCCCTTCCTCGGCAGGACCGGTTTCAGCAGAACCGGCCTTCCCAAAATCCGCGCGGCCCTCCGGAGCACACCATGACCCTTGCATCCAACGGTATCTCCATCGAACGCTGGACGCGCTCCTCGCGGCTGGCACTCGGCGGCGTCGCGCTCGCGCTCGCACTTTTTGCCATCGCACCGTTGACGCTCGGCGCCGGTGCTATCGACCGGATGACGGCGCTGTTCATCTATGTCATCCTTGCCGCCATGTGGAATGCGCTGGCCGGTTTCGGTGGTCTCGTCTCCGTCGGCCAGCAGGTATTCTTCGGCCTTGGCGCCTATTTCACCATCCGGCTGGCCGATACCGGGCTCAATCCGTTCCTGGCACTGTTTGCGGCAGCGATCATTACCGGCGCAATCTCGCTGCCTTTGTCCTTCTTCATGCTGCGGCTAAAGGGCGGCGAATTTGCCATCGGCATGTGGGTGATCTCGGCGTTGACCCATATGCTGGTTAATCTCGACCGGCTGATCCAGGGGGAAACCGGCACATCGCTGATCTCGCTCAATGTCTATGACATCAACACCCGCCGCGTGGTCATCTACTGGCTGGCGCTTGCCTCCATGGCCGCCCTGCTCGGCATTCTCTTTGCCCTGCTGCGCAGCCGTGCCGGTGCCGCCATCCAGGCGATCCGCGACAACGAGGATGCTGCCACATCGCTCGGCGTGCGCGTCGTCGCCACCAAGCGCCTGCTGTTCGTGCTCGCCGCCTTCGGCATCGCGATTGCCGGTGCGCTCTGGCTGGCAACCGCCACGACTTTCCAGCCAAAGACCTATTTCAGCGTCCAATGGACCGCTTACATGATCTTCATGGTGCTTATCGGCGGCATCGGCAAATTCGAGGGCGCAATCCTCGGCGCCGTGCTGTTCTTCGTCATAGAGACCTTCTTCGGAGCAATGGGGGTCTGGTACCTGATTGGACTTGGCGCAACGGCGGTGCTGTTCTCACTGTTTCTGCCGCAAGGCCTGTGGGGCGAAATCGAACGCCGCTTCGACCTGCGACTGCTTCCGGTCGGCTATCGCGTCAAATTGCCTGGCCCGCCAAAAATTCAATGGAACCAGTAATATCCGGCTCCCGGACTCTCTCGTAAAAGGTGATCACATGCTTTTTGGAAAAACCATCCTGGTGACCGGCGTTGCCTCCGGCATCGGCGCGCGCACGGCGGAACTGGCTGGACAGATGGGAGCCGATGTCATCGGCATCGACGTTCGCGAGCCTGCAGGCAACACGGCCAGTTTCATCAAGGGCGACCTTTCGAATGCCGCAGGTATTGCCGGCATCGTCGCGCAGCTACCCATTCGGATCGATGCACTCGCCAATGTCGCCGGGCTTTCCGGCAACACCGGCGTGGCTTCGACGCTGTCGGTAAATTTCTACGGCCTGCGCACGCTATCAGAAGCCGTCGTCCCGCGCCTTCGCGAAGGCGGCGCCATCGTCAACGTTGCCTCGATCGCCGGTTATGGCTGGCGGGCCAATCTGGAACGGGCAAAGACGCTGACCGGCATCGAAGGCTTTCCGGATGTTGCTGGCATCGTTGCCCAACACGGCCTGAAGGATGAGGAAGCCTACCCGCTGTCCAAGGAGCTGCTGCTGCTCTGGACCATGTACGCTGCCCATCAGCCGCTGTTTCGGGATCGCGGCATCCGCGTCAACGCCGTCAGCCCCGGCCCGGTCGAAACGCCGATCCTCAAGCAGTTCCGCGCCGTGCTCGGTGATGCCCGTGTCGACAGCGATATCACCCGCGTCGGCCGCGCCGGCACATCCGCCGATATCGCCCCGGCTATCCTCTTCCTCGCATCGGACGGTGCGCGCTGGATCAACGGCGCAAACCTTCCAACCGATGGCGGCCTCGAAGCCTCGATCAATGCCGAAGTGCTCGGCTTTTAATGTCCTTCCCTCAGGAGACACACATGAACATTTCCCTCCTCATCAACGGCACGGATCGCGCAGCTGCCAGCGGCCGGACCTATGACCGGTTCGACCCCTTCACCGAAAAGCTCGCCAGCAGCGCCGCAGCCGCCGGTCCCGACGATGTCGCGGCCGCGATCGAATCCGCCTCGAATGCCTTTCCCGCCTGGTCGAAGACCGGCCCCAACCAGCGCCGCGCGCTGTTGATGAAGGCCGCCGACATCATGGATGCAAAGGTGGGCGAATTCACCCAACTGATGATCGAGGAAACCGGCGCGACGGCGCCGTGGGCCGGCTTCAACGTCATGCTCGCCGCCAATATCCTGCGGGAAGCCGCCTCGATGACGACGCAGATTTCCGGAGAGATCATCCCCTCCGATAAGCCGGGCACGCTGGCGATGGGAGTTCGCCAGGCGGCAGGGATCTGCCTTGCCATTGCCCCTTGGAACGCCCCGGTCATCCTCGCCACCCGCGCCGTCGCCATGCCGATCGCCTGTGGCAACACCGTCATCCTGAAGGCCTCGGAACAATGCCCAGGCACGCATCGGCTGATCGGCACGGCGCTGACGGAAGCGGGGCTTCCAGCCGGCGTCATCAATGTCATCACCAATGCACCGGAAGATGCCGCAAGCATCGTCGACAGCCTGATCGCCCATCCTGCCATCCGCCGTGTCAACTTCACCGGATCCACCAAAGTCGGCAAGATCATCGCAAAGCTGTGCGGTGAGCACCTGAAGCCAGCCCTCTTGGAACTCGGCGGCAAGGCACCGCTGGTCATCCTCGATGACGCCGATATCGACGGCGCCGTCAATGCTGCCATCTTCGGCTCCTTTATGCACCAGGGCCAGATCTGCATGTCCACCGAACGCATCATCGTCCATCAGGCAATCGCCGACACCTTCGTCGCCAAACTCGCCGCCCGCGCCGCGCAGCTTCCAGCCGGTGATCCGCGCGGCCATGTGGTGCTCGGCTCGCTCATCAGTCTCGAAGCGGCAAAAAAGATGGAAGAGCTGATTGCCGACGCGACAGCCAAAGGCGCCAAACTCGTGGCCGGCGGCAAACGCACCGGCACCGTGGTCGAGGCAACGTTGCTCGATCAGGTCACCCCGGACATGCGGGTCTATTCGGAGGAATCGTTTGGCCCGGTCAAGCCGATCATCCGCGTTACCGATGAAGAAGAAGCGATCCGCGTTGCCAACGACACAGAATATGGCCTGTCATCGGCCGTTTTCAGCCGCGATGTCCAGCGCGCCATGACGGTGGCCGCCCGCATCGAATCCGGTATCTGCCACATCAATGGACCGACGTTGAACGACGAAGCGCAGATGCCCTTCGGTGGCGTCAAGGGCAGCGGCTACGGCCGCTTCGGCGGCAAGGCGGCGATCGCCGAATTCACGGATCTGCGCTGGATCACCATCGAGGATCCCGCCCAACATTATCCCTTCTAGCCAAAACAGTTGGCACTTTGCTTGGCCCGGCCAGCTGCCCAGTAAGGCGAAGGCAAGCGCCGGTAGGTTTGGCTCACCACGATCACAAACAGCGATAGAGCGCGGTGCGTCATAAAAACGCATCGCTTCAAAAAATCCGGTAACGAAGCTACTATCTGGCCTCAGCTGGCAGCGTCGCCCAAATCCGCGAATAGCTCGGTCAATCCGGCCTCTACTATAAGCATTGCCCCTCCCGGTTTTGATGACGGTGATGCGGATTGTCGTCGATCCGCCGGGGGAACGTGGAGCGGGATTCCCTCCGCATTCCTCATCCATGGCAAAATCCGAATGCATCTTGCGGTCGGCACAGAAAAAACGTTCGCACTGACGCCATTTTTGAGACAAAAGATCCGCTACAAAGTCTATAATCCGATTGCCCCGCATAGCATGAGGGGTAATCCGGCATCGTATTCTCGACATCGAAACAGTCGTTGCCGCGCGTATTCACAGCGTTCGCCGATCGGGCTTGAAAAAAATGAACACGTGTGCAATATGAGCACGCGTTCAACATGAATCATATGGTCAGAGCCGTGGAATCAATGCCCTATCCAGACACCTTGGCAGCCCGTGCCGACCTATGCCGCGACATCATTCGCTCCGCCGGAGCGCTGGTCCTGAAAGGGTTTCATGGCGAGACGACGCGCAGCTACTCGATGAAGGGTCCCCAGGACTTTCTGACCGTGACGGATGCCGCCTCGGAAGCGCATATTCGAGGTTTGATCTCAGCGCATTTCCCGGATGATAGCTTTTTCGGAGAAGAAGGCGGGGGCGAGATTGCCGAGCGGGTCTGGGTGGTTGATCCCGTCGATGGAACGGCCAATTTTGCCCGCGGCATTCCGCATTTTTGCATTTCCATCGCCTATGTCGAAAACGGGCGAACCGAAATCGCCGCGATCTACAACCCGGCCGTCGACGAACTCCATTTCGCACGCCGTGGCGAAGGGGCGACGCGCAACGGATTGCCGATCAAAGTCGCAGAGACGCAGCGCTTCGACGCAGCCTCCATCGAAATGGGATGGTCAACCCGGGTGCCGAATGCCACCTATCTCGGTGTCGTCAGAAATCTGCTCGATATGGGCACCAATGTCCGCCGCGCGGGGTCCGGGGCTCTGGCACTCGCCTATGTCGCCGATGGCCGTTCGGATGGTTATATCGAATTGCACATGAACTCCTGGGATTGCCTCGCGGGCCTGCTGCTCGTCAGCGAAGCCGGCGGCGACGTCTGCCCGTTCCTGGATCTCGGAAGCTTGAAGGACGGCGGGCCGGTACTGGCGGCCGCCAAAGGCGTTGCGCAAGCTGTCAGCATGGCATCGAATATCCCGCTGGCCGTAGCGCACGTGCAGGATCAGCGTCAGGCAACGTTGGCTTAATTCTGAAGGCGAGACAGAAAAAGAACGCGCCGTGTGTGTGAAGGAATGAAAATGGATGGACCTGTCTATAGCCGGCCTGCAATCAGCCTGATTGGCGAAGGCCTCGGCCCGCATGGCGCAGCTCTCTATATCGGTGGCAGCGACGGCGCCCGCGATCTCGGCCTCCTGCGCCAGCACGGCATTACCACAGTGGTCAACTGTGCCGTCAATCTCGACATCAATTTTGTGCCAGCGGCAGCAAGCGAAGGTGACCTGCGTCCCACGGGTTATGGCGATGTGCGCTACTACAAGCTTGGCCTGATCGACGGCGAAGGTAGCCCGGACACGATGATGCTCGGCGCCTATTACATTCTCGACGGCGCCTTGCGGCAGACGATGCCGAAGCGGGAAACCTACCCTTTTCCGGATGGCGGCAACGTGCTCGTCAATTGCCGCAGCGGCCGTAGCCGCTCGGTCTCGTTGGTCGCACTGTTCCTGCACAAGCAGCAACCGCACCTTTATCCGACGTTGGATCATGCCGTCGCCGTGATCCGCGAGAAACGCGAATTACGGCCAGATGAGTGGTTCGAAACGCCGAAACCGATGCTCTATGCCGCCGCGCGGCGCGCCTCCGAATGGATTGACGTCATCGAAGGCAGGAAGCAGCCGCCATCATGCTGACACGCAGTCTTCCGCCCATTGCCGTCATCGCCGATGCCCATTTCCATGACACGGCGGCGGATTTCGGTTTTCCCCGCATCGAGATCGATGGCCGGCAGATCACCATGCGCAGTTGGTCGGATACACGCCAATCCACCCGCGTCTTTAACGAAAGTGCCGACGCACTGCACGCAGCACTCGACGAGGTGCAGCGCCGCAGCATCCGCCATGTGGTGCTGCTCGGTGACTATACCGATGATGGACAGCGCACCACCACCGAAACGCTCAAAGGCATCCTGCAACGCCATAGCGATACCTATGGTACCGCCTTCTATGGGCTGCCGGGCAACCACGACATCTTCGGTCCACGCGGCCGGCACCACACCAAGGAATTCCTGGCGGAAAACGGCAGGGGTCTTTCCGTCTCCAGCGATACCCGCCTGGCAGGTGAGCATGTCGTCTTTAATCACGGCATGTATTGCGAAGGTTATCCCGCAGGCCTTAGCCCCATGGCTGCGTTCGGCTATTTCCGCCGCCCGGACTACCTGCACTGGGAAACGCCATTCGGCGGTTCCGATGCACCGGAAGACCGTCTCTACGACGTTCGCTCGCCAGACGGCAGCAATGTCTACCAACTGATGGATGCGTCCTATCTCGTCGAACCGGAACCCGGCCTCTGGCTGCTGATGATCGACGCCAACATCTTTGAACCGCTCGATGGCATCTTCGAGACCGGCGAGGAGGCTGCCTTCACCGACAGCACATCGGGCGGCTGGAACGCACTTTTACGCAGCAAGCCTTTCATCATAGACTGGATTGCCGATGTCAGCCGCAGGGCGCAGGCGCTTGGCAAGACGCTGATTGCCTTCTCTCACTATCCAGCGCTCGATCCTTTTGATGGTGCGACAGGCGCTGAAAGCACGCTGTTCGGGCAAACCAATGTCGTGCGCCGCACGCCGCGTAAGGCGGTCGAGGATGCGCTGCTGCAGGCAGGGCTTTCCGTTCATTTCAGCGGGCATCTGCATGTCGAAGGTGCTACACGGCGGGGGAACGGCGACCGCACGCTGACCAATATCGCCGTGCCATCGCTTGTTGCCTTTCCGCCCGCGTTCAAGGTCCTTTATCCCTCGCCTGAGACGATCGACATCGAAACCGTGGAAATGTCTACGTTGCCGGTCAACAACCGCATTTGCAAGGGTTATGCGCAGGAGACCACGTTTGCTGGGGAGGTGCAGGACCCGGGGTTCACGGCAGACAACTACGGCGCCTTCCTGCGCAGCCATAAGCGCGCGCTGGTTCGGCATCGCTATTTCGTGAAGGAATGGCCGGCCGACATCGTGACTGCGATCCAGGATCAACGGGTCGCCGATGTTCTTGGCTTGCTCGATAGCAAAAACGGGCAGCCATCCGGCGACACACTGTCGGCCGCTCTGCCAATGTTGGAGCTGATCGCTGACTGGTACTGTCTGCGTGAGGGGGCAGCGCTGGCACTGCCGCATATCGAGCCTGAGAGGATCATCCTCTACCGGGCACTGGCGGAGCGTTTCGGACGCGAACCGGACAACCACGACGGCTCGCTTGTTAGCTTCCTTCGCATTTTCCTCGGTGCGCTCGGCACTTTTCTCGACCGCGCAGAAGCCGGGTCGCCGAGGGTAACAGTCGAATTTGCTCTGCGACACGCGTTGCTCGAGGCATGATCGCGGATCTGCTCCCGGCAGGCGCAACTGCCCATGAGCTGCGGGTCAGCGGCGGCCGGACGACAAGCGAGGTGATCTGATGGAATCGGTCATTATCAGCATCAATCTGTTCGGCGCCGTCGCGCTGCTGCTGTTTGGGCTCAGCCAGATCAAGGACGGCATGACACGCGCCTTTGGCGCCAAGCTACGCATCGGTCTTGCAGCCGGTACCCGTGGCGGGTTCCGCTCGTTCATCGCCGGCTTCGTCGCAACGGTCGCCTTGCAGAGTTCCACGGCGACAGCCCTGATGGTAGCGTCGTTCGTCGAGAAGGATCTGATCGTGCCGGCGATGGCACAGATCGTGCTGCTTGGTGCCAATGTCGGTACCGCAACGACGGCATGGATCGTTGCCCTTGGCCTCGGCTGGCTTTCGCCGATGCTCATCCTTGCTGGCGTCGTTCTCTCGCGCACCAAGTCGGCGCCACGGCAGGGGGCGGGTGCGGCCCTTGTCGGTGTCGGCCTGATGCTGCTTTCGCTGCACCTGCTTTCTGCCGCGACTGATCCGATACGCCAGTCCCCGGCACTCAGCCTGTTCATCACCATGCTCGGCAATGCTTGGCCCGTTGCGCTGATCTTCTCGGCAGTGCTCGCTGTGCTCGCGTCCTCGAGCCTTGCCATCGTCGTTCTCATCCTGTCGTTGGCGGCAAACGGCAGCATCGATACCAGCCTGGTCATCGTGCTGGTTCTCGGCGCCAATCTCGGAGGCGCCATCCCGCCTGTGCTGGCAACATTGAAAGCGCCGGTCGCCGCCCGTCGCGTCACCCTCGGCAACCTCATCGTGCGGGCGATCGGCTGCACTGCGGCCCTGCCACTTGCCGGTTACGGGGCCGAATTGCTGGAGATGTCGCCTTTCTCCCACACCAATTTCGCTGTTGATGCGCATCTGCTTTTCAATCTCGCCGTTGCCATCATATCCTGGCCGCTATCGCCGCTCCTCTTGCGCGCAACCACGGCCCTTCTTCCGGAGCTGAAGCAAAGCGAAGCCGATCGCAGTTATCTCGACAGCCATGACCTCAACCGCCCAGTCGCGGCCCTTGCCGGGGCGAGCCGCGAAGCCATGATGGTGGGTGACCTGATCGAGCGAATGCTGGTGCAGGCCGGTGAGGCCATGCAACATAACGACCTGTCCAAGCTCGCCGACATCAGCGCACTGGAGGGACGGGTTGACCGTATCCAGCACGGGATCAAGGTCTACGTTTCTAAGGTTGGCCAGGATGGACTGAGTGGAAAGGACCATCGCCGCGCCATGGATATCGTCGAATATGCCATCAATCTCGAGCATATCGGCGACATCATCGAGAAGGGTATTCGCCCGGAAATTGCCAAGAAGATCAATCTCGGCCTGCAATTTTCCGACGACGGAAAAATGGAGCTTGAGCACCTTTTCACCATCACGCTCGACAATATCCGCATGGCGCAAACGGTTTTCGCGACCCAGAATGCCGACCTTGCCCGTCGTCTTGTCGAGGTGAAGGAAGACGTCCGCCGGCTGGAAAAGCAATCCGCCGAGCGGCACCTGCAGCGTCTTCGCGACGGCAGGGCCGACAGCATTCAGACGAGTTCCGTGCATCTCGACATGCTGCGCGACCTGAAGCGGATCAACGCCCATATCGCTTCCGTCGCCCATCCGATCCTCGACCAGAGCGGCCTTCTCAGCGAAAGCCGGATCAAGCAGGCGATCTAACGGGCAGTGATGCGTTCGACCAAGGCAACGGGTACGATTTGCAGCCGGGTTTCCGGATCGTCGCTTGCCAGCGCCGTCAAGACTTTCTCGGTCAACGCATCGAAAGACTGTCCGACAGTTGTCAGCTGATAGCTTTTCCAGCCGGCCTGGGGGATGTCGTCAAAGCCGACGATCGACAGATCTTCCGGCACGCGGCGGTCCATCTCCAGCCGGGCAGCGTCCATAAACCCCAGCGCAAGCAGATCCGTGACGCAGAATGCGCCGTCAATTGCCTTGTCGCCCAACAGCTCGCACCCTGCCTGATAGCCACTTTCATAGCTGGTCGGGCCATCGGACCATGAAACGACCTCGACATTTTCAATGGCCATGCGCTGGCTGAACGCGCTGGCGCGCCGCATCTGTGCCGGGGTTTTGCTGCCGCTTGATATCACCGCCACTTTTCGGCACTTGGCCTCGATCAGCCGCATCGCGGCGAGATCGGCACCATGGGAATCGTCGCTCAGCACCATGTTCGTGTCCGTGCGATCAAGCTTCTGATTGATCAGGATGAGCCTGACGCCATTGGCCATGCACTCATCGATAATCGATGCCGGTGGCTCGCCGGAAAGGACGACGATTGCCTGCGCACGGAACTCGAACAGCAATTCGATGAGCGGCGCGATATCCTTTCGAGCGTCGGCTGCATTGAGTAAGAGACATTGCAGCCCCCGCCGCAGCAGGCCGATGCTCAGCAGATCAAGCTGCTTGGAAATGAACGGAGATGCGAGATTTGCTCCAACAACGCCAATTAAGTTCGAACGATCATTGTTAAGTCCCTGCGCCAGGCGATTGACGCGGTAGCCGAGGTCCTGGGCGGCTTTCATCACCTTACGCCGAACCACTTTCGACACACTACCGCCGGGGGTGAACGTGCGCGAAACGGCCGAGCGCGACACGCCCGCCTTCTTGGCCACCTCTTCGGCCGTTACGAAGCCTCTTCCCATTCACGTCCCCGATGCAAATCAAGTGCCTGATATTACAGGCCACATCGCACAGGCTTTTCCAACCTAAAAATTTATGCCATGCCGAATGCGGGCGAAGACAATGCGCGCTTTGCCGACCCTGAACGGGCACGTTTCTTCGTATGATTTCCACGAGATCTGGAAGAAGAGGCACGCGTTCGCAGAGCGCGCCGAATATTGTGCGGTGCGTGCAAAAATAATTGTACAAAATCAATATGATAAGGTAATGACCGCGTGTGCATTTTTGCCGTTGACAAAACGGCCCTGCCGATAGATCATGTATTCCACGGCGATCGATAAAACGGAATTTTTGTTCCATTTTCTGAAGATGACGATGCCTCCGGGAGGGGCTGTATCATCGCCGTTAAGCAGGCCGGGAGGTCTGGTGCTGGAGGATTGAAACCATTGCCCGCGCCCGAGCGCATCATGCCAGCCCGCTGTGGGATGGCGCAATGCGTTCGGAGGTATCTGCCGGAGTGCAGGGGCAATGCTGTGGTTACGGGGAGATGTAATGGCACTTCTAAGTGAATCGGCGAAGGTGGAGGCTCTGGTTCGAAAGCCGGTGGCTGCGCCTTCGGCATGGCAGGCCTGGCGATACCGTCTCAAAGTCGCACTTCGAGAACCGACGACGCTCATCGGCATCCTGACGGCCTTGATCTTTACCTATCTGATCGTTGTTCCGATCATCTCGATCGTCCTCGACGCGGTGCGCGTGCAATTCGGGCATGAACGGCGTCTTGGTAAGGACGTCGGTGATCTCACGCTTTACTATATGGATCGGGCGTTCTTCTCGCCGGTCGCGACCGACCTCTTCTGGCGTCCACTGTTCAACACTCTCACCGTCGCACTCGGCGCCATCTCGTTGTCGCTGGTGATCGGTACCGTTTTGGCCTGGCTGATCAGCCGGACCGACATGTTCGGCCGCCGCTGGTTTGCCACCGCGCTGATCGTGCCCTACATGCTGCCCGCCTGGACGTTCGCGCTGGCCTGGACGACGCTGTTCAAGAATCGCACGATTGGCGGCCAACCCGGCTGGTTCGAAGCCATGGGCCTGACGCCGCCGGATTGGGTCGCCTATGGCCGCTTCCCCATTACGATCATTCTGGCGCTTCACTACACACCCTTCGTCATTCTGCTGTTCGGATCGGCGCTTCGCCGCTTCGATTCACAGCTGGAAGATTCCGCCCGTATCCTCGGCGCTCACCGCTACCAGGTTGCGATCCAGATCATCCTGCCACTGATGCGCCCGGCGCTGATGTCTTCGATGGTGCTGATTTTCGCAAAGTGCCTGGGCGAATTCGGCGTTCCCTACGTGCTCGGCCTCCCAGTCAAGTTCGAAGTTCTCTCAACCTCGCTGTTCCGCAGCATCGCGTCCCGTCAGACCGGCGTTGCCGGGGTCGTCGCCGCAGCGATCATGCTGATCGGTATCATCACGCTGATGATCGACGCCCGGCTGGTCCGGGAAGCACGCCGCTTCGTCACCATTGGCTCCAAGGGATCGATGAACCGGCAGAGCCGTCTGGGCAAGATGCGCCTTCCGGCGACCGGGTTTGCTGCGACGATCTTCATCCTCAGCGTTGCCATGCCTCTGCTGACGCTTGCGCTCTCGACCGTCATGAAAATGCCGGCCAGGTTCACGTTCGACAATTTCACGCTCGACTACTGGATCGGTACCGACCTTCATACGGTGGCATTGCAGACGGGTATCCTGCTCAGCCCCGAGCTCTGGGCTGCGGCCAAGAACACGATGATGATCGTCGGCCTTGCCTCGCTGGTGTCCGGCATCCTCGGTTTGCTCGTCGGCTATGTCGTCATCCGAACACCCGTCCGCGCCTTGTCGGTCTATCTGCGCCAGGTAACCTTCCTGCCCTATCTGGTTCCCGGGATTGCCTTTGCGGCCGCCTATCTTTCGCTGTTTGCGGTTCCACGCGGCCCGATGCCCGCGCTCTATGGCACTGTGACCATCCTTATTCTGGCGTTGATCGCCGACCAGATGCCATACGCCTCGCGCGCCGGCATCTCGGCCATGACCCAGCTCGGGAAAGATCCAGAAGAGGCCGCCCAGATCGCTGGCGCCGGCTGGTTCCGCCGTATGATCTTGATCGTCATCCCGATCCAGAAGGGATCATTGGTGACGGGCGTGCTGCTGCCGTTCATCTCGGGGATCAAGGGGCTCAGCCTCTTCGTGATCCTGGCTGTACCGAGTACCGACGTGCTGACCACCTATTCCCTGCGACTGGTCGATTACCACTACACTCAGGCCGCCAATGCCGTGGTGCTGATCATCGCCGCCATCGCCTATTTCGGCACGCTGCTGGCCCAGAAGCTGACCCGCACGAATCTTGCAGAAGGACTTGGAAGCTGATGCCTACCATCAACCTGCGCGGAGCGCAGAAAAACTACGGTGTAAATTCCGCCAACGCGGTTTCCGATCTCGACCTCGAAATTCGCGACGGCGAGTTCATGTGCCTGCTGGGTCCGTCCGGCTGCGGCAAGACCACGACGTTGCGTATGATCGCCGGCCTCGAAAACCTTTCGGGCGGCGAAATCCGGGTGGGAGACAGGATCATCGACTCTGTGGCGGACGGAATCTTCGTCCCGCCGGAGAAACGTGAGATGGGCCTCGTCTTCCAGAGCTATGCGCTGTGGCCGCACCTGACGATCGAGCGCAACACCGATTTCGGTTTGCGGCTGCGCAAGCTGCCGAAGGCGGAACGCGAGGCGCGTGTCGAGCGCGTCATGCAGACCCTCGATATCGCCAAATACCGCGACCGCTATCCGTCACAGCTTTCGGGTGGGCAGCAGCAGCGCGTGGCGCTCGCGCGCATGCTCGCCGTCAACCCCGGCGTGCTTCTGCTCGACGAACCGCTGTCCAATCTGGACGCGCGGCTGCGGCTCGAAATGCGCGCCGAGCTGAAGCGGCTGCACAAGGAATTCAAGACGACGATCGTCTTCGTCACCCACGACCAGTGGGAAGCCATGACGCTGGCAACGACGATCGCCGTCATGAACGAAGGCACCCTGCAGCAGATGGGCACGCCCAACGATATCTATGATCGCCCGGCCAACCGTTTCGTTGCGGAATTCGTCGGCAGCCCGCCGATCAACATCCTGACGTTTGGAAAGCCCGGGGTCTCCGATATCGCCGACAAGGCGGAAGCCTATTTCGCGGCCCGCTATCCGCAGCTGCGCGACATCGGCTCCATCGGCATGCGGCCGGAAGCCATGGGTTATGCAGCCAAGCTAGAGAACGTGCCGCAGGGCAGCTTCTCCGGCGAGATGACGGTGACCGGCGTACTGCCGACGGGGGGCAGTTGGATTCTCGAATTGAGGAGCGAGAACCACACGCTGTTCCTGACCACCCATGCACTGCCGCGCGTCGATAGTGGAGATCGTGTCTTTTTCCATGCCCCGGCCGAGGCCTTGCATGCGTTTGACGCGAACGGTCAGCGGATAATCGAAGCCGACGCGCTGCTGAGAAACAGCACCTACAACTAAGGCCACCGTAGACCGAACATATGCTTGCTGAAGGAGGAACAGTATGAAGCGTAAAATGACAGGCGGCAGGAATACCCTGCTATGTGCAACGGCCATTTTGGCCTTGTTTGGCGGTGCGGCGAGGGCGGAGGAGCCTTTCGACCTCAATGCGCTGATTGAGGCTGCCAAGCTGGAAAAACCGATCACGGTCTATGACAGCACCGGCAAGATCGTCGAAATGGCAGAGAATTTCGCCAAGAAGTATGGCGTCGCCGCCGAAGGGTCGAAGGTCAAGGCATCAGCCCAGCTCGAGATGATCATTCGGGAAGCGCGTGCCAACAACATTCAGGGCGACGTTTCGATCATCAGCGATGCGCCGGCCGCGATGGCGCAGTTGATCCCGCAGGGTTTTGCCGAAAGCTGGCTGCCGCCGGATCTCGCCAAAAGCATCCCGGCCGAATATCAGGACCCGCTGACAGTGGTCACCAGCGCCAACGTCTGGGCTTACAACACCGAGCTGTTCGACAAGTGCCCAGTCTCCAATATCTGGGAACTGACCGAGCCGAAGTGGAAGGGCAAGGTCGCCATGCAGGACCCGCTCGGCAAGGCTTCCTATGTCGACTGGTTCAACCAGATGGCCAAGCATGGCGACGATAAGGTCGCCGGCGCCTACAAGGACCTTTACGGCAAGGATCTGCCGGCCGGAGAGACGAGCGCCACGGCCGCGTGGGTCAAGGCACTCGCCGCCAACGCACCGCTTCTGACCGATGCGGACGCAGCCGCAGCCGAAGCTGTCGGCGTTCCCGGCCAGAAGGAACCGTTTATGGGCCTGATCAGCTCGGCCAAGTTTCGCGATAATGCCGACAAGGGCATGAAACTCGGCCTCTGCAAGGATCTAAAGCCCTGGCTCGGCTGGCTCTACCCGGGTGTTGGCCTGATCACTAAGGGCACCAACAGCCCGAACTCGGCCAGGCTCTTCATCCACTATGTCATGACCGAAGAGGGCATCGCGCCGCAGGCGATCGACGGCAAGATGTCTACCAACACGGAGGTCAAACCACCGGCCGACGAACCGTCGGGCATCGGCGCCGCGCTCGATCAGGTGCTGCCCTACAGCATGGCGACCAGTCTCGACGACTGGGATCAGCGCGAGACGTGGCAGGACTTCTGGCGCTTGAACTATCAGAAATAGACGATGGAGCAGGATATGACGACCCAAACCAGACAGCCAACGACATGGAGGCGGCATGCAGCCGCTTCCGCAATGGCCCTCGTTCTTGCCACGGCGATCGGCGGCGCAGTTCATGCCGAAGAGGCCTTCAATCTCGATGCGCTCATCGAGGCCGCAAAGAAGGAGCCGCCGATCACTGTCTATGCGGTCACCGGCAAGATCGTCGACACGGCCGAGGCCTTCACCGCCAAATACGGCGTTCAGGCCAGCGGCAAGAAAGTCAACGAGGCGACCCAGGTCGAACTGATGATCCGCGAGCATCAGGCCGGCAACATCGTTGGCGACGTCAGCGTCGCAACCGATGTCGCGTCCGCAGTGGGCGAGCTTCTGCCGGAAAGCATCGCCACCAGCTGGACACCCCCCGACCTTGCAAGCGACATCCCTGAAAAGCTGCGCACCCCGCTCGTCGTCGTTTCCGATCCGCATGTGTGGACCTACAACACCGAGAAGTACGACAAGTGCCCGGTCACCAACATCTGGCAGCTGACCGAGGCAAAGTGGAAGGGCAAGCTTGCCATGCTCGACCTCTTCGACAAGCCGCTCTATGCGGATTGGTTCAACCAGATCGAAACGCATCACGATGCCGATGTGGCGAAGGCCTATGAAGACCTCTACGGCAAGAAGCTGGAGACCAGCGAAAAGAGCGCAACCGCAGCCTGGGTGAAAGCCTTTGCCGAAAACGAGCCGCTGCTTTCGGACTCGACAACGGTTGCAGAAGCCGCCGGCGCACCCGGACAGGCCGAGCCTTTCTTCGTCATCACCTCGACGGCGAAATATCGCGACAATGAGGCCAAGGGGTTGAAGCTTGGTCTATGCTCCGGCGTCCAGCCCTTCTCCGGCTTCCTTTATCCGGGCTTCGGCCTGATTGCAGGACAAACCAAGAGCCCGAATGCGGCAAAGCTCTTCGTGCGTTACCTGATGACCGAAGAAGGTATTTCGCCGCAGACTTCAGACGGTAAGATCTCGGGCAATTCCAAGATCGGCCTACCCGCCGACGAGCCTTCGGGCGTTGCCAAGCATCTCGATGAACTGATGTCTTTCGACGCCGCAACGGCGGCCGATGACCTCGACAAGCGCGAGAGCTGGCAGGATTTCTGGCGTGTGAACTACAAGAATTAAACCGGAGGCAGGCGAAGGGACGAACGTCCATGGCCTGCCTTCACTTTTTCCTTGGGAGGGGAAACCATGAAACGAAACAAGCACCTGACACTGGCCATGATTGCCGCTGGTCTCTCGGCCGGGATCTGTGCCGGTTCAGTCCGTGCCGAAGAAGCGTTTGATCTGGATGCGCTGGTTGCCGCAGCAAAGCAGGAAAAGCCGATCAACATCTATGACAGCACCGGCAAGATCGTCGAGATGGCCGAAAATTTCAGTACCAAATATGGCCTGAAGGCGACGGGCATGAAGGTCTCGGCCAACAGCCAGCTGGAAATGATCATCCGCGAAAGCCAGGCCGATAATGTCCAGGGCGATGTCGTTCTGATCACCGATGCGCCGGCAGCTCTGGCACAGCTCCTGCCGGAGAAATTCGTCGAGAACCATCTGCCCGGCGACATGACCACGAAGATCCCGGCGCAACTCCAGAACCCGCTGGCGATCTCAACCAATGCCAATGTCTGGGCCTACAATACCGAAGTCAACGACACATGCCCGGTTGCCAATATCTGGGAACTGACCGAGCCGAAGTGGAAAGGCAAGGTCGCCATGGTCGACCCGCTGACCAAGGGCAACTACACTGACTGGTTCAACCAGCTGGAAACCTATGGCACCGGCAAGGTGGCGGCGGCCTACAAGGCCCATTTCGGCAAGGACCTCGAAACCAGCGAAAAGAGCGCGGCGGCGGCCTGGATCAAGGCGCTGGCGCAGAACGCGCCGCTTGCAACGGACGGAGACGATCCGGTCGCCGAAGCCGTCGGGGCACCCGGACAAAAGGAACCGTTCTTTGGTCTCCTCAGCTCGGCCAAGTTCCGCGACAATGCCGACAAGGGCTACAAGCTCGGCATCTGCACCGACCTCGATCCGTGGGTTGGCTGGAGCTATATCAAGCTCGGGTTGATCGCCTCAAAGACAAAGAGCCCGAACACGGCCAGGCTCTTCATCCATTATATCCTGACGGAAGAAGGCATTGCGCCACAAATGAAGGACGGCAAACTGCCGACCAACACCGACATCAAGATGACGGGTGACGAGCCGTCAGGCTTGATGAAGGTCGCCGGCAAGCTGTTCGATTACAACTCCTCCACCGGTCTCGACGATTTCGATCGCCGCGAAGAGTGGCAGGATTTCTGGCGCGTGAATTACACGAAGTGACCCACTTGCCGGCGCGTCCTCCACCGCGCCGGCCTTTTACCCGAACGAACAGACTGGACATGCCGATGCAAATCCCCTCCTCGCCTGAATCAAAACCCGCAAACGAGGAGGCGCTTTCCCGCTCGACGCGGCTGATGGAAATCGCCAAATCGGCAGCACTTGCCGTGCGCGATCCGCTACTTACGGCTTTCCGCTCGGACATGGCGGTGGACTACAAGGTCGATCTCCACGACATCGTCACCATCCATGACAAGCGCGCGGAAGCGACCATCCGGGCCTTTATCCTTGAGCATGAACCCAACTCGGCGATCATGGGCGAAGAGGGCGGCCAGATCGGCAATGGCGCGATCCAGTGGTATGTCGATCCGATCGACGGTACCGCGAACTTTGCCCGTGGCCTGGCCTTCTGGTGTGTCTCGATCGGCGCAGTTATCGACGGCGAAGTCGTCGCCGGTGCGATCTACGATCCCGTCGCCGATCTGATGTTTGCGGCAGATCTCAAGGCCTCCTATCTGAATGGTTCGCCGCAATGCTCCCGCTCGGTGGAGGATGAGACCCGGGCCACTCTGATCACCGGCTATCCGGTGTCGCGCGACTTCCGGCTCGATGGCCGGGAAGTGGCACTCACCAATCTGGGCGAACTGGTCGAGACCTTCTCGACGCTGCGCCGCCCCGGAAGTGCTGCCCTCAGCATCGCCCATGTCGCCGCCGGCTGGGCCGATGCTGCCGCCGGGTTTGGCGTCAATGCCTGGGATGTCGCCGCCGCCACGCTTATCCTCAAGAATGCCGGCGGCCGATACGAGCCGCTAACCCTCGGCAAGGTGGCAAAGGGGGCTGCCGACTTCCTCTGCCCCGGCTATATCGCCACAGGGGACGGCGCACATTATCCGACACTAACGCGGGTGGCACACTCCATTTCCGAAAGCCGCATCGCAAAGATCGCAGCACATCGAAGCGAGACAGCGGCGACCGTCTGAGCAGATTCTTCGGGCGATTAATGAACTGAAACCATGGAATAGCAGCGCCCAGTGGACCGGCGTCTGCGGAGAAGCGACATGCAGCACTTGGAACGGGACACCAATCAACAGCCGGAATCGTGCGAGCTGCCAAAGCTCAGCCTGATCTACAAACAGCATCCGCTTTACGGCGTCGATCTGTTCATTTCAGGTAAGGAAGGAGCAAGCGATCTCAACCTTCTGCGCAGCAAGGGCATCACCACGGTTGTCAATTGCGCCGTCAATCTCGACTTCAACTTCGTCGAACAGCCGCAGGTCGTCTCGGATCACCAAGGCAGCGTCTATGGCCCAGGTGAAATCCGCTATTTCAAGATTGGCCTGATCGACGGCGACGGCAATCCCGAGACCCAGATGGTCGCCGCCCATTACATCCTGCGGGCGGCGCTGGAGCAGATCCTCCCCGACAAACCATCCTATCCGCGGCGCGAACGCGGCAGCATACTGATCAATTGCCGCGGCGGCCGCTCCCGCTCCGTTGCCGTCGTTGCGCTCTTTCTGCACCTGACCTTGCCCCAGGAATTCCCGGCGCTCGACGACGCCATCAGTTTTGTGCGCCTCAAGCGCGAGCTGCCGGAAAACGAATGGTACAAGGCACCCAAGCCCGTGCTCGCCAACGCCGCTCGGCGCGCGGCCGCATGGATTGGAATGATTGACGCGGACGCTGCCCAGTAAAGTTAGGCCACTGCTACGGGGAAGCGCGGCGTCTTTTATTTCCGGGTAAGCGTCGTCGTTAGGCCTAAAGATTGGGGCGAACGGAAACAGCGGCCAGGCGCTACAGCTTTGGGCCGCGATTTCGACGTGCACTCATCCAGCGCCAAACCCAGGCCATGGCAAACATTGTCAGCAGCCAGCCGAGCACCACGTCAGATAGGAAATGTGCGCCGAGGACAACCCGGTTGAATGCGACGAACATGAGGCAAGGCACGAACAGCAGCGCAGCTGCCCACCGGAATCTCGCCGGCACCAGGAGCAGCAGCGACAGTGATGCCGCAGCCGCGGACGATTCACCGGAAGGAAAAGAGCAGCTGCGGCTGCACGCGGCGGAAAACTGCCAGACGGGCGTGAAATCCACGGTACCGCCAAACTCGACAATCGCACGCGGCCGTACGCGCCCGATCAGCACCTTCAGCGACTGGGCTACGACGAGCGGGCCTGCCGCAAAACTCAGGAGCACGAACAAAGGCTTGCGGAAGGAACAGAACCGCCTTGGTTCCGGCAGCACCATCTGCACCGCGATCAACATGATCATCGAGCCGATAATGTAGGGCTGCGCAAGACGCCCGACAGCTCTTACGTCCAGCAGGAATGGATTGTCGGCCCAGACGAAGGTTTGCCCACTGACAAACCAGCGCGAGACGACAAGATCGAGATCGGGAAAGACGACAAAGACAAAACTGGCCCAGACGATTGAGGCACCAATGGCAGCAATCACCCCATTGATGCTGTCGGGCATTACCGGCTGGTACAGCCGCCGCAACGCCCCAGATGAAGAATTCCGATAATCGAACGCAAATTTCTGCATGCCGGTCTCTCCGAGGTCTGAACCGGCGGCAAGTTAAATCCGGATTGTCAAGAAACGGCGTGGATGCGATCAAGGCCTTGTTCAGAACCGGCTGCCCGGTCGCCGAAAGACAACTTGAAAATTGCGGAAATACCTTTTGTCCGTGATAGTGTCTGACGGCGGTGAAGCCGAGGCAGAAAATTGAAGAAATGCAGGGCATTAGGGTGGATAACAGTCTCGTTCTGATCGTTGAGGATGAACCGGCAATCGCGCAGATACTGGAAGCGTATTTGCTCCGCGACGGTTTCCGCACGGTGCGCGCCAGCGACGGTGAAATAGCGCTTCAGCATCATGCGCATCTCAAACCTGATCTTATATTGCTCGATGTACGCCTGCCGAAACTCGACGGTTTCGGGGTACTCGCCCGCCTGCGTCAGTCCTCGTCAACGCCAGTGATCATGGTGACGGCCATTGCCGACGATATCGACCGGTTGAGCGGCTTGCGCCTTGGCGCTGACGACTATGTGGTGAAACCGTTCAACCCGCAGGAGGTCGTCGCCCGCGTCAAGGCCGTCTTGCGCCGGACGCAGGGCGAACGCGCCGGGTCCATGAAGCGGGTTGGCGCCATAGAAGTCGATTTCACAAGCTATACCGCCTTTGTCACCCGGGATGAGCGCCGCACGCACCTGTCCCTGACGCTCAGCGAATTTCGAATTCTCGCCTATATGATCCGCCATCCGACCCAGGCTTTCGCACGCGCCGACATTCTCGACGCCTGCCTGCCGGAAAGCGACGGGTGCGCACCGTCGATACTCACATCTCAAACCTGCGGCGCAAACTGGAAGATATGGGGCAGAACGGCTTCTTTCCGGCCGTTCGCGGCATTGGCTATCGTTTTTCGGATCCAAGATGAAAATACCCAGGTTCCCCCCGCTGCCGCTTGCAACGCTTACGGCGGTCATCATCACAGTCATGCTGCTCCTCAGCGTCGGCATGACCTATTTCGGGGCCACCTGGTATGCTGCCTATCTGGAAAAAAGCATCACCGAAAACCTGCCGCCAAACGCCTTGACCGCCTATTACGATCTGGACAAGGGCATCCTCCCCGACCAGGCATCCCTCAAGCTGCTGCTCGATAATCTCAACGTCCTGCAGGAACCGACCGATCTGAAAGTCAATCTCTCTATTCTGATCTGCGGCTTGCTGTCGGCCCTTGTCTGCGCCGTCATCGGGATGTTCCTGGCACGGCAGATTGCGCGGCCTTTGACAGAGCTCACATCTGCGGCCGAGGGACTGAAATCGGGCGATTTTTCCGTCAGCGTCGCTGCCTCAAGCCATGGCACCCGCGAGGTCTCAAGCCTTCTGGATACCTTCAATGCGCTGGCAACCAGCCTCGACAGTATGGAAAAAAGACTGCGCTTCAACAATATGGCCGTGGCACACGAACTGCGCACCCCACTGACGATCCTGCAGGGCTCGTTGCAAGGCATGCTGGATGGGGTCTTTCCAATGGACCGGAAGAAGATCTCCGATCTGCTGTTTCAGGTCGAAGGCCTTGGGCGAATTGTTGAAGATCTGCGCACATTGTCACTGGCGATTGGCCAAAAGCTGGTGATGGAGCGCCAGTGGATCGACGTCGCGCAGGTGGTCGCAGCGGTGCTGACCTCAGCCAAACCCATGCTCGACAACAACAAGCTGACGCTGGAAACCGGACTGGAGCCGGCCTTCATATCGGTGGACTCGCCACGCGTACGCCAGGCCGTTCTGGCGCTTTTGGAAAATGCCTGCCGCTATGCCGCGGACGGCAATTGGCTGCGGTGCGAAACCGAGCTCTTGCCGGACGAAAGCGTCGTGATCCGCTTGCTCGACCGCGGCCCCGGATTTCCGCAAGGATTGGACGCTGTAGCCACAAACCCCTTCTGGCGGGGGGATCCCTCGCGGTCG
Source organism: Hyphomicrobiales bacterium (assembly GCA_900473045.1). Classification (GTDB taxonomy): domain Bacteria; phylum Pseudomonadota; class Alphaproteobacteria; order Rhizobiales; family Rhizobiaceae; genus Pararhizobium. The sequence goes on from UCKS01000016.1 coordinate 81,944, forward strand.
CGTGCGACCGGCGGCACTGGACTGGGCCTGTCTGTGGTGCAGGCCATCGCGCTCGCCCATGGCGGACATCTGGAATTCGCCAACCGCGAAGGCGGCGGCGCGATGGTGGCAATCCACCTGCGACCGGAATAGTCAAAATAGAACCGGCAAGACGGTCTTTTGGAGCAGAGTGGGATCAAGGCCAGCCACACTTGCCATCTCCTGATCCCGTCGCGGTACGATCGAAATCCTAATGGAACAGTTCGCCGATCGTGTGGAAGCATAGTTTGCTGCGGGAACGGCCATCCGTTCCGGTGGTCACCGATTTTGGCACGGTGAACCCATAAGTATTCTCGGGCTTTGCAGAACGCTCGGCCCAGAAGGCATTGATCGCCGACAGCAGCATCAAACGCCGCTTGGCCCGGCGGTACTGGATCGGCTGCTTGGCTTCCGAAATGGCGAAGAAATGTGGCATGCCGCCCTCGACGGTCAAGCCCTGCAGAACCATCAGGATCGCTTCCTTTGGGCGAACACCGAAGAGGTCGCGGGTCGCCTCGACTGTCAGCCTCTTTCCGTTGCGAGGCCCTTGCATGCTGCCGACGACAAAGGTGTAGCTGCCATGCGCCCTCTGGCGAACGAGAGTAAACCTGCCGGCGCAAAGAAGTGCCATGCCGCGTGTCCGGACAAGCCTGACGGCAAAGGCACCTTCATGACGTCCGCCAAAACGGTCGGCCAGTGCGATGTGGCAGCTATATGTCTCGGTACGCCCTTCAATCAAGCCCATATTCAGCCATTCGCCCTGCCAGAGCTTCATCAAGCTGTCCCTGGATAAGATCCTTTCCGCAATCTGGAAATGGTCGGCAAGCAATGCGAGCCGCCGAGAACTGGGCATTCCGTAAACCAGGAATTTCGACAGAGGCTTCTGCAGCAAGGCGTCGTGCGGGGCCGGATATCCGCGCGCTGCGGTAAAATCCGCAAGAAAACGCCACCAGCGAATAGTCAGGAGCGGATTGGCAGCGAAGCGGCACCAGAAGAGAAAACTGCGTTTCCAGCGCGCCCGCAGGACAAAAGACAGTATTCTCCAAAGCACGAGATACCGGAATTGCTGCGGTTCATTGCCGATTTCCGGTTGTGTGTCCCGGCGCGGAGTGCTGGATGTTCCGCTTTTTGCCGCTGCAGAGATCAGTTCGTTCTGAATCATGTTTTAAACCCGACGACTATGGTTGCGGCCAACCATCTGCGGCGGAATTATCAAGATCGTGCCAAGAAACCGTGGTCTTTCGCCGGGGTGCTCCCGTGTTTCATCCATACATCGGCTGCCCCTACCCGCAGCCGATGTACGGTCAGCCTGCCGCTCTATGCGATGACGACGTCAATCCTTTGGAACGTGCGGACGTCGATCAATCCCTTGTCGGAAATGCGTAATTCCGGAATGACGACCAGAGCCAGCAGCGAATGCTGCATATAGGCGTTGTTCAACTTGCAGCCGCAGACGCGCATCGCTTCGACGATCGCGGCAGCCTTGTCCGCAACGATCTCGGCGCGCTGATCCGACATCAGCCCGGCAACCGGCAATTCTACCAGGGCCAGTTCCTTGCCCCCCTTGACGACGACAATGCCGCCCCCGACCTCGTGCAGACGGTTTGCAGCCTGGACCATGTCATTCTTGTCGGTGCCAACCACGATCATATGGTGGCTGTCATGGGCCACTGTGCTGGCGATAGCGCAATCGCTGTCGTAGCCGAATCCGGACACGAAGGCGTTGACGACTTCGCCAGTGGCACGATGGCGCTCCACCAGGGCGATCTGGCAGACGTCGTTGGCACGGTCCATGTCGAGGAGGCCTGCGCTGATGGCGAGATCCGCCTGCAAAGCCCGCGTCGGTGCCTGGTTTTCGACGACGCCGATAACATTGACCCGGACGCTGGACGCATCAGTGGAACACCGGATATCAAAATCGCCTGCTGTCAGGGTCTTGCCGAGATGAACGGTGTCCCGCGCGCTTGCCGGATAGACGAATGGCGGGATGTCGGCAACGAGAGCGCCCGCTTGCGCAAGCAGTTCCCCACGCGCAAAAACCATCTCGATCGGCAGCGATACAAGGTCTGACGTGATGATCAAGTCGGCCCGGCGGCCTGGCGCGATCGAACCGAGTTCCCGTTCCAGGCCGAAATGCTGGGCGGTGTTGAGCGTCGCCATCTGGATCGCCGTTACCGGTTTGAGGCCCTGCGCGATCGCGTGGCGGACGACGCGGTTCATATGGCCATCGTGAACGAGTGTGCCGGAATGGCTGTCATCGGTGCAGAGCAGGAAGTTGCGTGGATCAAGGCCGCTTTCGGTGACGGCCTTGATCTGGGCTGCGACGTCGAACCAAGCCGAGCCAAGCCGGAGCATGGCCCGCATCCCCTGCCGCACCCGGGCGATGGCGTCCTCGACCGTCGTGCCCTCATGATCGTCGGCCGGTCCGCCGGCTACATAAGCGTGAAATTCGCGGCCCAGATGCGGCGAGGCGTAATGCCCGCCGACCGTCAATCGCGCATCCTGGGTTGCCGCGATCTCAGCGACCATCTTCGGGTCGTTGCCGGCAACACCCGGAAAGTTCATCATCTCGCCGAGGCCGATGATATTCGGCCAGCTGAGCGCTTCAGCCACGTCCTTCGCCGACAGCTCGGCGCCCGCCGTCTCAAGGCCGGGCGCGCTCGGCACACAGCTTGGAACCTGGACATAGACATTGACCGGCAGGCTCTGCGCTTCATCGTTCATCAGCCGCACACCGGCCAGCCCGAGCACGTTGGCAATCTCGTGCGGGTCGATGAACATCGTCGTCGTGCCGTGCGGAATGACGGCACGCGCAAATTCCGTGACCGTGACAAGACCGCTTTCGACATGCATATGTGCGTCGCAGAGCCCCGGCACCAGATAGCGCCCGGCCGCGTCGATAACCTTGGTACCCTCGCCGATCGTATGGCTGGCATCGGCGCCGACATAGGCAAAGCGGCCGGCTTTGACGGCGATGTCGGTATGCGGAATGATCTCGCCGGAATAGACGTTGACCCACCGTCCGTTGCGGATCACCAGATCGGCGGGCGTGCGGCCCATGGCGACATCGACGAGCTCGGGTGCGGTTATCGACCAGGATTGAAGCATGACAGTTTCCTTCGAATGGAGACGATACCGGCGCCCACCCGGGGCGCCGACAGGCTTATTGGGTCTGTGCGACGAGCGCTGCGGCAAGCAGGGCAACGAACCACATCACCGGCTTTACATCGCCGGGACGGCCGCAGACCAGCTTGATCAGTACATAGGCGATAATCGACAGCGATAGTCCGAGTGTGATCGAGAACGTTAGCGGGATCAGCACGATGGCAAGGAAGGCCGGAAGCGCCTCATCGAGATCGGTCCAGCGTATCTTGCTCATCGGCTCGGACATGAAGAGCCCTGTGAGGATCAGAACCGGCGCTGTCGCAACGGCAGGAACCAGCGAGAGCAGCGGCGAAAGAAACAGGAAAGGCACGAAGAGCAGACCGGCGATCAACGCAACAAGCCCGGTGCGGCCGCCTTGGGCGATGCCGGCGCCCGATTCCAGATAGACGGTGGCCGGGCTGGTGCCGAGTGGTGCCGAAATCAGGGCCGCGACAGCGTCGACATGCATCGATTCCCTGATGTTGCGCGGCATCCCCTGCTCGTCCTTCAGATCAGCCGCCTCGGCCAGGCCGAGGAAGGTCGACAGCGCCTCGATGAAGTTGGTGAACAGGAAGACGAAGATGAAGGGAATATAGGCGAGGCTGAGTGCGCCGACGAGATCGATCTGGCCGACGAAGCTGAAGTCCGGCGCCGCCGAAAAACCGCTCCAGTTGACCAGCGTATGGACATCAGGCGTCTCCGGCGAAAAAGCGCTGCCATCACCCCACCAACGCCCTATCGGAACAGCGAGAATGGTGGTGAGGATCATGCCGGCCATCATCGCGCCGGGCACCCGCCGGACGACCAGGCCGACCGTCAGGATGAAACCCGCGATGAAGGTCAGCGTAACCGGATTGAATGTCGTCAGACCAACGATCGTATCCGGATTGGCGACGATGAACTTGGCGTTCTCAAAGCCGATCAGCGCGATGAACAGGCCTATGCCACAGGCAATGCCGTAGCGAAGATCGACCGGCATCGCCTCGATGATCGTCTGTCGCAGGTTGAAGAAAGCCGTGATGGTGAAGAGCACGCCGGCCCAGAAAACGCAGCCGAGCGCGATCTCAAGCGGAACATTCGCGCCGACGACCATTGTGTAGGCAAACAGCGCGTTGATACCCATGCCAGGAGCAACGAGAATCGGGCTTTTTGCATAAAGCCCCATGGCGCAGCTGCCGATGAAGCTGACGAGCACCGTCGCGGTGACCCCGGCCGAGAACGGAATGCCCGCATGCGCAAGGATCGAAGGATTGACGACGATCACATAGGACGCGGCGAGAAAGGTGGTCAGTCCCGCGAGGATTTCAGTGCGGATGTTCGATCCGAATTTCGAGATCTGGAAGTAGCGGTCAAGCAGACTGGCAAGCCACGAGGCCTTGCGGGAGGCCGGCTCCACCGATTTCGGTTGGTAGTTCATTCTTGTTCCCCTTTTTTTGAAACGACGAAGGGGCCGGCAGTGCCGGCCCCCTTTTACCTGTTCACTCTGCGGCGGCAACCCGTCCTGTCTCGCCGCTGTTCCCAGCAAGCGGCGAGATCACTTTGAGCTGTATGCAATCGACGACGCCGAGATCGGTGATGGCATATTCGGGGATCGCCGTGATCTGCAGCACGAACATGTACATGAACGGCCACGGCAGCGAGCACCCCAGGTCGCGCGCTGCATCGTCCAACTGCTCTTCTAGCCGCGCCATCTCCGAGGGCTCGATATCGGAGACGATGCCGCCGATCGGCAGATGCAGGAAAGAGACGACCTCACCATTCTTGACCACCACCTGGCCGCCATGGTTGGCGATCAGGTGGTTGATGGCGACCACCATGTCTTCGGGGTTGGCGCCGATGCAGATGATGTTGTTGTCATCGGGGGCGGTCGAGCTGGCGATGGCGCCTTCGCGCAGTCCGAAACCCGATGTGAAGGCCACGGGACGGTTGCGGGTCTTGCCGTAACGCTCGACCACGGTGACATATTGGATGTCCTTGGCCGTATCTGCGAGCACGCAGCCATCCTTCACTGCCAGGGTGACATCGCGGCGCGTGCGCACAAAGATCTTTTCCGGCGTGACGGCAATCGCCATGGCTTCGGCACTGTTGCCGTCACCATCGTAGCGTACCCGCAAGTCGTCGACGTCAAGCGGCGCCACCTTCATCGACGTCAGCAATGCCGCACTGCGCGGCGGCGGCACAAGATCAATCACCATGCGCCCGTCGCGCGCCACTTCCTCACCCTTGGCGATGACGGCCTCGATCCTGAACTCGCGCAGATCGTTGACGAGCAGGATATCGGCGGAGCGGCCCGGCGAGATCGAGCCGACCTTGTCGTCGATCCGCAGCGCATCCGCGCCATTAATCGTTGCCATCTGGATCGCCGCCATCGGCGAGATGCCCATGGCGATCGCCATGCGCACCATGTTGTCGAGATGGCCACGTTTCAGGATGTCGCTGGCAACGACATCGTCGGTGCAGAAGCTGATGCGGCGCAGCGCCTTTACGCCCATTTCCGTGACGATGCGCAGATTGTCCTCAAGGAAATGCGAGATCGAGGATTCGCGCACCACGACATGCATGCCTGCCCGCAGCTTCTCAAGCATTTCTTCCGGCGAATAGCTTTCGTGGTCGGCACGCACACCGGATTGCTGGTAGCCGTTCAGCCGCGCTCCGCGGGTCATCGGGCAGCAGCCGAGGATTGGCAACCGGCTCTTCTCGGCAATCTCAAGGGCAGCAAGCACGTCGCTGTCTTCCTCCTGAATGAATTCGCGCACCGTTTCCCAGATGCCGACGCATTCCGGCCAGTGATGGGTAGCCTGGTGGTCGGCCGGGCTGAAATAGTGGCCGACGGTCGAACGCGGCATCGTGTAGGGGGTCTTGCACGGCGCGCCCCAGAAAACCTTGAGCGGCGTCTGCTTGGCCTCGTCGAGGAATTCGCGCGCAGCATCAGGGCCACCAACGACGATGATCTGGTCGAGACCGGTGACGATCGACGTCGTGCCCAGCGGCACGACCGCCTTGGCAAAGCTGGTCAGCGACATCTTCGAGCACTCGACATGCAGATGTCCGTCGATCATACCTGGCGTCAGATATTTGCCCTTGGCATCAATGATTTTGGTTTCCGGCCCGATATAGGCGGAGACATCGCCGACGGCGATGATACGCTCGCCATAAATCGCAACGTCCGCCTGATAGATCTCTTCCGATACGACGTTGACGAGCCTGCCGCCGCGAATGGCCAATGTTGCCTTGCCGCCGGTGCCTGATGCTGCGCGGATGAATTCCCTGATATCGCTCACTGGTTGTCTCCCTTTACGTGAAGGAATAGTCCCAGTTTGATTTAGTTTGTACAATGGGCCAAAATAGCGTATTTACCGGACATATCATCCAAGATTTTGGACGAAAATGGATCTTTCTCTTCTCGATTGCTTCGTCAAGGTTGCCGATTCCCGTTCGATTTCAGCGGCTTCCAGGCTCCACCGACTACCCAAGTCGACGCTCAGCCACAAGATTCGCCAGCTGGAAGACGAATTCGGCATCGAACTCTTCGTACGCGAGGGGCATCAGCTACACGTCACCGATGCAGGCGCCGAGTTCCTGCGCTATGCCCGGCTTATTCAGTCAAACTGCGAAGATGCGACAACGGCGATGGCCGAGATGCGGCAGGAAGTTGCAGGCACCTTGAGGGTCGGCTCGACCGGTGAATTTGGCACCACCATCACCTCTGAACTCCTGTACGCGTTTCGCCAGCAATATCCGCAGGTCAATCTCGACGTGGTGTTCCTGAGTGCCAGGCAACCCTTTTCCGATGTCACCGAGCAGGCGCTCGACGGCATCTTCCACTGGGGGGAACCCTCCGACGTCGATTACATCAGCCGTCGGCTCTCTGTCTCGTCATACGGCCTCTTCGCCAGCCCCGACTACATCGCCCGGCACGGCGTCCCAACAATACCCGATGATCTCCCCAGTCATCGCGGCCTGGTCTTTCGCCAGCCGACGCGGCTGCAATCCTGGTATCTGACACGGGACGGCGATACTGAAATCGACCTGCTACCGGCGGCGACCTGCACCACCAATGATTACTGGACGATCAAGTATTTCGCAGTCGCCGGCGAAGGGATCGCCTACCTGCCGGAATTCTTCGTCGAAACGGAACGGCAGGCGGGCTTGCTCATACCCGTGCTTGGCGAATGGAGTTCTCCGAAGACCGCGATCAATCTGATCTACTCGCGCCGCAGACACGTCTCCAAGCGCTTCAAGGCCTTCGTCGAATTCTGTATCGATTTTTATCGAAACCGCGATCGCATGAATGTCCCTCGCTACTATGTCGAGAAAGTCAGCTTCCCGACGCCCGCTTCGGCCAAATAGCGGTTCGCCGCTATCGCGATCAGGTAGCCCGCCAGTTCCTGATAAACGAACGGTTGCCTAAGGTTTGGTGGCCGGACTATATCAACCCGATAGATGCAATGCCCGAGACGGCCGGAAATCGTATAATGACGACCAAGATTGATATTCAGATCATTTCGGATTCCGAAACCGAAAATGCCGTTCAGGCAGACGTGTCTTCCCGGACCGCCTATCTGTCGGCGATCGAACATGACGGCAAGATTTTTGCCGTCATCACCTGGATCGCCAATCGTGAACTCGGCCTGAAGAAGCCGGAATGGGTCATCCCGATCAGCTCCGTCGCGCATCAGACCATGCCGGACACGTCTGCACCGTGCCGCTGGCGCCTCACCGATCCATTGCCGAGTTCGCTGTTCGACGGTTCCGCATCGCGCCAGGTGAGACGCCAGTTCGGGGTCGAGCCCGCGCCAAACATTGCCTTCAAGCTCAAGCGACAGCACCACTGAAGGCCGAACGGATCGGTCAATATCGCGCTTGCGCAGCAGACCAATGTTCGAACACGGCCTCGCGGGGGGCGATCACCGGGCCGTAGTCGAAGGGCCGCCCGTCAGGCCAATAGAGTGAGCCCGGTTTGGCGGTCGAACAGATGCATGCGTCCCTCGTTGACGACAAACCGGACGTCGTCGCCGGGTTTCGGGCAACCGCCGGCCTTGACCAGGGCGCCGATTTCCTTATCCGCGAACAGGAAGGTGACGAGGGCATCGTTGCCGTGGAATTCGACGAGGTCCGCCTTGCCCGTCACGCAATTAATCTCCGTTGACCCGGCTGCAGCGGCCTCCAGGTCCGCAGGACGGATACCAAGCACGATCTTTTGACCGTCCGACAGGGAGAACCGCCTGCCGGAAACCGCAAAGCTGGCTCCTTCCACACACAGCAACCAGCCATCACCGTTTGCCTTGACCATCGCGTCGATGAAATTCATGTTCGGCGTGCCGATAAAGCCGGCGACGAACAGCGTGCGCGGCCGCTCGTAGATTTCCGCCGGCGTACCGACCTGCTCTATGCCGCCGTCCTTCATCAGGACAATCCGGTCGGCCAGCGTCATGGCCTCGAGCTGGTCGTGGGTGACATAGACGGTCGTGGTCTTCAGCTTTTGATGCAGCCTCGCGATTTCGACGCGCATGTGATTGCGCAGCTTCGCATCGAGGTTGGACAGCGGCTCGTCGAACAGAAACACACGTGGTGTCTTGATCATCGCCCGGGCGATGGCGACGCGCTGCTGCTGCCCGCCCGAAAGTGCATTCGGCTTGCGGTCCAGATAGGGGTCAAGGCCGAGCGTGGACGATACCGCCCGTATGCGCGTATCGATTTCCGGGCTCGAAATCTTCATGCGCTTCAGCCCGAAGGCGATGTTGTCGTAGATCGTCATATGCGGATAGAGCGCGTAATTCTGGAAAACCATGGCAACGCCCCTGTCGCGTGGCGGCAGGTCGTTGACTGTCTTGCCGCCAATGATCACATCACCACCGGAAATATCTTCAAGACCGGCGATCATGCGAAGCAGCGTGGACTTGCCGCAGCCGGAGGGGCCGAGAAAGACGATGAACTCCTGATCGGCAACATCCAGGTTGAAATCCTTGATCACGTTGACCGCGCCATAGGCCTTGTCCACGTGCGAACATACGATGGTCGCCATCCTCAAATCTCCCCGTTGTTCATCAGGATTTGCAGTTTCACGTCAGAAGGATTGGCCGCCACCGCACGATCGAACGCCTTGATGCTGTCCTTGAAATCGAATGTGCCGGTAATCAGCGGCGTCAGGTCCACTTTTCCGGATGCGATGAGCGCCAGAGCACGATCGAAAATGTTGGCATAGCGGAACACCGTTTCGATCCGGACTTCCTTGGATATAGCACCGGGCACGTCGAACGCGACCGGTTCGACCGGCAGTCCGACCAGAACCACCGCTCCGCCGGGCCGGACGAGATTGAAGATGCCGTTGAAAGCCTTGGGGCTGCCGCTTGCCTCGAACACCAGATCCGCACCCCAGCCTGCGGTTTCCAGCTGCACCACGTCAGCGAAGGATTGATCGGCGATATTGACCGGCACGATACCCGGGTAGCGACCGGCAATGGCAAGCTTTTCGGCACTGAAATCCGAGATGAACACCCGGCTGCAGCCGCCGGCTAGTGCTGCCAGCGCAACCATGATGCCGATCGGCCCGCAGCCGATGACGGCGGCCACATCGCCCGGCGCAATACGTGCCCGTGCCGCAGCCTGCATGCCGATAGCGAAAGGCTCGACCATCGCACCTTCGGCAAAGGAAACATTGTCCGGCAGCTTGTAGGTGAAGGCCGCCGGATGTACCGCATAGGGCGTCAGGATGCCGTGGATCGGCGGCGTTGCCCAGAAGCGGACATCGGGATCGACATTGTAGAGGCCGAGCTTAGATGCCCGCGAGGACAAATCCGGCACGCCCGGTTCCATGCAGACGCGGTCGCCTACGGCCAGATTGCGGACATTGCTGCCGATCTCGATGATAGTGCCGGCCGCTTCATGGCCGAGCACCATGGGCTCACGCAGCACATAGGGGCCGATCGCACCATGCGTATAATAGTGCACGTCGCTGCCGCAGACGCCGACAGTGTGAATGGCGATCTTGATGTCGTCTGAACCGACATCGAGTGGAAGATCGATTTCCCGCAGGTTGAGGACGCCTTTTTGCTCGAGAACCAACGCTTGCATTGTGTATTCCTTTGAATTTTCAGGATGTCTTGCGCTTGAAGGCACTGTTGAGCATGCCGCTGAGAATGCCGATGAACAGGAGAGGCGGTATCGACAGCAGCACGACCGAGGCATTCAGGACGCCCCACGGCACGTCGCGCCCGAGCTGCGTGAGCTCCGAGGCCACGATCGGAAGTGTCTTGGCATCGGACGTGGTCAGCATCAGTGCAATCAGGAACTCGTTCCAGACCAGCACGAAGCTGAAGGCGACTGCCCCGATCAGGGACCGCGAGGCGATCGGCAGGGCGATGAGGAAGAAGATCGCATAAGGACCGTAACCATCCACACGCGCCGCCTCCTCCACTTCTTTCGGAACCCGGGCGAAAGCCGGAACACTGAGCCAGATGATGGTCGCAAGCGTCAGCAGCGTATAGGTTACCGTCATCGAGAGGCGCGTGTCATAGAGCCCGAAATCCAGCCAGATGACCATCAACGGGATCGCTATGGCGACCGGTGGCAGGAAGCGCAGCGACAGCACGAAGAACTGGATGTCATGCGACCAGCGGTTCGGATAGCGGGCGATGGCATAGGCGGCCGGCAGACCGAGCACCGCACCAATCAGCACCGAGGCACCCGAGATCAGGATCGAGTTGACCAGCCCCTCAAAGACGCTGGCCCGGCCGAGTACGTAGGCGAAATTGTCCAGTGTCGGCGTGAAGAAGAACAGCGGCGTCGGCGTGACGATATCGACACGATTCTTGAAGGCATTAAGCAGGGTCCAGAAAACCGGGAAAACGGCAGAAAACGCGGCCGCATACAGGATGATGCGGCCAATGAACCGGCCGGGACTGCGGGCGCTCATGATTTGACCCTTTTCCAGAGAAAGGTGAATGCCAGCGAGGTCGCGACCATCATCAAAACGGCCATACTGGACGCATAAGAGATGCGGCCGGATTCGATGAAACCTTGCGAGAAGGCGTACATGTCCAACGTTTCCGTCGCGATACCCGGCCCACCGCGGGTCATGACATAGATCAGGTCGAAGGCGCGCAGGGACTCGATCATCTTGACGAAGGCAAGCGAAATCAAAGGTGCCTTGAGCATCGGAATGGCGACGTAGGCATAGATTTCCCAGGTCTTCGCATGATCAAGCCGTGCCGCCTCGAAGGGTTGAGGGGGCAGCGTTTCCAGGAGTTTCAGCACGATGACGGCGAAAAACAAGCCCCATTGCCAGACATCGACCAGAGCCACGGTGCCAAGCGCGGTTAACGGGTTGGACAGGAGATCAAGCGGCTGGCCGGTGATCGCCTTGTAGGGATAGGTGATGATCCCATAGAGCGGGTGGAAAGCGAATTTCCAGACGAAGGCGGCCGAGACGCGCGGCAGGATGACCGGAATCAGGAACAGAAAGCACACGGCACTGCGCATGCGCGGCGAGGCGCATTCGAACAGCAATATGCCGAGACCGATTGCGATGATCAGCGTCATGCCGACCGTGACCGCCTCCCATGTCAGCGAAACACCGATGGCATTGATGAACCGGCGATCGGAAAACAGGCTGATGTAATTCGCAAGACCGATGAAGCTGCCATCCGGCCGGCTGAGTTCCCGGTTTTGGAAGGAGATGATCACGGCATAGACCGTCGGCACCAGCGCCAGCACGGCAAGGATCGCTATGGCCGGCGACAGGAAGACCACCGGCAGGGTATTTTTCTGTTTCACGAATGCCCCCTTCGAAAAGTCGCAGTGCTTTCCGTTGGTGTAAGGATGCCCGGCAAGGGCTGGCCTTGCCGGGTCAGTGACAGCGAAGGATCAGCTCACTGGCTGCGGGCGACGAGGTCCTTGGCAAAGCCGTTGAGCTCGTCGAGACCATCCTTGATGTCTGTGCGGGTGCCTGCGATCAGCTCTTCCAGGATGATGCCCCAACGATCGCCAAGATCCGGCCATTGCGGGCTCTGCCAGAAATTGACTGCCGTGACCTTTCCGGTTTCGGCCAGGGCCTGACCGAGATCAGGACCGTAAAGCTCGGCAAATTTCGGACTGGTCATCACACTGGTGCGGTTGAGTTCGCTGAACTGGTTTGCTTCCAGCCGGCGGTTCTCGTTCTCCTTGGAGGTCGCCCAGGCGATGAAGAGGCCAGCGCAGGCCTTGGACGTTTCGTCCGCATTGGCTTTGGTGCCGATGGCAAGGCCGTGGCCATAACCACCGCCGGTCAGCGGGGTTGGCGGTGGCATGTAGCCGACTTTGCCGGCGACCTGCGAGGATTTTGGATCGATCGCCATGCCGACCAGCGGCGTCGACTCGATGATCATCGCCACCTGGCCGGAAGTGAAAGCGCCGACCACTTCGTCCCATCCGCCGGTCTGGCTGCCGGGAGCCGAATACTTGAAGAGCTCCAGGTAGGTCTCAGTCGCCTTCACAGCGGCCTCGCTGTCGAAGACGGGCGTCTTGCCGTCGAACCAGTTGCCGCCGAAGCCCTTGAAGAACGGCATCCAGCGCCAAACATTGGCCCCCGACCCACGCTGTCCACGCAGCGCCGTGCCGTAGATGCCCTGGTCCGGCTGGTTCAGCGCCTTGACGGCAGCAATATATTCGTCGAGCGTCTTCGGCGGCGTGATACCGGCGGCCTCAAGTAGATCCTTGCGGTAAACCATCAGGTCGCCGCCACCGGTCAGCGGCGCAAACCATACTTTGCCGTCATAGGTGGCAACCTTCTGCCGGCCGGGATCGAAATCGGCATAGTCGTAGTCGGCCGGATAATAATCCATCAGTGGCGCCACCCAGCCAGATGATGCAAACAGCGCCACATTGGCTTCGTCGATATAGTAGACATTGTACTTGCCGATCGTCGAAGCGTCGGCCTTGCTCTTGGCGCGGCGATCGTTCTCGTTCAGATAGTCGATCTCGAAGGATGCGCCGCCGCTGAGCTTCTCGAATTCGGGCTTTTGCTCCTCCAGCAAAGTCAGTCCGTCGCGCGGCTGGGCGAGAACCTTGATCGTCCCGGAGCATTCGGCCGCAATGGCGATCGAGGATACCGAGCCGGCAAGAAGGCAAGCGAAGGCAATGCTCGAAACGAGCGTCTTTCCATTGGTCATATGATGAACCTCCCCTAAAGGTCACTGCGACAGCCGCCGGAATGTCCTCAGATCAAACGACCATCTCTCCATAGCGAACTTTTTCGCTGGGCTGATCCTACGTATCTGGATTGAGCGAACTAGCGCGCGCCATGCGTCGAATCTATACTTTAATGCGCAAAAATGGCGATGAATCGCCATTAGGATGGCAATTGCCACATAGCTTCATTGCTCTGCACAAAAACGCATTCTCAGGCGCGCGAAGGCCGGCGTTGCCCGGTCAGCCGCCGGTAGGCAGATGGCGTCATTTTATGATGCAGCAAGAACGTCCGGTTGAAATTGGAAATGTTGAGATAACCGACTTCGAAGCAGATTTCGGTAATCGGCATATCGGTCTCCGCCAAAAGCTTGCAGGCCTGCCAGATGCGGAGCTTATTGACATGGTCGGTAAAGCTGTTGCCGGTGTTTTTCTTGAAAAATCGGGAGAAGGCGGTTTCGCTCATGCCGGCCAGGTCGGCCACTTCGGCAAGGTGGATATCATTGGCGACATTCTCGAAAATATAGATCAATGCACGCTGCAAAACGTCGAGTGTTTCAGCGTTCAGCTTGGGTGCAAATTCCGGCGACGACAGAATTTCGTATTCCTGCGTGTCGCTTAGCAGTTCGAGCAACTGCACGAACATCGACAGCCGGGCAAAACCCTTTACCTCCCCCATGCCTTCCACCAGGGCGATACCGTCGGCCAGCGTCTGACCGTAAAAAACAAGGCCGCGTTCGGCGCGGGAGAAGAAGTCTTCCAACTGGGTAAATTCGGGCAGCATGGCGGTGATGTTGCGAATACGATCCGGATCGAACTGAATGACGATATCGCGCCCCTCGATAATCTCGCCCGGCGCCGTTGCGGTTACCCAGTCATGCGGCAGGTTACGCCCTATGACGGTCAGATAACCGGGCTGGAACTCGCCGATATAATCGCCGACAAACGCCATGCCCGACGCATGCCGCAAGAGATGGATCTCGATCTCCGGATGGTAGTTCCAGACGTTGCGCTCCCACGGATAATCATCCACGCGCCAGAGGAAGCTTTCGGTGACATCGGTGACGATGTGCTCGAAAGTCGGCAAGTTGCCGCTCATCATTGCGGACTTTGCGCCGAGTACGGCCTTTGCAGCCGGATTTCTCCTGTCCTTCAACATCAGCTTAGCGCCTGGTCTAGCGAGGAATAAGACGTCCAGGCCTTAAATCATCGCCAAACTACCCGAGTCAATCGGATCTCATCGACGTGATGCGATCCGAGACTTCAGATCACCGTATCAGCAGAACCCCAAACGAAGGCTCCGCTTCATCGCGATCAGGATACGGCACGTTGCCGGGCTATATCGTTGATCCCTTCGGCATCCGGCGCATAGCCGTAGCTCATCTTGCGCATCTGCTCGATCACCCTTGCCATTTCATCGTCGGGCAGCACCGGCGGCTCACCGAGCGTCAGGGCCTGGACATACATGCGCGACAAGGTCTCGATCTCTATCGCCAGCCAGAGCGCACCTTCCAGCGTCTTGCCGAGCGAGATTTGGCCGTGCTGGCCAAGCAGGCAGGCCAGACGGTCCTTCAGCGCCACCAGCGCATGATCCGAAAGGGCCTGCGTGCCGAACGTGGCATATTCGGCGCAGCGCACCGTCGTGCCACCGGCGACACCCGTCATATAGTGAAAGCTTGGGATCGTCTTGTGGTGGCAGGCCAGCGTCGTCGCGTAGATCGAATGGCAATGCAGCACGACGTTGATATCCGGCCGGCTCTTGAGGATATCGCGGTGGAACCGCCATTCCGACGATGGCCGGCGGCCAACATAAGTTCCGTCAAAATCCATCTCCACCAGATCGTCCGGCGTCATCGTGTCATAGGCAAGCGAGGACGGCGTGACGAGGAAACCAGCGCTCGTGCGGACGGAGAGGTTTCCCGCCGTTCCCTGATTGATACCGCTGGCATTCATCCTGCGGCAGGTTTCGACCATGTCGCGGCGCAGCTTGGCAATATCGGTGTGTTGAGTGCTCATGGGGAGGACCTTTCGTATAGCACGTTGGAATGCGTCGCTTGTCTGGCGGCAGCCTGCCAATGGCGGGCATAAGCCGCCAGTTCGGCGGGTGGATGGTTGAAAAGAGGCGGCTTTTCGAGCGCGATCGCCGCACGTGCCTTCCGGGTTCCGTGGCTGGCAAGCAGGGCTGTGCCGGAGGCGACGCCATAGGTATCGAGGTTGGAAACGGTATCGCCCTGCGGCCGCAGCGCCGCAACCAGCGCCGCATAGAGCGGATCGCGCAGGAAGCTACCGTCGAGGATCACCCGTCCGCTGCTGCCCAGCGCATCAAGGCATTCGACCGTCAAAAGCGCCGTATAAAGAACAGCCAACGCCTTGCGCTCGGCCGCATCGGCAGGCTGGGGACCAGTGATATGCCCAGTCCCCGCGCTGCCGGGAAACAGCCCATTGTCATCGCCAAAGGACGGCAGCGCCATCGTGCCCTGTCCGACCATCCGGCTGACGAGCGTGACATCGGCATTGAGATGGACGTCGTCACGCCCGGCGACATGGGGGAACTCGCGCCCGCCCATGGTCAGCGCCCCGCCGACGGGATTGCCATCAATGTCGCTGGTGCAGGTCATGCCCCGATGTTCGTCCAACAGTTCAAGCGGCGTCTTGCCGCTCAACGCCACGATCCAGGTTCCGGTGGAAACCACGGTCGCCTCGTCGAAGCCTGCCGCCTGGTAGCGGTAGAAATTGGCGCTGCTGTCATGGATGCCTGCGAGAACCCTGATGTCCCTCGGCAAGCCGTACCGCTCGGCCAGAACCGGTCGGATCGTCCCGATCGGCTGCCATGCTCTGGCAAAAGGTGGCAGCAGGTTCTGCCAGCCTTGCGATGTAACGATCGGCGACCAGTGCCGCTCCGCGACATTCCAGAGATGCGACTGCGCTCCCAGAACCGTCGCCTCCGAAACCGCCACGCCCGACAACCGCCAGGCCCAGTATTGCGGCACACCGAGAAACCAGCGCGCCCGGGAAAAGCCTTTGGGATCAGCCTGCTGCATCCAGAACATCTGGCGGGCATGATGGGTGGCGCCGTGCATCATCGCACTTCCCCGATCGTAGAAGGAACCGGACAACGCCGAATAACGCATGCGGATATCGTCCGGCAGAGCCTGCTCGTAATCGATCATCGGCAGGGCGGTGCCGTCGCCAACATCGGGATGGGGGCCAACCAGGACGCCGCCGGAGCCATGCCCGGACGACACAAATGTCGCGATCGGATGGCGTTTTGCAAGACCGGCAAGCGTGCCGAACACCCAATCGCTGAGCGTGTCCAGATCGTGATGCCGCCACGGCCCGTCTTCAAGCACCGGATTGGCAATCGACAGCGTTTCGAGGATGGTGCCGGATGCCGTGACCGCGTTGAGCTTCACATTGGTCTTGCCGACATCCAGAACCGCGACAGTCGCCGGCTGCCCGTCATCCCTACCATCGCTCCACTGCCCGTCCGCCATGTCCGCATCCCGCATTTTCTATCCGTGCGGCTGTTCCCACCGGTGCGGGAACAGCCTGGTCATCGTGTCAGATCAAACCGTATTGCCGCGCCTTATTGCGCAGGAAGGGCAGGCCATTGCCCATCACCTCGGCCTCGTCCTTGGCCACCGGGCGCCAGACGGCGAGCCCGTAGGCCACCTGCGGCGGCATGTTGATGAAGCTTTCCATCGCAAGGCCGCCCTTGAAACCGATGGCCGCAAGCGCTGCGTAGATCTCGTCCCACGGCACGTTGCCATAACCCGGCGTGCCGCGGTCGCTTTCCGAAAGATGAATATATTTCAGGTGTTCACGCGCATCGAGAATGCCGTTGGCGGCGCCCTTCTCCTCGATATTCATGTGATAGGTATCGAGATGCACGAAGACATTGTCGGCGCCGACACGCTTGATCATGTCGACCGCCTGCCAGCCGGTATTGATCAGATGGTTCTCATAGCGGTTGACCGCCTCGACGCCCAGCTCGATGCCGCGCGTCTTGGCGTGCTTGGCCGCCGCCTGCAGCGCGCGGGCGATATTGTCGTATTCCTTCTCGGTCGGTGGAACGCCGGTACGCTCGCCGATGCCACCGAAGATGACGCCGGACAAGGCTTCAGCCCCCATATCCGCCGTCTTGTCGATCGCCACCTTCAGATACGCCACCGCCTCTTCCGGGTGCACCGAGGCCCAGGCATGTTCCGGCAGGCCGAGCGAGCAGACCGAGCGCAGCTTGCGTTTTTCGAGCAGCTTGCGGCTGTGTCCGGCATCGACCGCAGGCGCATCGAGAAGCGCGATCTCGATGAAATCCATCTCGTATTTGACCGCGGCGGCAATCGCCTTTTCCGCCCCCGCATGGTCCCATTTCATGGTCCACATGCTGGTATGAACGCCAAAACCTTCCATGGTCTTATCCTTTTTTTCGCTTGAGAGATTTGAAGTGGCCCGCAGTAAAACGCAGGATCATCACGGTGATGAGCAGGATGCCCCAGACGGCCGTCGCCAGATGCTGGTTGGCCCCGAGGATGTTGAGGCCAGAAGACAGGAGCTGCAGCACCACCAGCGCCAGCGCCACAGGAATGACCCGTCCGAAACCGCCAAATGGATTAACGCCGCCGAGAAAGCAGGCAAGCACGGTGATCAACAGATAGGATTCACCGTGACCGACGCGCACCGAGTTGAACCGGGCCAGCATGATGATGCCGGCAATCGCGCACATCGCACCCGAAAGCACATAGACCAGCACCAGAACCTTGCGCGTATTGACGCCGGAATACCGCGCCGCCTCGATATTGGAGCCGATCATATAGGTGTTGAAACCGAGCTTCATCCGGGTGAGCAGCAGATGCCAGATCAGTACGCAGCCGATGAAGACGAGAAGCGGGATGGGAAATCCGAGGATGCTGCCATGGCCAAGCGGCTGCAGGAAAGCCGGGAAACCCGAGACGTCCCCACCGCGCGTCAAAAACTCACCGAGCCCGCGCAGAAAAATCATCATCGACAGAGAGACAAGGATCGGGTGGGCACGGGTATAGGCAATCACCAGCCCCATCACCAGCCCGCTGAGCGCGCCGACGCCGATGCCGAGCACGGAGCCGAGCAGAAACGCGAACGGGCCGGCATCGGCGCCGCCGTTCTGCTGCAGCACCCAGGCAACCGTCAGCCCGGCAATATTGGCGGTGAATGTGATCGCGAGGTTGAGCCCCCCGGTCAAAACCGGCAAGAGCATCGCGAGGGTGAGAAGCCCGAGTTCCGGCAACTGAAAGGCGACGGAGCCGAAGGTCGCCCGGCTGAAGAATTGCGGCGAGGCCAGACTGAAGATCAGCAGCACGGCGATCAACGCAAATCCCGGCCCGGCCATATCCGGCCCCAGTGCCGCCTTGATGCGATTGAGGATTGTGGTCATTTACGGCCCTCCTCCTGACGCATGAACGGCAAGAGCTTTTCGATGCTGGTATTGGACAGGGTGATCGCCACAAGAATAATGGCACCGACGATCATCTTGAAGGCATAGGGCGAGACGCCCGCCAGATTGAGCCCGTTCTGGGTGACCGAGATCAGAAGCACGCCGAGCACGCAGCCGAGCACCGAGCCCTTGCCGCCGCCAAGCCGCGCACCGCCGAGAACAACGGCAGCCAGCACGTCCAGTTCGCGGCCATACAGGGCATTTGGCACCACTTCTTGAGCATAATGCGCCTGGATCAGCCCGCCGATCCCGGCCATCAGGCCAAGCCAGCCGAAGGCGATGAACTGCATGCCGCCGATATTGATGCCGAACCGGCGCGCGCCCTCCGGATTGTCGCCAAAGGCATAGAGCTGGCGGCCCGTGGTCGTGCGGGTGATGAACACCCAGGTGGCCACCACGCAGATCAGCATGACCAGCACCGGCAGAGTGATCTCGATCCAGCTGCCATCGGCCATCTCATGTTCGAACAGCACGACCCGCGAGGTCAGCCAGTCCGGCAGGTTGTAGATCGACACGCCGCGAGTGAAGAACATCAACAGGCCGAAATAGATATTGAAGGTGGCGATGGTCGCGACGATCGAGATGATCCGGAATTTATGGATCAAAAAGGCGTTGACGGCTCCGAGCAACACGCCGAGCGTACCGGCGATCAAAAGCCCGCTGATCCACCCGCCGCCGCCCATCCATCCAAGCATCAGCGCCGCGACATACTGGACGACGGAGGCCGCCACCGCAAACGAGATGTCGATGCCACCGGCAATCAGAACCACCAGCAGGCCGACGGCAAAGATGATGTTGACGGAGCTTGTGTTGAGCAGGTCGAACGCATTGCCGAGCGTGAAGAACCGGTCGGTGATGAAGGACAGGACGATGCTGATGATCGCGATGACGGCGAGCAGCGCAAATTCCGTCGCATGGGATTGAACGACCTTATGCATAGACGGCTGCCTCGATCTCTGCGAGCGAGCAGTCCGCCGGCATGAACTGGTTGACGACCCGGCCCTTGGCCATGTGCAGCACGCGGTCCGCGTTGAAATAGACTTCCGGCACCTCGTCGGAGATCAGGATGATCGCAAGGCCGGTCTCTGCCAGCTTCGCGACGATATCGAAAATGCCTGCCCGCGCGCCGACATCGACGCCGACGGTCGGCGCATCAAGGATGAGCAGCTTCGGATCGGTGGCCAGCCATTTGGCGATGGCAATGCGCTGCTGGTTGCCGCCCGACAGCGTCGAGATCGCATCACCCTGCAGGCCGATCTTCACACCGAGATCGGTGATCCATTGCGCCACCAGATCGCGCTTCCGGCTGTCGGACAACAGCCCGCCGGATGTGATCTTGCCGAGCGAGGCGATGACAAGATTGTCGGCGATCGATTGCGGCTGGATCAGCCCCAACGACAGCCGGTCCTCCGAGAGATAGGCGATCCCGGCGGCGATGGCATCGCGATTGGACGAAAAATGCACCGGCTTGCCCTCCAGCCTGACGGTGCCTGACCTCGGTTTCAGCATGCCGAACAGCGACAAGGCGAGCTCCGTGCGCCCGGCGCCCAGCAACCCGGTAATCCCCAGCGTTTCGCCGCGCCGCACGGTAAAGGAAATGTCCTCGAACTGGCCCGGCCGCGACAGCCCATCGACCTCCAACACCACCGGATTGCCGCCGGCATTGCAGGCGCGCACGATCTGGTCGAAGGTCTTGCCGGTCATCAATTCCGTAATGCGCGACTGGGTCATGCCTTCGGTCGAATAGGCGCCGACCAGCGCCCCGTCGCGCAGCACCGTCAGCCGGCTGGAAATTTCCAGCACCTCGGCCAGCCGGTGGCTGACGAACACCACGGCGACGCCGGAGGCAGAGAGCGTGCGCACGATATCGAGAAGATGGTCGGTCTCCGACTGTGTCAGGGAGGCCGTCGGCTCGTCCATGAAGACCAGCTTTGCCTCGCCGACAAGCGCGCGGGCGATCGCGACGATCTGGCGCTGGGCGATGGCATAATCCTTCAGCGGCCGGTCGACATCGAGCGTCACGCCGAGCCGCGCCAAGGCCTTGACCGCCTTCTCGCGCATGCCGTTGTAATTGACGAAACGCGGCCAGCGGCCAAGCAGCGTCTGGAAGGAAATGTTTTCGGCAACCGTCATTTCCGGAAACAGCGCTAGGTCCTGCCAGATCACCTGGATGCCGGAATTCTGCGCCGTCACGGGCGACATATGCGCATAGGTCTGCCCGTCAAACTCGATCGCCGCGCCGTCCTGGGGGCGGTAGACACCAGTGATGATCTTGATCAGCGTGCTCTTGCCCGAGCCATTTTCACCGGCAAGGCAATGCACCTCGCCCGGCAGGACGTCGAAGCTGATATCCTTCAAGGCTCTGACGCCACCGAACGTCATGTTGATGTTGCGCAGGATTAGAAGCGGCTTTTGGCCACTCTTAGCGCTTTCGCGTCCAGTCATCGGTTCAACCTGTGAAAGTGCGGATCTTGTAGAACTTCCGGGCACCGCCGAGCCGACCGAAGTCAGCCCAGCAGCCCGGGAGAACCTTTTCGGGGACGTTACAGGCCCATGCCTGCAAGCTCGTCTACGGTATCCTTGTTGATCGGCAGGAGCTGATCGACGATGATGTCGTTGCCGGCCGGCTTGATCACGCCGAGGCCCGGAATATCGTCGCCATCCTTGACACTTTCACCCTTGATCAGACGATCGGCCATGGTGACGAAGACTTCGCCGGCCTGTTTCGGATTCCACATGAAGCCGCCGGAGATCGCACCCGACTTGATCAGCTTCTGGCCCTGGCCGGGCGAGAACGGTCCAAGTACGAAGATCTCACCGGTCTTGCGACGTTCCTCCACGGCACGGCCGGCCCCGATCGGACCTTGGCTGCCGAAGGCAAGGAACCCCTTCAGATCCGGATGGGCGGAAATCAGGTCAAGCGCCGTCGAGCGGCTCTTGTCGACATCCTCGGCCACGCCGTAGCGTTCGCCAACCAGCTTCATGTCGGGATAGTTGGCCTTGAGGTAGGCGACCGCCGCATCGGCCCAAGCGTTGTGCAAGGGAACAGTGAGCGAACCGACGAACACGGCATATTCGCCCTTGCCGCCCATCTTCTCGGCCAGAAGCTTGGCATGCGCTTCGCCGAAACCGGTGGACGAGGCCAGCTCGAAATTCCAGTCGGCGCCCTTCTGGCTCGGGGATTCATGCGTGATGACGAAAATGCCGGCGGCCTTGGCCTTGGCGAGAACCGGCTCGAGCACCTTGGCATCGTTGGGGACCACACCGATCACCTTGACGCCCTGCGCGATCAGGTCCTCGATGGCGCGCACCTGCAGGGCCGGGTCGGCGCTGGTCGGGCCGACCATGAAGGCATCGAGACCGAGCTTGGCGCCCTGCTCCTTGATGCCGGCATCCATCGCGTTGAACCACGGAATGCCACCGATCTTGACGACGACCCCAACCTTGTCGGCGGCCAGCGCCGCAAACGAGACGCCAAGCGACAGCGATGCAGCCAGCGCCGCAATCATAAACTTTTTCATGCTCTTCCTCCTCCAAGACGTTTCCGCGCAGGCAACAAGACCACAGGCCGCAGACAAGGCCCTCGCTGTCAGTTCACCTCAGGTTGGCGCTGGAAACCGCATCCTCCACGTGACCGCCTCCTCAAGCGGACCTCGCTGCACAATCGATATTTCTTTTTTGCACAATCGATGGTGCAAATAATATGTTTTGGATTTAAACTTTCGTCAAGAGAAAATTGGCACTAACAAAACGAAGGGAGGAACGCATGAAGCCGCAGGGGAAAAAAAAGGCGACGATCTACGATCTTTCGCTGCTGTCCGGCTGTTCGGCCTCCACCGTCAGCGCCGTGCTGAATGGCACATGGCGCAAGCGACGGATCAAGGAAAGCACGGCCGAACTGATCCAAGGGTTGGCTGAACAGCATCAATATACCGCCAACCTGCAGGCTCGCGGCCTTCGCAATTCCCGCTCCGGCCTCGTCGGCCTGCTTCTGCCCGTGCACGACAACCGCTATTTCTCCTCGATGGCCCAAACCTTTGAGGCGCAGGTGCGCAGCCATGGCAAATGCCCCGTCGTCGTCAGCGCCTCGCGCGATCCGCAGGAGGAACTGGCGACCGTCGAAACCTTGATCTCCTATTCGATCGACGAGCTGTTCATCGCCGGTGCCACCGACCCCGATAGCGTGCATGGCCTCTGCGAAGCCGCAGGCATTCGCCATATCAACATCGACCTTCCAGGAACCAAGGCGCCGTCTGTGATCAGCGATAACTATCAAGGCGCCCGCATGCTGACGCAGGCGATCATCAAGCGGTTCGACGACGCTGCCGTAACGCTGAAGCCGGAGGAACTTTTCCTGTTTGGCGGGCGCAACGACCATGCCAGCCGCGAGCGCATCAAGGGTTTTCGCGATATCAAGACGGAAATGCTCGGCGGCGACAGCGATGCCTGCATCCAGCCGACCGGCTATTCGCCGGACATGACGCAAAAGGCCTTCGAGGCCTTCTATGAACGCGAAGGAAAGCTGCCGCGCGGACTGTTCATCAACTCCTCGATCAATTTCGAGGGCCTTTTGCGCTTCATGGCGCAGCACCCGCACGAAACCTTCGCCGATCTCGTCGTCGGCTGCTACGACTACGACCCGTTCGGCTCCTTCCTGCCCTTCCCGGTGATCATGATCCGCCAGGATACCGAAAGCATGCTCGCCAAGGCCTTCGAACTGATCGCAGAAGCCCGCCCAGCGGTGACGATCCACCTGATCCAGCCTGAACTGGTCCATCCGCGCACCGCCCTCAAGGGCCCGCTCGACTCCATCCGCGATATCGACGCTTGAGCATCAGCATATTGGTTGCTGCAGCCAACCGCGACACTAAGCGCAACAGGCGATGGCAGGCCCGGTGCTGCTTACACCACCGGTGACGACGCCCCCTTCCCGGCACCTTTGTCTCTGACAAAGTCCGGCTGCGTCATCCATGGTCATGTGAGAGGACCATGGAAGCAAGCAAGCTGATACTGTCGGAAGCCACGTTGGCCAGCACGCCGCAACAGTAGATTTTTTATTGGTTCGATGCAGCAGACCTGGTTTGATGCGACTGTAATGACGTTGGTATCAAGGGGCACTTGCAAACCCGATCCAGATATCTGGCGCGGATATCGAAAGGGGATGGTTGTGAAAGCACTGGTTTTTAAAGAGTTTGGCGCTCCCGAAGTGCTGCATATTGCCGATATCCCCGCGCCGATCCTGGGTGCCCGTGACGTCCTGGTGCGGGTTGCCTATGCAGGTTTGAACTTTGCAGACGTCTATCGGCGGCAGGGCAACTATCATCTCAAGCGGGCAAGCCCCTGGGTGCTGGGATATGAAGGGTCTGGCCGTGTTGAAGCCGTTGGTACCGGCGTCAGCGGACTGCGTATCGGTGACAGAATAGCGTTCGCAGACAGTCCATTTTCGAACGCCGAGTATGCGGCTGTTGATGCCGACAAAATCATCCCGGTACCACCGGACATCCCTCTAGACATTGCAGCGGCCGTCCTGTTGCAAGGCCTGACTGCACAATATCTGGTTTCCGACAGCTACGACATTCGGCCCGGCGATACCGCGCTTGTTCATGCTGCTGGCGGTGGCGTCGGCTTGCTGCTCTGCCAGCAGGCGCGCGACAAGGGCGCCAAAGTGGTGGCGCTCGCCTCGTCCGAAACCAAGCGGCAGGCTGCTCTTCGTGCCGGAGCCATCCGTGCATTCGGATACGAAGATTGGCGCGAGACCGTTATCGCCGCAGTTGGCGAGGTTGACGTCGTCTATGACTCGGTCGGATCGACGCTTGTTGAAAGCCTCGCTGTTGTCAAGACCGGCGGTTCGGCCGTTTTCTATGGGATGGCCGGAGGCGACCCGCAGCCTGTGGATCCGCGCATCCTGATGGATCGGTCTCTCAAGTTGATCGGCGGCGACCTGTGGAATGTGCTCAGAACCCGGCAAGACAGGATTGAGCGATCCTCAAAGCTTTTGCCCTCATTCGTTCCGGAAACCTTTCGGTCGAAATCGCGGCCGTCTTTCCACTTTCGGAAGGAGCCTGCGCGCATCGCCTGCTTCAGGAGCGATCCGTGATTGGCAAAATCCTTCTCTCCGTTGGAGAAAACTGAGAAACCCGTCGTTCAAAGTCAGTCCGCCTACTGCAGCAGCAAATAATGCGCAGCGCCGTAGAACAGCGGGTCTCAACGACAAATGGCCGCTCTCGGAGTGAGAACGGCCAGTTGTCTGGGTTTTAAAACCTGTAACAGCGCGGGGTACGACGGGCCGGGTTAAATGGATCGTGTGATGCCGCCGTCGACGCGGATATTCTGTCCGGTGATGTATCCGGCACCGTCGGAGGCCAGGAAGGCAACCGTCGCCGCGATCTCCTCGCTTTTGCCGTAGCGCTGCATCGGCACGCTCTCCCGCCGTGCGTCTGTCGCAGGAAGGCTGTCGATCCATCCCGGAAGGATGTTGTTGATGCGAATATTGTCCTTGGCGTAGGTGTCGGCGAAAATCTTGGTGTAGGAAGCAAGCCCGGCCCGGAACACCGCAGATGTTGGGAACGTCTCGGACGGCTCGAAGGCCCAGGCCGTCGAGATATTGATGATGGAGCCGGAGCGCTGTTTCTGCATGATCGGCGTGACGATGCGGACCGCGCGAACCACATTCAGCAGATACGTGTCCAGGCCCTTGTGCCAATCGTCGTCGGATATGTCGAGGATCGGCGCGCGGGGACCGTGACCGGCGCTGTTGACGAGCACATCGATACGGCCCCAGGTCGAGACAGCCAGATCAACCAGCCTCTTCAGGTCGTCGTTCGATTGATTGGAGCCGGTGACACCGACGCCTCCCAGCTCCAAAGCAAGCTTTTCGCCCTTGCCTGACGAAGACAGGACGGCGACCTTGTACCCATCCGTGGCGAGCTTGCGGGCAGCCTCGGCCCCCATGCCGCTTCCACCGGCGGTAATGACCGCAACCTTTTCATTTGCCATTCCTGTTCCTTCCGAGCGCTGTGGCGATTCCCACACGTTGACACAAGTGGGGACCGAAGACTAAGCAGAAAGACAGACTCCTGCCTGTAGGAAAACTATTGGATGTTTGGTGCACACGGCCCCCACCGGTACCCGCCTCTGAACGCGCTCCGGATGTTTGAGAGTGCCGCCCGGCATTTGAATTTCCGCGTTGCGTCTGAGGAACTCTGCGTTACACAGGGAGCCGTCGCCCAACAGGTCCGGGCGCTCGAAGAAGCGCTCGGCGTCAAGCTGTTCGACCGGCTTCCCCGCTCGCTTGCCTTGACAGAGGCCGGGCAACGCTACCTGAAGCCGATACAGCGTGCGCTGTCGATGATTACCGAGGCGACGCAGGAACTGAAGCCGCATAAAACCGTCATTACCATCAGCGTCACCCATTCCTTCGCCACCAAATGGCTCATTCCACGGCTCGGCCGCTTCTCCGACGCGCACCCGGATGTCGAAGTTCAGGTGCTTGCGGCAAATACCCTGGCGAACTTTCAAAGTGATGGCGTCGATATCGCCGTTCGCCAAACGAAACCGCCGTTTGGAGCAGGCTTGCAGGGTGACCTGCTCTTCCCAGTGAAGCTATACGCAGTTTGCAGCCCCTCCCTGCTGACGGCAGCAAAACCGCTTGGAGCAGTTCAGGATTTGCCACAGCATGTGCTTTTGCATGACGCGCATGGCATGTGGCGTGTGTTTCTGGAGCGCGCCGGTGTGCAGGCTGATAGGAGCACACTAAAATCGGTGAAATTTTCCTATGCTTCCCTGGCAATCGATGCCGCCATCGCTGGCCAAGGTGTCGCCTTGGCCAGCGAACCGCTGATCGAGGACGATCTTGCAAGCGGCCGTCTGTGCAGCCCTTTCGCGTTCAGCCTTGCCGACGAACTCGGTTTCTATCTCGTCTATCCACGTGCGCCGCGCAAAGCAGATAACGTCAGATGGATGAGAGATTGGCTTCTCACGCAAAACGCCTCGAAATCCCCTGCGGAGTGAGCCTCCCGGTTTGATCTGGTGAGCTTTACATGTCGAATAGCGCGTTCACCCTTCCACACTATTTTGCGCGTCATGCCAGTGCCCGTCATTGTGCAGGTCATCGTGTCCATCATCGGGTATTACACCCCTTGTGAACTGATCTTCGATCGAAAGCTGACAATGGGCCCGCGCCAGCAAAACCTTCAATATCACAATGCCGATGGCTGGATACCGGTGCCACCCTCACAAAGCTTGCGAGCGTTTAAAAGCCCCCATCCGAACACCGGGTCTTTCCCCGGCTTGCCGATGTCATCGGTAAAGCGTCTGAGCGTTGCTTCCAGACTTTCCGCTGGCATATATGGCTCGCCGGCAATCAGCACCGAGACCGCAGCCGTTACGAAGGGCGCGGCAAGAGATGTGCCGGTTTTTTGCCGGGCTCCCGAGACAGACGCCGCAGTCCAGACCCCGACGCCGGGAGCGACAATATCAACATGATCGCCGCGTACGGCGCGACGGTAAGGGTTGCGTGCCTTGTCGACCGCCGTTACGGCAATCACATCGTCATAGGCTGCAGGATAGACAGGCTTGGCATTCGGGCCATCATTGCCGGCGGCCACGAGGATCATGCCGCGATCGGCGGCCGCTTTCACGGACCGACGGGCAAACCCCATTCGGAAAGGTGCCAGCTGAAGTCGCAGCACGGGCAAAAATTGCTGGCGTGCCGGTCATCGCGCTTGCCGGGACCATCGGCAAAGGTGTGCGCCTCAATTTCGAACATGGTATTGATGCCTTCGCTTCGATCCTGAGCAGGCCCTGCTCGCTGGAAGACGCCATCTTCAGCGCACAAAACTGCTTTCCCATGCGGCAGATGATGCAGCGCGCATGGTAATGGTGTGCATGAAGCTGGGGCAAGATGGCACCAGGTCGCGTGATTGCCTGATGCACAAATTGAAATGACCGGCTGCGGGGACCTGTCTTCCCCCGCAGTTCCCGTGCATCATCCCCGCCCGTTCCGTAACGCGATGAGGTCGCGCTCCGGGCCATATTTTACCGGTGACGCAGGGCCGGAGCGGGCAAGACGAACGGTGTTCCAGCGGCGGCGGCGACCTTGCTTGTAAAACGAATAGCCCAAAAAAAACGTGTGCCAGCAGATGGATGGCTGGACAAAGGCAGTTCGCGCCTATGTAGTGTATCGACAACGAAAAGAAGAACTAAGACGACAGTTCGGGCTTGCCGGGCAAGCCTGATTCTGGAAAGTCCGGTATCGATCGAGGAGGATTGACGCCGGGTTCGACGGAAGTTTCGCTATATTGTTTTTGACATCACCGGGAGGAAATCATGTTCAAACGTTCGCTCGCCTCATCGACGGCCTTTCTCGCCATCTCTCTTCTCTTGCCGGCAAGCGCCCATGCGGCGACCGACTTGCAGTGGTGGCATGCGATGACAGGTGCCAATAACGAGGTGATCAACCAACTGGCGAAGGAATTCAACGAGAGCCAGACCGACTATACGATTACCCCGGTCTTCAAGGGCACCTATCCCGAGACGCTGAATGCCGGCATCGCCGCCTTCCGCTCGCAGCAGGCTCCCGCCATCATTCAGGTTTTCGACGCAGGTAGCGGTGTGATGATGGGCGCAGAGGGCGCCATCGTTCCGGCAGCCGATGTACTGCAGAAGGGCGGCTACACGTTCGACAAGTCGCAATATCTGGCCGGTATCGCCGCCTACTATTCGAAGCCGGACGGCACAATGCTGTCCTTCCCCTACAATTCGTCCTCGCCGATCCTCTACTACAACAAGGATATTTTCCAGAAGGCGGGTCTTGACGCCGATAACCCGCCGAAGACATGGCCGGAAGTGTTCGATGCCGCCAAGAAGATCAAGACCAGCGGTGCCGCCTCTTGCGGGTTTACTTCGACCTGGCTGACCTGGATCCAGACCGAGAACTTTGCCGCCTGGAACAATGTTGCCTATGGCACCCATGAAAACGGCCTCGGCGGCAACGACGTCAAGCTCGAGTTTAACTCTCCCTTGTTCGTCCAGCATTTCCAGTCGATCGCGGATCTCGCCAAGGACGGCACCTTCCGCTATGGCGGCCGGACCTCCGAGGCCAAGCAGCTGTTCATGTCAGGCGAGTGTGCGATCCTCACCGAATCCTCGGGCGGCCTTGGCGACATCATCAAGTCCGGCGTGAAATACGGTATCGGACAGCTCCCCTATTATGAAGGCCATGGACCACAGAACACCATTCCGGGCGGCGCAAGCCTGTGGGTGTTCGGCGGAAAAAGCGACGAAGAATACAAGGGCGTTGCCCAGTTCTTCAACTTCCTGTCGCAGACCAAGATCCAGTCCCGCCTGCATCAGGTGTCCGGCTATATGCCGGTGACCAATGCGGCTTATGAGGAAACCAAGAAGTCGGGGTTCTATGACAAGAACCCCGGCCGTGAAACGCCGATCCTGCAGATGATGGGCAAGGCGCCTACCGAAAACTCCAAGGGTGTGCGTCTCGTCAACCTGCCGCAGGTTCGTGACATCATGAACGAGGAGTTCGAGGCCATGCTGGCGGGCCAGCAGGATGCCAAGGCCGCCCTCGACAAGGCCGTCGAACGCGGCAATGCAGCGATCACCGAGGCTGTCGGCAACTAAACTCAACGGCCCTCTGCCGCTCGCATCCGTTTGCGGGCGGCAGAGGGCCGCCGCTGCCTGTCTGACTGCCGGAGGAGAACCCGTGCACAACGTTGCGTTTCCCAACAAGATCCTGCCGTATCTGCTGATCGCTCCGCAGATCATACTGACGATCATCTTCTTTTTCTGGCCAGCCAGTCAGGCACTGTATCAGTCCATGATCCGGCAGGATCCGTTTGGCCTGAAGAGTGGGTTTGTCGGCCTGGCAAATTTCAGGGCGGTTCTGTCCGATCCGAACTACATCCATGCTCTGCAGGTCACGGTCGTCTTCAGCCTGTTGACAGCCCTTGTCTCCATGGGTGTTGCCCTGCTTCTCGCCACAGCCGCCGACAAGGTCGTGCGCGGCCAAGGTTTTTATCGCACACTCCTGATCTGGCCCTATGCGGTCGCACCGGCCGTCGCCGGTATGCTCTGGCTCTTCATGTTCAATCCGGCCATGGGCACGCTGGCTTACCTTCTCCGTCGCAATGGTTTTGCCTGGGACCCACTTTTGAACGGCAATCAGGCAATGTCGCTGGTTGTCGTTGCCGCTGCCTGGAAGCAGATCAGCTACAACTTCCTGTTCTTCGTGGCGGGTCTGCAGGCTATTCCGAAATCACTGATCGAGGCTGCTTCCATCGATGGCGCCCGTGGCAGCCGGCGCTTCTGGACCATCGTCTTCCCTCTGCTTGCCCCGACCACATTCTTCCTGCTGGTCGTCAACACGGTCTACGCCTTCTTCGATACGTTCGGCATCATCCACGCGGTGACCGGCGGCGGCCCTGCCAAGGCAACGGAAACGCTGGTCTACAAGGTTTACAATGATGGCTTCGTCAATCTGAACCTCGGATCTTCGGCGGCCCAATCTGTCATTCTGATGGTGATTGTCATCGGGTTGACCGCCTTCCAATTCCGCTTCGTCGAGAAACGGGTCCATTATGGCTGAGGGCAACACATGATTGAAAAACGTCCTATCGCCAATCTGGTCGGCCATCTCATTTTGATCCTCGGGATCATCATTGTCGCTTTCCCGATCTACTACACGTTCATCGCCTCGACGATGACATCGGAGGCGATCATCCGGCCACCGATGTCATTGCTTCCCGGCGGCCATATGGTGGAAAACTACACCGAAGCCATGGCCGGCGGCGTCGAGCGGGTCGTCGGCGTTAGCTTGGAAAGATTGCTCTTCAACTCCTTCGTGGTGGCTATCGCGATAGCCATCGGCAAGATCGTGATTTCCTTTCTCTCGGCGTTTGCCATCGTCTTCTTCCGCTTTCCCTTCCGCATGGCGTTTTTCTGGATGATCTTCGTGACGCTGATGCTGCCGGTGGAGGTGCGCATCCTGCCAACCTACAAGGTCATCGTCGATCTCGGCCTGATCGACACCTATGCCGGATTGACGCTGCCGCTGATGGCGTCCGCCACCGCAACGTTCCTGTTTCGCCAATTCTTCCTGACGATCCCCGGCGAGTTGGTTGAGGCTGCCCGCATCGACAATGCCGGCCCGTTTCGCTTCATGCGCGATATCCTGCTGCCCCTGTCGAGCACCAACATTGCCGCGCTGTTCGTCATTCTCTTCATCTACGGCTGGACGCAATATCTCTGGCCATTGCTTGTTACCAATGATGCCAAGATGAACACGATCATTATCGGCCTGCGGCGCATGGTCGACTTCACCGACGCTTCGACACCCTGGAACTACGTCATGGTGACCGCGATCCTCGCCATCATACCACCCATTCTCGTCGTGGTTTTGATGCAGCGCTGGTTCGTCAAAGGTCTCGTGGATACGGAGAAATAATGGCCAATATCATCTTGAATGACGTTCGTAAGAAGTATGGCTCGGTCGACGCCATCCAGGGGGTTTCCCTCGATATCGCCGATGGTGAACTGGTGGTGCTGGTCGGCCCATCCGGCTGCGGAAAATCGACGCTTTTGCGCATGATCGCCGGTCTGGAAAGCATTACCAGTGGCACCATTTCGATTGGCGACCGCGTCGTCAACGATCTCGAACCATCCGAACGCGATATCGCCATGGTCTTCCAGAACTATGCGCTCTATCCGCACATGACGGTTCGCCAGAATCTCGCCTACGGCCTGAAGAACCGCAACACGCCGAAAGACGAGATAGACCGGCGGATCGCAGATGCCGCAAAGGCACTGGAGATCGAACCCTTCCTCGATCGGAAACCACGGCAATTGTCCGGCGGACAGCGCCAGCGCGTCGCCATGGGTCGGGCCATCGTTCGCGAACCGGCAGCATATCTGTTTGATGAACCCCTTTCCAACCTGGATGCCAAGTTGCGCGTCCAGATGCGCGTCGAGATCAAGCGTCTGCAGCGATCGCTCGCCACCACCAGCGTTTATGTGACACACGATCAGATGGAAGCGATGACACTGGCTGATAGGCTCGTGGTTCTGAACGCCGGCCGGATCGAGCAAGTCGGAACGCCGATCGAGCTTTATGAGCGCCCACAGACGACTTTCGTTGCCACGTTCATCGGGTCTCCCTCGATGAACCTGTTGCCGCTGGAGGGGGAGAAAGCTTGGGACGGCGGCCACAACCTGACGATGCCTGCGGGTACGGCCACCCTTGGCGTGCGCCCAGAAGATCTGCATCTGCCTCAACTGGGTGCACCGGAAAACGAATTTGCAATCGGGCTGACTGTTCTGGCAGTCGAGCTCGTCGGCGCAGAAAGTTTTGTGCATGGTATCCTGCCCAACCGTCAGCCGATCACCTTTCGCGCGCCCGGCCGTTCCGCCATTGCTCCCGACGAAAATCTGACCGTTTATGCAGCGTTCGAAAAACTGCATTTCTTCGGTCAATCCGGCCAGCGGTTGGAATGAAACAGAACCAACGCACCTGACAATCGCGTTGCCGAATGAAGGGCTTGTGGATGCGCTGATCTCATTCACATGGGATCTGGAAGCGTTGCGGGGCAACGCTTCCGCGCCGGTCAGCTTATGCCGCCAGATGTTCAAACAGCCGGGCGACCGCCTCAGCGCCGGGATCGATATGGCCTTCGAGCTGTTTCGCGTTGATATAGGCAGCGCGACCGGCCTTGGCTTTCAGCATTGTTGCCGTCAGGTTTGCGCCTGCGCGTGCGGCCGCCGCCGCCGGCTCGAAACCCTTCTCCAGTGCATCGAGAGCCGGTGAAAGCGCATCCACCATGGTCCGGTCGCCGAGGTGGGCACCGCCGATTTCCTGCATGCGGGCAAGCCCAGCCTTCAGGGAATCGGCCATCGGCAGACCGCTTGAGGCAGCATCTCCGGCCGCAGCAAAGAAGATAGCCAACAGAACACCGGACGATCCGCCCATCGTTTGGCTCAATTCCTGGCCAATGGCCCGGTAAAGCTGGGTGTGGTCCGAGAGCGGCAGGCGATCGATCGCATTGATGAGCGCACGCGCAGCACCTGCAAGGGTGGATCCCGTATCGCCGTCACCCGACTTGGCATCCAGTGCGTTCAGATCCTCTTCGGCTGAAATCAGGACCTTGCAGCAATTGATAAGAAAGTCGCGCGTCTCCTGATGATTGGACGGCTGGGGCGTGATCGGCGTTAATCCGTCCGGCAGCATTTCAATCCGGATGGGCTTGACGGTGGACAATCCGGGCCAGGCCGCCATCGAAACCGGCGCGCCCAATGCCTGGATATCCCCCTCATCCGCCGGATAGAGGGAAATGGAAAAACCCTGCATGTCGAGCGACGTCATCATCGGCGCCGGTCCGATGACATGAGAAATCCGGTTGCCGATCGACGAGGCAATCAGCTCGTGGGTCAGCACCGACATTTCAAGCGCCGAGGTGCCGCCCAGGTTGTTGATGAGTGCGACATGCGGCCTGTCCTCGATCGCGGTAGCCAGTTTATTTACAACGGCCCCCATGGCCGTTTTTGCGTCAACAAATCCGATCTGCTCCACACCCGCTTCCCCATGGATACCGAGCCCCAGTTCGGCCATGCCGGCAGGAATGCGATCTTCCTTCGGCGACCCGGGAACCGTGCACGTATCCAGCGACATGCCGATGCTCTTTGCCCCGGCGATCACGCGCCGGGCGGCAGCCGTCACCGTTTCGAGATCGGCGCCTGAGTGCGCAAGCGCGCCTGCGATCTTGTGGACGAAGAGCGTTCCGGCCACGCCACGCGCCTGCGGCAGGTCGGGCAGGGCAACGTCATCACCAACGATGACCATGTTGACGTTGAGGCCAAACGCACGCGCGCGCTCAGCCGCCAATCCAAAGTTCAGCCGGTCACCGGTATAGTTCTTGACGATCAAAAGGCATCCGGCCGGACCGGTGACGGCCAGGATGCCGGCGAGAACCGCATCGACACTCGGCGAGGCAAAGACGTCGCCGCAGACGGCCGCAGTCAGCATTCCCTTGCCGACGAACCCGGCATGCGCCGGCTCGTGTCCGGAGCCCCCGCCGGATACCAAAGCCACCTGCGACCTGTCCCAATCGCCGCGCAAAACCACGCGAATATGCGGATAGCCGTCGAGACGCACCAAAGAGCCGCCGCTGACGGCCAGCAGACCATCGATCGCCTCGGTGACCACGTCTTCCCGCTTGTTGATGAACTGTGCCATATCTGCTCCCTTAACCTAAACGCATGCCGTCCGCGTCGAAATAGAGCGGCTTGTCCGGCTGGATTTTGACGATGTCTCCGCTCTTCAGCCTGGTCTGGGCGTCGGTCACGGTGACGATGTCGTTTTTCTTGAATACCAGATGAAGGCGCGTCTGGTCGCCGAGATGCTCGACCCGTTTGACCAGCGCCTCCTGACCCTCGCCTTGGGTAATATGCTCCGGGCGCAGGCCGATGTTCACCGCTCCCGGCGGAGAGCCGGGGAAGGTATCGGCAGCGAGGACATTGATCCGCGGCTGACCGAGCCGTGTCGCCGTATAGAGGCTCACCGGCCGCTCATAGATTTCGCGCGGTGATCCGAACTGTACCAACCTGCCCTCGTGGAGAACGCCGATATGGGTCGCCATCGTCATCGCCTCGATCTGGTCATGGGTGACGTAAAGCAGGGTTGCGCCTGAATTGGCCTGGATACTCTTGAGTTCGATGCGCAGATCCGCCCGCAGCTTGGCGTCGAGCGAGCTGAGCGGCTCGTCCATCAGATAGATCTGCGGATTGCGCACCAGGGCACGGCCGATCGAGACGCGCTGCATCTCGCCGCCCGAAAGATTGGTCGCCTTGTTGTCAAGCTTGTGGGAAATCTGCAGCATCTCCGCGATCGAGTTCACCTTGCGGTCGATATCCGCTTTCGACGTCCTGAGCAGCGGTGACTTCAACGGGAATTCGAGATTCTGGCGCACGGTCAAATGCGGGTAGAGGGAATATTGCTGAAACACCATCGCGACATTGCGCTCGGCAGGCGTGAGGTCCCTGACGGAGCGGCCAGCAAAGAAGATGTCGCCACTGTCCGGTTTATCTAGCCCCGACACCATGCGCAACGTCGTGGTTTTCCCCGCGCCGGTCGGGCCGAGGAGAACAACGAAGGAACCGCCCGGGATCGTCAGCGACAGGTTGTCGAGTGCCGCGTGGCCGGCAAATGTCTTCGTCACATTTTCAAGAACCACATCAACCATGGCGCAACACCCTCTCATTGGCTTCAGACAGCAGCGCCTGCCCCTTCATGTCATCGAAGATGGTCAGCGTTTGCGGATCGAATACAAGCCCGATGATCTCGCCTGACGTTATGGACTGCTTCGCATCCGTGCGTGCCTTGATCTCCCCATTGGGTGTCGCCATCGTGACGATCTGGGTCGTGCCGAGATATTCCGTGGCAAGCACCCGTCCGCGATAGGCCGATGCGTCGGAAAAGCGGATGTGCTCCGGTCTGACCCCCATCGTCAGCTTGCCGCTGGCACCCTGCCGGGACACAGGAACCGTAACTCGGTGTCCGGAAAGCTCGATGGCATCGCTGCCGATGCCGATCATGCCGTCAAAATCGAAGAAGTTCATCGCCGGGGAGCCGATGAATTTGGCAACGAATTTGGTCGCTGGCCAATCATAGATGTCCTGTGGTTGGCCGAACTGTTCGACGACGCCATGGTTCATGACGACGATCTTGTCGCCCATCTGCATGGCTTCGAGCTGGTCATGGGTGACGTACACCGTGGTCGCGCCAATGCGATCGTGAAGTGCGCGCAGCTCCTCGGCCATATGCTCGCGAAACTCCGCATCGAGCGCGCCAAGGGGTTCGTCCATGAAGAACGCCTTCGGACGGCGCACGATGGCACGGCCAAGCGCGACGCGCTGGCGGTCACCGCCCGACAGCCCGCCGACCGGACGATCGAGGATGCTCTCGATCTTGATGATACGCGCCACCTCTTCCACTCGCAACCTCGCCTCGGCGCGAGGCATGCCCTGGCTCAGCAGCGGATAGGAAATGTTCTTGCGCACATTCATATGCGGATAGAGCGC
The DNA here is from genome assembly GCA_900473045.1 of Hyphomicrobiales bacterium. Taxonomy (GTDB): domain Bacteria; phylum Pseudomonadota; class Alphaproteobacteria; order Rhizobiales; family Rhizobiaceae; genus Pararhizobium. Next base: position 117,822 of record UCKS01000016.1, read on the forward strand.
GAACATCTGGAAGACGAAGGCGATGTCGCGCTGGCTTGCCGGCTTCATGCCGACTTCCTCGCCATCGATATAGATTTCTCCGCTGGTCGGCAGTTCAAGGCCCGCCATCATGCGCAGCGTCGTCGTCTTGCCGCAACCCGACGGCCCAAGCAGCATGAAGAACTCGCCGTCCTCCACGGTGAACGAGGAGGACTGGACAGCGGTGAATGCTCCGAACTCCTTGCGCACATTCTGAATTCTGATCTGTGCCATGGTTACTCCGGAAAATGGCTGACGATGATGAACATCACGGTGCCCACCAGGGTGACGATGAAGGACGCGGAGTACAGCAACAGGGCGAATGGTTGCATCAGCATGAACACGCCGAGCGCGATGAGGATCGATGTGACCATCTCCCAGGCGCCGCGCCGGAACCCGCGCAATCCCTTTATGAATTCGGTCATTTGCGGACAGCTCCAAATGTGATGCCGCGCAGCAGGTGCTTGCGAAGGACAATCGTGAAGATCATGACAGGCACAAGAAATAGCGTCGCGCCTGCGGCAACCGCCGGCCAATCCTGGCCGCCGACACCGATGATGGTGGGGATGAAAGGCGGTGCGGTCTGGGCCGTGCCCGAGGTCAGGAGAACGGCGAAGGCATACTCGTTCCAGGCAAAGATCAGGCAGAAGATCGCCGTCGATGCGATGCCGGTCATTGCCTGCGGCAGGACGACTTTGTAAAACGCCTGGAAGCGCGTGTAGCCGTCGATCAGCGCCGCCTCCTCGTATTCGATCGGGATCTCGTCGATAAACCCCTTGAGGAGCCACACCGCCAGCGACAGGTTGACGGCGGTGTAGAGCAGGATCATCCCCGCATGGGTGTCGTTGAGCCCGAGAGACCGGAACATCAGGAAGATCGGGATGGCAACGGCGATCGGCGGCATCATGCGCGTCGACAGGATGAAGAACAGCAGGTCGTCCTTGAGTGGAACCTTGAAGCGCGAGAAGGCATAGGCCGCGGCCGTGCCCAGTACGATGCATAGAACCGTCGAGCCGAAACCGATGATCATCGAATTGGAGAACCGCTCCAGAAAGCGCGACGGCCCGGCAATGATGAACCCGTCCTTGCGAACGATCCGGTCATACCAGGTCTTCGGCTCGCCGAGTTCCTTCAAATCCTGTTCGGTCGCCCGGGTGCGGGTGGTGAACAGGTTGACATAGCCTTCAAGGGTTGGCTGGAAGACGGTCTTGGGCGGATAGGCGATGGCATCGGACGGCGACTTGAAGCTCGTGGCAATAATCCACAGCAGTGGCAGGATGGTGATCAGGGCATAGACGACGACAAGCGTTCCGGCAGCCCATTTCTGACGAACCGAAGGTTCTGTAACGGAATAGCTGCTCATCTCTGCTTCACCTTGTTCAGGGCTTTGACGTAGATCGACGCGAGGCCGAAGACTGTCACGAAAAGGATGACCGCGTAGGCCGACGCATATCCCGTGCGCCACTTCTCGAAGGCTTCGCGCTTGAGGTTGATGGAGGTCAGTTCCGTGATCGAGCCCGGCCCTCCCCCGGTCAGTTGAACCACGAGGTCGAACATCTTGAAATTTTCGATGCCGCGGAAAAGGACTGCGAGCATCAGGAACGGCAAAACCATCGGGATGGTGATCGTCCAGAACTGGCGCCATTTGCTGGCGCGGTCGCATTCGGCCGCTTCATAGATGCTGCTGGGGATGGAACGCAGGCCTGCCAGGCAGATTAGCATGACGAACGGCGTCCACATCCAGGTATCGACGATGACAATCGCCCAAGGGGCGAGCGAGACGTCTCCGATCATCGAAAAGGCGGAAGGGTCCGTTCCGGTGAGGTAGCCCACCGCGTAGTTGAACAGGCCGATTTGCGGCTGGTAGAGGAATGTCCAGAAGTTTCCGACGACCGCCGGGCTGAGCATCATCGGCAGGACGATAATCGTCGTCCACAGGTCGTTGCCGCGGAATTTCTTGTTGATCAGATAGGCAAGGGCGAAGCCGATCAACACCTGAAGGACGATCGTCCAGATCAGGAAATGCGCCGTCGCTTGCATCGTCTGCCAGATATCGCCGTCGGTGAGGACGCTGATGTAGTTTTTCAATCCGACGAACTGGACCTCGGCATTGGGGCGATTGACCCGGAAATTGGTAAAGCTCAGCCGCACCGTCCAGATCAAGGGAAAGATGTTGACGGCAAGCAGCAGGAAGATCGATGGCGCCACGAACAGCCAGGCGATCGCTCTGTCGGAGACCCCTTGGCGGCGTTTGGACACGCTTTTGGACACAACGGGCGGCGTTTCGCCCACGGCCCGGCCGGCCGATGAATCGAGCATGGTATTTCCCTCAATCAGAAGCAGCATAATTCGCAGGACCGGCCGGCAACCAGCCGGTCCGGCACAGACACCCCACGGGGAGGTCGCGCGGTCAGTGTCTAGTACTTGCCTTCGTCTTCGAAGATCGCCTTCCAGTCGGCGACAAGGCCATCAAGCGCTTCCTTGGCCGTGCCCTGTCCGGCGATGACGTAGTTGTGGAAGCGTTTTTGCGACGCCTGCAGCAGCGAGGCATAGGACGGCTCAGCCCAGAAATCCTTCACGATTGCCATAGAATCCAGGAAGGTCTGGGCGTAGGGCTGGCTTTTGGCAAAGCCCGGATCCTCGACGACCGCGCGCAACGCCGAGTAACCACCCAACTGCCACCACTTGGCCTGAACGTCCGGTTGGGCAAACCACTTGATGTACTCAAGGGCCGCGTCCTGCTTTTCGGAAATGGCAACCACGGAAATGCCTTGACCGCCGAGCTGGGCAAACTGCTTGCCATCCTGTCCCGCCGGGTTGGGGAAGTAGCCGGACTTGTCGCCACCGACATTGGGGTCGGCATTGATGCCGGGCCAGGTGAAGGCGAAGTTCATTTGCAGCGCCACCTGACCGGATTTATAGGCGTCGATGTTCTCCGACATGTAGGCGTCGGATGATCCGGGAGGCGCGCAGCAATTGTAGAGCTCCTTGTAAAACTCCAGGCCCTTTACCGACTTGTCCGAATTGACATATCCCTCGAGCTCGTAAGGCTTTTCGGGGTTCTGGTATTCGAAGCCGTAGCTGTAGAGCACGTCCATCGCGCCCATGGTGATGCCTTCGGAACCGCGTTCGGTATAAATCGCGGCGCCATACACTGTCTTTCCGTCAATCACGCGACCCTGGAAGAATTCCGCGATGTGCTTCAGTTCTTCGAAGGTTTTCGGGACGGCAAGATCGTGGCCATACTTCTGCTTGAACTCGGCCTGCAGCTCGGGCCGCGAGAACCAGTCCTTGCGGTAGCTCCAGCCGACGACGTCGCCGAAAGCGGGAAGCGCCCAGTAGTTCGGCGTTCCCTTGGGCCATTCGGAGTAGCCCGTGACGGTCGCCGGAATGAAATCGCTCATCTTGATGCCTTCTTTGTCGAAGAAGTCATTGAGCTTCACATACTGGCCATTTTCCGCAGCCCCGCCGATCCATTGGCTGTCACCGATCATCAGATCGCACAGCTTGCCGCCGGAATTCAGCTCGTTGAGCATGCGGTCGGCAAAGTTTGGCCAGGGAACGAATTCGAAACTGATTTTATGGCCGGACTTGGCCTCGAAATCCTTGCTGAGCGCCACCAGCGCATTGGCCGGATCCCAGGCAGCCCAGCACAAGGTCAAGTCTTCCGCTTGAGCCGATGTTGCCGCTCCCAGCGACACGAGCCCGGTCACGACGCCGGCTGCAAATGCCGATTTCAGATATGAATGTGGCATGAAATCTCCTCCCTTGTGACACTCCGACCTCCATCGGCATGTGCCTGAACGCTCTTGGCGAGCACGACTCAAGGCCAGCCCAGCGGCCAAGCCTTCCCTCCAACAATCGGCTTCACAGTCTACCGACCGTCTTCGCCGCCGTCGTTCTCATGATATAACTGAGGTGCGCACCTCAATGCAAGATGATTTTGAGGTGCGCACTTCAATTTCTTGCTTTTTGGCGCGGACTGTTGGAAAACGATGTCGGGCAAATGCGTGAGAACGGAAGACAATCAATGATACGACCCACCGCGAAGGATCTGGCCGAAGCTGCTGGCGTCAGCCTGGCAACAGTCGACCGGGTACTGAACGACAGGCCGAACGTCAGCGCCCGCGCCTCGCTTAAGGTTCAGGAGGCCATTGAAAAAATTGGCTTTGTCCGCAATCTCGCCGCCGTGGCTCTTGCCCGCAATAAAATCTACCGGTTCCGCTTCGTTCTACCGAGCAAGGGAGACCAGTATCTGCAGGAACTGCTGCAGCGTGTCGGTGAGGCGAGCCACACCCTAAAATCCGATCTGACGGAAATCACCGTCGATCAGATTGCGACTGACGACCCCTATCAACTCTCTCGGCATCTGGCGGCGATCGAAACCGAAGAGGTAGATGGCGTTGCCGTCATGGCGCCGGAATCGCCGCAGGTGCGCGATGCGTTGAGCCGCCTGATGACGCGCGGCATTCATCTCGTCCAGTTTCTGTCTGGCCAGGAAAAATTGAAGACCGCCGATTTCGTCGGCGTCGACAATTTCGCCGCCGGGGCAACGGCCGGCAGGATCATCGGCCGCTTTCTCGGCAACGAACCCGGCAAGATCATGATTGTCGCCGAAACCATGGTGGCACGCGACAGTATCGAACGCCGCCGCGGCTTCGACAGCATCATCAACGAGCAGTTCCCGCATCTGCGCGCCTTGCCATCGCTTGAGACCTACGGTGACCAGAGCCGGGCAGCGGCGATCATTCAAAATGTTGTCGAACGTCACCACGACATCAGGGCCGCCTATGTCCTCAGCCCGGAAAGCCGGATCCCGGTTTCGGCGATCTCGCAACACGCCGATCTGCAGAAAGTGACTGTCGTCGTCCACGAACGCACACCGTTCAGCGAGGAAGCCCTGCGCACGGGCCGTATCGACGCCATCATCGCGCAGGACCCCGGCCACGCAGTCCGTAGCGCAGTCCGCATCATGCGCGCCCGCGCCGACCTGCGCGACCCGATTGCCGCCCAGGAAAAGATCAGGATCGAAGTCTTGCTGAAAGAGAACCTCTAAGCAAAACGCCTGGGTCGATCGTAACGGGCCGCCGTTAAATCCAGGAATGCAGCGGTGGCTGGATGTCGTTGAGGTAGAACTGGCCGATCGCGTGCAGTTTCCAGCGCACGGGATCGTGCAGCGTGTGGGTACGCGCGTCACGCCAGAACCGGTCGAGATTGTGCACACCGAGTGTCGAGCGCGTCCCCGCAAGCTCGAAAAGCTTTGACGAGGCCAGCAATGCGATATCGGTGGTCAGCACCTTGGCTTCGGCGACGGCGATTTTTGCAAGGCCAATCGTTTCTTCGCTGACGCGGGCGATCGTGGCATCAAGCTGGAGACCGGCGCGTTCCAACATCGCCTCGGCAGCGTGCAGCTTGATCTTCAGGTCGCCGATTGCCGCGATCGTATAGGGGTCGTCCGAGGCGCGCGCCTGGCCGCTATCGATCCACGGGCGGGCGTGATTGCGAACGAGATCAATGGTCGCCTCGATGGCACCACGCGCGATGCCGGCATCGATAGCCGCGTGGATCAACTGGCTCTGCGGCCCGACGGCACTTGGATGTTCATAAACGAGATGCGCCGGCAGGACACGCGCCGCGTCAACAAGGACGTTGTCGAGAATAACCGTGCCACTCGCGGTCGTCCGCTGTCCGAAGGCGGACCAATCGTTGACGACCTGAAGACCGGGGGCATCGCGGTCAGCGACGGCGACGACAACATGCCCGTCCTCATCCAGCGCGACGATCGGTACGAGATGGGCGAACAGAGCGCCGGTCGAATAGAATTTCTGTCCCTTGACGGCATAACCGCCGCCCTTCGGCTTCAGGGTCGTCTCGAACGCCTCGACATTCTTCCCCTTGAACTCCGAGAAAGCGTTGCCGAGCCGCTGCCCGGCCAGCACCTTGCCGAAAAGATCGCGCTTCTGCGCCTCGCTGCCGGTCAACCGGATAACGTCGATGATTTCGAAGCTGTTTTGGGCGATCTGAGTCAAGGAGGGATCACCGGATGCCAGCGTCGCAAAGACCTTCGCAAGCGTGACTTGGGATACGCCGGCGCCACCATAGGCCTTCGGAATGGTAATGCCCCACAGGCCGCTCTGCGAAAACAGGTCAACCTCCGCAAAAGGCAATCGCCGCTCCCGGTCCCGCTCGACCGCCTCGGCTGCAAACAACGGCTTGAGCCGTGCGGCAACGGCAAGTGCCTCCGCATCGTCACGGATGACATGCGCCGGGCCAGCCGGCTTTGCCGGAACCCATCCGGTGTCTCCCGACAGCAGGGGCGTTGTTACAGTTGCGGCGGCAGTTGCGGTGATGCTCATGGGAAAACCGTCTTTGTCTGGTGTTCATTGCGATACGCATGGCGGAGCAAAGGCCCCGCCATGCCGTGTTGTGGCAGCACAGGATCAGAACGCGGCGATGATCTGGCCCCTGTAGCGATCTTCGATGAATTTGCGCGTTTCCGCGCTGTTCAATGCCTTTGCCAGCTTGGCGATCCGCGGATCATCCTTGGTCTCCGGGCGTGTGACCAGATATTCGCTCCAGACATTGTAACCATCCTGGCCGCGATCAATCAGCAGCGCCTTGGACAGATCAAGCTTGGCCTCGAAGACATAATTGCCGTTGAGCGCGCCGAGATCGACTTCACTCAAGGCGCGCGGTAACAGCGCCGATTCAAGCTCGACGATCTTCAGGTCTTTAGGATTTTCTACCACGTCCTTGAGAGTGGGCAGCTTGTCCTCTGGAGAGGTGAGTTCCGGCTTGCCGCTGACCTTGATCAGCCCGAGCTTCTGCAACAGCAAAAGACCGCGTCCGCCATTGACCGGATCGTTGGGGATCGCAACGGTTGCACCATCGGCCAGTTGATCGATCGAGGTGATCTTGGTGGAATAGGCGACAAACGGTTCGATGTGAACCGGCACGATCGGCACAAGATCGGTACCGCGCTCCTTGTTATAATCGTTGAGGAACGGCCGGTACTGGTAGTAGTTGGCGTCGAGTTCGCCGGAGACCAGCTGCGCATTCGGCTGGATGTAGTCGGTGAAGACGCGAATATCGAGGTCAAGGCCTTCCTTGGCGACGATCGGCTTGACGAATTCCAGGATTTCCGCATGCGGAATGGCGGTCGCGCCGACGATCAGCGTATCGTCAGCCTTCGCCGCCTGGGACAAGCCGACAGCAAGTGCTGCGGCCAAAGTCAGGTTTTTCAGAATGCGCATTATAATCCTCCTGGGTGGGTTCATTTTCGGGAAAAATGGGAGACGAGCCGGTTGCCGGCGGCCTGGATGAGCTGGACAAAGACGATCAGGATGACCACACAGACCAGCATGATTTCCGTCTGGAAGCGGTGGTAGCCGTAGCGGATCGCCAGATCGCCGAGGCCGCCGCCGCCGATCGCCCCGGACATTGCTGTGTAATCGACGAGCACGATCGCTGTGACGGTCACGGCGGCCAGAAGGCTCGGCAGCGCCTCGGGCAGAACGGCGCGGAAGATCGTCTGCGCGGTGGAGGCGCCCATCGCCTGGCTCGCTTCGATGATCCCCCTGTCGACCTCACGCAGCGCCGTCTCGACCAGCCGGGCGAAAAACGGAGCGGTTCCGATCACCAGCGGAAAGATCACGCCACGAATACCAAGCGATGTGCCGGTGACGATCACGGTGACCGGCATCAACACGATCAACATGATGATGAAAGGGACGGAGCGAATGATGTTCAGGACGAAGGACAGACCGCCATAGGCAAACGGCTGCGAAAAGATTTGCTGACGCCCGGTCAGATACAGCAGGATTCCGAGAGGCAGCCCCAGAAGTACCGTCAAGGACAAGGCTCCACCGACCATGGCCAGGGTCTGTGACAGAGCCGCGAAGATATCGCTCCAGTAGAGGTTCTCAAACGACATGACGAAGGCCTCCGCCTCTCTGCAGAGCCGGCAGCGGCGTGACCGAGGAGTGCTCCACGACGTCATCGCCATGCACCTCGACGGTAACGCCGCCGCTGCGTAATCCTGCAATGGCGCCGGCGACATCCGTCCCGGACAGCGACACGGTGAACTGCGCATACGGGGTGTCGCGGATATTGCCCACCCGGCCCGCCAGGATCTGGTAATCGGCACCGTTTTCGCGGGCGATACGGCCAAGTAGGGGCTTGCGCGCCGTCTCTCCAAGGAAGGTGAGGCGGACTGTGCGTCCAGACGCACCAACCGCTGCGATGTTGCCGAGAAGCCCGCCATCGGGCTCCGCTTCACGCACCAGTTTCAGGGTCGCCTCGTGCTGTGGGTGCAGGAAAACCTGTGTCACCGGGCCGCTTTCAACAACCCGGCCGTGATCAAGGACAGCGACGCGGTCACAGGTGCGGCGGACGATGTCCATCTCATGGGTGATGAGCACGATGGTCACGCCCAGGTCGCGGTTGATCTGTTGCAACAACTCGAGCACCGAGCCCGTTGTCTGCGGGTCGAGCGCGCTGGTCGCCTCGTCGCAGAGAAGAACGTCCGGTTCGCAGGCGAGTGCGCGGGCGATGCCCACCCGTTGTTTCTGGCCGCCCGACAGTTGCCGCGGATATTTCTGCGCATGATCCTTCAGGCCGACCCGTGCCAGCAGGGTCTCGACCTTGGCAGCGATTTCGATGCGGCCATATTCACCGGTCAGTTCCAGCGGATAGGCGACGTTGCCGAAAACCGTCCGGGCGCTCAGGAGATTGAAGTGCTGAAATACCATGCCGATCTTGCGGCGCAGATCCCGCAAGGGCTGTCCCTTGAAGCTTGTCACAGGTTCGCCATCGACGATGACCTCGCCGCCGGTCGGGCGCTCGAGAAGATTGATCAGCCGGACCAGCGTCGATTTTCCAGCGCCTGATGAGCCGATGATCCCGAAGATTTCTCCCCTTGCGATGGAAAGGTTTATGCCATCCAGCGCGGTTATCGCCCCGGTCTTTCCAGGAAAATCCTTCCTAATATTTTCGAGCGTGATCATGACGGTCAGCTCGCGCTCAGGCCGATGCGCCACTGATAGGGCGGCAAGGTGCCGTTGACGGAAAAATCGCCGACGATGCGGTCCTTGTAGATGCGCGGATTGTGCGACGCCAAGGTCCGTGCGTTGCGCCAGTGCCGGTCAAGACCCGAAGGCTTCTTGGTTGCCGATGCGCCGAGCGCATCGAAGACGATCGTCGCCGCATCAAGGATCAGCGTCGAAACCACGGTCTGTGCCTGGGCCGTCTCCAGCTCGGCAATGGCGTTCGCCGTTTCCTCCGCGTCCCTATCGTCTGCCAAGTGCGCGTCAAAAGCACGTTGGAGCGATTGTGCCGCCTGCAGGACGATGGCGCTGGCGGCGTAGGCGTTGCTCCGAATCCGGCCAACGACCTGCAGAACCTGCGGATCCTGACTCGACCGGGGGCCGGCGGCATTGGTATATGTCCGGCGCCGCTCCGCCACGGCCTTCGAGGCATCATTGGTCAGCGCCCGGCCGATCCCGGCCAAAGTTGCCAGATGGACAAGCTGATAGAAGGCCGCCGAATACCGGAATTTCTCCTCCTCGATACTGACGTCTTCCGCGAGGATTTCGACATCGGTGAACGTCGTCGTGCCGCTGGCCGTCAGTGTCTGGCCGAAACCGTCCCAATCGTCGATCACCTCGACGCCGTCAGCATGCCGGCGAACGGAAACGGCGACACCTTGCCCATCTCCATTGCTGGCACCGACATCGATCCAGTCGGCAAACAGCGAGCCTGTTGTATAATACTTGGTGCCGTTGAGAACCAGTTTGCCGTTCTTGTCCGAGACCCGTGTCGAAAAACCCTCTTGCTTTGCCTCGCCGATTTCGGTCCAGGCATTCCCGGCGATTTCGCCGCGCGACAGGCGCCCGGCCCAACGGGTCCGCCACGCTCCATCGCTCTTGTTGACGATATCCTCGGTAAAGCCGAAATGGCCGCGAAGCGCCTGGGTTATATTCGAATCCGCCTCCGACAATTCGATCAGGAGATTAAAAAACTCAGGCAGCGTCGCGCCATGGCCGCCTTCGCTGACGGGTAAACGCAGAGCCCCGAAACCGGCCTGCTTCAACCAGCCGATCTGGTCATGTGGCAGGCCGCGCTCAAGCTCGCGTTGCACCGCATCCTCAGCGATGCGGGAGAACAATGGCCGGAAGCCCGCAGCCAGCGTCTCGTATCGCGGGCTCGGCCCTGCACCCCAGGCCAAATCGATCGGGCTCATTGTCGTTCCTGCACCTGTTTCCGGTTGATGGTCCGCGCTGGCGGCGGGTAGCGCTTGGCGTTCGAGAAGCGTGTCACCCATCACGCACCAACCGTCTTCAACTTGTGCCGCGCCTGCAGCTCGCGCCGCTTGACCGCTTCGATGTCGCGGTAGCCGTCGGCTGGATGGCTCTTGGGCAGATAAGGGCCGTCACCGAACAGCTTTTCCCGGAGCGTTCCGGGCTTGTAGGCCGTGGGGTATGCACCGCGCTTTTGCAACTCCGGCACGATATGGCCGACGACATCCTCGAAACTGTCAGGTGTCACCGCATAGGCGATGTTGAAACCATCAACACCGGTGTCCTCGACCCATTCCTGCAGGATATCGGCAATCCGCTCCGGCGAACCGACGAAGACAGGCCCCATGCCGCCGATGCCGCCGAACTGCGCGAGTTCGTCGATCGTCCACGATTTGTCACCGCCGGCAATGTGCTCGACGAAGGAATGGATCGCATTGGTCTCGATCTTCTCCACCACATCCGTCGGCGCGTACTGGCCGAAATCGATGCCGCTCCAGCCGGACATGAAGGTCAGCGAGCCGTCATAGGAGACGTAGCTCTTGTACTCCTCGAACTTCTTTTGTGCCTTCTCTTGCGTTTCGTCGGTAATGATGGTGATCAGCGTGTAGATGAACACCTTCTTCGGATCGCGGCCGGCCTGGGCGATGCGTTCGCGAATGTCGGTGACATAGCCCTTGAGCACCGATTTCGTCGGGGCAGCAACAAAGATGCACTCGGCATGGCCGGCAGCAAACGTCTTGCCGGGGCCCGAGGCACCGGCCTGGTAGAGGACCGGGGTGCGCTGCGGCGAGGGCTCGCTCAGGTGATAGCCGGGCACGTCGAAATATTTGCCCTTATGGCCGATCTCGTGAACCTTGGTTGGGTCGGTGAAGATGCGCTTTTCGCGGTCGCGCAGGACCGCGCTCTCCTCCCAGCTGCCTTCAAAGAGCTTGTAGAGCACTTCGACATACTCGTTCGCGACCTCGTAGCGGTTGTCATGACCGCGCAGGCCGCCCTGGCCGATATTCTTGGCGCCGCTTTCAAGGTAGGACGTCACGATGTTCCAGCCGACGCGGCCCTTGGTGTGATGATCAGCTGTCGCCAGCCGGCGGGCGAAGGTGTAGGGGTGCTCGAACGAGGTCGATGCGGTGATACCAATACCGAGATGTTCGGTGGCAAGCGCGATCGGGGCGGCGAGCTGCAACGGGTCATTGACCGGGATCTGGGCTGCCTGGTGGATCGCGTGATAGTTCGTACCCTTGTAGACATCGTAATAGCCGATGACGTCGGCAATGAAGATGCCGTCGAAGATACCGCTCTCCAATGTGCGGGCCAGATCCTGCCAATAGTCAAGATCCTTGTACTTCCATGACCTGTCGCGCGGATGCGACCACAATCCCGGCGACTGATGGCCAACGCAATTCATGTCGAAGGCGTTGAAGCGGATTTGACGGGCCATGGATATCTCCAGTTTGCAGACAGGCAGCATTGGAAATGCCGCTGGACCGGGACAAAATAGCCGCAAATTCGCACAAATACAGATAATCTATGTTTTTTATATTCTAATTAGGGAAATCGAATTCCAGCCTACTCACCCGGCCGAGGCCGGTTGCGCGGTTCTTCTGCAAGACCCTCAGACAGATTTTTGACGCGAAGCGCTGCCTGGTATTTGGACGACGCCATGATCTCCATCGGCGGCCGAAACATCGTTTTGGCGGTCACGTTGATGAAACAGGAACTCTTGGCCCCCGATGTCATCGCGGGCCAACAGCGCCTTAAGCGTCAGCATTCGAACAACGAATGCACGATTGGGACCAATGTATGCCGAGGCGATTGGCCCATTTTCCGCCAATGTTCCAACCGTTGTATCGCTGCCTACTGCACGCGTTCCTGCAAACCAGCCTCATCCGCCAGAATGGCGGCGGCCTCATTGAGCAAAACATCCTTTGCATTCTTGCGGGCAGCTTCACGGGCAATATCAGCGCTCAGGCTGCGCTCGTCTGCCTGCAGGCCATCATCTTCACCGAGATCCAGACCATCGCTGAATTGTGCACGCTCCTTGAGACGGGCGGTTTGGGCTGCCAGCTCGTTTCGACGCTCGGTGAGGTTGAGGGAAACAACGCCTTTTTCGCGCTGCGCTTTCAATGCAGCAACATCCTCGACAAACCGCTGGAACTCCCGATCATTGCTCACCCGGGCATCATGACGCTGTTGCAGCTGCGGCACCAAGGCTGCCATATCACCGGCAGGCGCATATTTTGCCGGCTTGATCTGCTTCCATGGCAAAGCGTTGTCATAGCTTGCTTCACCAAAGCTCTTCGTATCCGAAAGGCCCGGCAAGCTGATATCGGGCGTGACGCCGCGCAGCTGCGTCGTTCCGCCGTTAACACGGAAAAACTGCGCAATCGTCAATTTCAGTTCGCCGAATTTCGGTTTGCTGTTGTTGGCCGCCTTATCAAGGTTGACGACGGTTTGCACGGTGCCTTTGCCAAAACTGGGTTCGCCGATGATCACGCCTCGGCCGTAGTCCTGTATCGCTGCTGCAAAAATCTCCGAAGCCGACGCAGAACCGCGGTTGATCAAAACACCAACCGGACCTGTCCAGGCGGGCGCTGGACGATCGTTGCTTTCGACCTCTACCCTACCGTTGGCACCACGTTGCTGAACCACCGGACCTTTTCCGACGAACAGACCTGTCAGTTCAATCGCCTCGGTCAACGACCCGCCGCCATTGTTGCGCAAATCGATCACGACACCATTGACATCGTCCTGCTGCAGTTCGCCGAGAAGCTTGGCGACATCGCGGCTGGCACTTCGATAATCCGGGTCGCCTTTTCGCCGCGCTTCGAAATCTTCATAAAACGCCGGCAACGTAATGATACCGATTTTGCGCGTTGCCTCGCCATCCTTTATCGGCAGGATGGTCTTGCTGGCAGCCTGCTTTTCGAGGCTTATCTTGTCGCGCGTCAGGCTTATGATGCGATGGCTGCCATCTGGACCGACATCCGCTGGCAAGATGTCCAAGCGAACGACAGAATCTTTTTTGCCTCGTATCAGTTGCACGATTTCATCAAGGCGCATGCCCACCACTTCTTTTACCGGGCCGTCCGCGCCTTGACCGACACCGGTAATGCGGTCTCCGACCGTAAGCTTGCCCGATAATTGCGCCGGGCCACCCGGCACGAGCTCACGGATCGTCGTGTAGTCATCGCGCTCCTGCAGGACCGCGCCGATACCAACCAGCGAAAGCTTCATGGAAATATCGAACTCAGCAGAAGCCCGCGCGCCGAAATAGTCGGTGTGCGGATCAACCGACGTCGTATAGGCCCCCATGAAAGACTGGAAAACGTCGTCGCTCTTGTATTTAAAAGCGCGATCGAGGGAGTTTTGATAACGTTTGTCGAGCGTGTCGCGAATGACCGCGTCCGTTTTGCCCGCCAGTTTCAGCCGGAGCCAGTCGCCTTTGACGCGTTTTCGCCAGAGGTCATCGCTTTCGGCTTGAGATTGCGGCCAAGGCGCTTCGTCGCGGAGCAAGGAATAGGATTCCTGCGCACTGAAATCGAACTTTTGCTTGAGCAAGGTGCGCGCATAGTCCATCCGCCCGACAACGCGCTGCTCATAGACGTTGAAAATGGAAAACGGGATCCGCAGGTCTTCTCGTTTGATGGCATCGTCAATCTTTGTGCTGTTGGACATGAATTTATCGATGTCCGCCTGCAGAAACAGCGTCCGGTCCGGATCGAGCGACTTGATGAAGCTGGTCATGATCTTGGCTGACAAGGCATCATCGAGCGGAACGGGCCTGTAGCCGAAACGCGTCATGAATTGCGCGCTTAAACGCGCGGCTTGTCCCTGTTGCTGCAGTGGCGCCAAAACGGGCGGCGATCCGGCTTCCAGAGCATATGCGGATGGTGCGACTGCCAGGAACATACCAAGCAAGCAATGGTGTATACGCATTCAGCTGTGATCCAATTCTAATGTCGTGTCGTGATCTGTAACGTTGGTGGAACAATTATGGTTTTTTGGCAACCAAAGAGGTGCGTGTGCCTCGATACACCAGTCCTGCCCGCTATCTGCTCTGAACAGCCGCGCCATTCCGATCAATTCACGATCGCGTGACGTCGAAATCCTCATGGCAGGCAGTTAGGCTGCTCTTGGAACGATGCTTGGTTATGAATATCCAGCCTAAGCCTGAAGCGCCACCTTGCAGAAGCCCTTGCGGCCTCGTCCACAAAATCTTGCGGTCGTGGCGCACTGCGTCCATATAGGCGTTATGACACTTGATTCGAAAATATTTGTCGGACTTAAATCGACCCGCAAAAAGACGGCTACCACCAGCGCACCCGCTGGTCCGAAATGCCAATGGGATGGCTGCGAAAAGGTTGGCACGCATCGTGCCCCAGTTGGCCCGGGTGCGGAAGGCCTGTATCTGTTGTTCTGTCTTGAGCACGTGAAAGACTACAACAAGGGTTATAGCTTCACGACGGCTCCAGTAGACGCGGACGTTGCCCGCTACCAAAAGGAAGCGACGACCGGCAGTCGTGCGACGTTCGGAACCCGTGTCCAGCAAGCAACCGAAATTCCCATTCCGTCGACTGTCCGCTCCGGCTCTGCAAAGACGTTGAACGCCCGCAGAGATGCACAGAACCGGGCGCAAAAAAACGGTGTCCCGGTCCGAAAACTCAAGGTTCTCGAAGCCAAGGCCTTCGCGACACTTGGACTTCCGCCAGAGGCGACGCCGGAGGAAATCAGAAGCCGTTACAAAGAACGGCTCAAAATGCACCATCCCGACGCCAACCAGGGCAACCGCACCTCCGAAGACGAGCTTCGCGCATCGATCGAGGCGCACAAGATCCTCAAGCTGAACGGTTTTTGCTAAGGCTCTCACCTATCGGCAGGCACTCACCCATTGGGCTGAATGCACAGCCATAGAGATGTCAGCGCGAAATTCAGTTCAGACGATAAAGCGGATGGCGCGCTGGATTTCGAAGAAATCCTTTGCCGCAAAGCGCAGAGTGCGCGCTGCTATATGCTCGACCCCCGGATACCAACTGCCACGATAGGCCTCGATCGGTGTCGTGTATTCCACCACCAGCTCAAACCGGTCGGCGAGTTTTGGCAGGCGGGCCTTCAGGTCGCCCGACAGTGCTTTTTCGACACCCTCGCGAATGGCGGCGACCGATGCTTTCGGTGTCAGCGACCGGGTCGCCGGACCAAACCCCTCGCTTGTGGCAACGCTGCCGATGCCGTCAACCATCGCCTTGGCCTCGGCGCACATGCCGGCATCACCGGACAAAAACGCTGATGGCACGCCGTAGCGTGCAGCACACAGCGCGTTCAATGTGAATTCCGACGCCACTTCACCGTTGATCAGCAGCCGCGAGACCGTGCCGGTCAGCGTATGGGCGAGCGGATTGGTGTCGGTACCTGCCTTGTTGTGATAGCCGGTGTAAAGCGCCGCCGAAAAACTGCTGTCGATGCCGAACATCATCAGATCGGGATGGCCACTCCACCCCCTGACGATGCTGACATAGGCCGGCAGCTTCGACAAGATCAGGTTGCGGGCGGTCGAATGGGCGTCCTTGACCACAATTTCCCTGGCACCGGCGGCCTTTGCCCCTTCGCAGGCCGCGACCAATTCGTCGGTCATGTATTCACGGAATTCCTCGTATTCCGGGTGTCCTTTCTTGGCCTCATCCCAGGCAGTGATGCCTGCCGTGCCTTCGATATCAGCGCTGATGAAAATCTTCATGGTCTTACCCTCGTGTTTCAAAAAAGCTCGGCCATCGACTGCAGCAGCCGATCGATCTGTGCCGGGGAGTGTTCGGAAAACACTGCGATCCGCAAAGTCGGCACGTTGGGCGCATCGGAATAGCCGCCCGCCTGCTGGACTCTGACGATGATGTCACGTTCGGCAAGACGTTCGCGAAGCTGCTCAAGATCCGTAAGGCCCTTGACGGTGACGATCGGCACCGGCGTATCCTCAACCTTAAAGCCCAGCGTCCGCAAGCCGCTTCGCATATGCTTGATATTGCGGATCAGATTGCTGCGCTTTTCCGGCATCGTCTGCAAAACCCGCAGGGATGCAGCCGCCGCCGCCGCAAGGCCGGGTGGCGCCGGTGACGCGCCGCGCATGATCATTGCATTGCGGGCGATCTTTTCGGCAAGGGCGGCATCACCCGGCACGATGCCGCCGAGTGCGCCGAACGCCTTGCTCATTGTGCCGGCGAGGAAGTTGCCTGCTTCTTCGAGCCCAGCGTGCTGAAGCGATCCGCGGCCCGTCTCGCCGAGCACACCGACACCGTGGGAATCGTCGATGCACAAGAGCGCGCCCTCATACGCCGCCATTGCCTGCCTGAAATCGGCGAGCGGCGCCAGCCTGCCGGAGGAGGGAAAGACGCCGTCGGTGAGAACGGCCGGACGCTGTCTCGCCTTCACATGCAGAGAAAGCTGCTCCGCGAGATCGCCGGCGTCGGCATGGCGAAATTCGTGGATCGGCTTGCCGAGTGTGGGGATCGCATCACGAGTGCTGTAGTGGATTGCAGAATCCATGAGGATGATGTCGAAATCGTCGCGCAATCCCTGCAGCAGCACCATCGGGCTGGTGTAACCAGAGATCATATAGACGACCTCCTGCGTACCAAACCAGTCGCGCAGCCGGTCCTGCAGGTCGGCATAGACCTGCATATGGGCGAGTGTTCCCGGCCCCATGCCATATTGCCGGGTGGCGGCACAGGCCGCCTCGATCACCTCCGGATGGCCATGCAGGCAGAAGTATGAAGTGCCGCAATAATAGTCGACCTCGCGCCCACCGATCATCATACGGGCGCCGAGGGGTGATTCCATCTTGACGGGAGTGGCCATGATCCGGACTACGCCGCTTGCGCTTGGGACGGGGTGCGCCGTTCCAGGAACATCGGGCCAACGCGAATGCCGCGCTTGCCGTTGTCATCGATGGCGTCGAGTTCAAGGATTTCATCTTCGTACAACCGCCCATGCATGCGGAAGCGTCCGTCTTCGACCGGCTCGCAACTGTGCGTGCAAAAATATTCAATCAGGCATTTCAGCCCGCCATGGCTGTAGGTCAGGTAAGTGATGTTGAAATCCGGTCCGTATTCGCCGAGATGCGGCGTTATCCCGGTGGGCACTGCCTCCTCCAGCGGCGCCTCGATGAGCGTCCAGTTTGCCCCTCTCCAGACAAGTTTGCCGGCTGCGGGGAAAGAAAGATTCATATGGGCGTAATCCGCGCCGCGCCCGTAGATGCGGCCATCGATGACGAAGTCGCTGCCAGCGACCGGACGGATCTGCAGCGGCACACCCTCCCCCATCAGATAGACCTTATCCCCGTTGGATTTGACCTCGACGACCTCCCGCGTAGCATCGTCGCGATAATAGCCCGGCAAGGTCTGGAACTGTTCCCCGGAGATTGCGGGCGGGCGCTGCATGCGTTCCGGCATCTTGCCCATCTGGCGTTCTGCAAGGGCGATGCGCACGCCATCGATCCCGAGCCGCGAGGCGATCTGGTTGGCGAAATCGAGCGTGGCGAAAACCAGAACGCCGATACCTGCAGATGGCAGAAGCATCATCTGCGACGCATAACCATAGACAGCACCACCGTGGCCGACCGAGGTCCAGCCGTCGACGTCACCAGACCCGAAGCACAGGCCGTAGCCGGCGAGCGTCTTGTCATGGCCGGCCGGGCGCTTGCCGAATGGTGTCCACATCTCCCGCAACGAGGCCGGCGAAATGATCGAGTTACCCGTCGCATCGAACCCGCCGCGCAACAGGCATTGGGCGTAGCGGGCCATGTCTCCGGTGGTGGAAAAGATGTTGCCGGCTGGCGAGCCGCCCAGGCTGAACACCGGTGCCGGGGTATCACCCTCGAGCGTCCACATGTCGGCGGGTGCGAGCCGTTCGCGAATGCCGGGCGCCATGCCGCAGGACGAACCATCCATACCGAGCGGCTGCAGGATGTTTGCGGCGACATAGTCGGAATAGCTGAGGCCCGTGACCGCTTCAATCACCCGCCCCACAACCGCGATGCCGGCGTTGGAATAGTGCATGATGCCGAGGCTCGGATCCTGCTTCAGCGTCGAGCTTGCAAGCTCGTTCACCGTATCTTCAAGGGGCGGCCGGGTGGCGTCGAGATAATGGCCGCTCTTCGGCTCGCGGACCAGCCCGGCCGTATGGGTCATCAATTTGCGCAGACTGATCACCGAACCATATGGCCCGCCTTCGACGCCGGCAAACGGGTTTTCCGGTTTGAAGCCGGGCAGATAGGTGGACACGTCGACATCGATGTCGATCAACCCTTTCTCCACCAGCTGCATGATCGCCAGCGAGGTAAACGTCTTGGTGATCGAACCGATACGGAAGCAGGTGTCCTTGCCCATGTCGAAATGGCGATCGTGACGCTGGACATGGCCTTCGGCGAGCACGCCATCACGGTCAACGAGAGCATAGGAGATTGACGGGATCGCCTTGTCTTCGACCTCATAACGGATCAGATCTTCAAACAGTGCGATCGAGGCAGCGGACAGAGAGGGCATGACAAACACTCCTAGGGGTCTCAATGGGAATGACGGGGATCCAGCATGTCGCGCAACGCATCGCCGACAAGGTTCCACGACAGCACGAACAGGAAGACGGCAGCGCCGGGGAAAGCCAGCGTATACCAGAACTGGAAGGGGTTGCCGGGCTGACCGACGATCCAGTTGCGCGAATAGGCGATGAACTGGCCCCAGTCGGCATAGCCTTCTTCGGTACCGACACCGAGGAAGCTAAGCGCCGAGGCCGACAGCACCATGGAGCCCGTCGCCATCGTCGCCAACACCAAAACCGGGAACATCGCATTGGGCAGGATATGCAGCACAATCAGCCGCAGATCGCTGGCGCCGTAGCTCCTTGCCGCATGGATATAGTCCATCTCGCGGATTCGCAGGATCTCGCTTCGCACGATACGGGCATAGCTCATCCAGCCGAAGGTGGTCAGGGCAATGGTGATCGGCACGATGCCCTTGCCAAGCAGGGCCGTGAGCACCATCGCCGCGATGAGAAATGGCACCGCCATGAACACATCGACGATGCGCATCAGGATCTCTTCGGCGAGGCCTCCATAATAGGCGGCAACTGCACCGACGACCGTGCCGATCAGAACGGAAATGGCAACGACGCCGAGCCCGATCTTGAATGCGGTACGCGTCCCCCAGACGACGCCGTAGAAGATGTCGTATTGGCCTTGCGTGGTGCCGAATATGGCCTCCGGCGATGGCGGCTGCGGCGTTGCCAGGAACCCTGCGCGCGGCGTGTCGTAGGGCGAAAGCTGAAAACTCTGCGTCGGCGCCAGAATGGGGGCGAAGACGGCGATCAGCACAAAGGCCAGAAGGATGACGATACCGAACAGGGATACCGGATTTCTTGCGAGGTAACGAAGACTCTTCATTGCGTCTTCACCCTCGGATCAAGCAGCGGATAGATCAAATCGACCAACAGGTTCATCAGCACCAGAACGACCGCGAAATAGAGACCGAAGCCAAGGACGGCGGGGAAATCGAGGTTGGCAGCCGTCTTGGCGGCAAACTGTCCAAGACCGGTGTAGTCGAAAATGGTTTCGGTGATCACCACGCCGCCCATCATGACGGCGAGCTCCATGCCAGCGATCGTCGCCACAGGCAAAAGCGCGTTGCGCCGGGCATGCCGCAGCTCAACAACGCGGCGGGGCAGACCCTTGGCACGGGCAGTGCGTACATAATCCTGGCGCAGGGTTTCCAGCATCGAGGTCCGCATCACCCGCGTCATGCTGGCGACGTTGACATAGGTCAGGGTGATGACCGGAGCTGCAAGGTGGCGCAGCGCATCGCCGAAGATCGCCAGATTGCCGTCGAGCAGCGCATCGATCGTGTTGGCCCCGGTGTAGCGTACGAAATCGCTGGAGCTGACTACGGTCTGGGCCCACTGGCTCAACCGACCGGGCGGAAACCAGTCGAGCGCCGAATAGAAGATCAGCAGCATCAGCAGGCCAAAGACGTAGACCGGGAAAGACCAGCCGAGAATGGTGAAGATGCGGATGACGTGATCCGGCCAGCGATTGAGATGGATGCCAGCCCGTGAGCCGAGGAAGACCGCGAGCAGCAGGCACGGTACGAAGGCCAGTACCACCAGCTCCAGTGTCGCTGGAAACAGCGACATCAGCGCGGTCGATACCGGCTGACGGGCGGTCTCCGACCAGCCAAGATTGCCGCTGAGGATGCCGCCAATCCAGCGGCCGTACTGGATGTAGAAGGGATCATTCAAGCCGTATTGCTCGATCATCCGGCGGATGCTTTCCTGCCCACCCTTCAGATAGTCAGGCGACGGCGCGTAGGCGGCCAGTCTCTGCGTTGGCGAGAGCGACATCTGCAGCGCAAAGATCATCAGCGACAGGGCGAACAGAACGATGGGCAACATCATCAGTCGTCGGAGTGCATAGTTCAGCACGGTTCACATGTTCCGATTTCAGGGAGAATGATAAAAAGCGCGCCGGGCATCGCTGCCCCGCGTGCCGCTTGCCAATCAATCGTTGTCCTTGCTGACCGGGTAAAAATCCCAGGCGCCGTAGAGGATCATGTTGTCGACATAGCCATCTATGTTGCTGCGGGTGACGACATAGCCGAAGTCTTCCCACAAAAACTGGGTCGTGGCGTATTCGTAGGACATTTCCTGCAGCTTGGCGTAGATCGGCTCGCGCACGGCGGGATCGACCGAAGCCCAGGCTTCGTCAAGAAGCGGCTTGAACTTCTCCGTCATCAGATCGCGGTAGCCCTGACCGACCATGCCGCCGACGAGACCGGTGGGCGAGAGATAGTAGGTAGCGGCACCAAGCGGACCACCCGGGTCGGAGTAGTCAGGCCCCCAGCCCATCACCGTCAATGGAGCCGCAGGCTTTTCGCGATTGTTGAGCTTGTCCGAGATCGATGCCCAGGGCAGCGCCTGGATCTGCATCCTGAATTTTGGATTGATACGGGACAGGCCCTGCTGCAACGCCGAGAGCGCAGCGGTGAAATGTGGATTGCCCTCCGTCACGTAAGCCGTGAAGGCGAACCCGGTTTCCCACAGCTTACCGCCGAACGCCTTCTTGAAATGCTCTTCGGCTTTGGCGGGATCGTAGCTGTAGATCGGTGAATCTGGACGATAGCCCATGATGCCCCGCACGGTCGGCCCGTGCGACTGCACGGTCTTTTCGAGCAGCACCTGCTTCAGCAGCGCATCATAGTTCTGCGCGTAATTGAAGCCCTTGCGCACGTCGATGTCGGCAAAGAAGTCCGGCGGAATACCGGCTCCGTCGAGTTTGCCGCTGCCGATCGCCGGATTGTCATTGTCGTCCAGCGGCCAGGCAAAGTAGATGCCACGCGAGAACACCTTCTGCAGGCCGTCGATGACCTTGATACCCTCGGTTTTGCCGAGTTCGTCGATGAATTCGACTGGTGCTGTGACAAAATCGGCGTCGCCGGACAAAAGCTGCAGGCGTCGCGTCGTCCATTCCGGAACGGTGCGCATAACCACGCGCTCGAGCTTGGCCGGCCCCAGAAAATAATTGTCGAAACGCTTCAGCGTGATACGCCGATCGGTGCGGTCCCATTCTTCGAGCATGAACGGGCCGGTGCCATTTTCCTCTGCAAACAACGGATTGGCACCAAGCTCAGGACGGTAGTGGGCCTTCCAGGTATCGCCAGAACCATCCCAGCCGCCGACCGAGGCAACCCATTCCTTATCGAGAACCGAGGTGCCGAACGGCAGAGCAATAACGCCAAGGGTAGCCGGAAAAGACTTGGGCAGCTTCAGAGTGAGGTTGTCGCCATCAACAATAATTTGCGAGGCGAGTTCGTCATAGACCTTGCGTAGGATCTCGGGGCTGGCATCGTTAATGGATTTGACCTTGCCCTCGGTTTCCACCCATTTGGCGATGTCCGGATATTTGCCGGCGGTGATCACCTCGGTGATCGCGTTCGACATCCAAGACTGTCCCTGGAGGATTGCGCGCAACAGTGAATAGCGGACATCCTCGGGCGTAATCTCGCCGTAGCCCGGCTCCATGGCTGATTTCTGAGCATCTGTCAGCTTGTCATAATATTCCCAGGCAATCTTGCCGTCGGCACCTTTGACGCCGACCTTGTGGGCAAAGACACCCTTGCGGATTGGGAATGTGTAGCTCACCGAGCCATCGGTGCCCTGCTTGATCAGGCCGTTTTCGAGCGACGGCACTTCGGTTGAAAGCGATGGCACGAACTCAGAGATCTTCGAGCCGTTGAAATTCAACAACCGGCTGTAGATGTTGAGGGTGCCATAGGAGCTCGGCGTGTTGGCAATATAGGCCGGATCGAACGACTGGATGTCGTCGGTCCACATGAAGACGAAAGTGCCGGGGTTCTTGGTCTCGGCCATAGCGGGGGCAGCCGCGATGCCGAGCCCCAGGCTGAGGGCTAGGGCTAAGGTGCGTTTCATCATTGTTCCCATCTGATGGAGGCGGAAGTTTTCTTCTCGTTGACGGGCAGGCTAGAAGAGCGCTTGCCGGTCTGTCCAATGTGTAGTTAGGATAGACTATGCAAAACACGCATGAGGCCTGGTATGGAACTGCAATGGCTTGAAGACTTTTTGGAAATAGCTGCGACGCGAAATTTCTCGACGGCCGCGACTGCCCGCAATATTTCCCAGCCGGCTTTCAGCCGTCGCATAAAGTCGCTCGAAAACTGGATCGGTGCGGACCTGATCGATCGCAGCACCTACCCGGTGCAATTGACGCGGGCTGGAATGATGTTCCTGCCGGGTTGCCAACGGCTCGTCCGGGAAGCGTACCGTCTGCGCACAGATTGCCGTAACGTTGCCGGTGAGAGCTCGGCCATGCTGACCTTTACCTCGCTGCATACGCTGGCGATGTATTTCTTTCCAACATGGATCGGCTCGCCCTTGATCTCCCGAATGCCGCTGCGGACCAGCATGCATGCCGCCGACTTTCTCGAAAGCATCGATCACCTGTGTTCGGGTCAATGCGACTTCGCCATCACGTACGTCCATGCCGACGGCCCGCCTGTGCTGCAGGATGGCCCCTTCGAATCCCTGGAACTCGGTAAGGACCGCCTCATCCTTGTGTCGGGAACCGACGAGAATGCGCGGCCGCTGTTCGACATCGACGGGCCGGAAAGCACGGAGATCCCCTATCTCGCCTATTCCTGGAGCGACGGGTACATCGGCAAGCTGGCGACCTTGATCCAATCGCGCTGGCGCAGACCGCTCAACCTCAGCATTGTCTACCAGTCGGGACTTGCTGAGGGTCTCAAGCATATGGCCATGGCCGGGCGCGGCGTTGCCTGGCTACCGCAGATTTGCGTGGCCGATGCGATCCGGCAAGGGCGTCTTGCCCAGATCGGCGGTCAGCAGATGTCGCTGGACATGGGGATCCGGATATTCCGGCGTGCCGGACCCGGCAACCACGACAGCGACGCGTTGTGGCAACATCTCAAACAATGCGCAGTGCTGCCGCAATACAAGAGCGGTTTCGAGGTGGAGATTATCTCCGCCTGAGACGGCTCCGTCCAAAATACTGCGAATGAGGAGTTCATGCGAAGACAGGTGACACAATGCACAAAGCGCATAGTTTTGCGTATTGGGATTGTGAAGCCTTGATTTTACAGGACTTTGCTACGGCAGTGGAATGCCTCCACACTGCCTGCCTGTCACAATCGTGCTGCCGGCGTACCAACCGCGCATCCTTCCCGTATTGACAGCATCACACCTCGTTGCGAGATGTTGGCAACACAACGTCCGCTCTAAAATCGGGTTCAAGTGCTAATCATGCCTTCCAAATCCGCAACGCCTGAACTGCCCGAGGATATCGTCCTGTCGGTGGAAGACCTTGAAGTTTCCTTCGCGGCGGGCACGCCGGCCCAGTTTCGAGCCGTACGAGGAGTCTCCTTCAACATCTCCCGCGGCGAAACTGTTGCGTTGGTCGGCGAATCCGGATCGGGAAAGTCGGTGACCGCCATGACGATCATGCGGCTCACCGAGTATGATGGCGCCTCCATCACCGGTGGACGCGTGCGAATGCGAATGAAGGACGGCAATGTGGCCGACTTGGCCAAGCTGCCGGAGAAGCGTATCGAGGCCCTTCGCGGGGCTGAAATCTCCATCGTCTTCCAGGATCCGATGTCCAGCCTGAACCCGGTCTTCACCGTCGGCGACCAGATCGCCGAAGCGGTGATCCATCATCAGCACAAGACGCCTGAGCAGGCGCGCCAGATCGCGCTCAATACGCTCAAACTGGTTCGCGTGCCCGATGCCGATCGCCGCCTCGACCAATATCCCCACCAGCTTTCCGGCGGCATGCGCCAGCGAGTCATGATTGCTATCGCGCTTGCCTGCCGGCCGTCGCTGATGATCCTCGACGAACCGACGACTGCACTCGACGTGACAATCCAGGCACAGATCCTTGATCTCGTCCGTGCCCTGCAGGGCGAAATCGGCATGTCCGTCTTGTTCATCACCCACGACATGGGCGTCGTCGCCGAAGTTGCCGACCGGGTTTGCGTCATGCTCAAAGGAGAGATCGTCGAAACCGGCTCGGTCTACGACATCTTCGCCACGCCGAAACATGCCTACACCCGCGCATTGATTTCCGCCGTGCCGCGCCTCGGCAGCATGGCCGACAAGGACGCACCGGAGAAATTCCCGCTGCTGGTCTTCGAGCCTGAACTCGGCCTCGCCGAGGTAGCAGAATGAACGCGCCCGCAGCATTGATGGAAGCCCGTACGCCTCTCGTTTCGGTGCGCAACTTGGTGACGCGCTTCGATCTAAAGGCTGGCGTCTTCAGCCGGATTTCCGGCCGGGTCCATGCGGTCGAGAACGTCTCGTTCGACATCTTTCCGGGCGAAACGCTGGCACTGGTCGGTGAATCCGGTTGCGGCAAGTCAACGGTCGCCCGCTCGATCATGCAGCTCGACAGGCCACGTTCCGGCTCGATCCGGTTCGATGGGACCGAACTTATCGGCGCGCCGCGGCCGGTCCTGGCGCGATTTCGGCGCGATGCGCAAATGGTCTTCCAGGATCCATTCTCCTCGCTCAACCCGCGCATGACGATCGAGCGGTCGCTGATGGATCCGATGCGGGTGCACAAGCTGGGCTCGACTAAAATGATGCGCGCCCGTGCCGCCGAGCTTCTGGCCAAAGTGGAACTGTCAGCCGAGCACCTCGAACGCTATCCGCATACGTTTTCCGGTGGCCAGCGCCAGCGCATCTGCATCGCCCGCGCGCTAGCGCTCAATCCCCGGCTCATCGTCGCCGACGAGGCCGTTGCTTCGCTCGATGTGACCATCCAGGCGCAGGTCATCAATCTCTTGATGGACCTGCAGCGCGATATGCGGATTGCCCTCTTGTTCATCAGCCACGACATGGCGGTGGTCGAACGCATCGCTCACCGCGTGGCGGTGATGTATCTCGGCGAGATCGTCGAGATCGGCGACCGGCGCTCGGTCTTCGGCAATCCTCAACACCCCTATACCCGCAAACTTCTCTCGACCATTCCGATCGCTGATCCGACCCGTCGCCCGCAGGCCCGCCAACCGATGTCCGACGAGATCCCGAGCGCCGTGCGTGCTCCCGATTTCGTGCCGCGCGAATTACCGATGCAGCAAATCTCATCGACCCATTTCGTCCGTCAGGTCGCGACAGGCTAAAGACAGCGTCATTCCCTTTCCAGATAAGGCATTCCAACATGAGCACTTCCCAAGAAGTGAGGCTGGCGGCTGTGACCCCAGGTTCCAACGCGGCCACGCAGATTGACGACAATTCCGTGCCGGCAAGAGCCAAGGGCTTCGCACGTCCCGCCGCTGCGGATCGGCCGACGCCTTACATTGAAGTCGACGAGGTGCGCCTTGTCCGCAACATCAAGGCTATGCAGCATCGCGCCGATATCGCCGGCTGCTTGATGTTTCCGCACGTGAAAACCCACAAAAGCCTCCACATTGCGCGCCAGCAGCTGGCCCTTGGTGCACGCGGCATTACCGCATCCAAGCCCAGCGAAGCGCTGGTCTTTGCCGAAGCCGGCATCCCATCGATCATACTTGCCTATCCCATCGTCACGCCACAGTCGCTTGACCGCCTGTTGCCTGTGGTAAAGGCCCGTGGCACACAGCTGCGCGCGATAGCCGCCAGCCTATTGGGTGTCGAGGCGCTGTCGGCTGCAGCGACCCATCACAGCGTCGAAATCGCCGTCTTCCTGAAAGTCGATGTCGGTCTCGGCCGTGTTGGACTAAAACCAGATGACCCGGCGGCGCTCGACCTGTGTGCAAAGATTACCGCCGCCAATAGCTTGCGCTTTGCCGGCTTGCTTTCACATGCCGGCCATTCCTACGCGAGCGCGGGGCAAGAGGAACTTGCTGCCGTAGCGCGCGATGAGGCAGCCAATCTTTCCAGCCTTGCAGAACAGCTTCGACGCCGTGGCATCGCCGTTGACTGCATATCCGTCGGTGCAACACCCACATGTGTCGGCGCGCCGCTACCGCCGACGATCGACTGCGTCCGGCCCGGCAATTATGTCTTTCTTGACGGCACGGCCCTTCGGCTCGGCATCTGCACGGCCGACGATTTGGCACTGTCAGTTGTCGCACGTGTTGTCGCGTCAAATGACACACATTTCATCATCGATGCAGGCTCCAAAAGTATGAGTTCTGATCGTGGCGCCCACGGTACGGGCGGCGCCAGCTTCGGAACAGTCGTCAGTGCGGACGGCGGCGATGAAGTTGGAGCATGGACGCTCGAACGGCTGTCCGAGGAACATGGATTCGTCCCTTTTTCCGGCCGTCCCTTACCGCTCGGCAGCCGGGTGCGGGTGTTCCCCAACCACTCCTGCGCATCGATCGCCAACTTCGACGCCTTCACGCTGCACCATGCTGACGGCCACGCAACGACCATGCCCGTCGATGCGCGCTGCTGCCAAACCTGATGGAGATGGTGTGCTGGCAGTGCCGGCCAATGACGTAAGAGATTTTGACTCAGGCTGACTCGCGTAAGATGATTTCGCCGTTTAGCAGGACCTGTTCGTCAACCCCGAGCACTATGCCGCTGCCGTCTTCGCCGAGTTTGCGGAGCAGCAACTCCATGGCGATGCGGCCGATATCGTTGTAGCTCTGCGCGACCGTGGTAATCGGCGGGCAAGCGTAGCGCGACAGCGGGTGGTCGTCGTGGCCGGCGATCCGCAGGGTGCAGCCTGCGCCGTGACCGACCTTGATGCCGGATTGGTAAGCGGCTGCGATCGCACCGAAAGCGACGCGGTCGTTGGCACACAGCACCGTCGCCGTCGGGAAACCACCGGCTTCGAGAATCCGCAAGGTTTCCTCATAGCCGAATTTTTCGAAATCCCAGCTGGCAGGCTGCGCGATCGGTAATATGATCGGCTCCATGCGCAGCTGCACCATCGCCTCGGTATAGGCCGCTTGACGGGTGCCGGCATTGGTGTTGACAGGCGGCATGCCGAGATAACAGGGCGGCTCGCCGGAACGGCACAGGTAATCGACGATCAGCTGGAAGCTCTGCCGGTTGTTGGTGCCGACGAAGGGCGACACGTCGTCAAGCGGCGAATCGACGAAAATCAGCGGGATGGACGCCGCCATCGCCAGCAGTGTTTCCTGCTGCGACTGCACGCCGAGCGGCGCAATGATGGCGCCGGCAACGTTCATCGACTTCAGCGTCTCGATCGCGCGCGCCTCCATCGCCGCATTGCCATCCGAGGACAGCACGAAGGCCAGGAAACCCGACGCATTGGCGATCAGTTCCACACGCCGCGTCAGCGCCATGTAGAACGGATCGGTCGAGTTCGGGATGATGATGCCGATGATGTTGCTGCGTCGGCGGTTGAGGTTGACCGCAAACATATTCGGCCGGAAACCGCTCTGCTTGAGCGCGGCTTCGATCAGGTCGCGGGTCTTGCGGCGGACGGAGCTTGGATCGTTGAAATATTTCGAGACGGTCGGACGCGACAATCCGACAAACTCGGAGAAATCCTCCATCGTCCTGATCGGTTTGTCTTGCAAATTGGCGTCCACTCAAGCTCTCAATCGATTTAAATATCAGCTTCACGTTTCAAGCAAAACTTCCACCGGGATGCAAGCCGCTCTTCTTCAAGGGCGGCAGGCTGTAAAGTAGTTCTCCAAAACGTGGTCCACCGGTGCGATGGCCAGAGCCGTCGCTTCAGGCTTTGCCCGGCCTTCGCGAACCGCCGTGTAACTTGCCTGCAGATACTGGCTAATCAGCGTCTCGGGGATCTGGACACCATCAAGAACGGCAAAAAGCTGTTTGACGGCGACATCGATTTCCGGATGCGGCCAGTAATAGCGGATGCGGTCACTATAGCTGAAGTGACGCTGCATCCGCTGCTCATCCGGCGAGCCGTGATAGTATTTTTCCCAGTTCTTCGGCTCTGACGTCAGGACCCGCTCAACGGTTGCGAGCAGGGTTTCCGGGCGCTTGGCCGGAAACAGGAAATCGGCGATCCGGTCGAGCCCGTAGAAGGCTTCCCTCAGGGCAAAGGTCAGCCCGGGGCCGACCTTGAGGATGGCAAAGCCATCCAGCACCAGTTGGCGAAGGGCTTCCTGCGTCTGGTAATCGGTGGAATGTGCCTCGAATACCATGCCAGGCATATCTGCCAATGTAGCACTCAGCGCTTGGGCCTCGCCGGTTTCGTAGGCGATCACATTGTGATTGCCAAACTCAACGCCCGGCTGCACGACGGCGCCGACTACGCGCGAAAAAGCGTTTTCGACGCCGGCTGCGGCGAAAGCCTTGCGGTGCACGGCGATGGTTTCACGCGCAGCATCGGGCTTGGTGACCTCGAGACTGTCGAGTTCTTCCATGGCGCCGCCCGGAATGGGAACCTCGGTTCCAATGATGTAGACGGGCTTGATGCCGGTGGAGCCGGCAAGTGCCGCCTCGGCGGCAGCTGCAAGGCTCGCTGCCCGCTCCGCCGTGATCGCATCCGGGAGCGCAACAGGCTCGCCGGCACAGCCCATGCTGGTATCCAGATGAAGCTTGGTGAAACCGGCTTCGGCGTAGGCCTTGATCATGACCCTGGCCTTGTCCATCGCCTCGTCGGCGGGCAGGTTCTTCCAGGGATTGGGACCGAGATGGTCGCCGCCCAGGATCAGCTTTTCGAGAGGAAAACCGGTTCTCGCCGCAATTGTATCGACAAATGTACGAAAGTCGGCGGGCGTCATGCCGGTGTAGCCACCGTCCTGATTGACCTGATTGCAGGTGGCTTCGACGAGAAGATGGGCATCCCTGCGAAGCGCATGCAGCATCGACGCCTCGATCACGATCGGATGTGCAGAGCAGATTGAAGGGATACCCTTGGGGCCGGTACGTGTGCCCCAGGAAGCGATGTCGGAGAGATAGCTCTGTGTCATGTCAGGCCTTGCCTCGCGTTTTGATGAGAAGATCGAGCTCGCTGCGGGTGGAGGCGCCTTCCATCGGGCCGGCCTTGGTGACAGCGCGTGCGCCGGATGCATTGGCGTATAGAAGAGCTTCGGCCGGGCTTGCGCCCTGTAGCCAGAACGTAACGAAGGTCGCTCCGAAGCAGTCGCCAGCGCCGGTCGGATCGACTTCCTCGACAGCAAAGCCTTCGAGATCGAGTGCCGTCTCGGCGTCGAAATAACTGGCACCCTTGGCGCCGCGCTTCACAACAATCGCCTTGATACCCCGGGCGAGAAGCTCCGCGACAGCCTCGCTCTCTTCCTTGGCCTTCGCAAACAGGAAGAGCTCTTCACCGCTCGGCATGAACAGGTCGGTCTTCGACAAGACCGTCTGCAGCGCCACGCGCATGCCGGGACTGTCGAGAATCTCGGGTCGGAGATTGGGATCGAAGGACACGGTGCCACCAGCGGCCTTGATCCGGTCGACAGCCGTCAGGATGCTCTCCACCACGCTCGGCGCATAAAGGGCGGTTCCCATGACATGCATATGCGTGCAGCTGTCGATCAACGCCAGATTTTCATCGGATAGTTCGATCGTGCCGCAGGCGCTGTGTCTGATGTTAAAGACAAAGGCGCGGCTGCCGTCTTCCCGATACCGCACGAAGGCGCTGCCGGTCGTTCCCTGCGGCACTACCTCGATACCGGACACATCGACACCATCGGCTGTCAGCCGGTCGATGTTGACCCAGCCGAAATCATCCTCGCCGACGCGCGAAATGATGGCGCAATCCTGGCCCAGTTTGCCGACCTGATCGATGAAGATTGCCGGTGCGCCGGAGGGAAAGGGACCAATTAGCGGCACGGCCTCACGGAAGCCGTTGCCGCGGTTGGTGGCGACGATCTCCACCAGGATTTCGCCGATCGTCAGAATTTTCGACATGGGATCACTGCTCGATTACGGATTACTGCTTGGCCTGCTTGGAGCGGACGTCGAGCCAGACGGCGACAAGGATGACCGCACCCTTGACGATCAGCTGGTAGAAATAGGGCACCGACATCATGTTCATGCCGTTGTTCAGGACACCGATGATCAGGGCGCCGATCATGGTGCCGATCATCGTTCCGACACCGCCGGCAAGGCTGGTGCCACCGAGGACCGCTGCGGCGATGGCGTCGAGTTCGTAGCTCATGCCGGCATTGGTCTGCGCCGAAAACAGCCGGGAAGAGAGGAGTACGCCGCTGATTGCGGCCATCACACCCGAGATCATGAAAATGGCGATCTTCAAACGATCGACCTTGATGCCGGAATAAAGCGCTGCCTCGCGGTTGCCGCCGGTGAGATAGGCGCGGCGGCCGAAGCGCGTCTTGCTGAGCAGGATGTGATTGAACAGGAAGAGCACGGCGACGAACCAAATGACGATCGGAACGCCGATGAAACTCTGCGTGCCGATGGCCGTCCATGTCGGTTCGGTGATCATCGCCGGCGCGCCGTTCGTGGGCAGGCTGACGAGCCCGCGATAGATCCCCATGGTCGCGACGGTGACGATGAAGGATGGCAACCGGAATTTTGCCGTCAGCACGCCATTGGCAAGTCCGAGCATCGCGCCGGACAGCAGGGTAATGACAAATGTCGGCGCAAACCCGAGGCCAACGGCAAAACACTGTGCCGCGACCATGCCCGCGACGGCGATGATCGAGCCGATCGACAAGTCAAT
Source organism: Hyphomicrobiales bacterium (assembly GCA_900473045.1). Taxonomy (GTDB): domain Bacteria; phylum Pseudomonadota; class Alphaproteobacteria; order Rhizobiales; family Rhizobiaceae; genus Pararhizobium. The sequence continues at coordinate 149,265 of UCKS01000016.1, forward strand.
CTCGCCGAGCAAAATCACCCATGTCATGCCGAAGGCGGCGATAGCGATGACGGCAACCTGCTGAAGCACATTGAGGAAATTCGCCACCGACATGAAACGCCCGTTCATGAAGGAGAAGATGACGCAGAGGGCGACAAGCGACAGAAAGATGCCGCCATACTGCTTGAAGACCCGTATAAAGGCGGCATTGGCCGCCGTTGTTTCACTCATGATACAAATCCCGTCGCAAAGCTCATGATCTTTTCCGGTTTCATCTGATCGCCCGACGCGGTTGCCGTCGCCCGGCCCTCGCTCATGACGACGACACGGTCACTCATGCTGATGATCTCCGGTAGCTCGGAGGACACGAGCAGGATTGCCGTGCCTTCCGCTGCCAGCTGGCGGATGATCTTGTAGATTTCAAATTTGGCGCCGACATCGACGCCGCGTGTCGGCTCGTCGAGGATCAGGATCTTTGGCCGGGTCAAAAGCCACTTGGCCAAAACAATCTTTTGCTGGTTGCCGCCCGACAGCGACCCGACAATCGTCTGGAGTGACCCGGTCTTGATGGCCAGGCGCTTAACCTCGGCTTCTGCGGCGAGACGCTCCCGGCGGCGTTTGAGGAAACCGAAGGCGCCGGAATAGTCCTTGAGCGCGACCATGGAAATGTTCGCTTCGACATTGTGGCTGAGGACGAGCCCTTCTTCCTTGCGATTTTCGGTAACGAAACCAATGCCGCGATCGATCGCATCGACTGGCGAGGAAATGGTCACCTGCTTGCCATCGATGCTTATCGAGCCCGAAGACGTGCGCTTCATGCCGAACAGGGCATTCATGACTTCCGAGCGACCCGAGCCGATCAGGCCGAAGAAACCGAGTATCTCGCCGGGACGGACGTCGAAGGTGATATTCTCGAATTCACCATCGCGCGACAGGCCGTCGACACCGAGGACCGGCTTTGCGCTCATCGCCGGCGCCGGTACATCCCGGGCGGGATAGATCGCGTCCATGTCGCGGCCGACCATGAGCGCGATCAGCTCGTCGATGGTGGTTTCGTTCTTGTCGCGCGTTGTGATGTAACTGCCGTCGCGAACCACCGTAATGTCATCGCTCAACCGCATGATCTCTTCCATGCGGTGCGAAATGTAGATGACGGCGACGCCGCGCGCCTTCAGCTGGGAAATGATCTCGAACAGGATCTCGGCTTCGTTGTCACTGAGCGAGGATGTCGGCTCGTCGAGAATGACCACTTTCGCATCGACGCTGAGCCCCTTGGCGATCTCGACCAGCTGGCGCTGCGCGATCGAAAGATCACCGACCTTTTCTGTCACTGCAACCGGAAGCTTGAGATCTGCGACAATGGATGCGGCCTTGCGCGTCAACGCCTTGTCGTTGATGAAGCCGATCGTCGAGGGTTCGCGCGTTGCCAGAATGTTTTCGGCCACGGTCATGTTGTTGCAGAGGCTCAGTTCCTGGAAGACGATGGTCAGACCTGCCCTGGCTGCATCCTGGGGATTGGCCGGTGCATAAGGCTTACCGTCCATCAGGATGCTTCCCGATGTCGGCTGGTAGACGCCGGCAAGGATTTTCATCAGCGTCGATTTCCCGGCACCGTTTTCACCGAGAATGGTGTGCACGCGGCCCGGCATGACGCTGAGCTGCATGCTTTTCAACGCCGCCACTGTGCCAAAGTATTTTGTGACATCCTTGATTTCGAGGATTGCGGCATTGCCGGACGTATCCATCGCATCAACCTTTGCATCTTCGTTCCCGACGGCCACGCTTTTTCAAGCGAAGCCGTCGGAAGGGAGCGGTCATTGCCGAAAGGCAATTCGCCCTGGGAGGGGTATAGAAGGGCCGAATTACTTCTTGGTGTAAACGCCCGGAACGATCGGCTGCGATGCAGGCACCTCTTCGCCAGCGACGATCTTGATTGCGGTGTCGACAGCAAGCTTGCCCATCTGGTCCGGGAACTGCTGGATGACGCCAACCATGTCCGGATCCGAGTCAACTGCGGCGATTGCCTCCGGCATGCCGTCGAAGCCGATGACCTTGACCTTGCCGGTCAGGCCCGAGGACTTCACGGCAACGGCGGCAGCAAGAGCTGCATCGTCGCCAAAACCGAAGATACCGGCGATATCCGGGTTCGACTGCAACATGTTTTGGGCAACCGCAAGCGCTTCGGCGCGGGTGATACCGGTCTGGATCGAGACGATCTTCATCTCCGGGTGCTTGGCGATCGCTTCCTTGAAGCCGTTGACGCGATTGACCACCGATTGAACCAACGGGTAGTCAATGATCGCGACATTACCCTTGCCGCCCAGTTGCTCCGCCATCAGCTCACCGGCCTTGACGCCACCGGCATAATTGTCGGTGCCGATATAGGACGCGACTTCGGCGCCTTCTACCGGGACATCGACTGTGATGACCTTGATACCGGCGGCCTGAGCGCGCATCACCGCAGCAAGGGCACCCTTGCTGTCGACAGGCGACATGATGATGACGCTGACGCCCTTGACGATGAAGTCTTCAATATCGGCGAGCTGCTTGTTGAGGTCCTGATTGGCGATGGCAATTTCGACCGGAACGTTCTTCGCCTTGGCTTCCGCTGCAATCGCCTTGCCGAGCTCGATGTAGAACGGATGCTGCTGGGTCAGGAGCGACGCGCCAATGCCTTCTGCCTGGGCCGAAAAGGCGGCCAGCGTGAAGGCGGCGGATACGAGCAGTGACTTGGCGATACGAGAAATGGACATGATTTCCTCCCTAGAATAGCGACGAGGCCGGACGGCTATGGCCGTTACAGCTGGCGGCCTCCCATACCAGCCAGCGAACATCTGACACTAAAGTTTCCGCGCGTCAACTTTAAATTCTGTGCGCGTAAAATTGCGGTGCGCTTGCCGTGCCACTTCCGGTGCCGGATGGCAGTTTCTCCTCACGCCGATACTTGCCGGCACGCTTGCTATCGTCATCACAGCGATCCTCTGTCACCGCTGGGTTTCGAAGCGCCCCTATCCACATCAATAGGCCTGCCTAGAAAAAAGGACGTCGCGCCCAGTCGGGGGACTTTGAAGGCCTCAAAGGGATACGTTCGACTGGGTGAGAAGATGCACCATCAGGTTTCCCCTAGATCGGGCGACTCACCATGTTTCGGCGGCCAGCGGTAACGCCACTCTCACCTTGTGCGTTGGGGCAATATCGATGAGTTCGGACGGGGGAGGCGCAGAGAAGACATCCAGTGTGGCACTTCCATCAGAAACGAAGCTTCGCCCCTTCAACGACGAAGGGTAAGCGACATTATTCTCTTGAGCCGGCGAGTTGAGTGCCTTCTCCGGATCGGGAATGGCGGCGATCAGACGGCGCGTATAGGGATGAGCCGGCGCCTCGAAGATTTCGCGCCATCCACCCTCCTCTACGACTTGGCCGAAATACATCACCAGTACTCGGTCGCTCATGTGCTCGACCACGCTAAGGTCGTGGCTGATCATCAGGTAGGAAAGGCCCAGTTTCTCCTGCAGATCCAGCAGCAAGTTGATGATCTGCGCGCGAATTGAGACGTCGAGGGCCGACACCGGCTCGTCGAGCACGACGATCTCCGGCTCGAGGATCAGCGCACGCGCAATACCGATGCGCTGGCGCTGGCCACCGGAAAATTCGTGCGGATAGCGGTTTGCGTGTTCGGTTGTCAAACCGACATTGGCGAGCATGGCTTCAATCCGATCGGCAATTTCCGATGCCGCCGTGACGCCATGCAGCCGAAGCGGCGCGGCGAGCGAGGTGCGTACGGACTGGCGCGGATTGAGCGAGGCATAGGGGTCCTGGAACACCATCTGCACCGCCTTGGCGCGCTGCATGCGTCCCGGCGCGCCTGGACCGGCCAGCGGCTGCCCCCGATAGCGGATCATGCCTTCCGTCGGTTCCTGGAGGCCGAGGATCGAGAGCGCCGTGGTGGACTTGCCACAGCCGGATTCGCCGACGATGGACAGGCACTCACCCTTCGCGAGCGAAAAACTGATGCCGTTGACGGCGTGCAGCATGCGCCGGCCTTTGCCAAGCAGGCCGCCACCGGAGATCGGGAAACGGACATGGAGGTCGTCCACCTGCAACAGCGCGGCGGTCATGGCTTGCTCCCTTCCGCACCACGCGGCGCGATGAAGCGGGTTTCGGTCAGCTTCGAGCGGTCGGCGATGATACTGTCGATATCGATGAGCCGCTGGCGGCCATGCTGGCTGCGGCTGCCAAGCCGAGGCAGTGCGCCGAGGAGCCCGCGGGTGTAGTCGTGCCGGGGTGTGTCGAAGAGCGCCCGCGTCTCGTTCTCTTCAACGAGGCATCCGGCATACATGACGCCGACGCGCTGGCAGATGCTGGCGATGACGCCGAGATCGTGGCTGATGAAGAGCACGGCTGTGCCGCGTTCGGCGCAGAGTTCCTTGATCAGGCGCAACACCTCGGCCTGCACGGTGACGTCGAGCGCTGTGGTCGGCTCGTCGGCGATCAAGAGGTCGGGATTGCAGGCGAGCGCCATGGCGATCATCACACGCTGGCGCAGACCACCCGACATCTGGTGCGGATAGTTTTTCGCGCGGCGGTCGGGATGGGGCACGCGCACGTTCCTCAGTGCCTCGACGGCAAGTTTTTGGGCCTCGCCCCAGCTTTTGCCCTGATGCAGCACGAACATTTCTGCAATCTGCCGGCCGACGGTGGAGAGCGGGTTCAGCGCCGTCATCGGCTCCTGAAAGATCATGGCGATGCGATTGCCACGCAGGCGCCGCATCTGCCGCTTCGGTAGGGCCAAAAGGCTCTGCCCCTTGAACAGGATTTCGCCGCCGGAGACGGCAAGCGGCTTCTTCAGTAGCCCCATGACCGCAAGCGACGTCACCGACTTGCCGGAACCGGATTCACCGACGAGACCATAGGCCTCACCGGGCATGATTTGAAAGGTCACCCCCTTGAGCAGGGGATGGTGGGCGGAACGGCCAAGCGCCACGCCCAGGTGCAGGTCCCTGATGTCGAGAAGGGGCGCGGTCATGGCTTGCGCGTCCTCATGTGCGGATCGAGGCTGTCGCGCAGGCCGTCGCCGAGAAGGTTGAACCCGAGCACCGACAGGAAGATGGCGAGGCCCGGAAAGATCGCCACCCAGGGTGCCAGCTGGATGAGTTGGCGCGCATCGGTCAGCATCGATCCCCAGCTCGGAAATGGCGGCTGGATACCGAGGCCGAGGAAGGATAGCGCTGCCTCCGACAGCACCGCCGAACCCATGCCGAGCGTCGCCATGACGAGGATCGGCCCCAACATATTGGGCAGGATCTGGGTGAACATGATGCGCAGGTCTCCATAGCCGAGCGTTTGGGCCGCCTGGACATAGCCCTGCGATTTCAGCGACAGGGTCGAGGAGCGGGCGATGCGGCAGGTCCAGCTCCAGTTGGTAAGGCCAAGCGCGACAAGAAGAGACGGCAGCCCCGGCCCAAGCACGGCCATCACCGCCAGCGCGAAGATCAGCGAAGGAATGGCAAGCATCACATTGGTGAGGCCGTTCACCAGATCGTCCCACCAACCGCCCCAGTAACCGGCGGTCATGCCGAGCGTGACGCCGATGATCGAATTGATCACCTGCGAGACGATGCCGACGGTCAGCGATATCTGCGCGCCGTAGAGGATACGGGTATAGACGTCGCGCCCCTGAGCGTCCGTGCCAAACCAGAAGGTCGCATCCGGCGGCAGTTCCGAGCTCATCAGGTCGGCATCGAGCACTGGATCAAAAGGCGCAATCCACGGAGCGAGCACGCCTGCGAAAATCACCAGCGCTGTCAGGCCCGCGCCGAGCCAGAAGTTGAAGCCGAAACGCATTGGCGTCACTCCTGCTTGATGCGCGGGTCGATCGCGGCATAGATCAGATCGACGGCCGTATTGATGACGAGAAACCAGAGCACGATGACGAGGATCGTGCCTTGCACCACGGGAATGTCGCGGATCGCGACGCTGTCGACCAGCAGCGATCCGATGCCAGGCCAGGCAAAGAGTTTTTCGATGACGACGGCCTGGCCGATCAGCGAACCGAACTGCAGGCCGACCGTCGTGACGATCAACACCAGCGCATTGCGGGCCACATGCCAGCGCACCACCTTGATCTCGCTCATGCCCTTGGAATGGGCGGTGCGGATGAAGTCGGCGTTGAGCACATCGAGCACGCCCGCCCGCGTGGTGCGCGCCAGAAGTGCCAGCGGCGTCACGCCGAGCGTGATGGCAGGAAGGATGAGGTTCTGGAACGACCCGTTGCCATATCCGAAACTCGGCAGCCAGTTCAGTTGCAGGGCAAACAGATACATCATCAACAGGCCCAGCCAGAACTGCGGCATGGAAAGACCAGAGACCGCGCCGATCATCGTCACCGTATCGAGCACCGAGCCTGGTCTCATTGCAGCGAGAAAACCGAGTGGCACACCGATGACGAGGGCAAAGACCATGGCGGCGATCGCCAGTTTCAGCGAAGCCCACATCCGGTCGTGGATGAGATCGATCACCGGCTGGCGGGTGCGAAAGCTGGTTCCGAGATCGAATTGCGCAAGGTCCGTGACATAGGTCACGAAGCGCTCCATCAACGGCTTGTTCAGCCCGAATTCCTCGTTGAGACGGGCAATCATCTGCGGGTCGGCAGCACGTTTGCCGTCGGCAAACAGGCTGGCGGCGAAGGTGCCGGGCACCACGGAGAAGATGACGAAGATAAGCAGCGCCACCACAACGACGGTAGGTATGATCTGCAGGATACGGCGCAGGGTAAAACGAAGCATGAGCGGTCCCGGTTTGGTCGCCCTCACGGGGCGGCAATCGATGCGGGGGAGCCGTGGTTGTCCACGGCCGCCCCCGAACCTCTCAAGGCTTACTGGCGTGCTGGTGCAGTCTCGTCGATCCAGATGTCGTCATAGGGCTGGATCGCCAGTTCCATTGCGTTCGGAACAAGCCCATGGATCCACGGCTGATAGGCCATGACCGCCTTGTTGTAGTTGAAGAACCAGACCGGCGCGTCGTCCTGCACGATGTTGTTGGCCTGGCGCAGAAGATCGCTCTGCTTGGCCGGGTCGCGTTCCTGCTGGGCGGCCTCATAGAGCTTGTCGAATTCCGGGCTCGCATAGCTCGTATAGTTACAGGCCGATTGCAGCGTCTTCGAATGGAAGCAACGCAATGCGTTCAGCGGATCGGGACCGGATAGGTTCGACCAGATGAAGGCCTGGAAGGTGTTGGAGGTCACCGCATCGCCAAGTGCGGAGCTTTCGACCGGCTTCGGCTTCACGGTGATGCCGACCTTCTTCAGCATCGGCAGGATCGCTTCGACGATCGGCACGCCCCAGCTTTCGTTCGGGCTCGCCGTCACCTCGAATTCGAAGCCATCAGCATAACCGGCTTCAGCAAGCAATGCCTTGGCCTTCTCCGGATCAAAGGCATAAGCCGCCTGTTCCTTGTCGAAGGCGGGCGAAGAAATCGGCAGCCAGCCAGAGGCCGGGTAGGCCTTGTTCTTGACGAGGCGTTCGATGATCAACGGCGCATTGATCGCATGGTTGATCGCCTGCCGCACCCGCTTGTCCTTGAAGGGTTCGAAAGCTGGGTTGAAGCCGATGTTGCGGGTATAGACCTCGGCGACCTCGAGCAGGTGGTCCTTCAGCCCATCTTCGCCCTGATAGGCCTGATACTGGGTGGGGCCGAGGATCGAGACATCGATTTCCTTGTTGCGGAACGCGACGTCGCGCGCCGCATCCTCGCCCATCAGCACGATGTTGATACGGTCCAGATAGGGTTTGCCCTCCTCATAGTACTTGCCGAATTTTTCGACGACGACCTGTGAGCCCGGCACATGCTCCTTGAAGATGAAGGCACCGAGGCCGACGGGGGTCTTGGCGAAGCTCGTTTCATCCTCGACATTCGACGGATAGATCACCGTCGTGTTCTGCATCAGTGGAAAGCCGGGATTGATCGGGCCGGTATAGGTGATTTCCAGCGTGTGGTCGTCGATCTTCTTGAGGCCCGAAATTTCCTCCGCCTTGCCGGCGATGTAGTCGTCCGCGCCCTTGATGACGGCGATGAAGCTGGCGCCAGAAAAGGCATTCTTCGGGTTGGCGATGCGCTTGTAGCTATAGATGATGTCATCAGCCGTCAGCGGCTTGCCATTATGGAAGACGGCATTTTTGCGCAGATGATAGGTCCGGACCGTGCCATCCGCAGAAATATCCTCGGACGTTGCCAGTTCCAGCACCGGCTTGTTCTGGACGGAATCCCAGCTGTAAAGCCCGCGATGAATGGCCTGGGTGATAAACTCTTCCTGCGTGTTCGGGCTTGCCTGCACGTCGAGCGTGGCAAAGCTTGAGCCGTACGGCGCGGTGAAGACGAGCGTTCCGCCGGAACGCTCGCCTGCGGCAAGCGCTCCGGTCGCGACGCCAAGGCTGAGCATGGCGGCCAGTGTCAGTTTTTTCAGCATTTCGTTCTCCCTCTCGTGCCGTTTTCGGCATCGTTTCGTTTCAGTCCGGTAGGCGTTCAGCGCGCGTCGTGCACGACGCGACCGGCAAGCAAGGTCAACAGGCAGCGGGTTCCGGACAGAATGGTACCGGCCGGGGCTTCCAGAAGGTCATTGTCGAAGACAGCGATATCCGCCCATTGGCCAGGCACGAGCCGGCCTTTGACCGCCTCGGCCTTCTGCGACCAGGCGCCGTATTCCGTGTAGGCCTGCAAGGCTTCCTCGCGGCCAAGCTTCTCTGTCGCATCCATCACCGTACCCTTGCCGGTCTGGCGCGTGATCATCGCATGCAGGTTCAGGAACGGGTCGGGCGAGCAGACTGGTGAGTCCGAGCCGGTCGAAGGTTTTAGGCCCAAGCGCATCCAGGTGCCGATCGGATAGGACGCCATGCCGCGCTCTTGCCCGAGCACGGATATATAGCTGTCGCCGAAATCGTGGATGAAGGCCATCTGCGGTGCAGGCAGGATGCCAGCCGCTTTCATGCGCCTATTCTGCTCCGGCGAGGAAAAGCCGCAATGCTCGATGCGGTGGCGGCGGTCGGGATCGGGATTGGCGGCGAGTGCCTTCTCGTAAGCCGTGATCAGCTGTTCGATCGCCCCATCGCCAATGGCGTGGCAGACCATTTGATAGCCCCGGTCATGGCAGTCCTTGACGACCGCCTCGACCACTGCATCCGGCAGCATCTGCACGCCGATATTGTCGGGTTCGCCCTGATAGGGCTGGGTCATCCAGGCTGTGCGCCCGCCGGCGGAACCATCAAGGAAAATCTTGACGCCGCCGACGCGCAGCATGTCGTCGCCGGTCCCGCCGATAAGCCCCGCGCGCCAGCAATCCTCGACGATGGAAACGCCGGGATCGCCAAGCAGCGTCAGCCAGACGCGCACCGGTAACCGGCCGGTTAGCTTAGCCATCTCATAAGCCTGGATTTCCGGAAAGCCGGCAACATGTCCGACCGCTGCATCCATGCAACTGGTAATACCGAAGGCGAGCAAATGCTGGCCTGCCCGTTCAATGCCGTCGATCAGCTCCTCGGTCGTCGTCTCCGGCATGGCAGCCTTGACGAGGTTCTGGGCATTTTCCGCCAGAAAACCGTTCAGCCTGCCGTCGGTGAGGCCAATCACACCGCCATCCGGCACCGGCGTCACTTCGCTGATACCGGCAAGCGCCAGCGCTTGGGAATTGGCGATCGAGACATGGCCGCAGGCGCGTGTCAGCATGACCGGGTGATCGGGCGCTGCGCGATCGAGATCTTCCCGCGTCGGATGCTGGCCAGTGTCAAGCTTGACCTGATCATAACCGCGGGCGCGGACCCAGCCACCCTTTGGCATAGTCGCGGCGCGGTCGGAGATGGCTTGCATCAGGGAGCCAAGCGTCGGCGCGGCGGCCGGTGTGGCATCGACAAAGCCCATAGCGATGCCGGTGGCAATCAGGTGCAGGTGGTTGTCGATGAGCCCGGGGCTGGCAAAGCGGCCTTTAAGATCGATGACCTCGGTCGCCGGACCCTTCAGGCTCAACATGTCGGCATTGCTGCCCGTTGCAAGAACCTTGCCCTGCCACACGGCAACAGCTTGGCTGATGCCCTCCTCCCGGCCACACCAGATGCGGCCATTGTGCAAGATAAGATCGGCTTCAATTGCGAATGCCATTCACAGCTCCCCCTGTGGGCACCGGGCGAACCGGTGCCTATTTCCTCCAGACGTAAGGTGAAAGGTTGTGGCTGGCTTGGCCAATTCGCTTTTGGCACCACCCCATGCGAAATCGGCATACCCATTTTGATTGAATGACTTATGATCGTTTCCTCGGGCAAACAGGATCGGGGGAGCAGGGTATGGAGATCAAGTGGCTGGAGGATTTCGTAACGCTTGCCGATACGTCCAGCTTTTCGCGGGCTGCGGAGTTTCGCAATGTCACGCAGCCGGCCTTTAGCCGAAGGATCAAGCAACTGGAAAGCTGGCTGGGCGCAACGCTGATCAGCCGCGCCACCATGCCGGCCGAACTCACGCCCGCAGGCCGTAATTTCCTTCCGGTCGCTCAGGAAGCAATCCGCACCTTCTATGCGGCGCGTGAGACGTTGCGCCCGTCACACGAACCAGGCCTCATCCGCTTTGCCGCGCTGCATACGCTGACTGTCACCTTCTTTCCGGGCTGGGTGAAGGCGCTGGAAGACGCGGGCAGTGCGTTCAGCACCTCGCTCATCCCTGACCGCGGCGGTATCGAGGCTAACCTCGATGCACTCGTCAACGACGAAGCGGATTTCTTCCTGACCTATGCCCATCCGGAAGTGCCGTTTCACCTGGACCGCGGTCAGTTTGCCTCTCTGACCGTCGCTCACGATCGGCTGATCCCGCTGGTTTCGCCGGAGATCGTGCTGTCAGGCAATCCACAGCCGGGCCGCAACCTCATCGACCGCGCGGTCGCGCAGCCGCGGCTGGCCATCCCGTGTCTCAGCTATGGCTTCAATTCCTTCTTCGGTGTTGCCCTGTCGCGCCTATGGCTACGCCGCCCGCCCTTCCGGCGCCGCACGACACACGAAAATACAATCAGTGCAGGACAAATGAATATGGCCGTAACGGGCGCGGGCGTGTGCTGGCTGCCGGAAAGCCTGGCGCGCGACGAAATGGAAGCGGGCCGCCTGGTGCCCGCATCGGTGGACGAGGGCTGGAACCTCGACCTCGAAATCCGGCTGTACCGCCATGCCGCAAGCCGCAACAGGAAGGTCGAGGATCTTTGGCACATGGCGGGGCAACTCTTGGAGCACGCCCCGGCCTGATCAGACCTTGATGAAGAGCAGCGCCCGCAGGATTTCGGCAAAATCCTTGTGTTCGAAGGCGACGGCACGAGGTCCGTGTGCGCGAGCGCCGGGATACCAGGCGGCGCGATAGGCGTCGGTCGGATTGTTGAATTCGATCACCACCTCGTAATACTCCGCCTTCGCCGGTAACGCCTGGGCGAAATCGCCGGAGAGCGCCAAGGCCACACCTTCGCGGATCAGGCGCCGCGACCAGGCCGGTGAGATGGACGTCGAGGCGCGGCCCCGGCCATCCAGCGTTCCCACGGCCGCAAGGCCCGGCACCATGGCGCGTGCCTCGGTGCAGATACCGTCGTCGCCGGCGAGAAAGACGGAAGGCACGCCGTAGCCCGCTGCGCACAGCGCATTGACAGTGAATTCGGACGCGACCTCGCCATTGAGCAGCAGCCGTGAAATGCGCATGTTGGACGTATGGGCCAGCGGATTGGCCTCGCTGCCCGCCTTGGAGTGGTAGCCGGTATAGACGGCTGCAGCAAAGCTCTCGTCGAGCCCGAACATCATGGAGTCCGGATGGCCGGACCAGCCGCGCACGATCCGTGCATAATCAGGCAACCGGTCAAGGATGAGATTGCGCCCGCTGTCATGGGCATCCTTAATGACCACTTCCGTCGCACCGGCCGCACGCGCGCCCTCGCAGGCGGCGACTACTTCCGCAGTCATCAGGGCACGGAATTCGGTCCAATCCGGATGCGTGCGCTCCGCCTCGTCCCAATGGGCAATGCCCGCAGTTCCTTCGATATCGGCGGAGATGAAAACTTTCATGGAATGGGGTTCTCTTTCAACCAGTCGGCAAGAGAGGGATAGATCCGGCCGTTTCGAGCCGGTGTGGCGGGTGCCATGCAGAGCGCGTTCAACACCGCCTCCTGCGTTGTTTCGGCGGCGGCACGGAAGGCGATGTCGATATGATCATCGGCAAGCCGCTCCTGTGTCGCGAACGGTGTTGCCGGGTCGTGCTCGACCGGATCTGCGGTGGTGAAACAGAGGACGACATCGCCGCTACCATGCCCCCAGAAGGCACCGAGCCGGGCAAGCCCTGCCCCGCCGCGTCGCGCGACGCGTTGCAACTGGCGATCGGAGAGCGGCAGGTCCGTTGCCATGATAACGATAACCGAGCCACGCTCGGGATTGGATGGTGCGCGCGGATCAGGACGGCGGCCGTCTGGCAGGACAAGATCACCTGCTGCGCCGAAATTGGCAAGCACCAGCGTGCCGAGCGTGAAATCGCGCTTACCGATATAAAGGCGCCGCGAGGCTGTGCCGATACCGGCCTTGAAACCGAAGGCGGTCATGCCCGAACCGGCACCGACCGCGCCCTGTTCCACCGGCCGTGTGCTGGCAGCCTTGATTGCCGCCTCGGCATCGGCTGATGTCACCGCCAATGCCTGGATATCATTGATGCTGCCGTCGTTACATTCGCAGACCAGCGCATTGACCGTCGAGGTTTTTCGTCCGATGGCCGGATTGGCCGCGATAGCACGGCGGATCAGCACTTCGGTGCAGGCCGCAACGCCGAACGTATTTGTCAGCAGGATCGGTGTCTCGATCGTCCCGAGTTCGGCAACCTGCATCAGACCGGCCGATTTGCCAAAGCCGTTGATGACCTCGACCGCCGCGCGTGGCTTGACGCGGAAAATGTCGCCCGTGTGAGGCGCGATGGCCGTTACTCCGGTGAAAAGCCCGTCGCCGCGCAAGGAGCGATGGCCAACCGAAACGCCGGCGACGTCGGTAATGGCATTGCCCGACCCTGGCTCCAGTCTACCGTGCGGGATCAGTCCCAGTTCGCGTGCCGTCTTCATGTCATCCCTCCTGCCATCCCGCCGTTCCTAGACCGGAACGCCGGCTGCTTCCAGATAGAGGGCCTGGAGTTTTCGGGTCATCGGGCCGGGCTTGCCGTCTCCAATCACACGGTCACCGATGCGCACGACAGGCATGACCAGGCTCGAGGCGGAAGTCTGGAAGGCCTCCGCAGAACCTTGCGCTTCCTGCGGCGTGAAGGCGCGCTCCTCGATTTGCAGTCCCTCTGCAGCACAGAGCCGCGCTAGGGCACGCTGCGTACAGCCCGGCAATGTCGCCGGCGAGGCGGAACGGGTCAGAATGCGTCCGTCCGCTGTAATGACGTGAGCCGTCGATGACGCCCCTTCCGTCACCAGCTCGCTTTCTACCATCCAGACATCGTCGAAACCGGAGCCACGCGCTGCCTGCTTCGCCATGACCTGACCAAGCAGCATCGTCGTCTTGATGTCCCGCCGTTGCCAGCGTGGATCGGCGACCAGATCGACCGCGATGCCGTGTTGCTGCGCCTTCGTCCCGGTCAACGTTTTTGCCTGCGTGAAACCGATAAGGCACGGTAGCAGCGCATCGGAATAGAAAAAATCGCGATCCGCCTCACCGCGCGAGACCTGCAGATAGACAGTGCCATCCTGCAAGACGTTGCGCGCAATCAGTTCTGCCTGGACGTTGGCAATTTCCGCGCGGGAGAAAGCCAGCGGAATGGCGAGCTCCTTTAGCGAACGTTCCAGACGGTCGAGATGCAGATCGTAATCGATCATCCGCCCGCCGATCACCGCCGTCACTTCGTAGACGGAATCGCCGAACAGAAAGCCGCGATCAAAGAGCCCGATACGGGCCTCTTCCTCCGGTACGAATTGACCGTGCACATAGACGATCCTGCCCATCTGTTCCTCATGCTGCGCCAGTAATCTTAGCCCGGAACATAGGAACGATTTGCGGTCGCTGACCAATTCAATTTGGGCAGCATCTCATGCAAAATTAGCCTAGGGCTTTATGTTTCAACAAGTTGGCGCAATCCGGAGCACTCGGCACAGCAGATCCCGCGCGGCGGCCAGCAGCCAAGCGTCAGCCCGACGATGTGCCCCTCGCTGCCGCGAATGGCCTGCAAGGTCCAATTTCCCGGCGCCGGCGCGTCCATGGAGCGGCGCGTGGCAACGACCCAGAGATCTGGCCCCGCCTGCTGGATGATCTCGGGGTGCGGCCGCAAAAGCCCTTCCGCCCAGGAGATAGGCGCCGCCGTCCCGGCATTCGATAACGCCATCCGCCTCGAGTTCCGTCGAGCGATAGCAAACACACACTGCTCGCTTCCAAAGAAACATCAATTCCGGCAAAGTACTCCATGGCTGTTTCTCGCTCGATGTTTGGGGCCGACCAGCTCGAACCCCGTCTCAACATCGTCATTCTTAGGGACAGCCACCAATCTGGCTACATTCTCGGAAGCGTGGGCACCCAGTACTGCGCATCGTGTCCTTGCTCCCATCTATCCGCTGCGAGATAACGCGAAGAAAGGCAAAAGGATGCATGGGGCGTTGCCACGCCCTCACTCGTCGAGACGATAAATAGTAACCGTCAATCGCCTGGCGGGAAGACGCGTTAGTCATCTGCAGGCTAGCCATGAGGCCGCCGTAAGGGAGGTGCGCAACAACCAGTCCGTGTCGGCTGAGCGCCGCGAGAACACTGAGAACACTGCCGCTACAGATTTTGACCTGAGACGCTGTGACGACGTGCGCGTCAGGGTCGATGAATATTCTTCCAGCATCGGGAACAAGAGGCTACGCACGTCGCTTTCCTGCCGTGAAACTGGACGCAAACCCTATTTTTACCTGCGACGGAAAGATATGGACATCAGCTGGGGTTACCGCTGGGATCGATCTTACGCTCGCCCTTGTCGCGATAGACGTCGGCGCGGATGTTGCGCTTTCCGTCGCCCGGGAGCTTGTGGTTTTTCTAAAACGTCCCGACGGCCAGTCCCAGTTCAGCACTCATCTCATCGCCCAGAAAACCCCGATAAAGACCGCTCAGGAATTATCAGCGACCATCGATTGTCCGACCTGTCCATCCCGGCGCTCGCGGGTCATGTCGGCGTGAGCGTGCGCAGTTTCGCCCGAGCATTCCAGCAGGAGGTACAAATGACGC
>UCKS01000038.1 GCA_900473045.1 Hyphomicrobiales bacterium
TCAAATGCCGGGACTAAACAACTAGCACGGTTCATCTTCGATGAGCCGCTGTCCAATCTGGATGCGAAATTGCGGGGTCAGGTCCGCACCGAAATCAAGAAGCTGCATCAAACCATCGGCACGACGATCATCTACGTCACGCGTGATCAGGTCGAGGCGATGACGCTTGCGGATCGGATCGTCATCCTGCGCGGCGGCGTGACCGAGCAGGTCTTCGCTCATCGCAGTTGCAGTTGCGAGTTTGGCTATTCGTCGCAACGACTGGCTCCACACCGGCCCCAGTTCGTTGAAAAGGCGCGCGTCGATGCGGCGCGCGCCATGCTCGAAGGAACTAGAAAACCTTTGAAGCTCGATGGAGAACGCTGATCCAGAGGTAGAAGAGGGTGATCGGGATCACAAAGGCCTAGCTCGCCGGCAGTTCGGTTTGCTAGACTAAATCTCCTACGGCCCACGGCGCTTCTTCAATGCTGAATCTCAGCCATAGATGCGCCGGATCTTACCTGCCGGTCGTGCCATATCAACTGGACTTAAGCAGCCGGCGCGATCCAAGGAAGTCGGCCGACCGCCACCAGGCCCAATCTTTGAGAGACATCTGCGAGCCTTGTCGGAACAATCGCTGCTGCTGATGTGCCGGCGAGTGGCGGCGGCAGCGCGAGGAAATAGGCTGGACAAGCCGCAGATCGGCGTCGCGCCCATTGCAAACTCGGCTCCGAGCGTGGCGCGCTTCATCTCCGTGCAGCGGGTAAGGCAACCCTCGCAAATTTGCCCATCCTCAATACCACCAGCAGCCACCACGAGAGTGGCGGCGCAGTAAGCTGCACGATAGTGACAGGCCCGCCGGCAAGCGCATGATTGGGAGCCAGAATGAGCACATCCCGTACCACAGCCTCAAGCACTCGCGGTGAAAGCCGACTGTCGGGTCGGCTCCCTCTCCAAGACATTGTGCAGGTCTGCGACAGTTCGTTCCTCAACTCCAACAACGATCAGCCACCCAGCCGCAGTGTTGGAAACAGGGGTTGCCAAGGATTTCATGGTTGCGTCAGGATGCTTATTTTCGAGCCGAACTAACCCCTAAACTCTCCGTCCTTGATGTCGCGGTCTTCACTGTTCAGATCCCAATCCTTTTTAGCGGGTTTTTGACCCGGAGGTGTATTGTTCAATGTGACGTCGTCTGAACCCGTCATGACGCGGGGTTTAGCGCTCGCAACGCCATTGTTTTCACTGCGCTTGAGACCTTTTGCATACTGACCTTTCGCATCGCCATGGACGGTGGACAGCGGAGTTTCTTTTTCGTTTGAGGTCATCACTTGTCACCTTTCGTCTTTCCGGCATCGGTCACCTTGTTACGATCTGGATCGTTCAGGTTTTCTCCAGCGGCATCACGGTCGGTTTCAGGGTTGTCGATTGCGGGAAGGTACCCGCGCGGTCTTGTTTCTTCGGGACCCTCCCACCGTGGAGACTGGTCGGTAGTCCCTGCGGGACCAGGCTTCGGTGTCTTCTGTTTCATTGCGAACCTCCTTGTTGTTTCTGGAAAACTGTCGTTTCGGCGAGAAGTTCCCACCGTGCCCAAGCAAGTCTGCTATGAATCCATTGCCTGCGGCGGCGCGCGCGTTCAAAGAGCCGAGAGTCAAACAATTCAAAGCCAACCGACGATGCTTCTTGGGGCTGACACCACTTGTCATCAACCGCAAATCTACTACATGTAGTGCATGATCGTTGAACGATGGGGTGCTAATTGAACGCGATGTTTGTCGGCGGAACCGGGCTGGTCTTTTTAGGCGCTGGACTTGTGCTGGCTGGTGTGGTGGCGGGTGCGTTAATCACCATGTTGTGCACGAAATTTTCCACGCAACCGCGACGGGGCATCATAGGAGCGGCCGAAGCTCGCCAAGTGGCGCTGCGCACTGTTATCGCGCTGGATGATTTTGTCGGTGCGTGTCACGCAGCGGTCAATGACATGCCCGAATTCAATCCCGCCGATCCGTCAGAGTTCCTCTTCCACGTCGAGGATCCTCGTCTCAACCTTCCAAGGGACGTGGACTGGATCGTTCTGGACCAAGATTTGGGAGAGCAACTTCAGTGGATGCCAAATCGAATTCGTAATGTGATGGATGGTTTGGATTCACTCGACGGGCCGTCACTTGCCTTGGAAGTGCTCTTTGAGCGGCGTGAGGAGGACTTCGCTCGCTTGGGGCTTCGGGCGCTCGATTTGATGGCGGCAATATCTGCCAGATATGATTGCGGTTTGCCACAACGGCCGACACATTTCGATCCGCGCCAGCATTTTCTCGATCGGATAGCCGCCGTGGCAGAGAGCCGTGGTCGCCGCTTGGCCGCCACACGCAGGGGCAACGAAGTCTCCAACGTCACGTATCTTACCTCGCAATCGCGCAAGGCTGCGACAGCCGCAGTGGACACTGATCCAAAGACCTAACCGCACCCCCTGTCGACAGACTGGGGTGCCGGGTGGGACGCGTTGACTGCTAGCAAGGGTCGAGAGGCCGCCCTGGGAGTTATGCACTTCCATGAGTGTGAGATTAAAAATGAGGGACGGTGACGCCTGCCGGCGGGCGGCTTCGCGCGACGTCATGCGAAAAAGGAAGCTGACAATCGCCACGGCCAGGGACGGCCCTATCTGTTATAAAAATACAGGAGGGACAGATGACCGAGCGTTCTGAGCAGGCGACTGCCCTGAATATAAAGGCAGAGGAGCCGGGCAGGGGAAGAGAGGCGGAGACCCCAAACGAAATACCAGCTAAAGGCCTCCGCGACGTTTTCTGGAGGGTGGTGAGGGAGGTCATCGAGGATCGGGTAACCCTTGTTGCGGCGGGTGTTGCTTTCTATGTTTTACTTTCCTTGTTTCCAGCTCTAGGCGCGCTCGTGTCTCTGTACGGGCTCATCGCCGATCCGAGCACAATGGTAAAGCACATCGAATTTGTTTCCGACGTACTGCCACCTGGTGCATTCGACATCATATTAACCCAGTTGAATGTTCTCGTTATGGCAAAGCCGTCGTCCCTGGGCTTGGGGTTCTTGGCTGGGTTGACTGTTGCCCTCTGGAGCGCGAACAGCGCCGTCAAAGCGATATTCGATGCGATGAACATCGCGTACGGAGAGACCGAAAAGAGGGGCATCATTCGACTAAACGTAATGTCTCTGGCGTTCACAGCGATGGCATTATTGCTGGCCGCAGTCTTTATTGCTGCGATAGGCGGTGTGCCCGCCGTGCTGGCTTATATTTGGCTCGACCGCTGGCAGGAGTCACTCATCCGTATCTTGCGGTGGCCTATCGTCCTGACGTTTATTGGTTGCGGCATTGCCATGATTTATCACTTCGGTCCAAGCAGGGAGCCGGCAAAAGGGCGCTGGCTAAGCTGGGGCGCGGTACTCAGCACGCTCCTCTGGGTAACGGCCTCCATCCTTTTCTCCTACTATTTGGTGACGTTCGCAGACTATCAGGCGACATACGGGGCGTTGGGGGCTGTGATTGGCTTTATGATCTGGACGTGGATCTCGGTGATGATCATCATCGTCGGAGCAGAGCTCAATGCCGAACTGGAACGTCAAACCTTTCAGGATACGACGACGGGAGCACCTAAGCCACTGGGGAGCCGAGGTGCCTATGTTGCCGACACTGTTGGAGAGGCGGTCGATTAGGTGGACCGCGTCTCACGGGGCGTCGCAAACTTAGGCCGAATTTGTTTATGACACCATATCGTACCGCCGCACGGCGGCCATGAGCGCAGCCTCGTTAGATGGAAGGATTCCCGGATCGACATGGAATTGTACCACGCTTGAAGGCTCCATTCAGGCGATCCGTCGGCGAAAGACTACCGAATACGGTGCGAAGTTCTTGCAATCATGACCAAACGCTCGGCTTGCGAATGCGTTTTTACCAGGTTACCGCATACCGCAGTCACGAACGGCTTCACCCATCGCTCATTATTGATCAGGCGATCGCCGAAGGGATCGCCATGGCTCTTGAACTGAACAAAAGAGGCCGCTTGAAAGGCGGCCTCGTTGTATCGAGCGAGGGTCCAATCAAACTATCTCGGGCTTTATCGAAGGCACAGATTGGCGTCCCCCTGCGTCAGAGATATCGTCATCGGCTGGGATTGTACCGCTCGGCGTCAGTTCATCGACAGCTTTGGGGAGGTCGCGGCTCAGACGGCTTAGGATTTCGTCAGGCGATAATCCTGTTCTCGCTGACAGATCGGCGAGAACGTCCGGTCCG
Organism: Hyphomicrobiales bacterium; assembly: GCA_900473045.1. Lineage (GTDB taxonomy): Bacteria > Pseudomonadota > Alphaproteobacteria > Rhizobiales > Rhizobiaceae > Pararhizobium. The sequence goes on from UCKS01000038.1 coordinate 4,235, forward strand.
AGTGCCTCCGACAACTGGCCATCGTTGATTTCAGTATTTGGCCCGGTTTCGACCCACGATTTCGCAGTTTCGCCGTGGCCGTTCTGCTGGAACTGCTTCAGCAAATCTCCAAGACCTCCGCTTAGTACACCTCCGGCCGAAGCGCCGCCCAGAAGACCCCCAAGGCCTCCCAGACCGCCAGTTCCGCCGCCCAGACCTCCGAGCAACCCGCCAAGACCGCCCGACTGTTGACCTGGTGTCCCATCACCCTGAGGGTTCTGGAGACCGCGCAGGAGTTCGCCGATCTTGTCCCTGTTTTGAAACCCGGCGACTGCCAGGACTGCGAGAAGTGCCTTCAACGCGCTGCTTGCCATTTCTGTGTCTCCCGTTGTTTGCCGGAGGATCAACCCTCGGCCTTCTGATCGAGTTTTGCGGTTTCGTGATTGTTCCTGAAACGCTTTGGACCTGCACAAGTTCCTCTTGCCCACGCGACGGTTAGGTAACGAGAAAAAGGGCGGCGATAGCCGCCCTGGCGGTCAGATGAACCTCTGGCAGGTTTGCTTTGATGCTCGAAAAATCCAACAGACGGCCCGGGGCAGCCATCAGCGGCACGTAGTCTTCAAAAACGCGCGTTAAATCCATCCCGCCTTTTTAAAGCGGTAGAAGAGCACGCTGCACAGGGCGACGATGACTCCCAACACCACGAAGTAGCCATATCTGGTTTGTAGCTCCGGCATGTTTTGGAAATTCATCCCGTAGATGCCTGCGATCGCGGTCGGAACGGCGAGGATGGCGGCCCAGGCCGCGAGCTGTCTGGTGATCGTGCCCTGCCGTTGTTGCTCGAGGAGATTGCTAGCCTCGAACACCGAGGTGATGACGTCCCGGAGACCGGACATCATGGTCTCGACGCGTTTGACGTGATCGAGGACATCCCGAAAATACGGTTTGGCGTTGTCGTCTACGCAGGGTAGCTCAAGATGCGTCAGTTTTCCGACGACCTCTGCCATAGGTCCCAGTACGCGCTGGAAAAGGATGACCTGACGGCGCATTCGGAAAATTCGCCTGATCTGCTCGCGCTCCAGGAACGAGATCAGCATGTGCTTTTCCATGGCGAGCACGTTGTCTTCCATTTTTTCCACCATCGGCAGGTAGCCGTCGACGATGAAGTCGATGATCGCATGCAGGACATAATCCGGACCGTGATCCAACAAGTTCGGCGACTGTTCGAGCTGGTCCCGCAACTCCTTGTGCGCGCGCGCCGAGCCGTGACGGACACTGACGATGTGATGCTTGCCGACGAAAATGCAGGTCTCTCCGTAGACGATCTTGTCGCCCTCCAGATGCGCAGTCTTTGCGACGACGAAAAGCTGCTCCCCGTACACATCGACCTTAGGGACCTGACGGCCGTTCAGCGCATCCTCGACTGCCAGTGGATGCAGTCCGAACATCGCTTTGAGGTTGTTCATCTCGTCGGCTGTCGGTTCGGCGACACCGATCCAGGCGAACTCGCCGTCCTTCCGTTCAAACGGCTTTTCGCCGAGCGGCAGTTCTTCGCCGCGTTTTCCGCCACTGTAGATGTATGAGGCAACGACTGTCATGAAAATCCAGATGCTTTTAGAAGTTGAAGCCAGTTTTTGGCACGGCGTATTGCCACGGCAAGTAGCTCTTACCCGCGGAAGTTCGCTGTTGCGTCAATTAGGACTGTGGTCTCATCCGCTGGACCAATGGAGCAGAAGCATGAACGAGGACGATGGTCAGGCCGCCGATCAGTATGGCCAGGGCGGCCTGAATCGTCGATGTCGTGGTCCAATGGAGGATGTCAGCGAAGTAGGCGGACACGGTCCCCACTTTCGCCGCTATCCCTTCGATGAAGTGTTCCGGACCATGGTAGCCGAGTTCAGCCATACCGTGCACCAGAATGCTTCCTCCGACCCAGAGCATCGCAGCCGTGCCGACCATGGCCAGAATGTTGAGAAATACAGGTACCCCCACGACAAGCCCGCGCCCGAACGTCCTCAGCAGGCCGAGGGACGAACCAGCGAGGGACAGACCGACATCGTCGGCCTTCACGATGAGCGCGACGACGCCGTAGACGGCCAAGGTGATCAGGATTCCCACCGAAGCTAACACCGCCGCCTGCGTGTAGATGTTGGACGCCGCAACGTTGGCCAGCGTCAAGGCCATGATTTCGGCGGATAGAATGAAATCCGTCCTTATCGCGCCTGAAACCTTTTGATTCTCCAGTGCGGCCGGATCGGATGTTCCCGATACCGCGGCCTCGTGGGCGTCATGAGGCACGAAGGCTTCGTAGAGCTTTTCTGCCCCCTCATAGCACAGGTAGACGCCGCCGATCATCAAAAGCGGAGTGATAGCCCATGACGCGAAATAGCCGAGGAAAAGCCCGGCTGGCAGGAGGTAGAGAAGTTTGTTCTTCAGCGACCCCAGAGCAATCTTGGCGATGATCGGCAGTTCGCGCGCCGGGGACAGGCCGACGACGTATCTCGGCGTCACCGCCGCGTCGTCGATGACGACCCCTGCCGCTTTCGCACCCGCCTTTGCGGTCTGCGCGGCAATGTCGTCCAGGGACGCCGCGGCCAGCTTGGCAATGGCAGCGATGTCGTCAAGCAGTGCGATCAGTCCTGTGGCCATGTGTCTTTCCCATTGGTTCTGAGAAGGAGATTGATTTTTCGCGACGTTGTTGAGCGCCGTAACCGTTGTCAGATAGAAACCTGCTCTCCGATTTCCACCACGCGGTTGGCCGGAAGTTTGAAGTAGGCGGACGGATCGATACCGAGCCCGGCCAGCGCGATGTAAAGGTTGTCCTGCCATCCGGGCAGACCCGAATTGGGGTTGCCGATCAACGTCCGACGTCCGAGGAAGAACGATGTCTGCATGATCTCGAACTTGAAGCCAGCCTTCTTCTTACAGAGGGCGAGCGCCTTTGAGACATTGGGCTCCTCCATGAATCCGAAGCAAAGTTCCAGTCTGGTGAACCTGTCGTCGATGGGAGTGATCGTCGCGCGATCGTCCTGGGAGACATAGGGTTTTTCGGACGTCCGGACCGTCAGGATGACGTTCTTCTCGTGGAGGACGTGGTTATGCTTGATGTTGTGCAGCAGGACGGCAGGGGTCTTGTCACCCACGCTCGTGAGGAATACTGCCGTCCCCGGGACCGTGACCGGCGCATGGGTCGATTTTTCGACGGAACGGATGAATTTTTCCAGGGGGATATCATGGTGTGCCGTTTTTTCCCTCAGGAAGCGCGACCCCTTCGTCCATGTCCACATGACGACCATGATGCCCAGCGCCAACGCCACCGGAACCCAACCGCCGTCATGAATCTTGAGGAGGTTCGCGCCGAGGAACACCGTCTCAAGTACCAACAGCGGAACGAGGACAGCCGCCGCCGCTAGCGCCGACCAGCCCCAGACCGAGCGGAGATACTGGAATGACATCAGCGTCGTCACGACCATCGCGCCTGTAACGGAGATGCCGTAGGCGGTTGCTAATGATTCCGAGTCACCGAAAGCGAAGATCAGCACGATGACCCCAACAAACAGGAGCGCGTTGACGGCTGGCACGTAAATCTGCCCGGTGTTGGTCTCAGAGGTGAACGTGATCTGCAGGCGCGGCAGGAAGCCGAGGTGAACTGCCTGACGGGCGAGAGAGAAAGCGCCCGTGATTACCGCCTGGCTGGCAATGATCGTGGCCATTGTAGCGAGGATAACGACGGGCAGTAGCGCCCACTCGGGATACATCAGGTAAAACGGATTGTCGGCCGCTTCGGGATGGGCAAGGACGAAGGCTCCCTGTCCGAGGTAATTCAGCGTAAGGGCAGGGAATACCAGAATGAACCAGGCCGTTTGAATTGGCTTGCGCCCGAAGTGACCGAGGTCGGCGTAAAGCGCCTCCGCCCCGGTTACCGTCAGGAAGACCGCGCCAAGGACGATGAGACCAACAAAGCCTGCATGGGTAATGAACCAGAGGGCGTTCAAAGGGTTGAGGGCCTGGAGGATCGTCGCGTCGTCGCCGATATGGAGCAGGCCGCCCCAAGCCATCACGAGAAACCAGATCACGGTGATCGGACCGAAGAAATTGGACACGGCGGCCGTGCCTTTCGACTGAACCAGAAACAGTGCGACCATGATGGCGGCGGACATCGGAAGCACGTAGTCGGCGAGGGCAGGGGTCACCAGTTTCAGGCCCTCGAGGGCAGACATGACGGACAGGGCCGGGGTAATCATCGCGTCGCCGATGAACAGTGCCGCGCCGATAATGCCCGCGAAAAACAGGATCGGCATGTGCGCCCCGGTCTTCTTCGTCAGCAATGCCAGGAGCGAAAGGGTTCCGCCCTCGCCATCATTGTCGGCCCGGAGCAGGAAGAGAACGTATTTGAAGGTTACGATGATCGTCAGCGTCCAGACCATCAGAGATATCAAACCGACGACCTCCTGCTGACTGATGCCATCGTGCGAGAAAGGCCGCAGAGCTTCGCGAAAGGCGTACAGAGGGCTGGTGCCGATGTCACCGTACACAACGCCGATCGAACCAAGGAGGAGCACAAGAAACTTTCGCGTCTCTGACTTCTGGGCAGGCTCAGCGGCGATGGTTGCGGGCATGAAAACTCCAGCGCTGCGAAGCGATTTGAAATGGCTTTCTCGCTATATGGTGCAACGCCCCACTTTCGGCAACTGTAACCATTCACCTCGCTGAAAGAGAAACGTGGGCTTCTCGATCCTAACTCTCAGAGTTGTCACGTGTGTCCATGGCTATGTCATGGAGCGCCTGCGTGTCCTCAGGATCATATTCTGCTGATAAGATAACACTCAAAAATGCCGCCCGGGCTATCTCTTTTTTCGTCGCTTGCGGATGCCGTTCTTTCACCGCATCAATCAGCGCCTTGGGTTTCATGCCCGGCGTTGCGAGTTGCCTGATCGTGTTGGCGATTCCCTCGATTTCACGAAGTTCTTTCTCGCGCATAAACGTCTCCGAAACCTAGTTGTCTCGCACAGATGCCATCTTTGCATGAGATTTTCATGACTACATCAAACGGACGCGAGTCTTGTCGTTCTGTACTTGTAGTACTGTAGGTGTCGCTGCGGTCTATCCTTCGTCCCCGCAGCCGTCCCGTGGAGGACGACGGCGCGGCACGGCAACCAGAGAGGGTAATCTCCGCAACGGTTATGGAGGGCCGGACCCGACCAACTTTGCTGGGCCTGCGTTTTATGAACTGTATGAGCGGTCCTTGTCTGTCAATTACTTCTTCAAGCGAATTGCTAAAGTTTCCGACCGGAATAGCGATTTCGCTTCTGCTCGACTTCAGCCGAGCCATAAGGCTCCGCCGCATTCTTTAATCTTTGTCCAACCGTGCTCAGGTAGGCCTGCCGGCTTTTAAAGGATCGATCTAGTTCGGGCATTCCGTTCCATCTCGTGCCAAAGACCTTTATCCCCGAGCTTCAGATCGCTGACGGCTTTGTAACCAGTGGCTTCGATACGTTCTTTCGCCTAGCCGTTTGATGATGTAATTGGAAGCCTCGACGTGGACCGCCGGGTCTTTGTATCCGGCGTGACCCAGCAGCTTTATCTCCCTCCGGGGCGGGAGCGGGATAATATGAGAGTGCGCCAGCGCCGGGTAAAACCACCGCGAAAACAATCTTTCTCATTGGTTATCTTCGTTGTCGACTTTTCTGCGGCCACAGAACATGGTCTCGTGTTTAAGTTCCGCTTTCCTTTGGATTTTCGGCCGGCGACGATGAAGTTCGCTTTTTCGCAAGGACGTTGGGCGCACCGATACCGGCTCACGCAGCGAGCCTGTGCCGTGTCGGCAGGCCGTGAGGCGATATGACTCATCGTCGGAGAGAGGGCAGCGCAAATTGACCACATCAGTCAGACCGGCCTACGCCTTCAGGGGAGTGTTCGAACGCTGGCGGGGTCTTGATATCTTCCTCGCTGTGAGTTTGAGTTCAACGGCGGTTTGATCGCTGAGCGCCGAACGAACAGCCTGTGAAAGGGAAGACGATACGAAGTCGGCGTTGATCTCCTCCGGATCGATCGGCTTGTAGCGATCTCCGTCAGCTATAGGAACAACCACGCCGACCCGTAGAGTCGGCCTGACGCGCTTGAGACGTCGTGCGATCTGGCGCGCGTGCGATTTGGAATTGCCGTTCATGAACGTTACGATCACCGTCTCCACGCCTTCCAACGCGAGGGCGTTCAGATTACGTCCCGAGATCGCAGTGTAACCGTACTGTGTGACCTTGGCGCCTTGGACTACCAAGACCTGTGCCAGCATCGCGGACGCCGCGTCGTCGATCGCTCCCCTTCCTCCTAATGTAATGACTGTTCTACCCTCGCCATTGGGGAGATCGAGTTCGGCGACAGCTTTGATTACGCCGCTCTCTTCGCTATCAACCGCTTCTTCATTTTCTTCTTCCAGCGCGATCTCCGCCAGGTTTTCGATCAGGGTTTGCGTGCTTGAAGCGAAGAGGGCTATCTGGGCCTCCGACATAACGCCCCGCTGGCGATCCGCCTCTCCGAGGACCAACGCAGGCAGTCCCACCTTTTCGTAGTAATCGACGAGGTATTCGTCCTCAAGATAGTCTTCCGCGTTGTCCGTCGCCTCGTTCGGGTCGCCCGCGAGCAGCCGCTGGTAGAGCTTCTCCTGCGGCTGGAGCACAGGTTCGTTTCCAAGCAGAACATCGAGGAAGTCGAACTGCGGGACATATCTGCCAAGCACAACCAGGCACACGGTGAGGGGTGTCGACAGCATTAATCCCAAAGGACCCCAAAGCCACGACCAGAAGATGGCGGAGATGATAATCGCGAGTGGGGACAACCCGGTATGGCTGCCGTAGAGCCAAGGCTCCACGACGTTGTTGCTGACAAGCTCGGTCACGATGAAGAGTGTCGCAACACAGGCTACCAGCGACCATCCCGGTGAAATGGCGAGAGCCAGAAACAATGGCAGTATCATTCCGATGACGGCGCCGATATATGGCACAAACCGCAGCACGAGTGTCAAAAGGCCCCACAGTACGGCGTTCGGAATGCCCAGCAACCACAACCCGATCGTGATTGGAAACGCATACAGTGAATTTACCACTAGCTGCATGAGAAGGTATTTTCCGACGCGCTTGCCCGCATCTTGGAGGGCGGCGGTCGTGCGATGAAGGTCCCCTAGGCCAACGAGGCGAATGAACCTGTCCCGGAGGTCTTCGCGCTCTAAAAGCATGAAGATGACAAGAACAATGATGAGGCCCGCAGTTGCAAACGGACTGACGAGGGGGAGTAAGAAGTTGACGAGTGTTTCGATGGGTTTGGAGCGGGTGACTATTTCGACCGGCATCGGCTCGCGTGCGGTCGCTTCCAGTTGAGATTCGTCCCGGCTTTCAACCGCCCGGGTCTGTATTTCCGCACCGACACGTTCAACCGCCTTGCTAAAGTGTTCGAGAACGCTATTGCCCGATCCTGCCTGACTGAGAGCATGGACCTTCCCGACGATGTTGCGTTGGTATGTCGGAATATTTTCCGCCAGGTTCGCCACCTGTGTGGCAACGACAAAGCTGAACACGGCGATCGCGAGAAACGCGGCTGCAACGGCCAGTAGCACCGCCACGATCTTCGGGACCCTGCGCTTTCTCAGGAACGAGACGATCGGTGCAAGGGTAAAAGTCAGAAGAAGAGACAGAGCGAGCGGTACGAATATTTCCTGGCCAACTTTCAAGATCACTGCAACCCCAATCAAGATAAGGATCGTGCGGCCCGAAAGCTTCGCCTTTGCAACATGGTCGCCCGGTGAAGGCGCCCCACTCGAATTACCGCCGTTCAATATACACCTCCAGCCTCAACGTCGCCGTCAGTGGGACATCTGCTTTGTAGATACGGCGGGATTAATCTTTATCGAGCGGTTCACTGAAATTAAGTTTCATCGCTATCGCCTCGGGCGAGATGACGGGCCGGGGGCGTTATCTAACGGCGGTTTGTATTCCCGTGCGATTCGCTCGTGGTAAAAGATTTCTCGACGTTAAATTTGGCGTAAAAAAGTGATGGCGAAAGTACCAGTGTCTCTGGTCTGCGTGGGAAATGCAGCGACGGGAACAGCATGCTTGTCCTTCACAGACAATGCAATTGCCGCTCCGAAGGCTGTCCCGCCAGGCTCGTTCCTTGCGACCTCGAGCAATCAGTTGATCAGTTGCGGCGCGACCGTCTGCGGGCCGACACCGTCGGGAACCGGGACCAGCGTTCTTTGTACTTGGTGTTGAGCACGAGATTCGGGCCTTTCGACAGCCGCAGCCTGCGAACGACGATTGCCGTATAGGCGGAGCCGTCCGCCACCTTATTGTTGGCGGCAACGATCAGGTTGCCGTTTGGCAGGTAGATCGTTCCGAGAAGTTTCCGCGCCTTGTTGCTGGTGATTACGAAATCGGTTTCCGGAGAGGATCTGTCTTGAAACGCGACTAGGCCGGCGAGGGGACCAGAGATTGGAGCTTCGATATCGACCTGGCTGCTGCTTTCGAACAGGAAGCTGGCGTTCGATCCGGCAAAATAGAACCCGACACCCTTTGCCTCGACGGTCGAGCTGGACTCGATTACCAGGGGGCCGTCCTTGATGATGTAAACGCCAGGCTTCAAGGTGACTTCGGACGACGCCTTGATTGTCAGCCCACCACAATACACGCCCGGCTGAAGCGATCCGACATGGTGGCTGTATTCGGCGTCCTTTTCCTTACAGGGGCCAACGCTTGGAGCCGGTCTTGAGGCCAAGGGGCCACTGACGATCGGACAGTCGGTGAGCGGCAGTTCCTGGTTATAGTTCTTGGGCATGCCGCTATGTCCGCCAGCGGAGCAGGTCAATTGCGCGATCAGGTTTGAATTACCAGTCGCAACGAGACCGGACGTGCTTCCCGAATTGGAATAGACAGCGCATTTCGGCGCTGAGATCATTGCATTTGTTTCCAGCGAAACCGTTGCATCGTCGGATTTGTCGAGCCCTATAACGCAAATGTTCGAGTTGTTGTTGGTGCGCGCCGTGGAAGACACCAGGATCTGCGGGCTGCCGACGAAAAAACTAGCGACGAAATACGGGCGGTTGTCCTGCGCCAGCGTAACCTTGATTTGCCGACGAGCCGCATCGACGTCCACTTCGGCCGACGGCAAGCTTTGCGGCTTTGAACGCAATGCTCGAAGACCGTTGCCGGGGCCGCCAGGGCGAGTGCGCCGATCGACACACTGAGACCATTGGTGAACGCCTGGTGGCCGATAGCGCGGCACTGCGCCGCCTGCCTACCGTGCCGCTGGAGCCTTGCGAGAAGCGTGCCGGTCGCGTTTCGTCGATGGCCCTGGTGCGCTATCGCACCAACGACTACTCAGTGCCGACCGCCTACGGCTTCCAGGATATTGTGGTGAAGGGCTTTGTCGAGGAGGTCGTCATCCTGTGTGCAGGTCAGGAGATCGCCCGACACCCTCGCTCCTATGGCGAAGGGGTATTCGTCTCCAATCCGCTGCATTATCTGGCGCTGATCGAGATGAAGCCCAATGCGCTCGACCAGGCAGCCGCCTTGCAGGGGTGGGACCTGCCGGAGGTGTTCCAGCACCTGCGCCATTTGCTGGAAGCGCGAATGGGCAATCGGGGTAAGCGTGAGTTCATCCAGGTGCTGCGGCTTCTGGAGGCAATGCCGAATGACGTCGTCACCTTTGCGGTGACGGAGGCGATCCATCTCGGTGCGGCTGGCTTTGATGCGGTCAAGCTGATTGCACTGGCACGTATCGAACGTCGTCCAGCCCGACTTGATATTGCTTCCTATCCGCATCTGCCGAAGATGGATGTGAAGATTACCTCGGCGGCAGACTATTCGGTGTTGGCAGCATGACCCGCACAGCAAGCGACACGATGCCAACAGGCACAACGGGTGGAACCCCGCAAATCCTTCTGTCCCACCATCTCAAGCAATTGAAGCTGCCGACGGTGCTGCGCGAATATGAGAAGGTGGCACGGGAATGCGCCGAGGCCGGGGTCGATCATCCCCGCTATCTGCTGCGCCTGATCGAACTGGAACTGATCGACCGGGAACGCCGCACGGTCGAACGACGGATACGCGCTGCCCGCTTCCCGGCGGTCAAAAGCTTCGACACCTTCGACTTCACCGCTATCCCCGGCCTGAACAAGATGCTGGTCCTGGAGCTTGCCCGTTGCGAATACATCCTGCGGCGCGACAACATTATCGCTCTCGGCAATAGCGGCACCGGCAAGACCCATGTCGCGCTCGCTCTGGGCCTCTCCGCCTGCCAGAAAGGCTTCACCGTCACGTTCACCACTGCGGCCTCCCTGGTCAGTCAACTCCTGGAAGCTCGTGACGAGCGACGCTTGCTCAAGCTGCAGCGCGATCTGGCTTCGGTAAAACTGCTGATCATCGATGAACTCGGCTATGTCCCCTTGTCATCGACCGGAGCGGAGCTGTTGTTCGAGACCTTCTCGCAACGCTACGAACGCGGCTCGACGATAGTCACGTCGAATCTGCCGTTTGAGGACTGGACGTCGGTGCTAGGGTCCGAGCGGCTGACAGGTGCGTTGCTCGACAGGCTGACCCACCACGTCAGCATCCTAACCATGAATGGTGACAGCTACCGGCTGAAACAGTCCGCCGCCCGCCGCCGCAATCCGTCATCAGGGGCGGAGCAAAACCAGGCCACTCCAAACGTCGATCCCGATACCGGCGAAATCCTCACACCCTGATCAAAATCATCGCCGCCGACATGGAAATGGCCCCGATCGGGGCCATTTCCATGTCGGCACCACAGCCCTGCCGCTGGCCTGGTTTTACTCCGCCACACTGGCCTGCTTTTGCTCCGCCGTTGACAAGGGACGCCTTTTGACAACGCGCTCATCACATCATCGCTCGTCTCCGAGACCGTCAGCACGATGATCTTCTGGCCTGGGTTCTCCTGCAGGATGGGCACGATCGCATTTAGCCCGCCGCCTGGCATCGAGATATCCATGAGCAGGATACTCGGCTTGAGGGTGGCGCACAGTGCAAGCGCCTCATCTGATGCGGATCCTTCGCCGTTGATCCGGAAGCCTGGGATTTCCGAGAGGATGCGCATGACGCCCTCGCGAAACAGCGGGTGATCGTCGACGACGGCTATGGTTATCTCTTTCATCATGCTGGCTCCATCTCACGCAGGTTCAGGGACATGCGCAGCACGGTTCCCTGGTTCGAAGTCTTCAAGTCGAAATGTCCGCCAGGCTCTCGACCCGTTCGCGCAGGCCCGACAGCCCAAGACTGGACGGTTTGATTTCCGCCGGGTCGAAGCCCGGGCCGCTGTCACCGACGGTGATCGACACGTTTTGCCTGTCGAAGGTCTGCACGACATATTGTCCACCTCCGCCGTGACGGAACCCGTTGTTGAGCGCCTCTTGTATGAAGCGGAAGACGCAGATTTTCCCCACGAGAGCGGCGGGCGAGGTCGGAGACGTCGAGACCCGCACCGTTGTGCCCGTGCGCTGCATATAAGCTTTCAAAGCTCGTTCGATGATTTCGCTGAGATCGGCTCCTTCGATCTGCGGCAGGACGAGACAGCTACAGATCGCCCGGATTTCCTGCATGGCGTCATCCAGAGTGGTCTTGATAGACGTGATCTCTCCGTCCCATATGTTCCGCGACGTCCGAGGATTGTTGATGGCATCGCTGTCTACCTTCAGGACCGCGAGAGCGACAAGCTGCGCCGGTCCATCGTGCAATTCCGCTCCAATACGTCGCAGGTATCCCTCGTTCAACGCCGTCGTGCGTTGGCTCGCGCGTTGCAGCTTCGCACTAAGTTCGCCGTTCAGCGTGAGAAGGCTGGACAGGTCGTGGACGCCTCACGCTGATCGTCGATCATCCTGCTCCCTTTGAACACGAGAGCGGACAGGATGGCGAAGAATGTCATGGTGAACGCCAACACGACGATCCAGCACTGCAGCCGGGCGTGGTTCAGGCTGTGTTGGAAATCAGTCGCAATCTCGTAGAACTCGAGGACCGCGACGACATCGCCGGACCAAGGCTGAAGAACCGGATTGTAGACCTCGAGGAGCGGCATTCCGCTTTCGCGTTCGCTCTCGCTCTCGACATCGTCGACGTTGTCATATTCCGCGACCATCTTCCCGGTCAGCGCGGTCTGCAGGCCCTCGCTGATTGGCAGCTTCCGTCCGATCTCTTCCTTCGTGCCGTCCGGACGCCAGAGCTTGAAGGACATCAGGCGTTCCCCAACGCGCCTTGACCCAGCGTCTCGTCCAGCGCCTGCTTCACGGAGTCGCTCAGGTCAGCGCTACCCTGCAAGTCCGGCAGCAAAGGTGCGATGACGCTGTCAACGTAGAGCGCGGTCGCGGCTCCGGAATTCCTCGCCACCGCATCTTCGATGGGACTTGTGACGAAAGCACCGACGATAACCGTTGCGACAAGTGACACGAGACCGCCGACGAGAAGAAACCGCTGGGCAAGCGAGAGGGGTTTGCGTCCGATTAGCCTGACGAACGACGGCATGCGTGTCTGGTTCTCCAATAAGCCCGCAGTGTTGACCTGCAAACCGATTGTCACAAATTATGGCGCGAAGGCAGTTCGTCAATATCCCGGATGCTTAAGTCATGCGACACGCTCTCGCCGCTAGCCGTCAAATATAAGGAGACGCGCAGGGGCGAAATTCGCCGCTGAAGGCACGGTATGTGTTGTTGTCAGGGTTATAGGAGCGATAGCGCCTAAAGCACCACTGAGAATGGCTCTCTCCGGGATAGTGGATCTCACCGATGTCGGAAGCTTGCTGCACCACATCGGCAGTCTCCGTGCCATTCACTGACGCTGTGAACGGCGGCTCGCACTGAAGACGGGCACCTCTGTACGGCTGATATGTGTTATCCGAAGCGCGATAGGACCTGTAACGCTCGGCGCACCATGCCGCCACTTCGGTGTCGGACTGATAATTTGAGGTCAGGCCGACACTCGCCGGTTCGCCATCGTCGGTCAGGTTAGGTCGTACAACCCGCATCGAAGGTTGGCTCGCGCTGGTAACGAGTTGGCCACGCCGGGGTTCATTTCCGCCGAGTTCGGCAACTCGACGACGAGAGCGGGGAGCCGTTCAAAATTCTGCGTGCTGCGATTGACCGACACGGGATGGGAAGTCCAGAGCGAAGTGATGTCTATGTTACTCAGCGTTTTGACTTCACGCTCGTGAAGGTAATTGGGAATCGCCATGACGCTCCCGGCAAGCGCACTTAGAGAAAGAGTAATGCCGAGCATGGCTAGAAGATTGTTTCGCATTTTCGTCTCCAGCATTTGTCACGTATTGTGTCGGGCGGTCAACGCGACGTGCCGTTCTGTGTTCCGGAACTGTGCCCCGAATATGCGGCTCACAGGTCCTTTACCGGCGGAATACAGGACCAAAGTCTGGGATGTGAGTCGCTTGAAGGCTTCGTGCGGTCGCTAACTGATCACTACGTCTCCTGCAGCGTAGAACCTCCGAGCAGACATCCTTTGATCTTCGTGGAGACATTTGTTCTGCTCCTCAGGTACAGCGCGGAGGCGGATAACGCCGAAGCAATGATGCATGGGCAGCCCGCGACGTCGATGATGGATCACATGGGCAGCGCCCAATTCTGGTTCGAGTCCTTGCAGATTGGCAGTCGGAATTTTTTCGACTGGGTCATCGTGGTGCTGTCGATCTTCCTGCGTTACAAAGGCTCGCCGGAGTCTAAGCCCGTTGCGCGCCGCATAGTCAGGCAGGCGACCGATGTAGCAACCTTGGATGCCACCTTGTTTTTGCTGTCGGACGGTGTCTGCAGTGGAGCCAACGGCACGCACGCCCTGCTCTCAAGTTGCCGACGACAGGTTTTCGGTTCAGCTCGGGATCTGTACGACTGACCTCTTCTTAGTTTTTGGCAGCAGCATGAAGCTTTCGAGAGCCCAGTCGTGCTTGAGGTCCCACACGGAATACACGGCTGCCGTGAGCTTGGCAGGGGCGCATGGCTTGGTAATCCACAGTGCCGAGCCAAAGGCAGCGTCGGCATCCGTCTTGCTCGTTCCGAAGCAGACGATCACGGGCACGTTGCGGTCACGCCGCGCAGCGTGAAGCATCATGTCGGCCCTGCTATTCCCTCGCTGATCAATGCTCCAGGCAGAGCGTCAGTGCAATGCTTTGTCCATCACTCTGCCGCCATTACATGCTGGGTAGGTATCATCGATATCGCAGCGAAGGACACCACCAGCAACCGCAGTCACTCACTCAAATGGAGAACTGACACGGATCTCCTCAAACATTCGCGTTATGCCAAACCTGCATGGCGACGGGATTTGCCGACCGATTCATCACGCGCCCGCGGCTGTGCTCAGCTCAAGGATTTCTCGTCGGATGCTTGGGACGATCGGCCTCGAATGTAGGACTTTGGTCTACGACACGTAAGGCATCGGTCTAGGTTGCGGTCGGACGGCCTGCAATACCGGAACTATATAATTTCGTGAGTGTTCTCACTGCCAGGATCACTCAACGATCCCGCAAGGAGAGCACAATGAAGAAACTTCTCGTCGCAACTGCGGCCGTCGCCTTTTCCGCAACCTCGGTATTCGCTCAGGAAACCAAGCCAGCCGCAAATCCCGACGGCGACACGCCAGCTGTCGCGACACCCGCCGAACAAAATGCCACAGCGCCAGTCGAAGGTGCGAACAGCTTCACCGAAGATCAGGCCAAGGAACGCATCGTTGAAGCTGGATACGCCGACGTCACCGAGCTGAAGCTCGACGACAAGGGCGTCTGGCAGGGCAAGGCGACGAAAGACGGCAAACCCGTGATGGTGTCGATGGACTACCAGGGCAACATCGTCGCCAAGTAAGCGCGGTTCAAGAAATGAGGAGAAACACCATGACGAAGACAGTGACAGGCCTTTTTGACAGCTATTCCGACGCAAGCTCGACCGTTGACCAGCTCAAGGCGGCAGGCATTTCCGACAGCGACATCAGCATCGTTTCCAACAATTCGGACGGACGATACAACGACGATGACGATGACGCCGCCGAAGGTGCGGGTACAGGCGCTGGCATCGGCGCTGCCGTGGGCGGTGTCGGCGGTCTGCTGACTGGCCTTGGTATCATGGCTATCCCAGGTGTCGGGCCGGTTGTAGCCGCAGGTTGGCTTGCGGCCACGGCGACCGGCGCTGTCGCTGGAGCAGTCGTCGGTGGTGCCACGGGCGGCATCATCGGAGCACTGACGGACTCCGGCGTCGACGAACGCGATGCCCATGTCTATGCTGAAGGCGTTCGCCGCGGCGGTACCCTGGTGACGGCAAAGGTCGCTGATGCCCGTGCCTCTGAAGCCGAAGCCATTCTACAGCGCTCGAACTGGGTCGATCTTCCGGCTCGCCGGACGGCCTATGAAGGTGAGGGCTGGACCTCCTTTGATGACAAGGCCGATCCTTACTCGCAGGCCGAAATCGATGCCGAGCGCGCGCGTTATACGGGCAGGGCCTCAAGACAGGTTTGAAGATCTGAAATCCGGACGGGGCCTCAGCGGGGCTCCGTCTCGATCACTATGCTTCCGGTGACTCAATCACTATATCAAAGGTTGGCGTATCCGTCCCAATTCTATCTTTCAGGCGAGCCCGATCAGCGGAACATCCGGGATTGCGACCAGAAACGCCAAAAGTTATGCATGATGCGCTAGCCTGCTGGGAACCGGCGCTGGAGTGGCTAGCTAAAGGGCACTGCCCTGAGCACGTGCAACAACCGATCCGGCACCACGCGTCGTGTTTTCTAGACCAGGCACAAACGAAGCACTCCGCTGTAGGCTGATCAAGGATGATTCGGCCCCCATATCCTATAAGGCGGCATACAACACATGGTGCTAATGTTCTTACTGCCAACATAATCGTTTTGTGCAAACTTGGAGTTGCAAGAAGATATCTGCAAATGCCCATCATACATTCGATCGCATGAGGAATGTTCGCAGGAATTCCTAACGGAGTTTCTGGCCCTACGATGTCTTGTTGTGGAAACATGCCGAAACTGTTGCCAGACACCTTCGCCGCATGGATCAATAGGCAGCTGGGTCAACTGGCGCTTTGTGCTCAAAGGAGAAGTTCCAACCTCCGGCTGAACTGGGTCGCTCAAACCGGCCTCCCTGCAAGGCATCAATAAATTTGTACTCATCCCGGAGGCGGCATTTGTCAAGCCAGGGGGATTGGTGAACGAGGTATCACGAAAATCCCGCTGGAATACACGGAAGATCCGGCGCAGGTCGCCTTACGAGGGGTTACCCTTAGGACGACGATAACGGCTGCTATTATTTTACCGTTGCGCGTGTGAAATCCTTCGAACAACGAAATCGGAACTCAAGCCGAAAATTAATTTGAAAACCAGTACCACCGCAATGAGGATGGGCAGCGCGATGGCAAGTTTCGCTGACGTCGTCATGGTTGTATCCTCAGAGCGGGACTGCTCTGAGAACTGACGCGTGCGACCAAGGTTCCACCAGATGACGCTAGTGATGAAACCTTTGTGCCGCTCGGTCGGCAGCGTCGCGGTCCGAGCCGTGGGCTTTGATCAGACGCATTGCATCCTTCATCGATAGCCCATGCTTCTTCGCGAAGTACGCGACGTCATAGCTTCCACCATGAGAAACAGACTTCGTTTCGAGCGGGATTTTTGCCTTTGCGTTGGACATGTCTGATCTCCTTACTAAGGAGAAACGAGTTTAGCGACTCTGCGGTTCCCTCGAAATAAATGCGACCACCCCGTTTATCGGTAGGATGGTCGCCTTCAATTTGCCTTTTACTGAGCTGGTGTCGTGGTCGAAGGCTGCGTTGTTGTCGGTTGAGTTGTTGTCGGAGTCGTGGTTGACGGTTCCGTAGTCGTAGGCTGCGACGTTGTCGGCTCGGTCGTCGTAGCCGGCGGTGTAGTTGTGTTTGTCGTTGTGTCATTGCTCCCTGGCATCAGGAAAACAATCGCAAGGACCACAACCACGACGCCAACTGCAAGGCCAATAAGGGTATTCCGGTTCATGCTGGTTCCTCCTAAAGTGTACCACTTAGTGAAATGGAGCGCGGCGTGGAATTTTCAATCCACATGTCGGAGTAGAGCAGCCCGGTAGCTCGTTTGGCTCATAACCAAAAGGCCGCAGGTTCGAATCCTGCCTTCGCAACCAATCGCCTCTCTTGCTGTCGGGTCTGGCCTTGCCATCCGCTAAGACTTGCAAGAAATCCTGTCCCGGATTGCCAAGAAATGGGAAAGCGCATGCCGGGCGTGCTTCCGTGGGAAGCGATACAGGGGCCAGTTGGTGTCGACATCCTTCCTGCTGGTCGCAAAGCCGCTATGAAGGCACAAGCGATAGATTGCCATGGCGGTAGGATCCCGCCCTGTCTTGAGCGGACAATAAATCGCTCCCAGTTACCTGAGAGCCAGTACCCTCCCTGGCCGCGACCAAGGCCGTTTCCGGTTGAACGGTTTGGATGGCGATACCTGAAACCGGCAGGCAAGGCGCTCCAACAGGAGGCCAGAAGCCTGATAGCGAGGCGCGGAACGGGTCAACAGACCGGTCTACGGTGTGGAGCGGGGAAGCCCCAGCCTCGAAGTTTGAAGCCCCGTCATCTCACCGGTGGCGGGGTTTATTCCGCTGCAATGCTAATGTCTCCAAGGACGGCGTTCAACGCCTCCGTAAGGTTTTCGTAGCGGTACAGCATCTGCATTTTCTCGTCTCTGAGGCGTTGGAGAACTGCAATTTCAGCATAGGTTACATCGCTAGACATTGCTCTCAGGCGAGTGTCTCCTTCAATCGCCGAGATGTCGGATTGTTAGTTGGCAGTGGCTCTCGCTACCTGCTGCTGGTGCGCGCGCAAGACAATGCTCATTAGAACCCCATCAATGGTAACCGGTGTTTTCCCAGCACATTGACCAAGCTCGGTTGGCCAAAAATGCCGATACGACCTTGATGACAAGAATGCGCCAGAAGCGGGCATAATCGGATGACCCGCCATTATGGCACCTGCCGAGCTGCTGGGCTTTTTTAGACGGCGGTCCCGAAGCATTTGCAGTTCGAATCGGGAAGCCATGTATGCGCCGAACACGATCAGCAATGCACCAGCGACCGTCAGCCAGGAGATGGATGCGGTGCCGAACAGTGTGAGCAGCAGAGGTCCACCAAAGGCGTCAGGTAGGCGATCCCCGAAATTGAAGCAGTATGGCCGCTCCGGCTTGCACGATCCCAGAGCGCGTTCGACAGCGTCAAAGGCGCAATGCCGATGGCTGCAATAGCGAAACACTGCGCCACAGTGAGTGCGGTCGGTTCCTCCAATGCAAAGTGCAGCACCATGCCGATTAAGGCTATCAGCCCATGGATGGGCCGATCACGTCATGCGGCTCGTGCCCGCGCGAACGGATAGCGGCATAGACCGCGAAGGTCAGGCCACTCATGAAAGCCAGAGTGATGCCGGGCAGGTCAAAACTACGGGCGAAGGTTGGCCCGATAGCCAAGCCGGCACCCACGAAAGCAGCGAGGATGCCGCCCTACTGACCAAGTAGGATCGATGTGCGGCGCATGACCGACAAAATCAGCACGAGGAGTATCGGCCAGAGGTAGGAAATCATGTTGGCCTCGGCAGGGCCCAATTCGGGGCATAGCCATGAGATAGAGGATGTCGTTCACCAGTAGGCCGACTGCGACGAGCAGAATCGTCCGGGGTGAGGTGCGCACGAAGGCACCCACTTTGCCGGATGCAGAGGCCCGGATGATGGAGACGCAGAAACCCACAACCGAGGCCAAAGACAGGACGAGGAACGGGGGCGCGGGGCGCGCCCATGTTTGCCAAGGTTGGCCAAGTTGCCAAGAGCACCACGGCCCAGTGCAAGCGAAACCGCCCGAGCCTTCGGCCCAAAAGGCGGCAGGGCGGCCAGATCATACCAAGAGCGAAGAACGGCGATCATGTCTGGAAACCGCTGTGGTCGTTCCATGTTCCATTCTCCTCCTTGGCTAGAATGTTTGACCCGTCTCTAATTCAAGAGTTACGCACCAGTTTTCTAACTCTGAAACCTATTAGCTTCACGGTGCATAAGTCAGGCGCACGCAACGTCCGAGGTGCTGATCAATCCCGCCGATGGTGTTGTGCCATTGCCAACGGACGAAAGTGCGGAGACGGTCAAGGGGTAACATCAATCTCTCGCTTTTATCGACAGCTGAGACGCGTGCCGCAGAAGCGGCGGCAAATGCGCTCGCATCTTATACCGGTGCCATTCAGGCGCACTTGGAATCAAAGGCCAGCGAGCGGGACTATGACAGCATTCAGTCGGCCGTCAGCGACCGTGGCGACCCGAACGCGCAGTTCGCGGCAGAAGCTGAAGCGCTTTTCGTTTGGCGATCGGCAGTCTGGAGCTACGCCACAGCCGAGCTGGAAAAGGTGACGGCGGGGGAACGGTCGCAGCCGGGGATCGAGGAATTTGTCGGCGAGCTGCCGGCATTCGTGTGGCCGTAGTTATCAAACAAAAACCAGCAGCGGCAATCCCAGTACGAGTAGCGCCAATGCTGCGCCTGTTGTGATGCGTGCCGCCTTGGCCAGTCGGTTCCGTCGACCATCCCAGTCATAAGTCATTCCTGCCTCCACAAGTCCGGCAAGACTTGGGGATGTGCGGCTGAACGTCAACCCCCAATTTGGCGACACCGGGCGATTTCACGGCCGTGAGGTGGGCGAGGCCTGGTTGCTGGAAGGGGCTTGACGCCAGGCCTCTGGCTGACCTGAGGGACTCACTCCTCCAGCCAGTTGCACACGAACTGCCAGGGGGATGTTTTGTTCCGGCATGCGGAGAAGGTAAAACCGATTGCCGCTGACCGAGATCGACCGGGTTCATTGCCTTCCCGTACCATCGCGTGAAGGAACGGCGCCATATCATCTGGTGGGTAGTTCCTCAATCTGAAAAGGGCGAGGCCTGGTCGCGCAAGCAGGCGAGAGCAGGCCTCTGACTGGCGTTCCGGGAGAGTGGGTCCGAAAGCCAGCTGCGCCATAACTCGTGCGACCATTCTTTAGTTCCCACATCACAGGAGAAGCCAATGGCCGAGAACATCTCGGCTCAATTGTGACTCCTTAGCTAATCGAAGGAAATCACCATGAAAACGATCGCTGACATCCAACGCGCTTGCTTGCGCTTGGCTACTCGGTCGGCGCGTCCGGCGCCGATGGCGTTATGGGACCGGCCACCGAGAAAGCTATCATCGCTTGCAAGAAATGGGCCGGCCTGCAGGCGCGGCCCTATATCGGCCCAATCACGTTTGAAAAACTGTTCGGCTATCCGGTCGCGGGCCAGAAGCCGCCAGGTTCCGGCGAAGCGCGCTGGCTGACATTTGCCCGCCTACTCCGGCCTTCGCGAGATCAAGGGCAAAAACCACGCACCTGAAATTCTGGATGTGGAAGGCGCTCGGGCTTCCGTTCACGGATGATGACGCCCTGGTGCGCTGGCTTCGTCGGGTTCGTGCTGGAAAGTTCCGGCATCACCTCGACGCGCTTCGGCATCTCACGCTCATACGAGGCATGTCGCTCTCTTTTCAAGCGAACGCCTTCCGGAACGATATCGACGATCCACCTCTTTATCCACATCCAAAATTCGCATTAGATTGAGCAGACTGCCTGCGGCGCTGAGAAAAACTGCGGTTACGGCTCGTCGGGCCACCTGTCTATCGTTGCGGCCGCCACCTGAAGAATAATTGTATCGTCGAACGCAAGCGAATTGGCGTCTATCGCCGCGCGCCCGTTCATCTCCCTTATCGCCACGAGCGATTGCTAAGGAGACGGCCTTTTTCGAGCGCACTCAACCTGTGACCCGGTTTGCGGCACGAATCAAATCCGGTATCAGGGTAGCGATGTAAGACATGTCGCGTAATTTGCGGATGGCTGAGGCCCTTTCAATCGGGCCAAAATAAAAAGGCCGGGCGATTGCCCGACCTCTCCAAGCGCCACACAGCAAGTGCCAGTACATCCGTGGTCAAATGCTGTGGGCGAGTTCTGCAATGGGATATGGGGTGACTGTTACCGGTTTCAAGTCAATTATCGCCTAAATAGATGAAACTCAAACCCGGTTTCCGGGAGCAACTCTAGTGCAGGACCTTGTTCAGTCGGACCTACGCTCTTGTAAAGGGTAATGGGTGCTCCACTCAAGGCGGACAGACAATGACCATCGCCCGCAGCGCACGTTGTGTAACGTGTGGATAGCCAGTGGATAACTCGGTAATGTTTCCGGTAATGTTCTGCCTTGTACTTTCGCCAGTTGGTCAAGAAGGCCAGTCGAGCATTCGCAAAACAGGGCCAATGAACAGCATCAACCCAACGACGAGGGCGAGGAAAACAGCGCAGGAAGGATTATCTCGGGGAACTTCGGCATGAGGGGTAGGATAGGCCACTAGGCGAAATTGGCAATCGCGTTGGAAGCCAGGCACAACGTGTAGGGAGCAGCCGGCCGCCGTGCCGCCTCCGCCTTAGCGACGAGAGTAAGTAGCATTGCCTTGCGGCGTAAACAACCTGCAGGGGAATGTTTCCGCGGTTTTTATCACCAATAAAAGCCGCCACTCCCGGCAGGAAATGGCGGCGTAATATGGCTCACAATAAAATTTGCAATATATGAAATGCAGTAGCCTCTCTCCCAAGAGTATTCATATACCACTACTAATTTAGGGGTTTTGCAAGTACATTGTTGGACTGTTGACCTTTGCAGAGCGGTGATGTCACGAGAATGTCACGGCATCGTCACATGCTATCTCGGCATCACCCTTGGCGACCTTCTCCTGCTCCGCATAGTCTGCGTCGAGCGCATGGAAGCCGAGGACGTTGCAATGTTCTGGCGGATGCTGGACTTCGACGGCCCCACGGGGTGGAACGGCTGGAGGTGGCGGCATGAACATGCAGCTCCCGGTCGTCCCGCGGCAAGCCAAGCCGATCCTTTCATTCATCCAGTCGCCAGCGACGCCATGGCGCCCACGTACCGCTCCGGCAAGAACAGTCTGATCTGCCTCCCAGTTGATTCCTACGTTTGCCAGGCGTTTATTTGGTCGACGGCCATAACGTTGTGAGCGCGCCGGCCGGAACGTTCGTGTTTGGCGCGATAACCCCGCACACACCGGCTTCAACGTCGACGTCGATCTCTTCAATTCAAGTCCGTTGGCGCTGGTCGTGGCTGACATCACAGTCCGGAACGCTATTGGGCATGACATTATGCAGGTGGCGGCCTGAACGCCGCAGTCGACGACAGAGTCATCCAGAAGGCGCGGCTGTTCCACGTCTTTTCCCAGCCCGACGAACGGCAGAAGGAGCAGGCGAGGGAAGTGCTGCGTCGGCTTTCCGCTAGCCAATCCGAGCCCAGTTAAGTTTCCTCCTGCCGTCCCGCATGTCCGGCAGGTTTCCCCGTCGCTGTTTACTCATGGCGGCGGGGCTTTTATCACCACAGGCCAGCGCGACACCAACCGCACTCACACTCGCGGCGCGTTGGCCGACCCCAACATGAACGACGGGTTCACATCGGGTTCATAGCCCCAGGCGCATGGTAGGTCATCACGTTGAAAGGATGACCATGAAAAAGATAATCCAGACAGTCGGCGCCGCTGCAATCGCGATGGTAATAGGCCTCACGACCTTCATGCCAGTGTCAGCCAATCCACTCGTTCCCGCAAAGGCTCAGGTGACGTCTGACGTGCAGGCGGTCCAATATCGCCACAGTGACGATGACAAGCCGCGATGGAAGAAGCGCCAGGAGCGTCGTCATGATCGCGTAGAGCGCCGCCATGACCGCCGCGAATACCGGTTCGACCGCCGCCATGATCGCCGCCATGACCGTGCTGAGCGACGCCAAGAGCGGCGCGGGTATTGGAACGGGCACCGAGGATACCGTGAGCACCGCCGTGGCTATCGTCGCCACAGTGACGGCTATTATTATTCACAGGATGTGTTCCAGCTTTTCCTTCGATAGCAGGATCGTTTGACACGAGGCCGTCATCCCGAAAGGTGGCGGCTTTTTCATGCTCATCAGCAATTGCAGTGTTTTCAGGTTCGGCTAATATTAGCCATGTCAGATCAGTGGCCTATGTTCATTTTACAGTGCATCGTGGTGATGGGGCTTGTCGGCGTGTTATTCATCCGAGGGCACGGCGATTAAAGTCTATCGCGGCAGCATGTATTCGATAGTCAAAGATGCGCCTTGCCCTTGGCGTTGAGACGACGCTATCGCCGTCCCTCTGCTCGCGGTACATGGCATCACAGCATGTGGGCATAGTGTGGTTTCGTGCGGGGTATCCGCCAACTTCCCGGTGAACCTCTCCAGCTGTTACCTTTACGAAATCGGTACCTAGCTTTTCCGCTTCTAGAAACCGGCGGCCGGTCGCGGTGGCAAACACGGCAATGTCAATTAAAGTTCCAGTGAACCGCCGCACGGAATTAGCCGTGCGGTTCTTTTCTTACTTGCCGCCCGGCTTCTCGGAGGCGGCCCTGCCGCCGCATCGCGGCCCATCACTGGCACTATCTGACGGCGCGTCGCATGACGCAAAGGCAATATTCCTCCCGGCCTACCTTAGCCGCCGCTACCATAGCGCTATTAAAATGGCTAATGCAACAATTAATTGTTATAATGCGCGCGCGTGTGCTGGCGAAAGCGAAACCGGGCGCAAGCCTTAATTTGGGGCAATACAGCTTAGCTGGAGAGGGCACCATTGACTCCCAGGCCAGCGAGAACATAATAAGAACATCGAGTTTTCAAAGGCCGCCCAGATGAGCGATGAAACCCAGATTGTCCGCTTTGCGCCGACTTCGATATCAGAGCGCACATGCGTCCATCCGGGTTGCGAACGATGGGGATGCTTTGGATTGGAGCGCGGCCGAGAGGGACCCATCTACTGGTGCAAAGAACATCTCCCGGTCGACTACTGGACCCCCACATTGGTCAACTAATGCCTCGCCACAAAGACACGACTCGCTTGGTCGAGCTGTAACGGACAGTTGGTGACGCGCCGACCGGGCTCTATTCGGTCGGCGTGCCGATGGTCGGTAAGGGCTTTAGCTAAGACGAGATACTCTATGCTTTGATGTCACTGGACCGCGAAAAGGCGATAGAGTTGCTTCCCCGAAAATCGACTTCGGGTGCTTCGCTCATGAGGCCGTCACCTGGGGGGTGGTACAGCCCCCAGCCATCTGCTGACCGCATAGAAACAACCACACCGCAGTTTCGGGCCGCGGTGTGGCAAAGCGGGATCTGCCGTTCAGGGCTCATCCGCGCATATGATGACACTGGAATATACCGACGACAACAAAGAAACCGCTCATTTTGCAAGTCGATCAAGCGGCTGCTGGCCGGTATGATGAGTTGAGGTGTCGGGGCCTGCGCCTTCGACGGGATTTTTTATGTTTGCAGGTTGGCCTGTTCGCGCGGGCGGTACGTCATCGTCGACGTCCAATTGAACGGGCATGGGAATTGGCTCAAGGTCCATTTCAGGTGGGCGAGGCGCGTCGGTGGCGAGTGATCCAGGACTGCCGCCGTCGATCTCCTGTTCCGCCTGTCCCCAGTGGTCCTCATGACGGCCATCTCGATTTCCTTCGGTTTCCCGCAATGGATAGGCTCGCTTTTTGATTAAACGTTCACGGTCAGTCATGACTTTCACCCTTCCATGATTGATATGCATGAAACCAAGGCAGCAAACGAAAGTTCCGGTGAAACCACGATATTTCGGATCGACTTGAGAATTCCCACGCATTGGGAGCGAGGCCCTCTCAAAGCACCTCGCTCCCGAGCCGGCTTGAAAGTGCCATAACAGGCGTGAGCCGGGCGGCGCGTGATGAGCAGCGCGCCATGATCGAACCCGACGGGTAAGGCCCGATGGGCGTCAACGCCGGGTACATAGTTTGGTTCCGGCGCTAGAAAATCTTTAGATAGCGCTAAAGGATCAGAAAAGGCCGCAGAGACTATCGGAGCGGGCAGTTGCGTTTTGCTGGTGACTAATTGTTCGACGAATTTGCCCAGGCGCTGGAAGGCTGGGCGAAGCCTCGTCGGCTTGGCCGAATCAGGGAGAAGGGTTAGAACGCATCTCTCGCTGGTTCGCGATGTTGAAATGGTGAACTTTGATGAGAGATCCGAACGGTGCCCTGTTCTACGTCGGTAAGGCCGTCGCGGTGGCACTATTCTTCTGATCATCGTTTGGCTCTTACGAGAACGGTTGTCACACCGAGCAAGGCTGAAGTCAGCGTGTTGACATGAACCCAACGCCAAAAATGCCAGGTTCCTCCAGCCTCGAGAACCTGGCTTCAAGTTGGTATCGACCATCGAGCGGTATGGGGAGATCGCTCGAGGAATAAATAATTATTGTCCGGGGACTTTGTTCCAAGTGTCCGAATAAGAATCTTGGCGTCCTAGGAATTCCTTTCGCAATGGACGAACGGTGGGGGGCGACTGCTGGTCCGGCAACTTGGCCACTGGAGGCGGCTCCGTCACCACCCGCGCTGAAGGGTGTACGCTGCCAGGCAGTAAAAATACTCGTCAGCGAGGTCAACTCCAAATGGAAAAGCCAGCCATCCGGGGAGGACTGGCTGGCTTGTAGTTCGATGCAAGTTGGGGCTCTGCACCGTATCGAGAGGTGTGGGGCGCTTCGATACTCTGATAATGTGCGATTGACGGTCTTGCTCCATCTAATTTTCTCGTGACCTGCCTTTTGCCTGTAAAAGCAAGTCTTACTCGATCGAAGATGGGCCGAATCGCCTAAACAAATCTCGTGCCTCATTGGTGCTCAACCCATAACGCTTACGGAATCGTTCGAGACTGTACTGCTCGCCTCGTTTTGTTCGGGGCCTTGCTTTGATTTCAGTTGTTTGTGGTGGATCCGGTGCAGCGCCAATTTCGTTCGTGTTTTTCATTGTTACCCTCCAGCCTGGCCATTCAGCTAAAGATGGGCGACGGTTTGGTTGTTCCGTGTGCCCATGGGCATTTTTTACCGAACAAAGTCCTTTGTGGCGCGTTTCACCTCCACACAACCACTAACAAAGGGAGCGTCAAGATGGACTGGAATCGTGTCGAAGGTAACTGGAAGCAGTTCAAGGGTAACGTTAAAGAGCAGTGGGGCAAACTAACCGACGACGATCTCGATCAGATTGCTGGCAAGCGGGATCAGCTGGAAGGCAAAATCCAGGAACGTTATGGCATCGAGAAGGATCGCGTAAAGCGCGACGTAGATGACTGGTACAGCCAGCAGCCGTGATCTGGAAATCACCCAATGAAACGCAGCCTCGCGAAAGCGGGGCTTTTTTCATTGACTACGTCAGCGACAGTAAGCGTCCGGCGAGCGGA
>UCKS01000075.1 GCA_900473045.1 Hyphomicrobiales bacterium
GCGATACGGATGGCAACGGCGATCGCCATTCCCAGTGGCAGCATATATAGCGTTGCGCCAATCGAGTTGAAGATCTGGTTGGCCGCAGATAAATGGGGCTATTCGGCTTGCCGAAACGACAGTTGACCGCCCGGGATTTCGTCGCGCTCACCCTTGTTCTTGCACGCAGCATGCTCATATTTTTTTTGAGTTCAATATGACCCTGTTCATTCTATGCGCCAGTCTGGCAGGCATCCTCATCACCCTTAGCCGGCAACTCAATGGCCGGCTCAGCCTCTCTACGTCCCCACTCATCGCATCCTTATGGAACCACGCCCTCGGATTTGGTTTCCTGCGATCATCGGACTTTCCATCGGCGGGCTCATACCCATAGGTGCCCTTGATGCCCCGTGGTATGCCTATCTTGGCGGCACTGTCGTCGTTGTCTTCGTTGCTTCCGGCAGTTGGTTGATTACGCGGATCGGCGCCATGAACACTGCTCTTATGATCATCGGAGGACAGATGACAGGTGGGGTGGTGATGAAACTGATGAAAACTGCGAACTCGGCCTTCTGGCTGGCAAGCCTCCGGGTTGTCCTGATCATAAGCGGCATGGTCATCTCTCAACGCCGGACCAAGGACTGACAAATGGATCGGCGTCGATGGTCAAATGAGAGAGAGAGAGAGAGAGAGAGAGACGATCCGCGCACGCAGATCCCTTCAGCTTTTGTCCCCTGCCGCGAAGGCTAAAATTGTACCCCCGAAGACGCCATCTAAGAAGCAGAACTACTCTACATTTATTGCCACAAGGCCCGTGGCATAGCTCAGGTATCCACCGAGCCCCGCAGATCCGCAGATATCAGCGATGCCACATTCCGCGCCTGGACACGAATATCCGGCACCGCCGTTATCTCCCAGAACCGTCCGGCCGTCAGCGCACCGATAGCATAGAGGCCCGCCTGCGTCTTGCCATCGCAATCGACGACCTGCGAATTCGCATCGACGCAGATACCAAGCCCAAGGTCATCTCCGGCAATCAGTCCGTCGCTGCGCATCTGCCGAAGCAGCGGCGAATGCGCGATCCCCGCCCGCTCCATGCCCGTGCAGTTGACGACCCAGTCGGCTTCTATTTTGTGGGTGCCCGTTCCGCCGCGCGGTTGAAAGGAAAGGTGCAGCCGGTTTGCATTCTCTGCCACGGCTTGAAGATAGCCCTTGTGCACGGTCACGGTGCTGTCATCGAGGAGCGTATGAAGCTGACAGGCGACATCCGGGGCCAGACGGTGACGATGGATGTTCCACCAGGCAAGAGCATGGCGGAGAAAGCGGCTTCGCTGCGTGTTGGACAATTCCTGCCAGAGGCTTTGCGTCAGGGGACGCAATCCATCCATGACGCCACGCCATTGCGGGCCCGCACGGACCTGTTTGCGCAATGCAGACAGAAGCATACTGATCTCCCGGGAAGCAGGAAGCGCCGGTACGACCGGCTCCACCTTCCGGGTCGCGTGCGCATGGGGAACCCGGCCGCGACGGGACAGAACATGGATCGGGCCGCGATGTCCGTGCGCGCGAAGCGCCAGTACCTGATCAACCATGGTCAGGCCGGACCCGAGAATGCAGACGGTCTGAGACGGTTGCACATGCGACAGCCAGCCAAGCCGCCAGGGATTGGCAACGATACGCTCTCGCAACACTCCCTTGACGCTGGACAGATCGGCCGGCAAGTCCGCATTTCCCACGCCGAGGCACAGGACGACGTTGGTGGCGTGAAGGCTGGCACCATTGTCGAGCTGGAACACAAGCTTACCCGGTGTACACTGATCGCAGGCCGTCGCCTTCGCCTTGATGAAATGAACGGTTGGCCGGTTGTCGCGATCGCGCAAAAGAGACGCCAGTCTATCGCGAAGATAGCGGCCGAAATCATCGCGGGATGCAAAGCCATCCGGCGGCACCTCGCGTTTCTGATCGCGTAGCCAGTCCACGAAGTTGTTAGGCTCATCTGCAAATATGCTCATGCGACCAGCCGGAACATTGAGACGGTGAACGTGAAGTTCAGTCCGGTAGGCCGTGCCCCGTCCAAACCCCGGATCATCGCCAACGACGGCGATAGAGGCCCAGGGCGGCAACAGCCGCAATAGGTTGGCGGTTTCGGCTATCGCCGAAAACCCAGCCCCAACGACAGCGACATCATAAACCATGTCATTTCCCCGCCTGCCAGTCGCAGAAACCGAACTACCCGGAATGATATTCATCTTACTGGGAGATCGTCAATCGTGGCTTCGTCCTTGGGTACGGCATACAGTGCGGTGGCAGATATCCCGCCAGAGCTTATTTAGTTCGGAGCGGTACTACGGGCGTCGATCGGATCGTTGCCTCAGGCCCAGGCGTAGATATCGCGGCATGATCCCGGCCGCGATATCGATCCCCCTAACGCTGCCCAGCCCAGCCGGCGGTTCCCTCCAGTTTTCAGGGATCAGAGCACGTTGGCGCTGTCCGTTCCAATCTCTTGAACCTCTCGGCTACCCGCCTGAGCCGTGACACATAGTCAGCCAGTGCGAGTGCCCCGCTTGGGAAGCCGTCGTAGCGCCAGCCTCCTCCAAGCTGCAACCGGCGTCTCCTTCCCAGTCGATGCCGGCCGTCGGGTGTTCGATGTTGAATTTCGTCTTCAACGCGTGCTCGACTTGGCTGACGATACTGCGGACACTCCGGGACCTCGAATCCGCGGGGACGGATCTTCTTAGCGATGTCCTTTGCTGTTGTCGTGCTGGAGCGTACGCGCGACAGAGACAAGGTCACGTTGGCGAAGTTTAGGGCGACGTCTGAAATTCCGGCTAAACGGCCCAGTGCATTCTCGATCCTGCCGACGCTGCCGAGCGTGTTCGCCCTGTTGACGGGACAGCGAAAGCATCGCTCAATTCATCAAGTCATCGGATGATTTGATCATTACCGCGATAGCCGGTGAACCGCGAGCCGTTAAAGAGCATGGGTCCGATGCGCCTTGCATGCGCCCTCGAGAGGCTTGACGGTGATGCGCCAGAGGCTTTGACCGATCACCGCCAGATGATACCCGCCATATCCTTTTTGCGCCAGCTGGGGCGTCCATTTGCGGTCTCGATGCGGAATTTATGACCCATTATCGCGTCGCGACGCTCGGCTCGACCGGGAACCGCAACGGCCCCTCGTTTTCTTGTCTGCGACCGCCCCACGCGACAGGTAGCATGGACTCCGGATCGCCCTCATTACTCGCGAGACAAGAAAGCCTCACCTGTGGCCGTTCGTCAAGTTTTTCCTGGCCCAAGACCCACCCCATTGCACTGGTGAAATGGGGGCGATCCGGGAGGATGCAGCCGCTCGTCCCTCGACGAGTCCTATGAGACGCACAAAGACGTAGTTCCTGGATTCGAATTCCGGCGATTCCTTTGCCACGTGCCTGCCAACCGCACCCAAATTAGCCAGCCATCTTCATCGGCCGTGCCCGTGACAGCGCTGGTCAACATGTCGAGCAGGGTTTTGTCGATAGAGCCCTTTAACCGACGCAGCGGGCACGGGCGCGCCTTTCACCTCGACTGTTGGCGCTATCACAGCCGTCGCAATCGGTGACGCCAGCCCTTCGGCGGGTGCATTGAGTACGTCGAAATCACCAAACTTGTCGCGGCGGTGATAAATGGACGAGGCGTCTTTCGTTCTCCAAATCCATTGACGGTGAGACACTGCTCGCGGATGCGCGCCATGTTAGACCGAAGATACTTCTGAAGCAGCGGGCGCGTCATTGCGAAAATGGCTGCGTGAGATTATTGGTTGCTCGCCCTTGCTCGTTTGACCTACGGCTTGGACTTGGGCAACGGGGATGACCTTTGGACCAGGGGTAGTACCCGTCACGTGTATCTCGAAAACAGAAATTCGGCCCCTAAACTAGCCCTGTTCATTCTGCAGTAGCCTTGTCCTTATTGCCGGTTTGAATGCGAGACGGCGATTTTAGGCTGATGCGGTCGAGCTCAAATCCGGGGCCACTTAAATCGGCGTTTCGAAAAGCGAGCACTGTTCTCCTCGTGGCCCATACACTCACACCGATTGCAGATGCTCCAAATTCCGCTATGTACGGGGGCCTCCGCTGGCGGCTGCATTACACGTCGCCCTCGAACTTTTAGGGAGACGTGAATGAAGCGGACATGCTTGGCTGTTATTTTAGCGGCGGGGGAAAGCACCCGGATGAAGTCGTCCATGTCGAAGGTGCTGCACCCGGTCGCCGGCCGGCCGATGATCGCGCATGTGGTGGACTCGCTGGTGAACGCTTGGATTTCTTCCGTGGCGCTTGTTCTTGGCCGTGATGCCGAAGCGGTTCAATCCGCCGCCGCCCGCAACGATATCGATATGTCGGCTTTTCTCCAGACAGAACGCCTCGGGACAGGCCATGCTGTTCTTGCTGCAAAGGACGCCATCGCCAAGGGCTATGACGATATTCTCGTCGTGTTCGGTGATACCCCGCTGATCACCGCAGCGCCGCTTCTGGCCGCGCGGCAGGGGCTTGCCCATGGCAACGATGTCGTCGTCATCGGTTTTCACACCGCCGATCCCACCGGCTATGGCAGGCTGATTGTCGAGGATGGCGCACTTCTTGCGATCCGGGAGCAGAGGGATGCAACGGAAGATGAAAAGAAGATTACCTATTGCAACGGCGGCCTGATGGCGATCAACGGCGCCAAGGCATTGGCGTTGCTTGGCAAGATCGGCAATTCCAATGCCAAGGGCGAATATTACCTGACCGATATTGTTGAGATCGTCCGCGCTGAGGGTGGCAAGGCGATCGCAGTCGACGCGCCCGAAACGGAACTGACCGGCTGCAACAATCGTGCCGAACTGGCGATGATCGAGGCCATGTGGCAAAAACGCCGTCGTCACGAGATGATGGTTTCCGGTGTGTCGATGATTGCGCCGGAAACCGTCTTTCTGGCTTTCGATACGCAAATTGCCCAGGATGTTCTGGTCGAGCCGAACGTGGTTTTCGGCCCGGGTGTCACTATCGAAAGCGGTGCGGTCATCCATGCTTTCTCGCATCTTGAGGGAGCCCACGTGAGTGCCGGTGCGACCGTCGGCCCTTATGCGCGGCTGCGCCCGGGCGCCAATCTGGGGCCGGGTTCGAAGGTCGGCAATTTCTGCGAAGTGAAGAAGGCTGAGATCGGCGCCGGTGCCAAGGTCAATCACCTGACCTGCGGCCCATCTTTTATCGTAAAGTCCGGCCGGCTACTGGCATTGACGCCGCCAACTATAGACAGGCTGTAAAGAGATCGAGTTGAAGCCCGCGACATGGGCGCCAACCGCCATCTTGCCGGTCCATCTCAGCTCGGCCATTCGGATTGATGATTTCATTGTACCTATGTCCGAACAGCCCTGCGCCCTGTGAGTTGCGCGGATACCGGCGACACTCTTGTACCAGCCCGGAGGAGCGGCAGTCACATGGACAATGCCCAGCGTCGTCCGCTTGCGAACGGTCATGATTATTTCCTTCGATGTTGAGAACAAAAAAGAGGCGTGGCAGTTTTTGAACAGCTGGCCTCCGGGCCCACTCGCCACGGACGCTAGTTGGAGGCTGCTCTTGCCTGCATGGGAAACCAGGCCTCGCCAATGCGCCTTGAACGCCGATCGGCGTGCATGCCCGCAGCAGAGAATTCGCAGCTAGTCCATCAGGTGACGGCTAATCAACTCTCGACTTAGAACCGACCAGTTGCAGTTCTTCGAACCGTATATTATATTATGCTAAAATAAATAATCGTCATTTTTGAGGGGAGACTTCTTATGGCAAACTTCACGTCATTTTTTCCGGGCGGAATATATCCGGACCACTACAGCCCTGCATTGCCGGGTTTCGACTATCTTCCGTTTTTCGACGAGATTGTTAATCTCGATCAAGCGACCCGGACCACGAGGGCCTCGAACGCCGTCAGTTTCGATCTCTCGAATGGATTGAAACTGAAGCTCGTCGGAAGTGGGTTCACTTTCGATCCGGGTGGCAACGCTACCGGCGGGACGCTGACTGGCCTTGTTGTTTACCTTAATAACGGCACTACCAAAATGCAGCAGTTGACTGGCCTGAATATCTCCCTGGAAACCTTCTTCGATGCTGCGGCCGCCTTCGGCCAATATGAGCTCGCGCATTTCCTCATGCGTGGCAACGATACCCTAACCGGCAATGGCGGCGATCAGACGCTGGTCGGGTATGCTGGCAACGACACTTTCATTGGCGGAGCTGGCGGCGATTTCGTCCAGGGGGGCGAAGGCAAGGACACCTATGACGGCAATGGCAGCGACTACGACACGCTTTCCTTTGACGACGCGTATTATACCCCGTCAGCCTATCGTGGCATCACTCTGGACTCCACGAACGGAACCGTTACTGACGCCTGGGGCAATGTCGAAACATTCAAAGACTTCGAGCATTTCCGCGGAACGCAGTTTAAGGATAGCTTCACCGGTTCCAACAGGGATGAACAATTCATGGGGCTTGGCGGCCGCGACACGATCAACGGCGGCGGCGGCTTTGATGTTGTCAGATACGATCGTGACGATCGCCGCGACGGCACGGGCAGCGTGACCGTCAATCTTGTGACACAAAAGGCGGTCGATGGATTTGGACAGACGGACACCCTGAAAAGCATAGAGGGCGCTCGCACCGGCAGCGCCGCTGATAAACTCTACGGTAATTCAGCAGAGAACCACTTCCGCGCCGGCGGGGGCAACGACCTTCTCTCCGGCGGTCTGGGCAACGACAGGCTGCACGGCGAAGGCGGCAAAGATGTCTTCCTTTTCAACACGGCTTTGAACGCTGCAACCAACGTCGATGACATCCAGGATTTCAATGCCGCTGCCGACACCATACGCTTGGAAAATGCGATTTTTTCCGCCTTGGCCGCAACAGGTACGCTCGCAAGTGCCGCTTTTCGCGCGAACACGACAGGGCTGGCCGGCGATAGCAGCGACCGCATCATTTACGAAACCGATACCGGCGAACTGTACTACGACAGCAATGGCAATGGCGCCGGCGGTGGCGTACATTTCGCGACGATCGTGAATAAAGTGGCTCTGACCGCCGCTGATTTCTTCATTGTCTAATATTCGGAGTATACCCGGCTCGACTTTGGCCCTGTTGACAAAGTGTTTCTGCCAATGCAACCGGGGGGACACCATGACGGCACTTAGGGTCTATGATCTCAAAGATCACGTTCTTGCGCTTGATCTCAGAGACTTGCTGCGACTTTTGGCTCCTCGTTCGTTAGAACGCACGCTGGGTGGTCTCGACAGTCAAGTCGTCCAAACCGGGGCACGAATGGTTTGAGGCTACCGGTGAAGGGGGCGAACGGCTTGAGGGGTTGGCACAAGACGATGGACAGCTTTCGGGCTCTGATTTAGCCGCCATAGCTGAGAATGCCCGGCAGGTTATCTGGGGAGCGTTTGTCGGCTTGGCACCCACGCAGTCAGACACGCCGTGGGTGATAATCCGGGCGGTCGACAGCATGTTCTACGAGATCGATTCGGATGACGAGGTGGTGCTGGACAAGATCAACTCGACGTATAAAGACGTCCGAACGGGGGAGGCTCCGATTACGTCATGGCTCTTGGACCATGGCGACGAATGATGGCAGCCAGACGCGAACGGCAGCCAGAGCAAGGAATGCCATGAACGACCTCGCCGTTTTATCATAGCGTGTGGCTACGCCCTGGTCCCATAGGACCATGCGAACGGCGCCGATGGCATCGGAGGAGGTGAACTCCGTTTTTTTTGTACCGTGCTGCAGCATAGGGAAGAACGCCTCGACCAAGCAGATCGCATGCCCAGAGTGTCACAAGACTGTAGAACTCCAGCAGCAACGGTGTCGTGCGCATGATGGCATTGTCGAACGCCAGTGCCTTAATTTCCGGCGTGCCGGCGGCAGCCAGTCTTGCACCCGTTAATCAAAATAGACTTGTTTTCCACCGACGATGCGGGCGCCCGGCTTCCGGCTACCGTGAAAAGTCTTAAGGATTGCGCTAAGGCCTCGTGTTGGATCACATCCAGCACGAGGCCTTAAGTTTCAAGTGTTTAGATAATGATAAAGTCTGAGTTGGTGATTATTGGTTTGTCAGTGAGAGTCGCGAATTGAACTGCCAAGCCGGTACCGTTTCCGTCTGCGTCATAGAACAGCGCGCCCGTCGTTTTGTTGTAGATTATGTAGTCATTCGCGTCTAAGGCTGCCCCCCCAACCCTCAAGAAGGCAGAATTCAAGACGCCATTGGCGCCGAGATTTGTGAAGATGGAATCCTCGAGATTGAAAATATCATTATTTCCGACCGCGTTTTGGAAATCCAGTCTGTCAAAATTAATGAGTGCATCTAAAGTCGTATTGAAAATGAAAACGTCATTCCCCATGCCGCCGCTTAAGATATCGTTCCCGATGCCGCCGCTCAGCCGGTCGTTCCCTGCCCCCCCGTTTAGGGTGTCGTTTCCAACTCCCCCGCTCAAAGAGTCGTTCCCGGCGTCCGCATTCAGAATATCGTTGCCGAGCCCTCCTATCGACGTGTCGTTACCCGCGCCTCCGTTCAACGTGTCGCTGCCCGCACCCCCGTCAAGCCGGTCATTTCCGCTGTTGCCGTTGATGATGTCGTTGCTTGCCCGCCCGTTTACGACGTCGTCTCCATTCGTTCCATTAATGGTAAGGATGTCGACCGGGTTGACGATTACCGCACCCAGCGCTTGATATTGGGCGACAGACAGTGCGAGGCTATTATTGCTCGCATCCACGATATCAATACCCTTGCTTGCCAGAGCGCCAATCTGGGCCGCAGTCAACGCTGAAATGTTGGCGCCGGTGTCGGCAAGCGTCACAACGTCGCTGGCCGTCAAGGCGACAGCGCCTAGGGCCTGTTGCTGGGCAACCGACAGCGACAGGATATTGTTTGT
>UCKS01000041.1:0-191 GCA_900473045.1 Hyphomicrobiales bacterium
CCCTGTCCTTCTGGGGCGGGTGTGCCTGTGTGGCACGCATGCCGGGTCGAGACGCGTGATGTACCGGAACCGTGATGCTCAACGCCGGAACCGGACCCCTATGTCACGACGATCGTCCCGGGTCAGAGAATCCGAAGTCGGGGTCTGTAGGGAGGAAAGCTCCCGAGAGAACGCCAAACGGGGCGCTGGAA
>UCKS01000041.1:198-73054 GCA_900473045.1 Hyphomicrobiales bacterium
AAAGGAAGAACCGCCATGCCAATAACGAGCGCAAGCGATATGTTCCCCACCCTGCGGCATTTTTGGCGATGAGTCTCAAATCAACGACAAAAGGGCGGCTCACGGCTGCCCTTTTGTGTGTCCTGCCCGGAGGCGTCGAAGTCTCGGCGGTGTGACCGGACGGATAGGCCTGTTAGGAATTGAGGGTGTATCCATCCTGGGCTTCAGCGGCCAGGCGGTCGGAATAGCGCCGCATCATCTCCACCTGGACTTCCGTCTGGAAAGACAGGACCTGGTTGCGGACGGCGTCTTCGGAGCAGCCCAGATTGGTCAAGCGCTCCGCCAGGGCACGGCACTCGGTTTTCCAGTATTGCAGTGCCGCGTCGCCGTGGACATTTTCCAATTCGCGGGCGCAACGTCTGATGGTGCTTGCCTGTCCAGACAGGGGGAACGGCACGACCCGTTCTTCCGTTTCCGAAAAACGCACATCCATCAACGCAGCACTCATCAGGCGGTTCTCCATGTTGGTGATTCTGATTTACAAAGCATATAGTTAACGCTTCGTATCCAGCGCCGGGCTTTGCCGATTTTAGCACCCAAAAAGCCCACATCAGGCAGGATAGGGTTTCGATCCGGCCGAGCCAGTCGACAATTACCAACATCTCGCCGAAACCGGGTGCTGGCGCGCATGCCGCCGCACCAAAGCCTCTCACGCCCACTGCCTTCCGCACCGTGGCGTCCTTTCATTGCCACGCACCACCGACAATTTCCGGATGAAAACGCCGTCATCGGACAAGGTTGGCGCTTGCAAAGATCATCCATATGTGAAAATCTTCTTTACATAAGAAAAATGGAGGACGCACATGGACATCGCCAGCCCGGCAGTGATCTGCACCGAGTTCACGCTATGAACACCATTGCGCCAACCGTGGGCGTGTCCTCCACCCAACCATCCGACATGCCAGCCGACCACGCGTCGCTGCCCGTGTGGAATGCCGAAAACTGGCTCTATGAGGATTGGCCGGTTGGACAGCGCATCCGCTCTCTGCGGCGAACCATGGCCGAGGGCGACAGCCACATGTTCAACATGCTGGTCACCGACATTCACCCTTATGTGCAGGACCAGATGTTTGCCGAGCGCGAAGGCATCTTCGGCAAGCGGCTGATTGCCGGTGCCTTCGTGTTTTCCGCCGGTCTCGGGCTTGTCGCGACCAATTGCGTCAACGCCTTTTCCTATGGCTATGACAGGCTACGCTTCATCAAGCCAGTCTTCATCGGCGACACCATCTACACGATCCGCACCAACCTCGATAAGCGGCCGCGCTACAAGGACATAGGCCTGATCCGCGCCAGTTACGAGGTGTTCAAGGGTGAAGGCGAACTGGTGCTCTACTGCGAGCATCTCCAGACAGTGAAATACAAGAACCCGGCCGATTTTGCCGGTAAGACGGAAAAACAATAAATGTCAGCCGATACCGACCTTCCCCTCGCCGGCCTGATCGTCGTCGATCTCAGCCAGTTCCTCTCCGGTCCCTACTGTTCCCTGCGGCTGATGGATCTCGGCGCCCGCGTCATCAAGATCGAGCGGCCGGACGGCGGCGACCTGTCGCGGCGGCTTTATCTCAGCGATACCGAGATCGGTGGCGATTCCACCATCTTTCACGCGATCAACCGCGCCAAGGAAAGCCTGTCGATCGACCTGAAAGACGAGAAGGATCTGGCGTCGCTGCGGAAACTGCTCGCCAAGGCTGACGTGCTGATCCAGAACTTCCGGCCCGGCGTCATCGAACGGCTTGGGCTCGATTACGAGGCCGTGAAGGCGATCAACCCACGCCTCGTCTACGCATCGATCAGCGGCTATGGTGAGGAAGGCCCCTGGGTCAAGCGACCGGGGCAGGACCTCTTGGCGCAGTCGCGGTCCGGCGTGATGTGGCTGAATGGCGACGAGGACCAGGGGCCGGTGCCGTTCGGTCTGGCGATCGGCGACATGCTGGCCGGTGCCGCCCTTGCGCAAGGCATTCTTGCAGCGCTCGTCCGGCGCAGCATCAAGGGCACCGGTAGCCATGTCGAAACCAGCCTGCTTGAAGCGCTGGTCGATTTCCAGTTCGAGGTGCTGACGACCCATCTCAACGACGGACGGCGACTACCGAAGCGGGCAAACTTCCGCAGCGCTCATGCCTATCTTTCGGCACCCTACGGTGTCTATGCGGCTGCCGACGGTTACCTCGCAATCGCCATGACGCCGATCCCCAAGCTTGCCGATCTGCTCGGCATGGACGAGCTTGCGCCTTACCGCGACAACTCATCCACCTGGTTTACCGCCCGCGACGAGATCAAGGCGCTGATTGCCAAACGCATCGCCACCAAGACCACCGACGAATGGCTGGCAATCCTCGAACCGGCGGATATCTGGTGCGCCCGGGTACTGAACTGGAACGAGCTTCTGGAGAGCGAGGGCTTTCAGGTTCTCGACATGTTGCAGACCGTCACCCGCGAAGACAATATCTCGATCACGACGACGCGCTCGCCGCTCCGCGTCAACGGCGTGCGGGCCAAGGTCGACCGCGCCGCGCCACGCATCGGTGAACACAGCCAGGCTATTCGCGAAGAGTTCGGCCTATGACTATCATACTGAAGGGCATGACCTGGAGCCACCCACGCGGCTATGACCCGATGGTCGCCTGCTCGCGCCGCTGGTTCAACGAAACCGGCGTCACCGTCGAATGGGAAAAGCGCTCACTGCAGGATTTCGAAACGTTTCCCGTCGAGGAACTGGCGCGTCAATTCGATCTCATCGTCATCGACCATCCGCATGTCGGGCAGATTACCCATGAGAAATGCCTGCTGCCGCTGGATGTTGCCGGACGCGAAGGCGAACGTGCCGCGCTGGCGGCCGCCAGTGTCGGGCAGTCCTATCCGAGCTACACATGGCAGGGCCGTCAATGGGCGTTCCCGATCGATGCGGCAACACAGGTGCAGGCCTGGCGGCCGGATCTGCAGGCCGCACCGCCCGCCAATTGGGCAGACGTGCTTGAGCTGGCGCGAGCCGGAAAAGTTCTCATACCGCTGCGCCCGCCCCATTCATTGATGAGTTTTTACACGCTCTGCGGCAATCTCGGGGGGCCTTGCGCGGTCGAGGGGCCGGGCGAACTGATTGCCATCGAGACCGGCATCCAAGTTTTCGAGATGCTGCGCGAGATCGCCGGTCTGGTCGATCCGTCCTGCTTCGAGATGGACCCGATCGCGGTGCTCGAACGCATGGCACAACCGGGCACAACGGCCGTGGTGGCGCCGTTGATCTATGGTTACGTCAACTATTCGGTGAAGGGTTTCCGGCCGGGCCTCGTCCGCTTCGGCGATATTCCGCCGGTGGGCAAAAACGGGCCGATCGGCTCGGCATTGGGCGGGACCGGCATTGCCGTTTCGGCATTTTGCGAAAACCCCGACGCTGCCATCGACTTTGCCCACTGGATTGCCAGCGGCGACGTCCAGAAAGCCGATTACGCCACAACAGGCGGACAACCCGGTCACGCGGACGCGTGGGAAGACTCCTCGGTCAACCTCGCCACCGCCGACTTCTATCGCGCCACCCGCGCGACGCTCAATGGGGCCTGGGTCCGCCCACGTCACGATGGTTACATGGGCTTCCAGCAGTCGGCATCCGACCGATTGAACGAAGGCCTTATACAGCGCCAGTCAGCAAAGGCCGTTGTCGGGGATATCAATCGATTGTTCGTAGAGAGTTTTCGATAAAGGGACAGGCCGGCGGCAAACGCCGGCCACCGTTTTAGAGGCGCCAAAGCCTCTTGGCGTTGCCCGACAGCAGCTTCTCCCGTTCGCCTTGCGAACATCCGGCCAGCAGCGCATGGGTCGCCGCCATCCAGGTCGAAAGACCGCCGCCCAGCGTGCAGACCGGCCAGTCACTACCCCAGACGACATGATCCCAACCGAATTGCTCAATCGTGTGCTCGACATAGGGTCGAAGCGTCTCGACAGACCAGCTTTCCGCTTCGGCATAAGCGACGACGCCGGAAATCTTGGCGGTGACGTTCGGGCGTTTGGCAATCTCGGTCATATTGTCCCGCCACGGCTGGACTGCGCCGGACGCGATTGCGGGCACACCACAATGGTCGAGGATAAACTGAACCTCCGGCGCCAGATCAGCCAGCGCAATGGCTTTGGGTATCTGATGCGGCAGGACGCAGAGGTCGAAGGACAGGCCGGTGCCACCAAGCCGTTTGATATTCTCGCGAAACAACGTGCCTTCCGACACATCATCGGGCACGACATGCAGCACGCGGCGGAAACCCTTGACGAACGGGTTCGCCTGCTGGCGCTCAAGATAGGTGGCAAAGCCAGTTTCTTCAGGACGGCAGGAGGCGATGGCGCCGGAAATCAGATTTTCGGAGCGCTTGGACAGATCCTGGACATAGACGATTTCAGCTTCAACCTGTGCAGGCTCGACGTCCACCTCCATATGCAAGGCCGCCCCGATACCGCAGCGCTTTGCCTCGGTCGCGTAGGTTCCATAGAGAAAGTCGCGGTCCAGCGCCGGTGCGCCCGACAGCCACGGATAGGCAAGCGCTGCCCTGTCGATCAGATGCAGATGGGTGTCGATGATCATCGGTCCGTGCCCTCCCCGGCGTCGCGCCGACTATTTCACACAAGAAGATATCATTCAAATAAGAATTTCATTACCCAAGCTCCGAATCGATGCTCATTCCGTGTGATTGACATCTGATCCGGCAAGCAGCGAAAGCTGGGCAGCCGTCTTTTGCAGAAGCGCAATGCTTTCGGTGATATCCGGTGCTGACGGGGCGTTGACCAAGGCGATGTAGGGGCAGGTCAATGCGGCAATGCCGCGGCCGTCCGGCCCCAGGATCGGTGCAGACAGATTGTAGACCCCGGCGGTTTGCGCGCTGGCCATCATCTCATAGCCACGCTGGCGGATCCGGTCGAGCCGTTCAAAGAAGTCGTCAGAGAGCGGCGGTTCCGAAAGGCTTTTGACATGCTCGGAAATCATCATCTGACGCTCTTCTTCACTGCGGAAGGCGAGCAGCACATGGCCCGACCCGGTATCGAACAGGCTGATATGCGAGCCGACACGGATAGATATTCCCCAATAATCCGGGGCTTCCTGCTGGGCGATGACCACGGCAAAGCCGCGGTCGAACACCGCCAGATGATTGGCCTGGCGGCTGCGTTGGGCAAGATCGCGCATCAGCGGAGTCGCATAGGAGGCCAGGCGCCGGACCGGCGCGTGCAGTTGCGACAGGCCGAACAGCTTGAGCGTCAGCGAGTAGCGGTCGCCATCGATCCGCGTGACGTAACCGCGCCGGACTAGCCGGTCGAGCATACGGTAGAATTCGTTCGGGCTCCGCTCGAGCTTCTTTGAAATCTCGGCC
The DNA here is from genome assembly GCA_900473045.1 of Hyphomicrobiales bacterium. Classification (GTDB taxonomy): domain Bacteria; phylum Pseudomonadota; class Alphaproteobacteria; order Rhizobiales; family Rhizobiaceae; genus Pararhizobium. The sequence goes on from UCKS01000041.1 coordinate 5,583, forward strand.
TGCGTCAGGCCACCGTCCACACCGGCCAGAAGCTCGAGAATATCAAGCCCCTTGTCCAGCGCCGGTGCGCGGTAACGGTCGGATTCGTCAACGTCCATCAGCACATCCCCCTGTGAATGAGTTACTTCATATACGCATAAGAGACACACGACAAAGCAAAGTTGCGGCTTGACGCAAGGGTGCATTTGCTGTTTGTATATAAATCAATTCCTCACAAATGAGGAATTCCCACCATTGGGATGGTGTGGACGTGAGGAGGAGAAATCATGAACAAGCTGCTTTCCGGCGTGTCAGCCGGAGTAATGTTGTTTGCCTGCTCGGTCGCGGCACAAGCTGCAGACCTGCCCGGCAAATTCGACGGCGTGACGATCGATGCGAAGCTCATCGGCGGCCAGCAATATGAAAAGCTCTATGAGCGCATCGGCGAGTGGGAAAAGGAGACGGGCGCCAGGGTCAACATCCTGTCGAAGAAGAACCACTTCGAACTCGACAAGGAAATTAAGTCGGACATCGCCACCGGTGGCCTCAGCTGGTGCGTCGGCTCGAACCATTCGTCCTTTGCCCCGCAATATCCGGATATCTATACCGACCTGACGCCACTGATCCCGGCCGAGGAAATCGCCAAGTTCGTGCCGGCGCTGATTGCCGCCTCGACGCTTAACGGCAAGCTGGTCATGCTGCCGCGCGCCCAGTTCGACGTTTCGGCGTTGTATTACCAGAAGAGCCTTTATCAGGACGAAGCCAAGAAGACGGCCTTCAAGGCCAAGTACGGCTATAACCTGACACCGCCCGACACTTGGGCACAGGTTTCCGACCAAGCAGAGTTCTTCTCCGCACCACCAACATTCTACGGCACGCAGTTTGCCGGCAAGGAAGAGGCGATCAACGGCCGCTTCTATGAAATGCTGGTTGCCGAAGGAGGCGAATATCTCGACAAGGATGGCCGCCCAGTCTTCAACTCCGACGCCGGTGTGCGCGCGCTCGACTGGTTCGTCAAGCTTTACAAGGACAAGGCCGTTCCGGCCGGCACCACCAACTATCTCTGGGACGATCTCGGCCAGGGCTTCGCGTCCGGCTCCATCGCACTCAATCTCGACTGGCCTGGCTGGGCGAGCTTTTTCAACGATCCGAAATCCTCCAAGGTTGCCGGCAATGTCGGTGTGAAGGTCCAACCGGCCGGTTCCTCCGGCAAGCGCACCGGCTGGTCCGGTCACCATGGCTTCTCGGTCACGGAATCCTGCGCCAACAAGGAAGCTGCCGCTTCGCTCGTCTGGTGGCTGACCAACGAAGACAGCCAGAAGCAGGAATCGGCGACCGGTCCGCTGCCGACACGCAACGCCGTCTGGGATTACAACATCAAGGCCGCCGAAGGCGACGCCTACAAGACCGAAGTGCTGCAGGCGTTCCAGGAAGCGGCAAAGCACGCCTTCCCGGTTCCGCAGACAGCCGAATGGATCGAAATCTCCAACTCGGTCTATCCGGAACTCCAGGCTGCGATCCTTGGCGACAAGACATCCAAGCAAGCGCTCGACAGCGCTGCCGAGAAGGCGACGACCATCCTCCAGGATGCCGGCAAGCTTTGATTGAACTGAGGCGGCGCCACGGCTTTTGCCGTGGCGCCGCTTTCAATTTCCGGCGCAAATCAAAGGGCGCGACATGAAACTATCCAGATTATCGGCACCGGTGCTGCTGCTGTTTCCGGCGTTCCTGGTTCTGGCGGCTGTTGTCGTCGTGCCGCTGGCGCTCTCCTTCTATTCGAGCTTCACGCCGTTCCGCCTGACCAAGCCGGAATCGCTCTATGTCTTCATCGGCCTGCGCAACTATATCACCGTCTTGTCGAGCTGGGATTTCTGGGTCGCTTTCGGGCGCACCGTCCTGTTCCTGACGATTGCGCTGAACGCCGAAATGCTGCTGGGCCTCGGTCTGGCGCTGCTGGTCTCCAAGGCCGTGCGGGGTCAGCGCTTGCTGCGCACCCTGATGATGTTCCCGATGATGTTTTCGCCAGTGCTCGTCGGCTTCCAATTCAAGTTCCTGTTCAATGACAATATCGGCCTGATCAACAACGGCCTGCAGTCGCTCGGCCTCACCGACCAGGCGATCCCGTGGCTGATCGATGGCAATCTGGCGTTGTTTTCGATCACCGTCGCCGAAGTCTGGTCATCGACCTCGGTCTTTGCGATCCTCATTCTTGCCGGGCTTCTCGCCATGCCGCGCGATCCGATCGAGGCCGCCCATGTCGATGGGTGCACGCCGCTCCAGACCTTCCGCTTTGTCACCTGGCCCTATCTGATGCCGTTCGCCTTCATCGCCATGACCATCCGCTCGCTGGATGTCGCGAGAGCCTATGACATCGTCAAGATCATGACCGACGGCGGACCGGCCAAGCGCACCGAGCTTCTGTGGACGCTGGTTGGGCGCACCGCCTATAGCGACGCCCGCATGGGGATGGCCAACGCGATGGCCTATTTCGCCATCGTGCTGTCGATCCTCTTCACCGTCTATTTCTTCCGCAAGCTCGCAGCCGCGCGCCAGCAGATCGGAGCTGAGTGGTAATGGATATCAATTCGTCCCACCGTCTGCGCAAGCGCCTCTATTCCCTTGCCCATGTCATCACCTTATTCGTGGCGATGCTGATCATCTGCCTGCCCGGTTTCTGGATCGTGCTGTCATCGCTGCGCCCGACCGTCGAGATTATGGCAAAACCGCCGGTCTGGATCCCGCAGGACCTGTCGCTTGACGCTTACCGCTCGATGTTTTCAGGCGCCGGACAGGGTGGCATTCCGGTCTGGTCCTATTTCCGCAACTCGCTGATCATCTCGATCACCTCAACCTTCATTGCCCTTGGGATTGGCATGGCCGGTGGCTACGCCTTTGCGCGCTACAAGTTCAAGGCAAAGTCGGCGATCTTCCTCGGCTTCATGCTCACTCGTGCTGTCCCCGGGATCGCGCTGTCGCTGCCCTTGTTCATGATCTTTGCCCGCACCGGCATTATCGATACGCATTTCGCGCTGATCCTTACCTATGTTGCGCTCAACGTGCCCTTCACCATCTGGCTGATAGACGGATTCTTCCGGCAGGTGCCGAAAGATCTGGCGGAAGCGGCCCAGATCGACGGTTGCACGCGCTGGCAGGCCTTCTGGCAGGTGGAGTTTCCGCTGGCAGGCCCCGGCATCGCATCGGCCGGCATCTTTTCTTTCCTGATCTCGTGGAACGAATATGCGCTGGCCTCACAGATCACCCGCTCGGTGAATTCCAAGACGCTGCCGGTCGGCCTGCTCGACTACACCGCCGAGTTCACGATCGACTGGCGTGGCATGTGCGCACTGGCGGTCGTGATGATCATCCCGGCGCTGACACTCACCTTCATCATACAAAAGCACCTCGTCTCCGGCCTCACCTTCGGCGCGGTCAAAGGATAAATCATGGCTCCCGTCAGTCTCAAGAAACTGGTCAAGCGCTACGGCGCGCTGGAAGTGGTGCACGGCATCGACCTGGAAGTGAAGGATCGCGAGTTCATCGCCTTGGTCGGCCCGTCCGGCTGCGGAAAATCGACGACGCTGCGGATGATCGCCGGCCTGGAAGATGTCAGTGGCGGCACGATCGAGATTGGTGACAATGTCGTCAACGACCTGCCGCCCCGGGCCCGCAACATTTCAATGGTGTTCCAGTCCTATGCGCTCTATCCGCATATGACCGTTGGCGAGAATATGGGCTTTTCGCTGAAGATCGCCGGGCGCCCGGTCGAGGAAATCAAGGAAAAGGTGGCGGACGCCGCCGCCATTCTTGACCTGTCGCACCTGCTCGAGCGCCGTCCGTCGCAGCTTTCCGGCGGCCAGCGCCAGCGTGTGGCCATGGGCCGCGCCATCGTCCGGCGTCCGGATGTATTCCTGTTCGATGAGCCGCTGTCCAATCTCGATGCCAAGCTGCGCACGCAGGTTCGCACCGAGATCAAAAAGCTGCATGCCCGCATGCAGGCAACGATGATCTATGTCACGCATGACCAGGTTGAGGCGATGACGCTATCCGACCGTATCGTCATCATGCGCGATGGCCATATCGAGCAGATCGGCACGCCGGAAGAGGTGTTCAACCGGCCGCTTACCAAGTTCGTTGCAGGGTTCATCGGTTCGCCGCCGATGAACATGGACGACGTGACAGTGGACGACGGCAAGCTGGTCTTTGCCACCGGCGCCACCCTGCCGATCCCGCCAAAATTTCGTCAGAGCCTGACCACCGGCCAGAAGGTAACCTTCGGTCTTCGGCCCGACGACTTCTTTCCGACCGGCCATGGCCTGAATTCCGGCGATGCCGAGGCGGTTGCCCAACTGGAGCTTCCGGTCTCCATCACCGAACCGCTCGGCAATGAGACGCTGGTCTTTGTCGGTTTCAACGGCCGCGATTGGGTGTCGCGCATGCTCAATCCCCGCCCCCTGCCCTCCGGGCAGAATATCAAGATGAGCTTCGATCTCTCGCAAGCGCACCTGTTCGACCTGACCACCGGCAATAGCCTGGTCGCCTGAGGAATTTTTGATGGCCCGTATAGAAAAAATCGAACTGCGCATGGTCGACCTTCAGCCGAAGGTAAAGCGGACCGACGCGATCCAGAGCTTTGTCAGCCAGGAAACGCCTTTCGTCACAATCACCGATTCCGATGGAGCAACCGGAACCGGCTATAGCTATACGATCGGCACGGGCGGTTCGTCCGTCATGCGGCTTTTGTCGGACCATCTCGTGCCACTGTTGCTCGGTGCGGATGCCGATTGTATCGAGGCGATCTGGCATAAGCTGGAATTTGCCACGCACGCAACTACGATCGGCCCGATCACGGCGCTGGCGCTTGCTGCCGTCGATACCGCACTTTGGGACCTGCGGGCGAAAAAGCAACATCTTCCCTTATGGAAGCTAGCCGGCGGCGCGCGTGACCGTTGCCCACTCTACACGACCGAGGGCGGCTGGCTGCACATCGACAAGCAGGATTTGGTCGATGATGCGCTGCAGGCCAAGGCAAAAGGCTTTTCCGGCTCCAAGATCAAGATCGGCCGTCCGCACGGCTCCGAAGACTACGACCGGCTGTCGGCGGTGCGCGCCGCCGTTGGTCCGGCTTTCGAGATCATGACCGATTGCAACCAGGGTTTTGCCATCGATGAAGCCATCCGGCGCGTCGGGCGTTTGCAGGAACTCGATCTCGCCTGGATTGAAGAACCACTTCCGGCTGACGATCTCGACGGACATATCCGGCTGTCGCGTTCGACCACGACGCCAATCGCGGTCGGTGAATCGATGTATTCGATCCGCCATTTCCGTGAATATATGCAGAAAGGTGCCTGCTCGACCGTCCAGGTCGACGTCGCCCGCATCGGCGGCATCACGCCTTGGCTGAAGGTCGCGCATGCGGCCGAAGCGTTCAACATTCCCGTCTGCCCGCATTTCCTGATGGAACTGCATGTCAGCCTGGTTTGCGCGGTACAGAATGGCAAATATGTCGAGTATATTCCCCAGCTCGACGATTTGACGGACAAGCGCATGGAGATCGTCGATGGCCAGGCACTCGCCCCATCCGAACCCGGCATCGGCATTTCCTGGGACTGGGATGCGGTCAAATCGCGCTCGGTGGAGGAATTCACCCGTGAATTCCGGGCCTGACGGGAGACGGTTATGCAGCGCATGAGCATGGTGATCGGGCTTGAGCCGACCAAGATCGTTGAATACCGGCAGCTGCATGCCGCCGTGTGGCCGGAAATCCTTGCCCTGATCTCCGACTGCAACATCAGCAACTATTCGATTTTCCTCAAGGAGCCGGAAAACCTGTTGTTCGGTTATTGGGAATATATTGGCAGCGATTTCGAGGCCGACATGGCGAAGATGGCGGCGCATCCGAAAAACCAGGAATGGTGGTCGGTCTGCATGCCCTGCCAGAAGCCGCTTTCTACGCGCAACGACGGCGAGTGGTGGGCGATGATGGAAGAGGTTTTCCATCATGACTGAGCCTTTCGATCCCACGACGCTTCGCCAATGGTGGCCAAAACCCGCCGCGCCGCGCCCCATCGTCATTTTCGGTGCCGGCAGCATCGTCGGCGATGCCCATCTGCCTGCCTACAGGAACGCCGGTTTCCCGGTCGCCGGTCTCTACGATCCAAATGCTGACAAAGCGCGCGCACTGAAAGAAACCTGGGGTATCCGCAGCTTTTCCAGTGAAGATGAAGCGCTAGCGGTGAAAGATGCTGTCTTTGATCTCGCGACGCCGCCTGCAACACATGCTGCGATCCTGTCGAAACTGCCCTCTGGCTCTGCTGCACTCATTCAGAAGCCAATGGGCTCGGATCTTGCGGCAGCGACGGAAATCCTCAATATCTGCCGCGCCGGGCAGTTGAAGGCTGCGGTCAATTTCCAGCTGCGCTTCGCACCGATGATGCTGGCCTTGAAGGACGCGGTCGAGCGCGGGGTCCTTGGCGAAATCGTCGATTTCGATGCCTGGCTGGCACTGGCGACGCCGTGGGGTCTGTGGCCCTTCCTTAAAGGTCTGCCGCGCATCGAGATTGCCATGCATTCCATCCATTACCTGGATTTCATTCGCGGTCTGATCGGCAATCCGCTCGGAGTGCACGCCAAGACCATCGGCCATCCGAACCATGACGTTGCGCAGACCCGTACGGCGGCCATTCTCGACTATGGCGACAGGCTGCGCTGCGTCCTCTCGGTCAATCACGACCATGATTTCGGCCGCAAGTTCCAGGCCTGCGAGTTCCGCATTTCAGGCACCAAGGGCGCCGCCTATATCAAGCTTGGCGTCAATCTCGACTATCCGCGCGGTGAACCGGACGAGCTCTGGATCCGTCCGGCCGGTGGTGAGGAATGGATCTATGTGCCGCTGCAAGGCGCATGGTTTCCCGATGCCTTCGCCAATCGCATGGCCAACCTGCAGCGCTTTGCCGCGGGAGAGGACGATGTCCTGGTCGGCTCCGTCGAGGATGCCTGGCAGACCATGGCGCTGGTCGAAGCCGCCTATCAATCCAGCGCGCAACCAGCGACCCCAATTGCGCCGCTACCGGGACTGGAATCTTGAGCGAACAGATCATCCATTTCGAAGCTTATGAACTCGGCTCGATCAGGCTGACCACCGGCCGCACGATCACCGAGACTGATTTCGTCGTCCATGCCGGCCATACCGGCGATTTCTTTCCGCATCACATGGATGCGGAATTCGCCAAAACCCTGCCGGGCGGCCAGCGCATCGCCCATGGCACGATGATCTTTTCCATCGGCGTCGGCCTCACCGCATCGCTGATCAATCCGGTCGCATTTTCTTATGGCTATGACCGATTGCGGTTTGTCCGTCCGGTCCACATTGGTGATACGATCCGCACGCGCGTCACGATCGCGGCCAAGGACGACGACCCGAAACGGCCGGCGTCCGGCCGCGTCACCGAACGCTGCGAAGTCATCAACCAACGCGACGAAGTCGTGCTCGCCGCCGATCACATTCTTATCGTCGAACGCAAGAAAACCTAAAAGAGGCCAATGACATGACCGCCAATCTCACCGGCAAGAAAGTCCTGATCACCGCTGCGGCGCAAGGCATAGGCCAGGCGTCTGCCCTCGCCTTCGCTCGCGCCGGTGCGATTGTCCACGCCACCGACATCAACGTCGAAGCGCTTGCCGCTCTGGACAAGGAAGGGGGGATCTCCACCCACATTCTCAATGTGCTGGAGGCAGATGCCGTTTCAACGTTGGTTGCGGAGATCGGCGACATTGATGTGCTGTTCAACTGCGCCGGTGTCGTTCACGGCGGATCTGTTCTGGAGATGAAGGATAGCGATCTCGAATTCGCCTTCGATCTTAACGTCAAGGCGATGATCCGGACCATCCGCGCCGTTCTGCCCGGCATGCTGGCGCGCGGTGACGGTTCGATCGTCAACATGTCGTCGGTCGCCTCCAGCATCAAGGGCGTGCCGAACCGCTTCGCCTATGGCGTCACCAAGGCTGCCGTGATTGGCCTGACCAAGGCCGTTGCCGCCGATTATGTTGCGCAGGGCATCCGCTGCAACGCCATTTGCCCCGGCACGGTTGAAAGCCCGTCGCTGCAGGAGCGCATGCGCTCGCAGGGCGACTATGATACCGCCCGAGCCGCCTTCATTGCCCGTCAGCCGATGGGCCGGCTTGGCACGCTGGAAGAGATCGCCGACCTCGCCGTCTATCTTGCCGGCGCCACATATACGACCGGCCAGGCCTACGCCATTGACGGTGGCTGGACGATCTGAAAACAGGAAACACGCTCATGAAACTTCTTCGCTATGGCGCACCTGGCGCTGAAAAACCGGCCATTCTCGACGCTGACGGCGCAATCCGCGACCTTTCCGGCCATGTCTCCGATATCGGCGGCAAGGACATCGATCCTGCGGCACTTGCTGCGCTGGCTAAGCTCGATCCGGCCAGCCTTCCGCTGGTCGCCGGCACGCCGCGCATCGGTCCCTGCGTTGCCGGCACCGGCAAATTCATCTGCATCGGCCTCAACTATGCCGACCATGCTGCAGAATCCGGCATGGCGGTGCCCCCAGAACCCGTCGTCTTCATGAAGGCGACGTCAGCAATCGTCGGCCCCAATGATGATCTGCTGATCCCGCGCGGCTCGGAAAAGACTGACTGGGAAGTGGAACTCGGTGTCGTCATCGGCAAGACCGCCAAATACGTCTCTGAACCCGACGCCCTCGATTATGTCGCCGGCTATTGCACCGTCCACGACGTCTCCGAACGCGCCTTCCAGATCGAGCGCTCCGGCCAGTGGACCAAAGGCAAGTCCTGCGACACGTTCGGTCCAATCGGCCCGTGGCTGGTGACGAAGGACGAAGTCGCCGATCCGCAAAACCTCGGGCTCTGGCTGAAGGTCAACGGCGAAACCGTGCAGAACGGCACCACGAAGACCATGGTCTATGGCGCTGCCTTCCTGGTTTCCTATCTCAGCCAGTTCATGTCGCTGCATCCCGGCGACATTATATCCACCGGCACCCCTCCCGGCGTCGGCATGGGCATGAAGCCGCCGCGCTACCTGAAACCCGGCGATGTCGTCGAACTCGGCATCGAGGGTCTCGGAAGCCAGAAGCAAACAACACGGGCAGATATCTGAGGTTTTTGGCCGGCATAGCGCCTTGCTTGCGCCGGCCAATTCCCAAGACGATAGCCTTGCCGTCCTACCTTTTCGGAGTAAACCCATGACCCGCATCACCGATCTCCGTGTGTTCGACCTGCGCTTCCCCACCTCGCAAAGCCTTGATGGTTCGGATGCGATGAACCCTGATCCGGATTATTCCGCCGCTTACGTCATTCTGGACACCGACTGGGATGGACTTTCGGGCCACGGCCTGACCTTCACCATCGGCCGTGGTAACGAGATCTGCTGCGCGGCAATCAATGCGATGAAGCATCTGGTCGTTGGAACCGAACTTTCTGACATCCTTTCTCATCCCGGCAAATACTGGCGGCATCTGACCGGCGACAGCCAGTTGCGCTGGATCGGCCCCGACAAGGGCGCCATGCATCTCGCCACCGGCGCCGTCGTCAATGCAGTCTGGGACCTGCTCGCCAAGCAGGCGGGAAAACCCGTCTGGCGGCTCATCGCCGACATGCCGGCCGAAGAGATCGCTGATATCGTCGACTATCGCTACCTCACCGATGTGCTGACCCGCGACGAGGCCGTCGCTATCCTCAAGCGCGCTGAAGCCGGCAAGGCCGCGCGCATCACGACGCTCGAGGCCGAGGGATATGCCTGCTACACGACATCGGCCGGTTGGCTAGGTTATGACGACGAAAAGCTGCGGCGCCTCTGCCAAGAAGCGATTGATACCGGTTTCAACCACGTCAAGATGAAGGTCGGGCGCGATCTTGAAGACGATATCCGCCGCCTGCGTATCGCTCGTGACGTCATCGGCCCGGATCGTTACCTGATGATCGACGCCAATCAGGTTTGGGAAGTCGACGAGGCCATCGATTGGGTCAACAAGCTTGCCTTCGCCAAGCCATTCTTCATCGAGGAGCCGACCAGCCCCGACGACGTGGCCGGGCACCGCAAGATCCGCGCGGGCATCGGCGCGGTCAAGGTCGCGACCGGTGAGATGTGCCAGAACCGCATCATGTTCAAGCAGTTCATCGCCGAGGGTGCGATCGATATCGTCCAGATCGATTCATGCCGTATGGGCGGGTTGAACGAGGTTCTGGCGGTTCTTCTGATCGCAGCCAAATATGACCTGCCGGTCTGGCCGCATGCTGGTGGCGTCGGCCTTTGTGAATATGTCCAGCATCTGTCGATGATCGACTATGTCGCCGTGTCCGGCACCAAGGACGGCCGCGTGATCGAGTATGTCGACCATCTGCACGAGCATTTCCTCGAGCCCTGCATCATTGAAAATGCTGCTTATATGCCACCAAAGGCCGCAGGATTCTCGATCGAAATGAAGACTGCATCGATCGAGCAATACCTGTTCAAGGGATGAATAATGGCGGGCGTTGCCACGCCCGCCATCAAGCTAGTTTTAGCTGTGCTTCCGGATGATGCCGTAAACGATATGCCGGTTTTCACCGAATTCCACACGGGCCTCGACCGCATTGCGGTCGGCGCTGGCGTTGATGATGTTCCACATTTCCACATCCGAACGCAGCAGCAGCGCCCAGTTCATGAAGGTTTCCATGTAGCCGTCATCATCGACGTCGCGCGAAAAATTCGCGAATAGAAAGACGCCGTTCGGCTTCAACATGTCCAGGCAAGTCTGCGTGAGCTTGATTGCCACCTTGTCGGCCAGGTAATCGTAGAGCCCCGCCGCATAAATGAAATCGAACTTGCCGAGCGTGTGCGATTTCGTCAGCAAGCCGCGAACGGAACCATCAATCGCCTCGACACATGTGCCGTTAAAATCACGGATCATCGAACCGACGCTCAGTGGGTCTTGATCAAGGGCCACCCAACGCTTTATCCGCTTTTCCCGAAGGGCGACCGAGTTGTCGGCTTCGCGCAGATGGCCGGCGGCTACAGTCAGGATTTCCGTTCCTGGGCCTTTTTCATTTGCAATTTCATCGACATAACGTGTCAGAAGATCGCGCCGCTCCCGCACCGCCACCGGTGACGGCGACTGGCTGGTGTAGCCGTAGAGCTCCTTGCCAAGCGGCGAAGCCTTGGCGATTTCGCCGTCAACGCTCGGGTGACCATAGATGAAGTCGATCAGTTGAGCATCGCCGGAATAGCCGCGCGGCTTCATGAACGACCAGCGCGTGAAGGGGTCCTCATGGAAGAAATCCGCGACCGGATGGTTCTGAACAATCGGAATCAGTTCCTGCCAGACATTGTGATGATACCTGCGACGCGTCTCATGAAGCGTGCCAATCAGGCGATGGATGATCACCGCCGGATCCTGATCTTCCTGGATCTGCTGCTGCGCAATCTTCAACGCCAGCGCAACTTCTACGCGGCCAGTCGCCAGCTGCTCGTAATGGAGATCGGTTTGAGAGGAAGACAGTTCGTTTGTGATGGCCGCAGGGGTGATCAGGCTTTCGCCGTCAAAAGCAATCTTGATTTGGGTCACTCGAGCCTCATGCGTTAACAGATCATTAACATTATGGGGAAAAACGAGTGCAGTGCCAATCAAAATTGCACGTATCCGCATGGCATGGTTAACGCGCTCGCGTATCAGTTGGTTCTATCGAACGAACTCGCTAACCTTCCGCAAATTCAGGAAAACTTAATGTACGTCCAATATTGTGCCGAAAAGTGCTGCCTTCTATTGATAGGCTTCCTCTGCGCTATGCACGTACGAATGCTGCGTGCAATGGAAGTCGCCAGAAGAGCAGTGCAAGGGCCGAAGGACGCGACGCAACCCCATGGAACGTGCATGAAGCACACGCTGGCCGACGTAGTAGAGATAGATCTCAATGCTGAGCCGCCGAGACCGGCATCGGCAGAGCTTCGCACACTCTACCGTGAAGAAGGCCAGGCTACCCGGCGCCAGGATACGCGACAGGGCATGTGGATCGCCATTGCCGTCTATCTGCTGTTCTCCATCACTGACATCCTACTTGTCCCGGACGTTGCACAATATGTGATCGCTTCCCGCTTCGTCATCGGAACGATAGCCTTCTTCCTGCTCGAGGCTGAGGTCCATTGGAATGCCAGTGCGGATGTCATTGATACCACTTGCGCGGCCGGTCTCGTCGTAGCCTATGCCGGGTGGCTGTATCCATCGCTGATGACGGCGGATACCATCAGCATTTCCTACTACATGGTGTTTGGCGCAATTTTCATGATGAGCGTCAATCTGTTTTTCAGCTTTCAGTTCCGACTTTCTCTGATAGCCTCGGCCATCATTCTACTTATTTTCCTGGCCGCCTTGCTGTCATTTCCGATCATAGACCCGTCTTACAAGCTCGCATTTGGCACTTTTTGCATCTCATGTTTTGTGTTTACATCATACGTCAACTGGAAATTGAACAGAGAGCGCTACAAGGTTTTCCTGAACGCTCTTGAGGCAAAGGTTCAGCAAAAGGAGGCGTCCGAGCGCGGCGATGCGTTGCTCAGATTGTCGAATACCGACCCGTTGACCGGATTGGAAAACCGCCGAGCCATCGACCAGCGGTTAAGGGACTACTGGAACGGCTGGCAAAAATACGGCACCAGTTTTACGGCAATTCTCATCGATGTCGACTTCTTCAAGAAGTACAACGACTGCTACGGCCACCAGGAAGGCGATCGCTGCCTTATATTGGTTGCCGATGCGCTTGCCGATTGCATAAAACGCTATAATGGTTCGATCGGCCGTTATGGCGGTGAGGAATTCATCGTGCTCGCGCGCTTGGAAACATTGGAGCAGGTTGCGGAACTCGCGGAAAATATCTGCAGAACAGTGGAAAACCTGGGCCTGTTGCACCAGCAGCGCCGCGATGGCATGTCGATCGTCACGGTCAGTGTCGGTGCCGCATTCACCCGGAGCCAAGCCGGCACAAAACTCGAAAAGATCATTCATGAGGCTGATCGAGCTCTGTATGGCGCCAAGGCAAGTGGCAGAAACTGCGCAAAACTCTTTGACCCAAATGATCCGCACAGCAGTGACGAAAGCGAAAATATCGCGGCTCTCCTGAAAATTGCCGTCAATCAGAACCTCGTATCCTTGGTCTATCAGCCGATTTGCAATGTCTCGTCGGGCCGTGTCGAAGCCGTCGAGGCACTCATGCGTCTGAAAATGCTGGATGGGACAGCTGTTTCTCCCGGTCTTTTCATCCCGATCGCGGAGCGGACGGGTGCTATTCTCAGCCTCGGATATTGGGCGATCCGAACAGTTTGCGCCGAACTGTTGACCGACAATCATGTTCGTGTCGTTAGCGTCAACGTATCGCCCATTCAGCTGAAGACACCGGGTTTCGCCACATCCGTTGCCGCGATCCTTGGAGATACCGGCGTTGCCGGCGGCAGACTTGCCTTTGAGATTACCGAAGGCCTCGAAATGGAAATGAACTCGGATATTCTGCGCTGCATCAGTGATTTGAAGATGCTCGGGATCCGAATTTGGCTCGACGATTTCGGGACAGGCTTTGCTGGTCTTTCCTGGCTCCGTCTCATCGATTTCGACACCGTCAAGATTGACCGTTCGTTTCTGCACGACAGCAGCACCGCAAGGGGTAAAGCCATGCTGCAGGATATCATCGGGCTAGTCCGCAATCGGGGCCACAAAATCCTCGTCGAAGGCGTCGAGACCGATGAGCAGCTCGAGCTCATGCGTGAATTTCGCATTGATCAGGTCCAAGGCTTTCACGTCGGCCGGCCAGCACCTCCCGAAGATTTCCGCTCGCCGCCTCCTGTCGACGATCAAGCACCACGTCTGCGCAGGCCCGCCTAGACAGAAACGTGTTGCGCCACCAGTTCACGACGAGCTCCCGTGCCCTACCCGGCTTTCCGCTCTCCAGGCGCATTGGCGCGCATCAGCGCCATTAGCATTGGCCCCAGCGAGAACTCCCCCTTTTCAGCTTTGCGTGTCAGATCCCGGAGATAGCCGCCGGCTGAATTGATCTGGCCACCGCGCTCCAGGATGCACGCCATCACTGCTGCCGCATTTTCAGGGCCCAGAATTCCGCAAGCCTGCTGATAGGCGCTCGGACTGACGTCGAGCATCGAACGGACCACGACAGCGGCGCTCATCAGATCCCGCCAGCTCGAAACACTGCCGCCCGGGCCATACATGGCAATATCCGGGCAGGCCGACAGCACCATGCTGAGCGGGAACGCCTTTATCGGGTCGCGCCGTCCTTGCTGCTCAACCACGAAATTTACATCCTGCAGTTTTTCATTGCTTGGTTCAGATTCAAGAATGGAGTTAAGATCTGTATTCTGTATATGCCGCTCATTTTGTGAGGCATTGCCGCTTATTTTTTGCCTATTAATCTGCATTTTCAACTGTTTGGTGGCTTCTTCCCGCAATGTTTCGATTTCAGCGAGTGTTGCGGTCAACACAGTTGCGGCTGGCTTGCGCGGGAGATCCGCCAACAGCGCGCTGTAACGCAAGCGAATGGTCTCCCAGTCGCCGGGAACCCCCTCCTCAAGGGCAATGTCTATCAGCTTTGATAGGTCGCGGCTGCAGATGGTCAATCGCTCACGGAGCCGATGGATATGCAGTCGCTCAGCAACGACTTCATCTGCTAGGCGCTCAATGTCATCCGCTCTGGCCAAAAGGGGTGCCAGCGAAAAGCCGAAGGCCTCGTCGATCGTTCCTGCTCGATCACGGCGCGCATAACGCTTGCCATTGGCGCTGTCCTTGCGTGAGAGCAGCCCCGCCTCGATAAGGGCAGCCAGGTGCCGGCGCAGCGTCTGCTCCGGCATTCCGTGGGCGCGCAGAGACAGCTGTGCATTGGACGGAAACACGACCAGGCCGTTATCCGCCGACAGCTCATTCTTCGGGTAGAAGCTCAAAAGAGCATTCATGACGGCGAGAGCACGGTCTGTTACCCCCAGGCGCCGCCGTGCCTCGCACAAAGCACGATAGAGTTTCCACTTGTCGACCGATCGTTGCGGGCCAGTTTCCTGAGCTAAAATCTGACTTGCCACCATGGCAAGCGTCATCGGCCGCCGCCCAAAGGGCGTCGTTACGCTTCCAACCTGCATTTTCTTCACCTTTTAACAGGCAAAAGAAATCCGCTCACCAAAACGATGCCAAAGACTCTTGACTATGATTCGTGAAAATGTGATTCTCTAGTTGCTAAACTTCAGAGAAGGGCTTCCACGACGGAAACGTTTGGGGGCCTTTTTCTTTTGCGGTTCAGTCTCCTGTTTCTGTTGTCTCTCTCGACTGCACGAACTCTTCATAGAGTGCGGACAGCTTGTCTTCGACGTAAAGGCCAAAATCAGGTTCAACCGTCTTGTCGAAGACGAGCTTTAATGTCTCACCTGTCTCGGATATCCTCACGGCCTTCCGCCGAGTGCCGGCATTCCAAAAAGCGCTTCGCGCCTTGTCCTTACTTTCTCGCAGCCGATCGTAGACTGCCTGGAAGCGTGCGTCTGATGTCAGATTGCCAAAACCGGGCGAGAGAATGGCTTCAAGGGCTGTTGTTTTCCGTGCTTTTTCCTCGATCAGGTCGGCAAGCTCGGCCCAGCGTGTTCGGCCAAAGCCGGGGGCAGCGCCGATTGCTTCGATCAGCTCTGCAGGAAGACGGTTCACAAGGGCAATCATGCGAGAAAGAGCGGCCTTGTCGACGCCCAGCGCAGACATGATGACATCGCGGCCAAAATCCCGTTCTTCCAACCGTGAAGCGAAGAAGGATCGCTCGATGAATGTCAGGTCGGTGCGAGCATTGTTTTCCTGCCCCTGGCTGACGACAAGCTGTTCGTCTGTCAGATCGCGGATCACGGCGCGGATGGGACCACCGATCTTTTTGACGGCGGCGAGCCGGCGATGCCCGTAGGCAACTTGAAAGCGCCCTTCTCTGTCCGGATGCGGCCGGACAAGAATAGGAACTTGCTGGCCGTGTTCGCGAATCTGGGAGACTAGGAGCTCCTGATCCTCGGAACTCACTCCAAGCCGATCGACAACAAATGAACTGTCGACCATTGCGGTGTCGATGTCGACGATCGCCTGCCCCTGTGCAAGCTGCTTCTCCAACGCGTCGACGCGCTGTGCCTTCTCATGAACGCCGCCGAGCGATTGGGATATCGCTCCAACCGGACTGGCGCGTTTCATCGGTTTCTCGAAACCTGCGAGCGGGCGGGAATTCACAAACGGCGGTTCATTTTCCGCAGCCGGGCTGACATCGGTTTCGATCATGCTGAATACGTTCTTACGGGCCATGAATTACTTCCTTCCCCACGTCCGCTTGATGAGATCTTCTATTTCCGTATTCACGGCAGTGAGGGATTCGAGTGCGCGGTCATACGTGCCTCTCGTGAACTGGCTTCTGTCAACTTCATAAAGTGTTTGCTTGGTCAGCCCGGCATCCGAAATAGCCGTCGATTTAACCATTGAGTTTTCCAGAACGCGGTTTCCGAAAATGGAGCGCATGAAGCCCGACATCTGAGACTGCGGTCCGTCGTTCGGCTCGTAACGGGTCACAAGATACCGCATCCAGTCATAGTCCATCGAGCCACCTGCCTCTTCGACAACGGACAAGAGGTCACCGGTCATATGCAGGAACTGGCTCATCGACATCACATCCAGCATCTGGGGATGCACGGTGATGAGAACAGCCGTCGCAGCGCAGAGCGCGGATAGCGTCAGAAAGCCCAGTTGCGGTGGGCAATCGATCACCACGATGTCATAAGCGCTTTCGATCTCCGCCAGGCACTCTCCAATGCGGGCGAAGAACATGGAATCCGTTTTGTGCCTCCCAGAGAGCGCCTTCGGCGTTTCATGTTCAAACTCCATCAATTCCAGATTGCCCGGAATGATATGGAGATTGGGTGTATAAGTCGCACGAACGATATCGGTGACGTCCCGCTTGGACGCGTCGTAGCGGATAGCGCCGTAGAGCGTCTCGTTCTCTCCGACGTCAAATTCTGGTTGATGACCGAACAGCGCCGACAGCGATGCCTGCGGATCGAGATCAATCGCGAGAATCCGATAGCCGCGCAGAGCGAGGAATTGTGCAAGATGCGCAGAGGTCGTGGTTTTTCCGGAGCCGCCCTTGAAGTTCATCACGGAGATCACTTGGAGTTTTTCGCCGTCGCGGCGATGGCGCACGTATTTGCGAGGCCCCTTCCCTCCATCATCAAGAAGATGGCGAAGATTTTCGATGTCCTGCACCGAATATTGACGGCGACCGTTGGCCAGCGGTTCAGGCCCATGGCCATCGGCAACGATCTGCCGAAGGTAGCCCTGGTGGATGCCGATGAAATCAGCTGCCTCCGCAGGCGTGAACTGGCGAATGGTTTTTTGAGCGGTGGGCGGGAATATCCGCTGCTGATGCGCCTGCAACTGCCGCGACAACTCCTCGGCGTCAGACGCGATCATAGACCGCAGGCTCTCACCATTTTTATTGCCTGCGACATTCAACATATTGGCCTCGACTCAATCCGCGCTTATTTTTTTGATTAGCGCAAAAATGCGCTGATCTCATTAGGCCCGATTCTATCGAGTGTGGCAAAGTCTTTTTCGTTAACAGGAGATTAACCATCCGTGCCGCGACTCGGTGCCTCCTTGTTGTACATGTACAACTCCAAAGGTGCGAGAGGCGGGTTGGTTGGGCCTGAGATTTCCCTGGGTATAAATGTCGGGCAGTTTACCGTCTCCGGGGCGAGCCATGATTTGCAGCATAAGGATTGGCAGGTATTCGCGATCTGCGCAGGGAGCTCGGGATCGTCGCCGATTGCGTCGGTGCTGATGGCCTGTGATTAGAGGCGGGCTGCGCCGGCCTGGGAATCTTGTATGGATACATATCGGCCGCGTTGTACATGTACAACTTTGAACAAAGCAGCTGGGACACCCCGAGCACTCGATACGTCAAGGCGGCGAATGAGACCGTCAACCCGCAACAGCCGAAAGGTGGATGGGAGGAGGTGGTGTCGCCGATCCCGAAGGCTCCCGATATCGCCGCCAAGGTCGTCAAATGTCGACGGGTTTAACGCGCCCTAGGCGTGAGGCTTGGCTGCGATGACCGGAGATGCGCAGCCGCGGTCTGCCCTCCCCTGTCAGTGGTGGATCAGACTTGGACGGTAATTCATCAACTCAACCTTGGTTCACGTGCCGTGCTCCAGTATCGTACGATGACGATGCCTGCTAAGTCGCGCGTGCGGTAAACGGCAATCGCACCCCTGCGACAACCGCCGCTTCGGTGACGCAGAGTTGCTGACGACTTCCTGTGGGCGGCTCTGGTTCGAGAAAACCGATCGCGCAAAGGCTGATCAGTGGCGACATCTGCGGTCAATGTAGCGAATTTATCCTGGCGCTGTTGAGTTGAGCTGAGCGGAACGATGTCCGGATGCGGTGGCACGTTCCGTGCCTGCGACAGTCAGCCATGTCGGAGCAAAAGTGCGATCTCGTTGCGTGACAAGATAACGTCGGTGGACGGGTGATTTCAAGCACGGTGACATGCACGACCGTAATGAGCAAGCTGCCTCCTTATGCCGACCACCGTCGCCATACAGGCGCCGATGCTTAAGTGTCGGGCTCATCATGTCTATCACCAGGTATGTCGCTACAGCCTACTCGTAGCTTGCACTGCATGAACCTTACCGTCAGTCTGAACGTGGCAAGGCCAACAAGAGGCCGGCGCCCCGACGGCGAAACCAGAAAGAGCCGGCGTCGCTCTGGTAAGGATGCACAAAGCGCGTAGCGCTGGACGATCGGGACGCCCGCTGTCAATGGAAGTGTGCGATACGCCGTCGCATCGCGAAACTCGGAACACAATTGGCCGGCTTCTCGAAATTCGGGCGTTACGGTTGGTCGCGCGCCGATCTCTTCGGGGCGTCCAGAACGGCGCTTGAGGCGTGCGTCGGCAGAGTTGGCTTCCCGACTTCGACCCGCGGCCCCTCTGCGCACAGCACCATGAAGCAATGATGAGAAAGATGGTGAGCGGCTACAACAGTATGCTTTCGGGGGAGGGGCTGATGATAACGCCAGCTTGGCAGGCGAACTGCAGGCCTTTAGGGGCGGAACCGGGATTTCTCCCTGCGTTGAAATAACGGCTCAAAGGCCAGCAGCTTTTGTCAGGTTGACCCTGAACCGGTCACGGCGGCGTTGATACTTGCGGGTCATCTCGGCCGACGTATGGCCCAGCTGCTTTTGTACATAGCGCTCGTCCACCTCCGCCGAGGAAGCAAGCCCGGCGCGCAACGAGTGACCGGAGAATTTGAGCGCCCGCTCGCCCTCGGTAAGGTCTCCCCGGACACCGGCAGCAAGGGCAGCCCTTTTGACCAGCCGGGCAATTTCCTGATCGTTCAACCGGTCCGCACCCACGGCTTTGCCTTGGCCCGTCACACGCCGGAACAGAGGCCCATGTGCGATGCGGGCCAACGTCAACCATGTATCAAGTGCCGCAACCGGGCAGGTGGCATCTGACGAGCCACGGCCGATCTCCACCTCGCGCCAGCCGGTTTTCCCCCTCAACGTGACGATCAGCCCCTTATCCAGCACCTCGATCCAGCCGCGGCCGTCCTCTGTTTGATCCTTATTGACATCCAGTCCGACGATTTCCGAGCGGCGAAGCCCGCCGGCAAACCCGATCAGAAGCATTGCCCGGTCCCGCAATCCACGCAGTGTTTTGCGGTCGAGCGTCTCAAGCATGGCGATGATGTCTTCCGGCATCACAGCTTCTTTCTGCACCGGCGGCCGGGCATGGCTGTTGCGGATGCCGGCCATGACTGTCGCAATGTGCCGGTCCCTGCGGTCGAGCGCCTGACCGCGCTGGGCGTAGTTCCAGGTCAGGGACGAAAGCCGGCGCTCGATCGTCGAAACGGAGTTCGGCTTCCCATCCGCCCCAACGGCACCGGATGCGCAGGCGGTAACATAGAGCCCGACGATCTGCGGTTCAGGGGGGAGGGGGGATAGAGACTGGCGCCGACACCAGGCGGCAAAATGCTTCCAGTCGCTCGCATAGGCACGCCGCGTATTGGCGGAACTGGCTGCCTCGACATAACTGCGGGCACGATCGGCAAGACCACCGAGATGGGCAGGAAGAGCGGTGGACCGGCGGGCCGTAGCCGCGTCTGCAACCGCCGGAAGAGGGGCGGGGGAATCTGCCTCGGGAGGAATAGTTTGGCTTTTGTCACCGGTCATATCGACACCATCAAGCGAGATCCCACGGATTGACGACAGCGATGCCCGCGTCGGTAAAGCCAGCGCTGTTGCGTGTCACGACAATCAGATCATGAACAATGGCAGTGGCTGCGATCAACCCGTCAATATCTCCGCGTGGCCGAACGGCAGCAAGCCGTCCCCATTCGACAGCCACCTGACCGGTGACCGGAAGTATCTGCCCGGCATGGTCATGCCGAAGTTTTCGCAACCATTCAGCAAGGGTGGTTGCTGCTCTCCGGCTCGTCGTTTGCATGCCGGCAATACCGCGGGTGATTTCACCAAGGGTGACCACGCTGAGATAAATGGACGCGGGATCCTGGGCGCGCAGCCAGGTGACCGCTTCCGGTGCGCCGCGTGTCGCTTCGAAGATAACGCTGGTATCAACGAGATACATCAGAAAACCAGACCACGGCTGGACGCCCGTTCGCGGGCCGAAATACTATCCGCAAAAGAATCATCCCAAGGTGGCGCGGCAAGGAGATCGTCAACAAGCGTCGGCCGTCCAGCTCTAAGAGCATCATAGTCCTTGGCCGACAGCACTATAGCGGCCCGCTCGCCGCGCAAAGTCACAACCTGCGGCCCCTCAAACTTGGCTTTTTGAATGACTTTAGAGAACTGGTTCTTCGCATCCTGTAACTGCCATTCCATATTCCGCTCCAATCTAGCCTGTCTAGCTATTTACACAGATATTTGGAGTTTGGCTACTGCAATAACCTTGCTCGACAGGACTTATCATGGGTGGGAATCGCAGGCTTGACCGAATGACGTATTTTTACAACATGTGAATGCCACTCTGGGAGAATGCGATAGAGGGCATTGCTTGATCGTGCAGCCAGCGAACCTGTGGTTGGTCATTCCAAAATTTTTATGACCGATAATGCAACATTATCGGTCTTTATAGCGCAAAGACATGCTGTGCGCTTATGGCGTGATAATTCGTCTAAGGTGCACCCCGTAAAATCATCCCAGCCAGGGATCGACGATGATTGCGGCGGTCCCCTCGAAATCTTTGACGTTGCGGGTGACCACCGTCAGTCCATGGACGAGGGCCGTCGCCGCGATCAAAGCATCGACTTCATTGCGCCGATCGGGAATGTGCAGATGGGCGCAGCGCGTCGCGATGGCGTCGTCGATGGCAATGATCCGGCCGGCAAATTCAGGCCGGACATGGTTGTCGAGCCAGGTCCGTAACCGGGCGCCCTGCCGGGCATCGCGCCGCTGTACGCCAAGGATGCCACGCTCAAGTTCCAGGATGGTGATTGCCGAGAGGAAGAAGGAGGTCCCATCTTCCCGGCCGACCCAGGCGACGACATTGGCGTCGGCTTTGCCGTCTCCGATCTTTCGCAGTTCGGAGACGACATTGGTGTCGAGCAGATAGGTCAAGACAGATCCACCGGGCGCGAAACAATCTCGGCACGCTCGGGCGAAAAATCGATCTCCGAAAGCCCGGGCATGGACAGAGCCTCGATCAGGCTGCGGCGCTTGCCGGACAGACGATTGAAGTCGTCATAGGTCATCAGCACGTGCGAAGGCTTGCCCCGATCCGTTATAATCACCGGACCACTTTGCGCGGCCTTCTTGGCGCTGCTGACATCGTGATTGAGTTCACGGCTCGTGAGGGTGGACATGGCTCGCACTCCGATGTAGGTATGTACCTACATATAGCATGGATCGCCGCCGATACAAGGCTAGGCGTTAAAGGATGAGGACGCGCCAAGGGGATGGAGCGGCGCACCGCTCCATCCCACGTCACACCGATCGTCACGCGGCTTCCCAGACCTGGTTCAATATCTTGGCAGCCAGGGCCGCCTTGTCCTGCGGCAGGAAGCGGCCATAGTGCTGCTGCACCACATCCGGGGTGTCCTGGATCGCATAGCTCGCCTGCTCGTACGAGCCGGTCTGCTTGAGAATATGGGTAGCCAGGATGTCCCGGAGGTTATGGGGGCCGTGGGGCAGCAAGCCTTTGATGGCGCCACGGCCGGTATAGGGATTGTAGTTCCCATAGCGCTGGATCACCGTTCGCCACGCCTCGTAAAACTTGGTGGAGTCGTAGGCTGCATCCAGGCTGGTCGTCTTCACCGTCTTGACGAACAGAGTGCCGGGATCCTTTGCCGACCCAAGCAAGACACCGCGATGGCGATCGATATAGGCGTCGAGATATTTATAGAGATCAAGCAGGTCCGGCAGGATAAGCCGGAACGGCTTTTGCCCAAAGAAGGACGAGCCCGCGTTCTTGAAGGCTGCCGACGGGATGAGCACTTCCCAGCCGCCCTCGCGATCGCTCCAGCGAAGCTCACCGCATTTCATATCTTCGAGCCGTCGCTCGGACGTCGGGAAATGGCCGCGCGGGCAAAGCCGAAGCTGGCGAAGGTTCTTTTGCCGAAGTCCCAGATGCAGACCGAGACGAAGCATCAGAAAGGAGCGGACGGCCTCGGCCGCCGGTCGCGGATAACGACCCTCGTCCGGCATGCGCTTCAAGATCTCGTCGGTGATCTTGCGATATTCCGCCAGCGGCTTGTCCGCCTCCAAGATGCACATGATAGGCTCGAACGGATCGCGATGGACGCGCATTACGCGCTGCACCTCCTTGGATCGACTGGCGGCGTGCCGATGAAAGGCATCGCACGCGCCATGCCAGTCGCGTGCCGCAAATTCGATTTCCTCTGCGGCGATCAGGCCTTCGATCGGCCTGACGTTCTTCAACAGTTCGGGATGCTGGCGGATGCAACCGACCTCTGCGCGGGTAAGGGCCTGCGCGACCATCAGCATGTCCTCTTCCCACTTGTTGTAAAACCCACGGCGTTGCTCACGCCACTGCAGGTACCAATCCCAGATGCCCGGAAAAATCAGCAGGCCAAAGGTCAGTTGGCTGAGCGGGACGCCACGCCCCTTGACGACGCCGGCTGGCGATGCGGCAAGCGCCCCGAACATCAGGCCCAGATGCTCGATCTTCTGTGATGCGGTTTCCTCGCCCCAGACACCGTTGCGCTGAAAGCCGATCGCTGTGAGCGTCGACGTCTTGAACCGGATTAGGTCGGCCATCTCCATGGCCAGCCGCAGCGGTGCATCGACAACCCCACACAGGAGATCAGGGTCATGTTGGGGTTCTGCAGCGCTATGATTGGCATTGACCGTGAGGGCGTGGGCTCGGGGTGATAGCGACCCACCGCCATAGGTGACACCTGGAAAACGGATCGCATATCGCTGTTTGACCGCCGCAGCCTGGTAGCGCCGATAGTCGGTCGCACCGGAAATAATAACCCGGCGCACCCAGTCCAGGATTTCCTCGCGCTTGGCGAACGGCAGGCTGGCGAAATCGTCCGGAAGATGGACCGCAATCCGTCGCCGCTCGGCCGGGCTGATATCGCCAAGGTCGTGACCGTAAAGCGCGCGCGATTGATGGGGTAGCTTCGCTTTGAAATATCCCGGCGGCAATCGGTATCGCTGCTCGATGCGCGCCAATATCCCGAAGCTGGCAACGGAGCGTGGCACCCGCTCGCCCTGGATCCAGGACAACAGAGTTTTGTCGTCGAATGTCTCGCCCAGGCGAACGACGCGATAGAGCTGCCAGTAGCTCTCGCCAAACCGGCGCATGTGATAGACTAGGGCATCTTGAAAGGCTGCGGGATCTTGGCTCGCTTCGAACAATGGGTCCGGAAACGGCTGGATTGGCTTCGGTTGAGACCCTGTCGGCACTGAGGCAGATTGAGGACGAGTATCTTTGTTGCCAGTCTGCCGTGGCTTTCGGATTGAGGGCGCAGGGGTTGCTGGCTTTTGCTGATGGGTCTCGATTGATCGAGCCTTCCTCTTCAGTGGCCGAATGTCCTCCGCCGCTGGCGGCGCGCCAAGCCAGCGGATGATTGCGTCCAGCACGAGGCGAAGCTGCTTCTTCAACTCTGCGGTCAGCTCGTTTTCCAGTCCGCTGGTTTGGGCGATCGTCGTCCAGTCGATGCGACCGTTGAGTAGAGGTGGCGCCTTGCGATAGACGATGAGACTGATCAGGTAAGACCTGATATTCGCCAGCACCGGATTTGATACGATCGGCGCGATCCGCACCGCGCAAAAGTCCGAGATTTTTCGCTGAAAATGATGTATTCTGATCGGAGCGCCCCTAAAAGCCGGCGTTCCGGATTTTCTGTCGTAATCCGCCAGCGAATGCACGACGAGGGCGCTTCTCCAACGGGCTGCGATAACGATATGCCACCTCGGACATCTCGATTTCACCCTCAACCCACTGCTGAATCCGGTGGAGGAAATCATGGTGGTTCTCGATTGGCCGGCCGGCTTCTCGTGCGCGCAGGAAAGCGTTGGTTGCGGCGTTGCGCCTGATCTTAGACATACAGAGGCGTCTCGTTTGCCCCGATCGCTCCAACCGTCGCCCGGACGGGCCGGCGTAGTTGATAATGAAGATCAGTGCGCGGGAACAAAGCGCGATACTTTCGCTATCACCGCTGTATGTTTTTTTGACCTGTCGCTTCAAAGTTGTGATTGTTGTATGAATGTGGCGAGCCGCGATTTGCTCGTCTGAACAGCCATCGATCATCTTTATCTCCGGTACGCCAACCTCAGACTCGATTATGCATTGCGGGGTTGTAAACTCCAATTGAAGTTTCGAGATTCTGCAATCTTCGGCTGCTATTTACGCAAATAATTCTCTAAACTTGGAACAGCAGAAGGAACTTGCCAGAGTTTTAAACGTGTTCCGGCAAGTGACTTTGATAGGAAACGACGTGGTGCGAAGACAACCAACGCCAGCTCAGCTCAATTTGTGGATGGCGCGTATAAAGTCTGAACTAGCTGCTGGAACGCCTCCGGAAGAAGCCATTCATATTTTGAGAGAAATGGTCTTATCTTGGCAGGCGGTTCAAGAGGGTGACTCCGAGCTAATAGCCCATCCGAAAGAACAAAAGCCGAAGCTGAAGACACCGTGGTCTGGGTATGCTGATGTGAATCTAAATCCGGCAAAAGCCATCGACGGGCTTCATTCAGAGCCGATCCACTTTCCAAAAGTATGATATCGCCACTGCGCTTTACGACACTGGCTGCTGTGAAGTCAGGCAGACGACGAAGCGCTTCCCGGAACGCGACGATGGCTGTATTTGCATGTTCGACTGCTGCCTTCGCTGAAACGCGCGCCGCTTCATTGCGGTCGGTTTCAGCCTGATCAACCAGTTCAAGACCGCTGGCACGGTGAAGTCTCGCCATCATGCAGGCGTCATTTGTTTGAATCGAGAAATTGGCTTTAAGTGCCATAACTGCTCCCCCGATGCTTTTTCGCCATCAAGGAGATGAAAAAAGAACAATGTTTTGGTTTAGTTCCTTGGAGCAATTATAACGCGACCAAGGCAAAATTGTTCCACCAGTAGGTGAGTATTGCTGGTTGATCGGTGTCAATCGATCGTTGGTCACCACCGTCTCCTTATGACCGGGTTCAACACGGTATACGCAAGCATTCACCACCAGATGCAGATCGGCGGATATTTCCTGCGCGCAGTTATCAGCACGTCCTCATGCGTTCGCAGCGCCGCCGCGGTTACCAGAGAATGGACGTTCCGTCGTAGGCGTAGAACTTTCCAGTGTCTCCAGGCTCTAATCCGTCAAGCATGTGCAGGATGCGGTTTGCAGCTTCATCGGGCTCCGACCTTGCGTGACCGGACGAAAGAGGCTCCGACAGCGATGTGGAAACGGTTCCGGGATGAACTGTGACGATCAGTGATGAAGGGTTGCTACGGAAAACCTCGATCGCGGCGGTTTTTACAATCTGGTTGAGCGCAGCCTTCGAGGAACGGTACGAAATCCACCCTCCCAAAGCGTTATCGGAGATCGATCCGACCCGTGCCGACAACAGCGCAAAGATCACCCGCTTCCTTTTCGCAAGCAACGGGACGAAATATTTGATAATCAGGGCAGGTCCCACGGCGTTGACGGCAAATTGGGCCATCATCACGGCCTGCGATATCTGCCGTATCGATTTCTCAGGCCTGACACCGTCGATGGTCAACGCCCCTGTCGCGCACATGATGAGATCAAACTCCTCCTCCTTGAGCGCTTCTGCAGCACGATGCACGGAATCCTCATCCGTGACATCAAAACCGTCTTCCCGCCTTGATAGAGGCACGACCTTGCGGCAGTTGCTGTCTATTTCCAACTGCCGCGCCACAGCACTTCCAATGCCGCCACTGGCTCCGATCACCAAGGCGGAATACCCGGCTGCCAACGATTTCATCAACGGATCGGTCATTCACAACTCCTTGGTTGCTCGGGTGCCGAACGACTGTCGCCTCTATCCACGGGCGAGCATGACGAACCGCGCCTGATCGGTCGGTGATGTCTCAAACAGCCCGGTGAACGTGGTCGTCAGCGTTTTTGACCCCTGCTTGCCGATGCCCCGCATCGCCATGCACATGTGCTCGGCCTCGATCATCACTGCGACGCCCTTCGGTCTCAGGCTTTCATCAAGCGAATGGGCGATCTGAGCTGTCATGGTCTCCTGGGTCTGCAGGCGGCGCGCGTAGAGATCGACCAACCGTGCCATCTTCGAGAGGCCGAGCACGCCCTTGTCGGGAATATATGCGATGTGCGCTATCCCATGAAACGGGACCATGTGGTGCTCACAGTGGGAGTGGAACGGAATGTCCCGAACGATCACCATCTCCTTGTACCCGGCTACCTCCGAAAACGTCTTCGAAAGCACGTTTTCCGGAACCATGTCGTAGCCGGAGAACAATTCGCGATAGGCTTTCGCGACACGCTTGGGGGTATCGAGAAGACCTTCGCGTAAGGGATCGTCGCCAGCCCAGCGGATCAGCGTGCGCACCGCAGCCTCAGCTTCCTGCTGTGTCGGGTGTTCAATGGCAGGAAAAAGGGCGGCCTCCGTGACGATCGCATCCATGAGAGATACTCCAGATATGGATAAACGACGGGGATACGGTTGCTTTCAAGTTTCAGATCAAAGACGGGCACGTCGCCGCTGTGAATCTGTGGTTGATCTGGCGCGGTGATCGGCTCGTATCCGTTTGACTTTCATTGGGACAATCGGGTGGCACTTAAAATTGCAGTCATTGGCGCGGGGATGGCGGGACTGACGGTCGCGCGAGCGTTGTCGTCTATCGCCGATATCGGCGTTTTCGAAAAGAGCCGGGGTGTCGGAGGCCGGATGGCAACCCGACGGATTGACGAGGTCTCCTTCGATCATGGCGCGCAGTATTTTACCATCAGGAGCGACCGTTTCCAGGATTCGCTGAAGGCTTCTCAGGCCGACGGCGTCATTCAGTCCTGGAACGGTGAAATGGTTTCTCTGAGCGGGGATGGACTGTCGCAACGGTTCAAGCCTGCCACACCTCGATATGTCGGCGTTCCGTCGATGAACGCGTTGCCGAAGGCAATGTCCATCGGTCTTGATATCCGTGTCGACGAGCAGGTCGCCGAGATCACCGGAGACCCTGGACGATGGTTCCTTCATATTGCGGATCGGCGCGAGGGGCCGTTCGACTGGGTTGTCGCCACCGCACCAGCACCTCAATCTTCAGCCGTTCTTCCATCCCGCTTCGCACACCATGACATGCTCGGTGCCGTCGAGATGAACGCATGCTTCACGCTGATGATCAGGCTGGACTACGATGGCAGCATTCCCTTCGCGGCCGCTCGTATCGATGACCAAGTCATCGACTGGATTTCCCGGAACAACACCAAACCGGGCCGGTCGGAGGCACCCTGCCTGGTCGTGAACTCGAATTCCATGTGGGCCGATGCCAACACCGACAAGCCGCTCGACACTATCCGTCAAAAGATGATTGAGGCGGTGCGTCGCTATATCCCGGTCGCGCCGTCAGAAGCGGATGCAGCGATGATCCATCGCTGGCGATATGCCAATGTTCAACGGCCTGCGGGAAGCGCCTATCTGATGGATCGGGCATCGCAATTGGCCGCTTGCGGCGACTGGTGCATCGGCGGCCGCGTCGAAGCGGCCTTTCTGAGCGGGGCGGGTCTCGCGGACGCGCTGCGTGAGATTATCGAGGCATCGGAATGAATGCCACACCGCGCACTATAGCGACTGCTCTGACCTATATGGGCGCGTTTCCCTTCTGGCTGCTGATGCTCGCCCCGGAAACCGTCCTGGGAGTGAATGCCGCCTCAATCTTCCTGTCGTACGGCGCAATCATCAGCTCGTTCATGGCCGGGACGCTGTGGGGAACCGAGACCAGAGGCCGAGGCGACCTGTTGATGATCGTGACGAGCAACGTGTTTGCGTTGATCGCCTTTGCGACCCTCGTGCTTGGCCTTTCAGTAACCGCCCTTTTCGTGCAGATGGTGCTGTTCGGATTATTACTTATGGCCGATTACCGAACCCTTGCCGGACGCGACGATCAGCGCTGGTACTGGAAGCTTCGTCTGCGGGTGACTGTGATCGTAGCTTTTGCCTATTGCGTCATGCTGATGGACCGCGCCGTCTCTGTGAGTGGCTGACGTCAATCCATTGAGCCTGTCATAGAATACGCAGGTCACGACGACCGGGATTTCCGGATAGTGTTGTGCGACTTTCGCTACAAATTGAGTCCCTGTCAGTCTGTCCGGCATGCGGTGATCGGTAAAGACGACTTCGACCCGACCACCTTCCGCAACCAGGGACTCCCAGGCCTTCTCCCGTGGTTGCCAGCAACTCGCGGTCAGGAGAAAAGGTTTTGGCGAAAGAGGTTTTACGGTGATGAACTGATTTTCGTCCGGAGCCGTGCATTTTTGAGCACCGCTGATCCGCGCGGCAGAACTCGCGTATAATGTCTATGAAAACATCATCGCCCGTCCAATCCGTCTCAGTCGAACGCCCGGAGGTTGGCAACGTGGTCAAGCTCCCGACGGTCTTCGACGGCAAAAGCCGTCTCCCGGCAGACGGGCGCAAGGCACGCGAACCGGAGGAGATCAATGCGCTGATGGCCGCCGTCGCCGAACACCAGGACGTCGACGCCTACCAGCTTCTCTACAAGCACTTCGTTCCGAAGGTCCGGGCCTACATGTCCAAGATCGGCAGCGACCGTGCCTTTGCCGACGAGATGGCGCAGGAGGCCATGCTCACGGTCTGGCGGAAGGCAAGGCTGTTTGATCCGGCGAGGGGACAGGCATCGACATGGATCTACACTATTGCCCGAAACGTCCGCATCGACGCTCTGCGCCGGGGGCCGCGGCCGATCTTCGACCCGACTGATCCGGCTTTCGTTCCTGAAGACGAACCTGCCGCCGACGTGGCGTTCGAACGCCAGCAGGATGCCGACAGGCTCAGGGTTGCAATGGCTTCATTGAAGCCCGACGAAATCAAAACGCTCCGATTGTCATTCTTCGAGGACATGGCGCACCCCGCCATTGCCGCGGCGCTGGGCATCCCGATCGGAACCGTGAAATCAAGGATCAGAAACGCATGTCTGAAGCTGCGCGCAATACTCAAGGACGCGTAACCGTCCTTCATCATCTCAGTGATGAACTGCTGATGTCCTACGCAGCAGGAACGCTGTCTGAAGGATGGAGCATCGGCGTCGCCACGCATCTGTCATTCTGCCCCGGATGTCGCCAGCGCCTTTCCGAGTTTGAAAGCATCGGCGGCCACTTCCTGGATTGCGAAGAGGTAGAAGGCGATGAGACTGCCGGGTGGGAGGAAATCCAGAAGCGTCTGGACGTCCCAATTTCGAATGTCACTGCTATCGCAGTCCGGAGCGATCCTCTATTGCCTCAGCCGCTTCTCGCTTACGTCGACGCGGCGGGCGGTCTACGGTGGCGCTCGCTGGGTGGCGGGGCAAGTCAGATGAAAGTGCCGACATCGGATTCCAGCACAGTCGTCAGACTGTTGAAGATCCCCGCCGGAAAACCTGTTCCTGAACATGGCCACAGCGGCCGTGAGCTGACGCTGGTGCTCGCCGGAAGCTTTGGTGACTCCGTTTCCATCTTCAACCGCGGTGACGTCGAATTGGCCGACGATGACCTCACCCACCAGCCTAAGGCCACGCCGGGAGAGGACTGCATCTGCCTGGCGATAACGGAAGCTCCGCTACGTTTCACCAGCCGGATCGTGCGGTTCATACAGCCGTTTCTCGGTATTTAGTCTTGAGCTCGGTTGCCTCTTGTCCAAAGCGGGCATGATCAGCATCGAAATATCCAAGACGACGGGCATGACTCACTTCACCGAACCGGTTGACAGTTTTGAAACCGGTGCCTTTGGCTTTCTCGGAAAAACTTGGCCGTACAAGTTCGCTTATCAGGAATTTTGATTGGAGCGCCACAAAGCTCGGTGCGATAGCAGCGTGGCCCGGCTAATTGAAATCGGCGCGGTGCCGATGATCCTCCAGTCGCCTGTGCAGATGACAATTCTGTGTGGTTCAGACGGGGGGCTGATTTATAATGACGGCTATGCTGTGATCGCCGGCGCAAAGCATCCCAAAATGACCTGGCGCGAAAGTGGCGGGCCGAAACTTGTACTGCCCGGCGACGCAGGATTTGACCGGGTGATCATGCGGGCAATGCCGTTGGAACTGGGTGGTAAGGCAACCGCCACATACGATGAGCCGGGTGTGATGTTCGACCATACGCTGCCACTGGAGAACATCGAAGAGGGTCATAGCGCAGGAATTTGCACAAGATAGAACAGGCCCGCCATCAGTAAGCGGGCCCTAGAATAACGTCTTACTTATCGAGCTTCAACAGGTTGGATACCGTAAAGATGTCCTTGTCGCCGCGGCCGCAGAGATTGACGATAATGATGTGATTTGACGTCATCTGGGGTGCGGTCTTCATGACCTCGGCTATGGCGTGCGAAGGCTCCAGCGCGGGGATGATGCCTTCCTCGGTCGACAGGAATTGGAACGCTTCGAGCGCCTCGACATCCGTCGCCGATGAGTAGGTCACTCGGCCAGAATCCTTCAGCCACGCATGCTCCGGCCCAACACCGGGATAGTCGAGACCAGCCGAGATCGAATGGCCTTCATTGATCTGTCCGTCGCCGTCCTGAAGCAGGTAAGTCCGGTTGCCGTGTAGCACACCTGACCGCCCTTTCGTCAAAGACGCGCAGTGTTCCAACGTATCGAGACCTTTTCCAGCAGGCTCGACCCCGACCATCTTTACACTGGCATCGGAAAGAAACGGGTGGAAGAGGCCAATGGCGTTGGAACCGCCGCCAACGGCTGCGACCAGAAGATCGGGAAGGCGACCTTCCTGTTCCAGGATCTGCTCTCGTGCCTCAATGCCGATCACCGACTGAAGCGTTCTCACCATTTCGGGATAGGGATGCGGCCCGGCGACGGTTCCAATCAGATAGTATGTGTCGTCGACGTTCGAAACCCAGTCCCGGAGCGCCTCATTCATGGCATCCTTCAGGGTGCCATTGCCCGACGTCACAGGCCGCACTTCGGCGCCGAGAAGTTTCATCCTGAAGACGTTCGGAGCCTGACGCTCGATGTCCTTCGCGCCCATGTAGATGATGCACTGCAGGCCAAACCGCGCTGCCACTGTTGCGGTGGCGACGCCATGCTGTCCGGCACCTGTTTCGGCGATGATACGACGCTTTCCCATCCTGCGGGCGATCAGGATCTGACCCATGCAGTTGTTGATCTTGTGCGACCCCGTATGGTTGAGCTCGTCGCGCTTCATGTAGACGCGCGCGCCTCCCAGCCGGACCGTCAGGCGTTCCGCGAAATAAAGAGGGCTGGGCCGTCCTACGTATGTCCGCGAATACTGATCCAGTTCGTCCCAGAATGATGGGTCGGTCTTGGCGCTCTGCCATTCCTCGTTGACGGCGAGCAGTAACGGCATCAACGTCTCGGCAACGAAGCGACCTCCGAACGGGCCGAAGAAACCGTTAGCGTCTGGTATGGGATGTGATGACATGTTGTGCATTTTTGCTTGCTCCGATACCAGGCGAATACGGAGGTAAGAAGCGTTCAGATGAGGTAGGTGGGCTTTAAATTTCAGATCGCCTGATAGAGGCTTTGCTGACTGTTTTACCCAAATTATTTTTGTAAGTCTGCAAAAGAGTGTTCTGTCCATTGGCTTTCGCTCACTATGGAAGTTGACTAAAACTTGGACATTGTTGTCGGCAGGTGACGCTACCCGCCCTCGCTGCTACGACCGCTCGGGGATTCTACATATTTGCGTCTGCCGGATCAGGGCTGAAGCGGTAAAATTTGCGTACGTTTAGGCAACAGAAGTTTAATTCCTCGTTTTGTAATATTGCGAAAAACATCATGGAGCGCTTGTTCATGTCGACACATTGCGAGGGTTGCCGCGACGGCGGCGCGTTTCAACTTCCGTTTTCGATGGCGTTCCAACCCATTGTCGATATCCGCACAGGGGCAATTTTTGCTCACGAAGCGCTGGTGCGGGGACCAAACGGAGAGGGAGCAGGATCTGTTCTCGGGCAAATCAAGGATGACAATCGGTATGCTTTCGACCAGCAATGTCGGGTCAAAGCCATCGAGCTTGCATCCCGGCTGTATGACCCGGGTGAGAATGTAAAGCTGTCGATCAATTTCATGCCGAATGCTGTTTACGAGCCACGCGCTTGTATTCGCGTGACACTCGCTGCGGCGATGAAGACCGGGTTTCCGCTGGATCGAATTATTTTCGAGTTCACCGAAAATGAGCAGGTCGATACCAAGCATGTCCTCAATATCCTTCGCACCTATCGGGATATGGGCTTCAAAACGGCCATTGACGATTTCGGGGCGGGGCATGCAGGGCTGGCTTTGCTCGCCCACTTCCAGCCTGACATCGTCAAGTTGGACATGGACATGATCCGCGGGATTGACGTCGATCCGGTGAGGCGAACGATCGTCAAGCACACACTTCGAATGCTTGAGGAGCTTGCGGTCGTACCACTGTGCGAGGGCGTTGAGACCGCTGAAGAACTGAAAGTCCTTCGGGACCTCGGTGTAGCGCTTATCCAAGGTTACGTCCTGGCGAAGCCGAGTTTTGAAGCTTTGGCTGTGCCCGTTTCTGCGGCAAGCCTCCTCACTAATGCTGCGTAGTCAATCCTTTCGCCCAGTCCAGGCTCAGCGACGGCATTGTGCCCTCTTCTCGGCTGGTCACGCCACCCACGGGAGTTCTTAAAACCCATCCGTGCGCTTCTCCGGTTTAGCCACGTGCGGAAAACGCCAGTGCGTTACTCGATCCTGGTACAAGAGCCGGTTCACTGAACTCGGCGATTGCCGGTCGCTTTAATGCTAAAGAGGCCGTTCAACCGTCCGCTAGAACCGCTTGAAACCTTTGTCTTGCTAACCGCGCACGGCTATCGCCCAAAACTCCTTGAGTTCTTCGCCGGCGACGTAATCGAATTCCGGCAGCGGCACTCGGTCATGGATCAGTCTGTTTACGGCAGTTCGTCATGGCTTGAGTGACGCACCGAGGCGTAACATTTCTGCGACGAGCATGTCCAGATCCTCACGCTGGGTTCGGTGATTGGTGATTGCGACCCGTAGGCAATGTTCTCCATGGACAGTGGTGTCCGAAAGGGCAGCGATACCCTTTTCCTGAAGCTGCAGCATGATTTCTATGTTGAGAGCTTTACGCGCACCATCCTCCAAGCCTGGGCTGCGATAACGGAAGCAAACTATATTGATGCTTGTCGGGGCGACCAGTTCAAGAAATGGTTGCTGGTCGATCAACGTGGTGAGGTAGCGCGCCTGTGCGATGTTCTGGTCGATGAGACGGCCGAACTTCTCGACACCATGTTCCTGGAGTGACATCCAGACCTTCAACGCCCTAAAGCCGCGCGTCGTCTGCAAGCCATATTCGTGAAGCCAGGCGGCCGATGCAAGGCCGCGAGGCGTTGACTCAAGATACTCCTGCGTCACTGTAAAGGCACCGCGATGGGCCGAGGCGTCGCGGATCAGGATGCAGCCGACTTCGAACGGTGCGTGCAGCCATTTATGCGGATCAAGCGCCACCGATTGGGCGCGCTCGATGCCACGAACACGATAAGCATTCGCGGGGGCTATCGCCAGCAACGCGCCGATGCAGCCATCGACATGGAACCATAGAGATTCTTCCGCCGCCAGATTCGCAAGGGCCTCCAGATCATCGATGGCGCCTGTGTTGACTGTGCCGGCGGTCGCTATTACGCACGCAGGCTCGAAGCCGGCGTTACGATCCTGCGCAATCGCGGCGCGAAGCGCGCCGACATCGATCCGCAACTCGGCATCTGTCGTAATTCGCCTCAGCGCCTTGTTTCCCAGCCCGAGCGCCTCCACCGCTTTGCGGTGACAGCTGTGCACCTGATCCGAGGCGTAGAAGCGAAGGGGTTTCTTAATCGCGCCAACACCGTCTTCGCGCACATCTACTCCCGCATTGACGTTGCGCGCGATGACGTGTGCGATCAAGTTTGCCATCGAGCCGCCACTGACAAGCGTCCCGCTGGCTGAAGAGGGGAACCCGATCATCTCCTTGCACCAGTTCACAACCTGGTTATCCATCAAAGCGGCGGCATGATTGCCTCCGCCGAGATTAGACCCCAGGACGGCCGCCAGAAAGTCTGCCAACGCCCCGGTAAAATTGCTCGACCCCATGAACCAGGACCAAAAGCGTGGATGGATGTTGCCCATTGGATAGGGCATCAGATTCTCCGTTACCTGCCGATACACGTCAACGAGCGGCGTCGGGGAGCGCGGCAGAGAGCCTCCAAACGCGCCCTTCACCCCCGCAGGCATTTCCTGCCACACAGGACGCTGCCGAATGTCGCGGAGGTAGTCGATCGATTCATTTACCAATAGATGCGAGAGCGCCCGAACATCTTCCCAGTCTTTGGGATCAAGGGTTTCCTCGACTTCTGAACTCAGGGGTGCGCGCAACCCAACCATCTCGTCTCTCCCTCGCAATGTCTTCACCCAGCAACGAGTTGGAAGCCGGGTGTCGACAACGAAATCGCGAGTTCGTCCTCGTCCATGTCGGCTTCGATCCCCTCAAAGAGCGGCGTCGTCATGTATCGCTCCCCCGTGTCGGGAAGCATGCATAGGATGACAGAACCGTCTGACGCGCGTTCCGCGATCTGATGGGCAACCGCGAAGCAGGCACCGCCGGAGATCCCCGTCAGGATCCCCTCCCTATTGGCGAGGGCCTTCGCCCACTTGATTCCTTCGGCACCGGCGATGGGGGCCACCTCATCGTAGAGCCTAGAGTCGATCGCTTCCTGCAGCACATGGGGAATGAAGTCGGGAGTCCAACCCTGGATTGGATGCGGTTCAAAAGCGGGATGGCTCCCGGTCGGCGCGCCACTTGGATCCCGCTCCTGTGCATGTCCGCTGCCGATCAATTGGGCGTTGGTGGGTTCGGCAAGCACGATCCGCGTCTCAGGGCGCTCTCGGCGCAGCACGCGGCCGACGCCTGCCACCGTTCCGCCGGTGCCATAGCCGGTGACAAAACAGTCGAGCCGCGATCCGCCAAAATCATTGATGATCTCACGCGCGGTCGTCGCCTCGTGGATGGCGGCATTGGCCTTAGTCTCGAACTGGCGCGCCAGGAACCAGCCGTTCAAAACCGCCAGCTCAACCGCTTTCCTGTACATACCAAGGCCCTTTTGGGCACGCGGCGTGAGGATCACCTTGGCGCCGAGCATGCGCATCAGCTTGCGGCGCTCGATGGAGAAGCTGTCAGCCATAGTGACGACCAGTGGATAACCCTTCGCCGCGCAAACCATCGCCAGACCGATGCCGGTATTGCCCGATGTTGCCTCGACTACCGTCTGCCCCGGCCTCAGTGTTCCGTCACGTTCTGCCTCTTCAATGATGTTGAGGGCCAGCCGGTCCTTGACCGAACCTGCTGGGTTGAAAGCTTCGGCCTTGACGTAGATATTGACACCGGCCGGAGCGAGATTGTTGATCCTTATTGCAGGGGTGTCGCCTACGGTCTCGAGGACGCTGGCAAAAAGCCTGCCACGCCCCTGTGTTGTGCGCATCGTCATCGCGTCCATCGTGTTTCTCCGTTTTGGTTGGCGGATCACCGTGCTCGGTGGTCGGTTAGTGCCGGTGTTCTGTCGGAGCGAACAGGATCAATTCAACGCGCGTCGGTGCGTCATGACCGGGCGGGGTTTCAAAGAAGTCGCAGATGGTCATGTGCGTCCCGATGCCGACGTTGATGATGAGGACGCGAGGTCGCCTGAGATGCAACAGGCCTCGTGTCGCATCGCACTGGAGTCGGGCAAGCCGAACAATGGTTCGCGTCATCCCCACGTTCATCTGGGCTCGACGAGCGCGGGCACCCCTCACTGCCGTTAGCCACTTTGATTATTGAGATGCCCATTTCCTCTATCTCGAAGTGTTGGTCAGGGGTTTCGGAGCGTCTTGCCTCCATCGCGTTGTCTTGTATCATCCGCTCGGTTGCTGCTTTGGCCCTGCGGTGGTTGAGCAGCTGCACCCGCTCACCATGTGGAACTCTGTTCGAGCAAGCTTGACGGAGTTATGAAGAATTCCTGTAGAAGCCAGCTATTGTGCTGTATGCTCTCATATGGCCTGGTTATTCGGCGACTTCCGCCTCGACGCGGATCGATTTCAGCTAAGCTGTCGCGATGAGCCGGTACGGCTCGAGCCGCAGGTGCTTTCGCTGCTCATCCATCTCGTGCGAAACCGTGATCACATGATCACGAAGGACGAGATTGTCGCCGCGGTTTGGCAAGGTGAGGCGGTCTCGGACGCCAGCATTTCCAGTCGCATCCGCTCGGCCCGGCAAGCGGTAGGCGACGATGGCGTAAAGCAGGCGGTGATCCGTACGGTACATGGCCGAGGTTTCCGCTTCATGCTTGACGTGATGACTTTGCCTCCCGAAAATGCCGCTTTGGCCGGATTCGCGTATCCCCCGCTGGGCCACGCGAGTGGACGTCCCTCGATCGCCGT
This sequence comes from Hyphomicrobiales bacterium, assembly GCA_900473045.1. GTDB lineage: Bacteria > Pseudomonadota > Alphaproteobacteria > Rhizobiales > Rhizobiaceae > Pararhizobium. Next base: position 42,694 of record UCKS01000041.1, read on the forward strand.
ACTGCCTTTTCAACAGCTTGGCATAGTGCCGGAGCTCGCCATACTTGGTGATGCGATCCCGCACGAAATCATCGAGGCACTGTCGCGGATGCGATGGCTTGCCGTGATCGCGCGCGGGTCCGCCTTCCGCTTCCGTCAAGTCGCCACCAACCTAAATCTAGTGTCGAGGGCACTTGCCGCGCGCTACATACTATCGGGAGCTGTCGAGAGCCTCGGCCGCACCGTTGCGGTGACACTCGAACTGGTTGATTCCAATTCGTGCGAGATTATTTGGGCAGACAGGCTGGTAGCTCGTGTCGATGAGGTTGGAGAACTGAGGGCACGGATCGTGGCGCACCTGGTGTCGGCGCTTGAGACCCATATACCCGACAACGAAGCGCGTGTTGCGCGATTGAGTGATCCGGCCGGACTTGATGCCTGGGCCAACTATCACCTCGGGCTCGGTCACCTCTATCGATTTACGGCAGCCGACACCGCATTGGCGAAGCTCTTCTTTGATCGGGCTGTCACGGCGGATCCTCAGTTCGCGCGCGCCCACGCAGGATTATCTTTCACCAGCTTTCTCGAAGCATTCCTGCGCCTGACGCCCGATCGTGCATTGGCCGCGCGTTGTGCGCGCCGACATGCCGAGCGCAGTCTCGAGCTTGATGCGCTCGACCCTTTCGCGAATTTCACGATGGGACGCACATACTGGCTGTCAGACGAGCCCGATATCGCCGCCGACTGGCTGGCGCGTGCGACGGCATTAAACCCAAATTATGCGCAAGGCTTCTACGCCTCCGCGTTCACGGCAATGCTTACGGGAGATGCGCCTGGCGTGTATGCCGCGTTGCATACCTCGCTGCATCTCAGTCCGCTCGACCCGCTTCTCTACGGCGTTCACGGCGTTCGCGCGCAAATGCTTATCCAGCAGGAGGACAACGAGGCCGCGGCTGACTGGGCTGATCGCGCGGCGACGACACCCGGAGCACATTATCTGATCGGCATGATTGCCGTCGCCGCGAACGGCCTAGCTGAGCGTCCTGAGCAGGCGGCCCGGTGGCGACAGAATGTCCGACGGCTCAAGCCGGACGCCACTTCGGCGCATTATTTCGCTGCATTCTCGACGCGCGACACGGCGTCTCGTGAGCGCATCGCGACGCAGTTGCGTCGCCAGGGCTTCTAATCCAGTACTTTCATTTCCATTCGAACGGCGCGGGGACGACTATTTCACAGCTCGTTTCGTAGCAGCTTTAGCGGAACTGGTTCCAAAAACCGCCCGCCTGTAACCTGCCCCAGATCAGTCATTCGAGCCAGGCGAAGATCGTGCATCGATCAGTAAATTGTTGCAGAGGGATTTTGCCGTAACAAGATTGTTGGTTCTGATCACTTAAAGATCCTGGACCTATCTTCGTGTGGCCGTCCCCATTGAGCCGCCGTGCGGGCTTGTTAACGGCGACTGGCTGAAGTCGTTCCTTCGAGATCCAATCCCACGTGAATTGAACCGACGGCCGTCGGTTGCGGTCGTCGATAGTGTCAGTTCCAGCCTATCACGTTGACGTTTTGAGATAATCAATTGGTAAGGGAACAATTTCGGGACTGGCGCATTATTCCCTTCACTCGCGAAAAAATCGCGCGCACGAGGGGCGACAGTGATTCCGGCAGACAACCTAAACTTAGCACCATCGGCAAGGCGACGCGCTTTGATCGCCGAGGATGAAATCCTCATCCGGATGGACATTGCAGACACGCTTCGTGAGCAAGGGTGGGAAATCGTCGAAACAGGAACGGCGGATGATGCTCTTGCCGTTTTGGCGCGCGACCAACAGTTCGAAATGATTCTGACCGATGTTCATATGCCTGGTACCCACACGGGCCTGGACTTGGCAAGGTTGGTGAAACAGCACTATCTTCACATAAAAGTTGCCGTTATGTCGGGCCAGCATCGACCATCTGATGATGACCGACATCTGTTCGACCTGTTTCTGCAAAAGCCGATCCCGAACATCGTAAGAGCGTTATCTCGGCTGGCAGGCAACATCGATGACTGAGACACCAGCATCCGAAACCATCCTTCTGGTCGATGCCGATCCTCTGCAGCGCTCGACAGTCGGTCAGTATCTGAGGGACTGCGGATACCGGGTTATTGAAGCGACTGATGCCGCAGAGGCAATCACCGCTCTGCTCAATCAAGATGTTGAGGTTTTGGTGACAGACATAGCTTTGCGGGACGAGTCCGGGTTTCAGCTTTCCGCCAAAGCCAAAGAAATTCGCCCACACCTAAAGGTCGTGGTGACACACTCGGCCGAGCGAACCGCAAAGATCGCGGGCGACCTTTGCGAAGAGGGGCCACTCGATCATCCATACCATCCCCAGCACCTTGTCGAGCGTATCAAGCGATTGAGACAACCCTGACGGCTTATTGCTGCCGCATCAAAGACGCGAATGAATATGGTCGTGGTCACTCCATCGGGTGTCGAGGGGCGCGCCGATCGTGCAATGGACGCCGTAAACGTCATAGTTGAGGTCTACGTGGCCCCGGAGTTGGCCAGACGAGAGGGCTTCTATCAGCCGGGACCCGAAGCCCCTGCGGGTCGGTGGCGTAACTTGTGGTCCCCCGGTTTCTTTCCACGATAAAGTGAGCTGCGCGTCGGTATCCGAGATGGCCCATGACACCGCCACTTTTCCGGAACTGACTCCCAACGCGCCATATTTTGCAGCATTCGTGGCCAGCTCGTGCAGAATGAGCGTGAGGGCCACGACGGCCTTCGGCGAGACGTCGATATCGGGACCGGTGATGGAGAACTGTTCAGGCGGATAGGGAGACAATGCTTCGGAAACTGCGGTGCGAAGGCTGGCGGCCTCCCACCTGCCACGTGTCAGAAGGTCGTGCGCCCTGGCCAGGCTTTGCAAGCGGGCGTCGAAGGCGGCGCTCGCGACGTCGATATCATGCGCGCCGGCAAAAGTCTGACGGGCGATAGCCGCTACTGTCGCAAGGACATTTTTGACGCGGTGGTTCAGCTCGCCGATGAGGAGTTCTTGAACGCGCTCCGCTTCTTTTCGTGCCGTGATATCGCGGGCAATTTTTGAAGCGCCGAAGATCCTGCCGTCTGCGTCAAAGATTGGAGAGACAGTCAGTGAAACGTCCAGGAGCCGCCCGCTGCTGTGCCGTCTGACAGTCTCATGGGTCTCCACGCGCTCTCCTGCCTTGATACGCGCGATGATGTGCGCCTCCTCCTCGACGCGGTCATCGGGAACGAGGAGCTTGACCGACTGGCCCACAATTTCCTCCGCCGAGAAACCATAGAGCTTCTCGGCGCCACTGTTCCAATCTGTAACCGTCATGGCAAGGTCGATGCCGAGAATTGCATCTTCCGACGAGGAGATGATCGAGGCCAGGCGTTTGAGTTTTGCCTCGTAGCCGACCCGTTCCGTCGTTTCGTTGACGACACAAAGAACGGCGAGCACATCACCGTGTTCGTCGGAAACGGGCGAATAGGAAATGTCGAAGTAGACCGTCTCCGGTACACCGTGCCGCTCGATATAAAAGGGCCTATCCTTGGCAACGACGGTCTTGCCGGCGTCGCGAACCTTGAGCAGAAGCGGTTCTAGGTCGTCCCAAAGTTCGGCCCAGTTTTCTTTCGCCGGTCTCCCTAATGCGCTGGGATGCTTGGTCCCGATCGATGGGGCGTATGCATCATTATAAATGGCCGTGAAGTCGTCACCGCAAAACATCACGATCTGTGCACCGGATGGGATCGCGATATCAACCGCACACTTCAACTGGAGTGGCCAAGATGACATCGGTCCGAGACTGGTGCTTTTCCAGTCGTGGTTGCGAATGATGTCAGCCATCGAGCCGTGATCGGAGGTGGCCGGACTGTGATTGTGCATTGAAATCCCTCGCGCCTCCCATTTATTTGAAGGCTTCCGGCCAGCAAGTCAACGCATATCAAGGCTAAAACTTTATCCCTTTCAAGCGTAAAGCCTATTTGGTACATGGTGTTAGCGCAACACGCCAACTCGGGTGGGGCTTAGCGATTTGATTGCGCTGAAGACTGTCAGATGCGCCGTGGCGGGGGTGGCAGACCGCGCCTTTTGCAGCGGCGGTTCCAAGCTTGGACACCCGGTAAAGCGCGGACATATGCTATACCGTAGGGCGCATGGCCGTTCAGCCCTGGTCGGCAATTGCCAAGATGCAAAAGGTGAGGCGCTTCAGATCCGATCGTATGTGAACGATGTGAGAAGGGTTGTAACGAAGTTGCTGGCCTTCTCTTTAACTAGGACTTCGGTCCACTCGTCGGTCCCGCGCAGCATTAGCCCGGTGTAGATACTGTCGACGGCAGCCTCTTCAATGCGCTTGATATGCGCGAGGAACGAAGCCTCGTCGCCGGATTTGTAAAGGTCGCGAACGACCATTCTCAAAATCTCCTGGATCGCAATTTGCCATGCGGTGTTTATCGCCTGAAGTTCACTGGTTTTCTCGTTCATCGGATCTCTCGTGATTTTCTGGCAGGCCTTGCCGCATGCCCGCGTGCCGTAGCGTCAGGCACAAAAAAAGGCCAGGCAATCCGCCTGACCTCGATTGGTAGTTGCTTTCGACAGTGCCAGTACATCCGTGGTCAAAGGAAAGCAGTACCCGATTATACGGCCTGCAGGTTGCAGGCAGACATCTTGCCCGACTTGTTGTCGCGCTCGAGGTCGAAACCGATCTTCTGGCCTTCGACGATTTCGCGCATTCCAGCGCGCTCGACGGCAGAGATGTGAACGAAGGCGTCAGCGCCGCCGTTGTCAGGCTGAATGAAGCCGAAGCCCTTGGTGGAATTGAACCATTTTACGGTGCCAGTGGTCATGATGAACCCTTTCATAGCAATATAGACGACCGCAACGCAAAGCATTGCGAATGATAATAGCGATCATTTTAAAGAGAGGGTTCGTTCAAAACGCGGTGCCAGTCGCGTGGTAACCAAAGCTCGGCAAGAAAAAATCGATACCTCATCTTATAGGCATTATGGGTTGAGGCGTCAACGTTTAGATTTCGGCGGCACTGTCCGATAAGAGCTCACTTTAATCCTTGTGAAATTTTAATCCGGTTAGCGCAACCGGTTCATAAAATGTAAACGGCACATTGCACACGCCACAAGCATCCATTGAAGTTTTTAGAAAGGCAAATATAAGATCAAGTTGCTCTTCCCTGGATGATGGGCGCCATCGATTTCAATATGCGCCGAGCATCTTAGCGAAAGACGAACATGCCCAAACAGAAGAAATCCACCGTCGTTAGCACCGGCATCGCCGGACTGAACGAAATCCTGCGCGGAGGCCTTCCTGCGTCGAACCTCTACATGCTTCAGGGTGCGCCAGGATCGGGCAAGACGACAGCCGCGCTGCAGTTTTTGCGCGCGGGCATCGAGGCCGGTGAGAGCTGCATCTATGTGACGCTGTCGCAGACAGCGGCAGAACTCGAGGCCATCGCCGTGTCGCATGGCTGGACGCTTGATGGCATCCGGGTCGAAGAGCTGTCAACCTCAGGCACTGTGAATGAGGCCGATGACCAGAGCATCTTTCTGACCGCCGATTTGCGGCTGGACGAGACAAGGAAAGCCATCGAAGCAGCGATCGAGGAGCACAAGCCTCGCCGCCTCGTCTATGATTCACTCCTCGAAATCCGGCTGATCACAGGTGATAGTCCTCGCTTTCGCCGTGAATTGATCGGCTTCAAATCCTTCCTTGCGAAGCGGAACGTCGTCGCGCTATTGCTCGATACCCAGACGCCCGGCTACGACCGCAGCGGCGAGGAAGTCGAGGGGCTGGCCCACGGCGTTATCCGGTTTGACAAGTCGCTGGAGGAGTATGGTGGCGTGCGCCGCCGTATCGAGGTCTCCAAGATGCGCGGCGTGCCGATCGCCGACGGTTATCACGATATGGCAATCCGCGAAGGGCAGGGGGTCGTCGTTTTTCCACGTATCATGTCCAGCGCCGCCGTTGAAACGGCCAAGCCGCAGTTGATCAAGTCCGGCGTCGCCGAGCTCGACGAGATGTTCGGCGGTGGCCAGGAGGCTGGAACCACGACGCTCGTCATCGGACAGTCGGGCACCGGCAAATCGACCATGTCCTCGCTCTACGCCACTGCTGCGCTCGAACGGGGGGAGAGTGTCGCGCTTTTCCTGTTCGAGGAGCGCTTGGAAACTTTCTTCCGTCGTTCTGAAGGTCTGGGCATGGAACTCCGGCAATTTCACAAGGAAGGCAAGCTGATTTTGCGGGATTTCAATCCGAACGAAATCTCGCCTGGCGAGTTCGGCCAGATTGTGCAGGACGCCGTCACGCAAAACAAGTCGCGGGTCGTGGTCATCGACAGTCTGACAGGCTATCTGAACTCCTTGCCGCATCGCGAGAAAGCGGTTCGCGACATCCAGTCGCTGCTGAAGTACCTCGCCCGCTCTGGTGTCCTGACCATGTTGATCGTCGCTCAGCATGGTCTGATCGGCCAAAATGTCGGCATCGATGTCGATGTGAGTTTCCTTGGTGATACCGTTCTCTTGCTGCGCATCATGGAGCACGAAGGGCGCCTTCGCCGAAACATTACCGTGGTCAAGAAGCGTCACGGTCCCCACGACCTCAATATCCGTGAACTGATCATCGAAAGCGGAGGCGTCAGCGTCGTCGCCTATAATCCCCTCCCAGACCCGAAATGAAGGATGTCCTGGCCGATAGCGAGCTGGATTGGGTTCTCGTCCTTGCTCCCTTTCGCAAGGACGCCGACTATGTCGCTGCCTTCCTTCGAGAGCATAAGATCGAGGTCAAGGCCGCCAAGGCGGACGGAGATCTGGTCGAGCATCTCGCATTGTCTCCAGGCATCATCGTCATCACCCACGAGGCCCTTAACCCGCAGGTTGTTGCAAGGATTGCGACGCATCTTTCGGGGCAGCCAGACTGGTCAGAAGTGCCGATCATCGTCCTTTTGGAGCGGACTGCGCCGATTGCACGGATCCGCAGTCAATTGCTGACGTCCTGGCCCGGTTCACGTCTTTTGTTTTACACGCGTCCGATCGCGCCGCTGGAGCTCGTGAACGGAATCCAGTCGAACCTGTTAGTGCGGCTGCGCCAACGCCAGGTGCGCGATTCCATCGAACGGGAACGAGAACTGCGTCTGGAGCTCAACCACCGGGTCAAGAACATTGTGGCGAGTGTCACCTCGATCTTCCAGATGACACGGCGCGGGGCCACGTCCGTCGAGGGACTGGCAAGTGATTTTGCCGGGCGGCTGCAGGCGCTATCCAACGTCCACAGCGCTGTCTTTGAGGCCGGCGGCGAGGAGGTCTCGCTTTTAGCCATCGTTGAACTGACGGTTTCTCCATACAACAGTAATGGCGTGAGCCGCATTAATGTCAGTGGGCCGGATCTTGTCGTCAACCGAGACGCCGGAACGACGATCGCACTTTGCCTGCACGAGCTTATAACAAACGCCATCAAATACGGCGCGCTTTCGCACAGTGATGGGCATGTTGAACTCGTGTGGTCAGTTGCCAAAAACGGCAGTGCCGAATTTTCCCTGAGCTGGACCGAAGTTGGGGGGCCGGCTGTGCGAGAACCGACCAGGCAGGGCTATGGAACGCGATATGTCCGCTCCGCGCTGGGATCGGTGTTCGGCACGGTTCCGGAGGTCGTATTCGCTGCGGAGGGTTTTCGTTTCGCAGTAAAGGGGCCGCTGGGCCGCATTTCAGTAAAAGACGATGGATTGTGACATTTTCGTCAATCCCGGATTGAACAGGCCTATGCCGTAACATCCTGAAAAATAAACCAGTTCCTCCTTGGATCAATTTGTATTTCTGCGCGTTCATCCGGTTCGCACATTTAAAAAAGACATATCTTGCGCGTCAATAGCGGAGAGTGTGAGGGATGACGCAAGCGGGGATCACAGTTATTGTCGTCGAGGACGAGACGCTCGTCCGGCTGGATATCGTCATTTCGCTTGAGAATGAAGGCTTCATCGTGCTCGAAGCTTCGAATGCTGACGACGCCATCGACATTCTGAACGCCCATCCGGAGATTCGGTTTATGTTCACCGACATCGACATGCCGGGTAGCATGGACGGCTTGAAGCTGGCGGCTGCTGTTCGCGACAGGTGGCCCCCGGTCAAGATCATCGTGGCTTCGGGCCACCGTCAATTGAGCGACGATCTCTTACCAGTTGAGGGCAAGTTTTTCAGCAAGCCATACAATCATGCCCGCGTCATCACGACGATGAGAGAAATGCTGTCGGCGGCGTAGGTATAAGCTGCGATGGGAAGCCCGCCTTTCGAGGCGAGCTCCCTCGTTTTCCAACCGCGTCAGACATCCATGCCAGCGCCGGGTGGAAGTGCCGGCGCCGCTTCCTCCTTCGGCTTTTCGGCGATCATCGCTTCGGATGTGACCAGCAGGCCGGCGACGGACGCCGCATCCTAGAGCGCGGTACCGACCACCTCGGCCGGGTCGATGACGCCCTGAGCGCCATATTCGCCGGCCTGCGCTTTCCACCCAAAGGACAGATCGGTCTTTTCGCGCAGCTTGCCGATGATGATCTCGCCTATACGCAGGCTTGCGCGAACTTCGGGATAATGCGGGGGTTGCCGAGCTAGATTGACTGGCTCCGGCAGAGGCAAAAGGGCCAGAATTTTTTCTGGCCGCACTCTTGAAACCGAAATTCTCAAAAACCAAATCGATTGACGCCAGCCGCTAATGACAGGGCTGGCCTTGCTGGGAGCGTCGCTTTAGGCGCTTCCGCACCCATGTTGCTTCAAGGAGGATATGGCTATGGCAACAACTAATGACTATGCACCGTTGTACCGCTCGAGCGTCGGCTTTGACCGGGTCTTCAACCTTCTGGAAAACGCCCAGCGTGCCCGCTCGATCAGCGACTGGCCGCCCTATGACATCGGCAAGACCGGCGAGGACAGCTACCGGATTTCCATTGCGGTGGCTGGCTTTTCCCAAAACGATCTCGACATCACGTTCCAGTCCAACCTTCTGACTGTCACCGGCAAGAAGCAGGAGACAGCCAATGACGGCTACCTGCATCGCGGCATTGCCGGTCGACCGTTCGAACACCGGTTCGAGCTGGCCGACCACGTCCGGGTGAACGGGGCGGACCTCAGCAACGGTCTCCTGTCGATCGATCTCATTCGCGAGATCCCGGAGGCCCTGAAGGCGCGCAAGATCTCGATCCAGAGCGAGCCCGCTTCGACGTCGGCTGCTCCGGCGCAGATCGAAGCGCAGAAGGCGGCTTAATCCATATTTCCGCAGAACATGGGCGCCGTGGCGACGGCGCCCATCAACATTCCGGGTGGGAAGGAGAGAGCGATGAAACCCGATATGTTCAGACAGCCTGTTTCCATTCTTGTCGGCCTCGGCTTTCCGGCAGAGGTTCGAAGCGTCATGGATGCCTATCGACATCTCGTCGAATGGCCGGCTTCAATGCGAGACACTGCACATTCGATCGCGCTCAAGGCCTGCGGCGCGGCACTTCGCGGCGAGATCGAAGCGGAAACCGCGCGCGGCCTCTTTGCAGCCTTCGCAGAGATACACAATCTGCTGGCGCCTGAAACGAACGTGATCGCCGCGTCACGCCTGCAGCGCGACCGGGATCCGCATGTGCGATGAGGAGACCGATGATGCACGACATGCGGCCGCCGACTCGACCACGATCTGGGGCCGTGAAACTCACGAATATACTTGTGTGCGGCAGCTGGGGCAGAAATGGGGGAAGATACTGTACTTAATTTCTAGGCTGAGGGGAGGCCGAAACAAAAGGAAGCAACGCGGTAGCAACCGCGTTCTGTCTACCTGCCGCAATCTATGTCCTTGTGGAATAGATATTCTGCTTCACTGAACCGGATGCCCGAATTATCGAAGCAGAACCGCTTAGGCACGACCCTAAAAAGATATCGCTTCCCGCATGTCGCCGGGACATCGACCGAATACAATCGAGCTATCTTGGACGGCACGGGATCTGTCCACCTTTTATGTCCGGCGAAGGAAACGTCTTGCAGGAGCGTCGCCGATCCAGAGCGGCCGACACCTCCTGCGGCTGCGGCAAAGCCCATCCCCTTCGCCTCATCAATCGTTGGATATTCCTGCTGAGCCGGTGGTCGGCGGACCAGCGGCAGGTCCGTCGTCTCGAATGCCACGTTGAAGCGTACGTCGTCGCGAGCTGGCACGTAACCGTAGCCGTTCAGGTACTTCCAGGAAAGGCTCAGGACCCTTTGCGCGCTGCTCGTGGCGGCGGGGCGAAAGTGTACATCGGTCGAAAAGTCCGATGGCACGAATGTGTCGCCGCCGCTGCCCGGGGGCAGGCACAGCGTGAACAGTGGCTTGTACCGACATTCGCTTCCACCGACGCCCCATGCACATTTGCTGAGACGCAACCAGTCCTCGTCATTGAGTACGCTCACGCCTTTCCATAAGTTGCCACCATGCTCGGGTATCATCCACGGGCTGATCCTGCCCTCTCCGGAGGCGGAGGCCCATTCGGTCCTGTGGTTCTGCACGAGCCCGAGAGCTACCTTTTGCGCGAATAGAGCCGCGTTCTGCATCACCGTCGCGTTTGGGATGACAGGCGTCTTCCCAGTGGCGTCGGCGGCGAAGCGGCGCCCCGACTCGAGCGTCGTAAGGCTGTGACAGCCCGAGCACGGATGGCCGTCGATCAAGACGGTCCTTGCGTCACGTAGCGTGCCCGCATGGATAGCCGAATATCCCGAACCTATCACGCGGAACGGCAGTTCTTGCTTCGCGACGCGGCCCGGAAGAAAGTTGCCCATGCTGAACACGGCGCGCGGATCGTGTCTGCTCTCGAAGTAGCCGACCCTTGCCTGTTGCATGTGCGGATCGATGACCGTTGGCTTCTTGTTGTCATGACAGAGTACGCAATCGACCTTGGCGCTGCCGTCGTACAGTTTTTCCGCGCCGCGCCGCCCGGCTGAATCGCCGTAGGTCGCTCCACCGGGTGGGGGGAGGCCCTCCCTCCAGTCGAAGACGGAGCGGTCCTTCCGGCCGTCAAGGAACGCGATTTCGCCCGTGACGTCGTTGAATCCGATCGCACTGTATCGGGAGAACCGCGGATCTGTCTCAGTCCAGTAGGAATCCGCCTCGATTTCGAGGTTCTCGGACGACTTCCGGCAGAGGAACAGCCACTGCACGTGGTCACGCGTGACCCGCCCGACCCTCGAGTTCAGTGCGCAGAAAGTCACATCCCCCGCGAGCGAAGGCTTGTCGCAGCGGTCAACTTCAGTCGTCCACTTCACCAGACGGCCTTCGACGTTGCGGTGCGCAAATTCGAGCGGAGTGTCTACCTTGGAAGGATTTGGTTCCAGCCTGACGGCGTTTCCGTCAACCTCGAGACCGACCGGTCTCGAGTTCAGGCCCGTACAGACCCCGTCCGGTATGGGGCCGAACACCGACCTAAGCTCGTCGCCGAATTTCGTCACTGGAGCGGTGCTCGCTGTCGCCGGAGCCCACAACACGTCGCCATTCCACTGAAGAAGAAGGCCGTATGGCGACACGGTTGGGGTGCCGGCTGTTGCGGCTTTTGGGTCAGAGGCTGAGAAGGGTCCCACTTCCTTGAGCGGCCCGGCGTGCAACTCTCGCAGAGCGGCCGATTCCCAGCCAACCAGTAGAAAAAGAGCGACCGCAATCGCGGCGGCGAGATGGACGAGGCGCCCCACGTTTCCTTCCCTCATTTACAGCTTGCGCGGATGATTAGCGCGCGCTGGCCTGGATGCCGGACTGGAAGGGGGCGAGCTTGAGGATATCGAAATTCATCGTATCGCCATCCTTGTTGATCGTTGCATATAACTTGGCCGTGTAGTCTAGTTGTACCGCGCTGACCCCGATCGTCTGAATGCTCACTTGGACGGTCAAAGCAACCTCGAAGGTGCCGTCTTTCCTTTTCCCAATCAGAATGCTGCTCAGCACGCGGGTAGCGCTGGAGTTCGTAGCGGCGAGATTCGCAAACAGCGTCTCGAATTGCTTGGCCAGCGACCCTGCCGAAATGGCAAGCACGGCATTCACGTTGCCCGGGTCGCAGTGGAAGTAATGCCCCGTGTCCTCGAACAATGCGGCCAGCCCGATGAAATCGCGGTTGTCCATCGTCCATGCATATTGGGAGAGCAGGTCTATCACGTCGCGCCGTTCCTCTGGCGTGGGCGCGGTTAATGACCCGCCGCGGTAGTCCCTCCAAGGCATATCGCTTGACCCGGGGCATTCGTTGATCGCGAATGCAGGCGCGGCCGCTAGCAACGAGAAGAGGGCTACGGTCCCGAAAATCTTACGTGCTTTCACGTTGATCCCTCCGTGCTGCCTGCCGAGGTCCGTCCCGTTCCCTGCGCCAGGCCATGCGCTACCAACGGACAACACCAAACGTTCTCGCAGCACTACCAGTATACGCAGTCACCATGTGACCGCGTATAGAACAAACTCAAGTTGTTGAATGACCTCGTTTAGAAGAGTAGCTTGAACTAATAAAATGCGCAAGTTGAGTGCGGCTCTATTTCAACCGAGTGGAATCGGCGATGAACGACGTCACCATATGGCTGACCGAGATCGGGTTGCGGCATTTGGCGGACAAATTCGTCGATGCGCAAATCGACTTCGACACGCTTGCTCTGCTTTCTGATCGGGATCTGCGCGAACTCGGCGTTCCCATGGGGCCTCGCCGCAAGCTGCTTGCAGCGATCGCTACGCTCGGCAGGTCGGTGCGGCAGCCTCGGAGTGATCGGACTCCAGTTGAACGCCGGCAGTTAACGATCCTGGTTGGCGACATGGTCGGGTCGACAGAATATGCCTCCAGGCTCGACCCTGAGGACTTCAGCCAGCTCACACAGACATTCCTCTCGAGATGTAGCGGGCTTGCAAGGTCGCACGGGGGGTTCGTCGCAAACTATGTCGGTGACGCGCTGCAGGTCCTGTTCGGCTTTCCTGCGGCAGAGGAGAATGATGCCGAACGCGCGATGCACTTAGCACTCGACATCGTGGCGGCCGTCCCACAGATAGAGACGCCGGACAGTTCGCGCCTTGGCGTGAGGATCGGGATCGCAAGCGGTCTGGTCGTCGTCGGCGATATCGAGGGGGCACCTGCCGGGATTTCGACGGTAGCGTTCGGGCACGTCCCGAATCTCGCGCACCGACTTCAGGCAATAGCCGAACCTAACGGCATCTACGTCGACGAGAACACCTACCAAACAACGTCGGGCGCCTTCGAATTCGCCGATGTCGGCGGGAAGACGCTGAAAGGCTTTAGCGATCCCATCCACATCCGGCGCGCTCTCAAACCGATTGCGAGGCAATACCGCTTTGCGGGGGAACTCCGATCGACGCCGCTGGTAGGAAGGAAGAGCGAGCTGAAGGCAGTCGAGGCCCTCTGGGACGCCGTGCGAGCTGACCGCCACGGGCGCGTCGCATTGATAAGCGGCGAGCCGGGGATCGGTAAATCGCGTCTGCTCTACGAGGTCGGAAGACGCTTTTTCGGATCGAAGGCGCTCGTTGCGCAGTGCGCCCCCGCCTTCACCAACAGCGCACTCTTTCCGTTTCTGAGACTGCTTAAGCAGGAGGCTGGCATTACGGAGGACGCGCCGTTGCCGTCTGAAAGGCTACGGGCCGCTCTGTCGGCCAGCAGCGTCCCCTTGTCGGTGTCGTATCCCATCTTCACACGGCTTCTGGCGCTTGAACCGGAATACGAACCGTCCAGGCTTGCCTCGTCCGAACAGGAGGCGGCGATCAGCCAAGTATTTTCGGACTGGCTCCGGCAATTGGCGAGCGCCGGTCCCCTGATGTTTTTCGTGGAGGACGAACAATGGATCGATCCATCGTCCGGCAAGCTCCTTCAGTCGCTCGCTTGCGGCGTCGCGCAGTTTCCGGTGCTCCTCGTGGTTACCTCGCGGGAGAGCCAGACGAAGGCTGAGTTCGACGAAGTCGTCACGGTGCATCTTGCTCTCGAACGGTTCTCCCGCGGAGAGGCTGGCGAGTTCGTCCAGAATGTCGTCGAAGGGGGCCATCTGTCTTCCGGCGTCGTTTCGAAGCTTCTCAGCAAAGCCGAAGGTGTTCCCCTCTATATTGAGGAACTCGCCCGGTCAGCCCTCATGCTTGCTGCCGATTCGTCCGACCTGTCCGGGGCGAAGGTCGAGAGCGATGTAGCCATCCCCAACTCACTCCAGGCCGCGCTCATGTCCCGGCTGGACAAGCTCGGCGCGGTCAAGACGGTCGCGCAGACTGCAGCCGTGATTGGCCGGGAATTCGACCTGAGGACACTCGCCCATGTCGTCGGTCTTTCGAGCGAGTTGCTGCGGCCGCAGATCGAACGTCTTGTCGCCGTCGGACTCATCGCGCCGCAGCCCGTCGGCAATTGGCCCCGCTACTCCTTCTCTCACAGTTTGTTGCAGGAGGCCGCCCAGGGGGCACTGCTTCGGGGCCGGCGGCGGGAGCTTCATGCACTCGTTGCCAAGGCGATCGAGGTTGTCGAACCGAGGACGGTCGTGGAGCATCCCGAGATCCTCGCCCAACACTATCACGAGGCAACGCAGTTCGAGCGCGCCGCCGAGTACTGGCTCAGAGCGGGCAGGAAGCTTGGGGCGACGTGGGCGAAAGTCGAGGCTGCGAACATGTTCTCGAAAGGGATCGAATGCGTGCGTAGAATGCCGCCGTCGATGGTGCGCGACAGTAAAGAGCTGACCCTCGAACTGGAAAGGGGCGACGTGCTCTACGCGGCATATGGATACATGACCGGGGAGGGCAGCGACGCCTACCGGAACGTCATGCGGCTTAGCGAGGTTACCGGAAATCCGGAGGCACCGATCCGAGCCCTGGACGGCCTGTTCGGAACTTCATTCAACTCCGCACGGTTCTCGGACGCGGAATGGGCTAGCGACCAACTCAAGGAGATTGGCCGCACGGATGGCAACACTAAGGCCCTTGTGCTCGGACTGCAGTTCGGAGGGATGTGCGCTTTCGCGCGCGGCAGGTTTCCGGAGGCACGAGAGGCGTTGCTAAAGGCCCTTGAGCACCGCGAGCATTCCCATGAGGTCGGAAGTGACTTTCCAAGCATGTCGATGCTCTATCTCTCGTGGACGCTGCAAATACTTGGGGAGGCCGACGCGGCCATGGAATTGTTCCGCGCGGCCGAAATGGAGACCCGCGGACAGGCGGACTACCGCCTCGCTGCGTATCTGGGCAACGGCTGCATACTGATGTCTCTCCGTCAGGATGTAGCGACGCTCGAGAGGCTGGTCGACGAGCTCGTTCCGCTCGCGACGCGCAACGGATTTCAGCTTTGGCTCAACTTCGCTTCGTTTTTTTCCGGGTGGGCCAAGGCCGCAAGTCGCCAAGACGCCTCCGGCCTCACGCAGATGAAACACATCTGCGACAATATGGGTGATCAGGAGGTCGATAAGACATGCTATCTTGGCGTGCTTACCGATAGCTATCTTCGAATGGGACGAATTGACGAGGCGACAGCGGCCGTTGACCAAGGGCTGAGGCTCGCAGGGCGTACCGGTGAGCACTACTACATGCCTGAGCTGCTTCGTTTAAGAGGAGAACTGCTACGGCAGACGGACCGGGCCGCTCAGGCTAGGAGATCGTTTCAAGAGGCGATCTCTTTCGCGCGCGCTCAGGGGGCCAAGGCATGGGAGGAAAGAGCAAAGCAGTCACTATATTTACTCCAGGCGAGGCGGCCTTGCCGACGATGATGTGGGTGGCGCGCGACGGAAGGTTGCCCGCGCGCGTGGGCGCAGCTTCTCCCTGCTCGACGTGGCCCCTGATGAACGCTTTGGGTGGCTCTCATTGGGGACGCGACGTCGTGGCCCGGGGAAGCCCTCTGCGTCATCCAGCCGTTTCCTTTTTAGTGGCTGACGCCGCGTGCGCAGAGACCACAGTTGAAAAGTCGGCGCTCTAAGCGCGCGCCCCCGTCGACCTTGACGAGCGCGTGGGTCCTGGTTTTGTGGTCGCGAAACAGCCGGTGTTCCCGGCCGACGACCGCGCCGTAGTCGACGCGGCCCCGCATGAAGAGGTCATCAACGAAGGCCTTAGCCGCCGCAGTTGCGCTCAAGGCGGTGATCGGCTCAGCATTGAAGCCAGCCGCCGTCACGATAAACCTGCACGGCTCGGCCGCTGCGTCCACGAAGAGCAGTCCGTCGACGCCATACTGGGACGCCGGCAACCCGACCATCGGCAGGGGCTCGCGCGCGGCCGCATCCGGCTTCGCCGCTGCGTCTAGGGACTTGACCTGGGATGTCATCGGGAGCGAGGACGCGGATTGTAGGGAAAGGATGCTTCTCCCCACGAACACGCCCTTGGCGATCGACGAATAGGTCGGGTCCGCCTGGGCCGCAATCACCATGTTCGCAGCGACGTGGGCGTACCAGTTGGTAACGATCGGCGACCATTTGATACCTTGAACGAGAAATCCGGCGAGGTCGTCGGAGACAGTCAGCAACTCGACCGCGGTCGGTGCCCCTGGCGTAGCCGCCTTCGCGGTGAGAGAAACCCCGAGGATCTCGAAGAAGGCTCCCGTGAAAATACGCGAGAAGGAGTGCGGCTCCGACGAGAGGCACGACATGGCTGCATTGCTCGGGAGCGTCGTGGGGTCCTGGTAGTTGAACGAGTTAACTGCACTGCGCAGGCAGTCCGCCTCTGCCAGATCGGGATCCTGCGCACGGAGAGCGCTTCCGAGCTGCTCCGCGAGCCTCGAGAGACGCGATTTCGTGTATACGTTTCCGCCATTCACTGTCAGAATCGCAGTGCGCAACGACGGAATCCGGATGGCCGACATCAACGCACTGATGTCGCCAAAGGACTCGTGAAAGGCTGCGGCCTCCTGGTTGGCGACGCCCCAAAGCCCCGGTTTGAAGGCGTCAAGCACGGCGTGCCCCATCTCGTGACAGCTTACGTCAGCACTCTCGCAGGTGAATACTGTTCCTGTCACACCCGGGCCGTGGAAGAAGTTCAACGCAACCCGGTCGTAGTTGGCATCGAGGTCGAAACCCTTGTCGAGCACGACGTTGAGGCTCGGGCCACCGTACCATTGTGTCAGCGGTACCCGGTTCGCCCAATAGTCGGCGCCACGCCTCAATGCGGCCGCCGTGGCCCAGTAGCGGAACTCAGACGTCTCGTGCGCGTAGGTGGCAGGGGGCGGGCCTCCCGCGGGGAACGAGAACGCGAGGGGGAGCTTGGAAAGGTCCGGTGTGGGCACCGTCAGGCTCACGGCCGATTCAGGATCATCCTCCCACGAGCCCACCGTCCCAGTTGGCGGGGGGGAAGGTACATTTCTCTTGTGGGTTTTGGTCTTCGCGGCGGCGGTCGCTGGCTTCCTTGGAACCTTCCTAGATTTCCCGGGCGCTTGAGGCATGTGGATGCCCTCTCCAAATGTTGCACCGTTTTATCATCAATCTTCGGATGAAGCCGTAAGCTATTGTGCGTTCAGCGTGTGCAGCATCGATATTACCATCCGCCATGACAATGGCAACGAGCAATACAATTATCCTGCGCTGACCAATCACATTGGCGCGCCAATCAACACGTCTCGCATCCTCGACAGCTGGGACGACCATCGATACCAGACAATGTTGCCGCTGCGGAATTAAAGGACTTGAAGCCGAGCATCGGTCTTGGGACCTACTTTAGGAGCGCTTGCGGAATAGGCTCGAACATGAGCGCCAGTTCCATAAATAGGCGTTATGCCACGCGTGCGATGTCGCTTTGGCGGTTTTCGTGCCCGTAGCCACGCTGACAGGCCACCCCTTAAACAACGACTTGGGAGGAGATCTGCCGGCGCCCGTGCAGCACGCGGATGATTTCGACTGCGCCGCCGGTGAGCCGATAAAGAGTTAGATACTCCCCTGAGACCAGGTGCCGAATACCCGGTGCAATGTCGTCGCGCGCCACTCCCGAGTACGGGTGTCGTGCGAGATGCTGCCAGCGCGCCTCAATCGCATCGAGAACTCGATCAGCTGCGACAATGTTTTCAACGGCAATGTAGGACCATATTTCGATCAGGTCCTCATCGGCACGATCCGTGCGGACAATAGAAAGCATAGTTAGCTTTCGCGTCGTGAAGATTCAAAGCGATGGCGCGCGGCAGCTTTCACCTCTGCCATCGTCGAACGCGAACTCGGACCGCTGTCGATGCCCTCCTGAACAAGCGCTCGCAGATCCTCGACTGTATAACCAAGCAAATCCCGTCTTTCCTTCCACTCACGCACGGCGTCGCGGATCGCTTCGCTAGTCGACGCATATTCGCCAGCATCGACCGCGCTACGCACAAATCCCGCCATCTCAGGTGTCAGTGCAATGGTAATCTTCTCGACCGTCGTCATCGTAGGAGCCTTCTTTTCGTCACACCCATGGTATGCGATTAGCGTACCGGAAGCAAGAGGCCAATATGTCGGACTGGCGGCAACTACTTGATTCCCTTCCGCGTCGGCTTTCCGGCCCAGGTGGCCTGCGGTTCGGATCCCATCAAGGCGAAGACGCTGACCAGGCATCTTGCTCGATGCCAAATGAGGTTCACGCTCAACGAAAGCTTTGTGCCACTATTATCGAGGCCATAACGGTAATCTTGCCTTTGCAAGAAAAAAACATTGCGCCGACCTAAAGTTATGGTCGAGCGATAACCCCCAATTCCGCGGGTCTGTGTGCGCCACGGTCCGACTCACCCAAATGCTCAGCCACCGATAAGGGGGCTTTCCGACGCACCGACGTACCTTGATGACGACTGAGCTGGGGTCTGAGAGGTCGGACCACAGAGCAAACTCGCGCCAGTACGTTTCGACCTAGCGGCGCGTTGTTTGGCCACGTCATCGCTGGAACCCTCTCTAACTGCGGCGTGCAGTCGGCCCGGTCCGGTTGACTCGCAAGCCGTCCACGCTGCCCTTTCTGGGAAGGCATAACTTCAAGTTGGGCAGGAGTGCATTTTTTCTCGCCTGCCCATATACGGTGCAGCAGGTATCGTAGCTCGTAACAAATGGGAACGACAGCTCAGCTGTAAGCGGGCACAAAACCAACGCCATCAGGATCAGTGACGCTTCCTCGCGGGAGCCTGAGAACTTGCGCGTACAGGGGATCTGAATGACATGGATGGTGCGCTATTCTACATCCCAAAAACAGGGGCCGCAGATGTCGGCACTGGCGGCCCGTCTGCGGGGAGCGCGGGCGCAATGACGGCGGTCCAGAACGCCGGGCCTCTGATCAGGCTTGCGGCGCTGAGCAAACACTACGGCACCCACCTAGTCCTAGACCAGATCGACCTTGAGGTCGTGAAAGGTGAGGTCCTCGCCATTATCGGGCCGAGCGGTTCTGGGAAAAGCACACTCCTCAGGTGCATCAACTATCTGGAGGTCCCAGATGGCGGCCTGATCACCGTCGGACCAACAACCATCGATGCCACCCGGGCAGCAAGCCGGTCCGAGCTGTCCGGCCTGCGCCGGCGCGTCGGCATGGTGTTCCAATCGTTCAATCTGTTCCCGCATATGACCGTTCTGCGCAACGTCAGCCTTGCGCAGGAGCGAGTTCTCGGCCGGACCCGCAGGGATGCCGACGAGCGCTCGATGCAGCTTCTGAAACGTGTCGGTCTCGCCGACAAGGCCGGCCAATACCCCGTTCGCTGTTCGGGTGGACAGCAGCAACGTATCGCCATTGCACGTTCGCTGGCGCTCGACCCTGAGGTGATGCTGTTCGACGAGCCGACTTCTGCTCTTGATCCTGAGCTTGGCCTCGAAGTTCTTGCCGTCATGCGCGAGCTTGCCGAAAGTGGCATGACGATGATCGTCGTCACGCACGAGATGGGGTTCGCCGAGAACGTGTCGGACACGGTGATGATCATGGCCGACGGCAAGATCGTCGAGAAGGGTCCGTCGGCACAGGTCATGCGTAACCCGCAGCAGGAGCGCACGAAGCGCTTTCTTCGTGCGGTACACGACCGATGACGGCGGCCGATTTCCTGGCCATCCTGCGTGGTCTTCCTCTGACAATCGCGCTGACCATGGGAGCTTTTACAGCAGGCGCTTTGCTGGGCATTCCGCTGCTTGCGGCGCGCCAGAGCCGCCTGTTGCCGCTGCGGTTCGTTTCCATGGTGCTGATCCAGATCGTGCGCGGCATTCCGCCGATCCTCTGGCTCTTCATCATCTTCTTCGGCCTCGGCATGAGCTATGTGCCGATCAGCCCGTTCAACGCGGCTTTGATCGGGCTGAGCCTGATCGCCGCCGCAAACATGGCGGAAATCTATCGTGGTGCGCTGGCGTCCATCCACTTCGGGCAGTGGGAAGCGTCTAGGTCGCTGGATCTTGGCCGATGGTCGACACTGGTCGATATTGCAGCGCCGCAGGTCTTTCGCGTGGCGCTACCTTCGGCGGCAAGCTATCTCATCGGTCTGATGAAGGAGACGGCCGTTGCTTCGACGATCGGTGTCGCCGAGCTTGCATTCCAGGGTAACCAGTTGTCGCAGTCGACGTTTCGCGGACTGGAAGTCTTTGCCATCGTCGGCCTGTTCTATGTCCTTCTCAGTCTCCCCGTGGCGTGGCTTTCGCGTGCGGCCGACGCTTACCTTCAGGCAAAGGTGGCCCGCTGATGATCCCCACCTATGATGAACTCGTTTCCTGGCTTCCCGAGCTTCTGTCCGGCCTGTCTATCAGCCTGCAAGTCACGGCGCTGAGCCTTGCTTTGGGCATTCCCTGCGGTCTTGTCCTGGCGCTCGGTGTGCTTGCGAAAGGCAAGGGGACCAGAATCCTCGCTCTCTTCCTTGTCGAGGTCGGACGCGGAGCGCCGGCACTGGTACTCCTGCAGTTTATCTATTTCGGCCTGCCGGGGACCGGGCTGACACTCGGGTCTTTCTCCGCCGCGGTGATCGCCCTTGCCTGGAACACCGGCGCCTATACCAGCGAGATCATTCGCGCCAGTTTGCAATCCATCGCGCATGGCCAGCGCGAAGCAGCCGTTTCGATCGGTCTCAACCGTTTCGATGAACTGCGCTACGTGCTCTTGCCGCAAGGATTGCGGGTGGCGCTGCCGGCGCTCCTCGGCTTCTCCATCCTGATCTTTCAGGGCACGTCGCTCTGTTTCACCATCGCATTGCCCGAGCTTGTCAGCCGGGCCTACGAAATCGGTTCCACCACGTTCCGATACTTCCCGGCGCTCCTGGCCGCTGGCGTGCTCTACGCCTGTATTTCCATTCCCGCCTCGCTTCTCGTCAGCCATGTCGAAAAGCGCGCCGGTTCCCACGCGCAACGTTGAACCCCTTAACTCAAAGGATATCCAGCATGCCCACCTTGAAGACGACCACACAGTTCCTTCTTTCCGGTATTGCCGGAGTCATTTTGTCCGGCCAAATCGCGCTTGCGCAGGATTGCACCCCCAAGCACACATTCACCACCATTGAGCCGGGCACCTTGACGGTTGCCGTGACGACCTATTCGCCTCATTCCTATCTCGACGATAGCGGCGCGATGAAGGGCATCGACGGCGATATCGCGACCGAATTCGCCAAGCGCGAGTGCCTGAAGGTGAAAGCTGTTGCGGTCGATCCGGCTGCTGCGATTCAATATGTGCTGTCGGGGCAGGCCGATATCACGACAGGCGACTGGTATCGCACCGCAGAGCGCGCAAAGGTGATGAACCTTTCGGCCCCGCTTTATACCGACCAGATGGGCGTCTATTCGAAGGAGGGCTTCACCAAGGTCTCCGAACTCGAGGGCAAGCAGGTCGGAACCGTGCAGGGATACCTGTGGGTTGCTGACCTCAAGACGCTGCTCGGCGCATCGCTGAAGCTTTACCCAAATTCGGTCAACATGCAGCAGGATCTTTTCGCCGGCCGTATTGCCGTTGCCGTTGACGGTTATTCGACCGGCGTGGTTGCCGAGCAAAAGGGCGCGTTGAAGGACGTCAAGGTCAAGGTTGCGGCGCCCGATGAGCGGGTAAAGGCGACAAAGGAAGCGGCGCAGGCTGCCTTCCCCTATTCATTCAACGCCAAGGAACTGGGGGCGGCGCTCGATGCGAATATCGAAGCAATGCATGCCGACGGCACGATTGTCACAATCCTCAAATCCTACGGCCTTGATGGCACGGCTGGTGACACCGGCGCGCCACGCCTGGTGCAGTAAGCGGTTTTGACCGGCGGGGAGGGAACGCCTCGCCGGCCACCCATTCAGCAAACATAATATCGGAGTGAACCAACGATGACTGTCTACACGGTCTCGCGCAAGACGCAGTCGTGGTACGGCGACCAGATCGGTATCCTTATTCTGGATGCCGCCTATCCCTGCATACCCGGCAATGTCGGCAATGCGACGACATATGATTTCCCGGTACGCTTCCAGGAAGTGCGCGGCGCATCGATCGATCGGCTCCTCAATCAGCGCGATCCTGCCCTGCGCGAAGTTTTCATCGAGGCAGCTGTTGAGCTGCAGAACCGAGGGGTAAAGGCCATTACCGGCGCCTGCGGTTTCATGGCCTATTTCCAGGAAGAGGTAGCCGCCGCTGTCGACGTTCCGGTTTTTCTGTCAAGCCTGATGCAGATACCATTCATGCACGCCCTTGGCGGCGGCACCGTCGCCATCATCACCGCCAATGCATCGCGTCTGACACCACGTCACTTCATAGCGAGCAATGTTCCAGGCCATATCCCTCTGGCAATCGCCGGAATGGAGGGGCAAACGGAGTTTCGCGAGGCCATCCTCGAAGAGAAGGGCACACTCGATTCAGCTGCGATCGAACGCGAGGTGACCGACGTTGCGAAGAAACTGGTAGAGGCGCATCCGGAAATCCGCACGATCTTGCTGGAATGCAGCGACCTCCCTCCCTATGCCCATGCCGTGCAAGCAGTCACCGCCCGTCCCGTGTTCGACTTCATCACCATGATCAACTACGTGCGGCAAAGTATCGCCCGCAGGCCATACCACGGTACCATGTAACCATCGACACAGGCAGGCATGTGTTGCAACGCGACAGGATCGTTCATGTCCCTCGACAACTACTATCTTCTTGGCCGCTCCGGTTTACGGGTCAGTCGTTTTGCGCTTGGCACCATGACCTTTGGCAATAGCGGTATTCGCGGTATCGGCGGGTCATGGGGATCTGACGAGGCAACAGCGCGGGCGATCTTCGATCAGTATATCGGGGTCGGGGGCAACTTCATCGATACGGCCGATTCCTACGCCGGCGGGCTCAGTGAAACCCTGGTCGGCAAGTTTGTTGCCGAAGCGGGCTTGCGCGACCGCGTCGTGATCACCACGAAGTTTTCCAACAGCATGGAGCCGGGAAATCCCAACGCCGGCGGAAACGGCCGAAAGAACATGATGCGTGCGGTCGATGCTTCTCTGCAGCGGCTGAAGACCGACTATATCGACCTGTTCCTCCTGCACACCTGGGACCGCATGACGCCGGTCGAGGAAATGATGCGGACGTTCGACGATCTCGTGAGATCAGGGAAGATCAGATATGCGGGACTGTCGGACGTGCCAGGATGGTATGCGGCCCGCGCGCAGACCTGGGCTGAAGCACACGCATTGACGCCGCCGATCAGCCTGCAGTTACCTTATTCGCTCGTCGAGCGCAGCATTGAACGGGAATTTGTCCCGCTTGCGCAGACGCTGGGACTGGGCATTACCGCCTGGAGTCCACTGGCGATGGGCCTCCTGTCCGGTAAGTATCGTTCCGGAGCGGCTGGGAAGGGCAGGTTGTCGCTCGACGCCTCAGGCGGTGGGCTCGGGCTCTTTTCCGAGCGTAATGCCCGCATCGTTGCCACCCTGGAAAAGGTATCTCGCGAAATCGGCCGCGAGATGGCGCAGGTCGCCCTGAATTGGGCCGCCACGCAGCCGGGCATCGCTGCGTTGATCATCGGTGCCAGCCAGCCCGAGCAACTCGCAGCCAATCTTGCGGCACTCGACTTCACCATTCCCGCCGAATTGAGCGACGGACTTGAGAGCGCGAGTGCAATAGAGCCTGTCTACCCTTACACGCTGTTTGCCAGCGATTATCAGGCAGGTATCCTCAATGCAGGCGTCGCCGTCGGCGACAAGCCGCGCGGCTACAGCAGCGAGACCTTTCTGCCGAAGGTTTCAAACTACACCTTCGGCCAGGCCAAGCCAAAAGACTGATCCCGAAACTTTGCTATGCGCCGTTCAGACGGCTATTTCTTGAAGAGGATTGTGGCATGACATTGATGCCTGCACCGTTTGTGGCGGAAAACAAGCTGGCCACGTTGAGCAGTTTCATCCTGACGCTTTCGTGCGAGGATAGACCTGGCATCGTCGCGGCGGTGACCACGGAGCTGGCGGCAATCGGCGGAAATATCACCGAGAGTGCGCAGTATCGCGATGTCGCAAGCACTCGCTTCTTCATGCGGATCACCTTCAGCGTGCCCGTCGGTATCGCAAAGGGCGATGTCGAGCGGGTTTTGAACCCGGTCATCGACAGGTTTTCCATGGAGGCAAGCGTCAACGATAGGGCGCAACGTGCGAAGCTCATTGTCATGGTCTCGAAATTCGATCATGCGCTGTTGCATCTACTTTATCAGATCCGGGTAGGCTGGCTGAATGCGGACGTCGTGGCGATCGTTTCCAATCATGAGGATAGCGCCGGTACGGCTTCTATTTCAGACGTCCCCTATTTCTGTTGGCGGGTGACCAGAGACAACAAGGCCGAGCAGGAACAGCGGCTTCTCGATCTGGTCGAGGAGACCAAGGCCGACCTGGTGGTTCTCGCCCGTTACATGCAGGTTCTTTCGGACACGCTGTCCACGCGTCTGTCCGGAAAGGTGATCAACATTCATCACTCCTTCCTGCCATCCTTCAAGGGTGCCAAGCCCTACCATCAGGCTTACGATCGCGGTGTCAAACTGATCGGCGCAACGGCGCACTACGTGACCCCGGAGCTGGATGAAGGTCCGATTATCGAGCAGGAGACCGAACGCGTGACGCATTCGATGAGTGCCGAGGATTTTGTGGCAGCCGGCCGCGACATCGAAAGCCGGGTTCTGGCACGCGCGGTGAAGCTCCATGTGGAAAATCGTGTCATGCTGAATGGCCATAAGACGGTGATCTTCCAGCAATGAGACAGCAGGGGCAACGCCCGACGTGCCCACAAAGGAAACGTGCCGATGCTGAATGATCCGCGCTCCCATGGCCTGTGGGAAAAAACCGCACCCGAACCTCCGGCCACGGGACCGCTGGAAGCGGATGCGAAAGCCGATGTGGTGGTCGTCGGTGGTGGCTTTACAGGCCTTTCGGCAGCTCTGCATCTGGCTCAGGCTGGGTGTAGTGTGATCGTGCTGGAAGGCAACGAGATTGGTTTCGGCGCGGCGGGGCGCAATGTCGGCCTGATCAATGCCGGCATGTGGGTGATGCCGGACGATCTTCCAGGAGAACTGGGCGAGGTGCATGGCGAAAGGCTGCTGAACCTTCTCGGGAACGGCCCGCAAGTCGTGATGGAATTGATCGACAGGCATGGCATCGCTTGCGAGCTCGAGCGCAACGGCACCTTGCACTGCGCCGTGGGCAAGGCGGGTCTGAAGGAAATCATCGCTCGCGCCAGCCAGTGGCAAAAGCGCGGCGCAGCCGTGACGCTATTGAGTGCTGCTGAAACCGCCGCCCGGGTCGGCAGTGCCGACTATTCCGGGTCGTTGCTCGACAAGCGCGCAGGAACGCTGCAGCCACTTGCCTATGTCCGCGGGCTGGCCCATGCCGCCGTTCGGGCGGGTGCGATCCTGCACGCCTCGTCACGCGTCGTTTCCGTTAGGCGCGTGGGAGGCGGATGGACGGTCGCGACTGCGAAAGCGTCCGTTACCGCGGACTGGGTCGTGGTGGCCACCGATGCCTACAGCACCGGTCCCTGGGAAAGCGTGCGGCGCGAACAGGTGCATCTGCCCTATTTTAACCTCGCCACACGGCCATTGCCGACGAAAGTATTGGACAGCATTCTCCCGGGCCGCGAAGGCGTTTGGGATACGAAGGAAATTCTCTCCTCGTTCCGCAGGGACCAGACTGGCCGGCTGGTGTTCGGCAGCGTCGGCGCCCTGCGCCACGGCGGCGTGGCCGTCCACAAGGCATGGGCGAGACGTTCTCTTGCCCGGCTTTTCCCTCAACTCGGCAAGGTGGAATTCGAGTGCGAATGGTATGGCAAGATCGGCATGACCGACAACGCCCTACCGCGTTTTCACCGGTTCGCCCCGAATGTGGTCGGCTTTTCCGGTTACAATGGCCGTGGCATAGCACCGGGTACTGTGTTCGGGCGTACGCTGGCGCAGCTTATCCTGAGGGAAATCGGCGATGACGAGCTGCCTCTCCCGGTGTCGGATATCAGGGAACCTTCGTTTCGTGGAATGAAGGAAGCCTACTACGAAACGGGCGCGCAGATCGCGCATTTCGCCGGGGAGCGGTTTTGAGATTGCACCGCTTCACATTGCTCGATCGGTAAAGACGGCATCGTCGGCGCCCTGTTCCATCAACCAGTCGCGGAAAAGCTCGGCGCCTCGCTTCGGGGGGCGTTGCGCCGGCATGATGATGTGGATCGACTGACCGGAGCGGTAGTTCTCAGGCAGAGCGCAGATCAGGCGTCCGGCCTTGATGTGATCGTGAACGAGATGCTTCCAGCCAAGGGCAATGCCCTGGCCGAATACGGCGGCCTCGATCGAGCTGACGGCATCGGTGAACACGAAATCCTGCTTTAGCTTGCCGACCGGAACGGCCTGGCGTTCCAGCCACTCGTGCCAGCCAAGCCTGGAGCGATGCCGTTCCTCGAAATGCAGCAGAGTATGGCCGAGCAGTTGCGATGGGTGTTCGATCGGACCGTGCTCTGCCAGGTAGGCCGGACTGCAGACCGGCCAGACTTCCTCGGTCACAAAATGCCAGGCGAGGATGCCGGGCCATTTGCCGTTTCCGAGCCGCGCCGACACATCGATATCCTCCTCGATCAGGTCCTGATCATCGCGACTGCTTTCCTCAATGCGGAGTGAGACATGGGGATGTTGTGCCTTGAAATCCTTCAGCCGCGGTAGAAGCCAAAGCTGAACGAAGGAAGTCGAGAAGGAGACGCGGACAATGTCGCTGGAATGTTTCCGCTGCAACGAGGAAATCACCATGTGAAGATGGTCGAAGGACTCTTGAACTTCCTTATAGAGCCTTTGCCCTTCGGCGGTCAGTTCGAGGCGTGTGTGCTCCCGCCGAAACAGCTTCAGACCGGTGGCTTCCTCAAGCAGCCGGATTGTCTTGCTTACGGCCGGCTGGCTCACATTTAATTCCTGAGCCGCGGCTGTGAAGCTCTTGCGGCGTGCGGCGGCCTCGAAGGCGAACAGATAGTTGGCCGAAGGCACAAGGGAACGGAGACGGTGCATAATCTGAAGTTATGCCCTGAAGCAATTTTTAGCAAGCATACAATGGCTTCGCGCATTTGTAGGGTCGGATAAATTCAGTCAAGGGAACATCTTTCATGCAAACTCATGCTCGGGCTGTCGTGATCGGCGGCGGTTGTGTCGGTGCTGCCATTCTTTACGGTCTCACAAAACGTGGCTGGACGGACGTTGCGCTGCTGGAACGGACGCAGTTGACGGCCGGATCGACCTGGCATGCCGCAGGCCTGATCCCGTCCTATGCGCGCAGCATCAACATCGGCCGGATGATTTCCAAGACGATAGAAATCTATGAAGGGCTTGAGGCTGAAACGGGGCAGCATGTCGGTTGGCATAAATGCGGTCAGCTGCGCATCGCCAACACGCGGGACCGTCTTGACGAGTACAAGAGCTACATGAGCGTTGCCGCCGTACAGGGCATTCGCGCCGAGCTGGTCACGCCGGCGGAAGCGCAAGCGCTGTGGCCTTTGCTTGAAGAGAACAAAAACATGCTGGCAGCTCTATACCATCCCGACGACGGCCATATCGCACCGGCCGATGTGACGCAGGCCATGGCCAAGGGCGCACGCGATCGGGGCGCGAAAATCCATCTCAATACTGAGGTTCGGGGGTTCGAGCGGCTGCCGGGTGGCGAGTGGAAGATCATCACCAATCAGGGCGAAATCATCTGCGAACACATCATTTCGGCAACCGGCAATTACGCGCGCCAGACCGGTGCGATGCTGGGTCTGGAGATTCCGGCTATTCCCATCGTTCATCAGTATTGGATCACGGATGCCGTTCCAGAAGTGGTGGAGCGCAAGCGTCAGGGATTGCCGGAAATGCCGATCCTACGGGAAGAGGGGTTCGAAGGCTATCTGCGCGAAGAGGGCGATGGACTAATGTTCGGCCCCTACGAGCGCACCGAGCGTCTCAAGCTGTTCGCCGAGAACGGCGTTCCCGAATGGTTCGGTGCCGACCTTCTTGAAGAGGACTTCGATTCCGTCGCCTGGAACTGGGAGCGTGCGATCGAAATCGTGCCCGCGCTCGGTCGTGTCGGTATCAAGGCGAATGTGCGCGGGCCTTTCCAGATGACGGCAGACGAATTGCCACTCATGGGCCCAGCATGGGGACTTGAGAATGTCTGGATCGCCGAAGGCGTACCCGGTGGCATCCTCTGGGGCGGTGCAATCGGCTATTACCTCTCGGAACGCATTGTCGAAGGCGCAAACAGCGTCGATACGTCGGAACTCGATCCCCGCCGTTTCGGCGACTATGCCAACAAGAACTGGACGCGCGAAAAGGTCCGTGAAGCCTGGGGCACCCATGCCGAGCAGCACTACCCCGGCGAGGAACGCCCCGCGGCCAGGCCGCAGAAAACCGCTCCCTCCTATGACCGCCTGAGCGAACGCGGCGCCGTCTGGGCCGTGCTGAACGGCTGGGAAATGCCCAGCTGGTTTGCGCCGGCGGGGGTGGAGGCCAAAGACCAGAACAGCTGGCGCTGGACGGAAAAGGGCAAATATGTCGGCGAGGAAGTCCATGCGGTGCGCAATGCCGTCGGCCTCGTCGAAATGACGCCGATGACGAAATTTGAGGTCGCCGGTCCGGGAGCCGAACGTTGGCTCGACGGCATTCTTGCCAATCGCCTGCCGGCAACCGGCCGCGTCAATCTCAGCCATCACCTGACATCCAAGGGAACTGTTCAGGCCGAATACGTCGTCTCTCGCCTGGCTGACGGAACATTCTACATGATCTCAACACCGCGTGCCGAACGCTGGAATTTCGATGACCTCTCGAAGCTTCTGCCGAAGGATGGCAGCGTGCAACTGCGCAATGTCACCAATGAACGGGGTTGCTTCACCATCGTCGGGCCGAAGGCGCGCGAGGTTCTGCAATCGCTGACGGAGATCAGTCTGTCGAACGAAGCATTCCCATGGTTCAGCGTCCGAACAGGTAATGTAGGGCTTGCCAGCGACGTCAGGCTGCTTCGCGTGAACTATGAGGGTGAACTCGGCTGGGAGATCTATCACCCGCTTTGCTACCAACGGTCCTTGCTCGATGCTATTCTGACGTCGGGCGAGGCGCATGGGCTGCGACTGATCGGCCTGCAGGCACTGGAATCCCTACGCCTCGAAAAGTCTTACCGGGCAATGTATCGCGACATGAATCCGGAGCTGACAGCCTTCGAAAGCAGTCTCGACCGCTTCATCCGCCTCGACAAGGGGGAATTCATCGGCCGCGATGCGCTACTGCGTGAGCAGGAAAAGGGCATTGCTCGCCGCTCGTTCACGATCGCGATCGAAACCGACGGAGCAAGTTCGATGACGCATGAAGCGGTTTATCATCAAGGCAAACTCGTCGGGCGCATTACCTCGGGCGGTTATGCCTACACACTCGGTCATGACGTCGCATTCGCGCTGCTGCCGGTCGAACTGGGTGTTGCGGGAACAGAGCTTGACGTCCCGATTCTTGGCGAAATGCGCAAGGCGCGCGTCATTGAGGAATCGCCCTACGATCCGAAGGCTCTTCGCGGTCGCATGTAAGTTGCCCGAAGCGGCCAAGGGAAAGGTATGCTGCCATGAAAGTTCTGGTCACCGTCAAGCGTGTCGTCGATTACAACGTGAAGATCCGGGTTAAGCCGGATGGTTCCGGGGTCGAGCTTGCCAATGTGAAGATGTCGATGAACCCGTTCGACGAGATTTCGGTGGAAGAGGGTTTGCGCCTGAAGGAAGCCGGCAAGGCTTCGGAAGTCGTGGTCGTCTCCGTTGGCCCGGCCAAGGCCGAGGAAACGCTGCGCACGGCGCTGGCCATGGGCGCCGACCGGGCGATCCTGGTCGAGACCGAGGATCAGGTCGAGCCGCTGGCCGTTGCCAAGATCATCAGGCAAGTGGCGGAAGTCGAACAGCCCGGCCTGGTCATCGTCGGCAAGCAGGCGATCGACGACGATTCGAACCAGACCGGCCAGATGCTGTCCGCCCTCCTGGGCTGGGCGCAGGGGACATTTGCCTCGAAGATCGAGATCGGCGACGGCAAGGCGTCCGT
>UCKS01000105.1 GCA_900473045.1 Hyphomicrobiales bacterium
TGCAAATTCCGAGGCATGTCGCCCCCTGATTCCGAAATGATGCCGCCCCCCAATTCCGAGAATTAGTCGCCCCCCTGTTCCGAGATGATGTCGCCCCCTGATTGGAGTGTTTGTCGAGGTGTCCTGCTGGTGAGAAGTTCGTCCTTTCAGGTGTGCTGGGAGGAAGGAACGCAATGCCAGCGGAGAGAGTAGCGATGCGGCGTGTCCGCGAGATTCTAAGACACAGATTTGAGGAAGGGCTCGGCCATAAGTCGATTGCGGTGCGCGTCGGGGCTGCTCCTTCGACCGTGCGTGAGACATTGCGCCGTCTGGAGCGTGCCGGACTATCGTGGCCGTTGGCAGAGGATGTCAGCGATGCTGTGCTGGAGGCTGCCCTCTACAAGGCCGCCGGGACAAAGACAGGTCACCGGCGCATCGCCGAGCCTGATTGGATGCAGGTTCACCGCGAGCTGAAGCGCAAGCATGTGACGTTGCAGATCCTGTGGGACGAATATATCGGCCTGCACCCTGACGGATACCGTTATAGCCGCTACTGCGATCTTTACCGTGGCTGGGCTCTGAAGCTGCCGGTGACGATGCGCCAGGACCATGCGGCCGGCGAAAAGCTGTTTGTCGATTATGCCGGCGACACGGTTACGGTGGTAATCGACAGATTGTCGGGCAAGACGCGGCAGGCCCACCTGTTCGTTGCCGTGCTGGGTGCATCGAGCCTTTCATTTGCCCATGCCCGCTGGAGCGAAACACTTCCCGACTGGATCGAATGCCATCTGCTTGCGCTTGAGGCCTTTGGCGGCGCACCAGCCCTTCTCGTTCCCGATAATGCCAAGGTTGCTGTCATCAAGGCTTGCCTGTTTGATCCGCAGGTCAATCGCACCTACTCCGGAATGGCGGCTCACTACGGCAGTGCCGTTTTGCCGACACGACCACGTCGGCCGCGCGACAAGGCGAAAGTCGAGACGGCGGTTCGCATCGTCGAGCGCTGGCTACTGGGTCGGCTGCGTAACCGCGTCTTCTACAGCCTTGCTGACGTGAACACAGCGATTGGCGAACTCCTCCACGATCTGAACGACAAACGCGTCTTGCGCCGCATTGGGCGCACAAGGCGACAGTTGTTTGAAGAATTTGACTATCCCGCTCTGCGACCGCTTCCGGTCGAACGATATGTCTTTGCGGAATGGAAGATACGCCGGGCTGGCCTCGATTATCATGTCGATATCGAAAAGCACTTTTACTCCGTGCCATACCGTTTTGCCCGCGAGCAGGTCGAGGCACGGATCACTGCCAACACGATCGAGATATTCTACAAGGGCGAACGGATCGCAGCCCACAGGCGATCGAGCGGCAATGGAAAGCACACGACGACACCGGAGCACATGCCATCTTCCCATCGGCGGTTCGCCGACTGGACGATCGAGCGTATCAGCCGGGAAGCATCGGCAATCGGATCAAATGTCGCTTTGCTCTGTGACCGCATTCTCGCCGACCGCCCGCATCCCGAACAGGGCTACAGAGCTTGCCTTGGCATCATCCGGCTCGTCAAAGCTTTCGACCGGGAAAGGGTCAATGCTGCCTGTGGCCGGGCATTGGAAATCGGCGCTCGAACCTATGGATCGGTGCGCTCCATTCTCGACAATCACCTGGACCGACCATCGACCTCACCGGGTCCATCATCTGAACCCATCCACCACTCCAACATCCGCGGTCCCCGCTATTACCACTGAGGAGAAGTCACATGCTTGCACATCCTACCCTTGATAAGCTGAATGCCATGGGCCTGACCGGCATGGCCAAGGCGTTCCACGACCTGATTACCCACGGTGAGAGTGAACAACTCTCCCATGCCGAATGGCTGGGGCTCCTGCTCGATCGAGAATGGAGCTCTCGCCATGATCGCAAGCTTGCCACCCGACTGCGGTTTGCCAAGCTGCGCCATCATGCCGTGCCTGAGGATGTCGATTATCGCAGTGAGCGTGGACTTGATCGGGCGCTCTTCATGAAGCTCATCGCTGGAGACTGGATCGACGCGCACGACAATCTCGCCATCTGCGGCCATTCGGGCGTTGGCAAAAGCTGGTTGGCCTGCGCCCTCGGCCACAAAGCATGCCGGGACGATCGGTCGGTTCTCTATCAGCGCGTTCCTCGGCTGTTTGCCAATCTCGCTCTGGCTCATGGCGATGGTCGCTATGCCAGACTGCAACGCACTCTTGGCCACGTCCAGCTTCTGATCCTTGATGACTGGGGACTGGAACCGCTCAACGAACAAGCCCGTCATGATCTCTTGGAAATCCTCGAAGATCGCTACGGACGCCGATCCACCATTATCACCAGCCAACTGCCCGTGTCAGCCTGGCATGATTTTATAGGCCATCCCACCTACGCTGACGCCATTCTGGATCGCCTCGTCCACAACGCTCACCGTATCGACTTATCCGGCGATAGCTTGCGGCGAAATCAGCCACGAAAATCTTGACTCCCAACCACGATAGACTGAAAACAATCGAGACCAGCAGGACCCCAGCCTCAAGGGGGCGAGATCATCCCGGAATCCGGGGGCGCAATCATCTCGGAACAAAGGGGCGGCTTCATCGGATTCTGCA
>UCKS01000044.1 GCA_900473045.1 Hyphomicrobiales bacterium
CGGGTTTTATGGGCGGGGATTTTGCGGGGATTATTTTTTTGGGCAGGCCAAGGTTTTTGTGGAATGGTCAGGCCACTAAATTCTCCGTCATGCCTGTGCTTGTCACAGGCATCCAGCCACCGCGCGTCTGCGCGGTGAAAGAGTTGCAGTCTGTTAACGAAGAGTCTTTGCGCCATGGACATGGCGCGCTGGATTCCTGTGACAAGCACAGGAATGACGGAGAGACTTGGGATGCATGCATCTCGACTTCATCTGAAAGCCCGGCCAAATGACGGCGTCCTTGACCGTCTTTTCCACCACGTCCCTACCCTCCTTACGTAAGAAAGATCGGATTCAATCTTTGTTGGTAATTTTCCGTTAGGAATTGATCTCAGTGGGGCGGGTGCCGCCTGTTTCTTGTTTTGCGTACGGGGTCTCATGCGTTTATCGGCTGTTCCAGCGATCCTTCTTGCCGGCCTTGTAGTGGCCGGCTGCTCATCGAGTTCAGGGCCGGAAAGCCTGATGGCCGGGTTGCCGTCGAAGGAGACGACCAGTTCCGTCGTGCCGGGGCGGGTGCCCGCCGCCGATGTCGGCGCGGTGATTGCGCAGGCCGAAAGCCATCCCGAGCAACTGGCCTGGGCGGGTCAGGTTCCGCAGTCGCAGGCGTTCGAATCCGTGACAACCGAAGGCATGGCTGTTCCGGCCGAACGGCCGGTGGCAATGATCATGCCGGAAAATCCGGGCCTGGGTACAGCGCGCACCAGACGCGCGCAGATTTACGGCCATCAGTTCCGCGATGCGCATCCGATCAATTTCGGCAAGGCTTCGCCGCGCAAGCTCGCCGTGCACGGCGTCGACGTGTCGCGCTGGCAGGGCGAAATGGACTGGGCGAAACTGCGCACGCAAGGCGCCAACTTTGCCTATATCAAGGCGACCGACGGCGGCGACCATCTCGATCCGATGTTCAGGACGAACTGGAAGCGGGCAAAGGATGCCGGGCTGAAGCGCGGCGCCTATCATTTCTTCTACTGGTGCCGCACGGCGGGCGAACAGGCCGACTGGTTCATCCGCAACGTGCCGCGCGACCCCGACGCGCTGCCGCCGGTGATCGACGTCGAATACAATGGCGAATCCAGCTGCAAGTACCGTCTATCGCGCGCCAAGGCGATCGAGAAGATGCAGGTGTTCATGGACAAGCTGGAGCGCCACTATGGCAAGCGTCCGGTGATCTACACCGCACCCGACTTCTACCGTGACAACCTGACCGGCGAATTCAAGGACTATCCGTTCTGGTTGCGCTCCGTGGCAGCCCATCCGTCGCAGGTCTATCCGGGCCGCAAGTGGTTGTTCTGGCAATATTCGGGCTCCGGTCTTTCGCATGGCGTCGAAGGCAGGATCGATCTCAACGTGTTCCGTGGCAGCGAGGCCGACTGGCACGAGTGGGTGGCGCGGAACTGACAGGGGATCGGCTGCCGATGGCCGATGGGTATTGCGATATGCAGCCTGGTCGGCGCCGTGACCCCCCTCCATGGCGGCTGGACTCCGTCGTGTTAGATTGTTAGAAACAGCCCATATGCTTCACAGAAGCCCGGCACGGACGACCGTGCCGCGATCCTAATAATTGGGGACGGCCCCTTGTGAGGTTCACAAGTCTTGTTGCCGCAATCTTCCCCTAGCCTGATCCACAGCCCGTTTCTGAAACTCGCCATCGCCTGGCTGGTCGTTATCCTGTTCCTGTGGAAAGGACCCACATGGCTTGCCCAACCGATGACGGTCGGGGTGGCGGTTGCCTGTTTTGCCGCCCTGTTTGGAACAATCCTGCTTGGTTCGTTCGGTATCGTGCGCGAGGCCGACCATCTGGCTCACGAACTGGGCGAACCCTATGGAACGCTCATCCTGACGCTGTCCATCGTGTCGATCGAGGTCATTCTCATCGCCGCCGTCATGCTTGGGCCGAGCGAGGCGCCGACCATCGCCAGGGACTCGATCTTCGCTGTCATGATGATCATCATGAACCTCGTCACCGGCCTCTGCCTGGTTGCCGGCGCTTTGCGTCATGGCGAGCAGGAATATAACGCGCAGGGGGCTCTGGCCTTCATCTCCATGACCCTGGTCCTGGCCGGTGTGGCGCTCATTCTCCCCAACACGCTGACGACGGGCAACGGCACCTTCTGGCCATCGCAGGTGCTTGCGATCGGTTTGCTGACTGCAGCCCTTTACGGTGCGTTTCTCGCTCTGCAGATGGGGCCGTACAAGACACATTTCATGCAGCCGCCTGCGGGCGAAATGTCCATCCGCCGCGAAACGGCAGATGCGCCCGGCGCAGCGTCGTCATCGCAGTCCGGTTCGAACCGGCGCAAGCTCCTGGTTCACACGCTCATCCTGCTGGCTTTGATGATCCCGATCGTTCTGCTCGCTCACGATCTTGCCGTCGTCATCGACTATGGTGTCGCCACCGCCGGCGCGCCCGTTGCTGTCGGCGGCGTGCTGATTGCGATCATCGTGTTCACGCCGGAATCGATCACCGCCCTGAAGGCAGCGCTCAACAACGAAACGCAGCGGGCGATCAATCTGTGCCTCGGGGCATTCGTCTCGACGGTCGGCCTGACAGTCCCCGCTGTGCTGGCGGTCGGCCTGGTGACCGGCAAGACGGTGGTTTTGGGGATATCGCCGGCCGAGACAGTGCTGTTCGGCTTGACCGTGGGGTTGACGGCGATGACGTATCTCGGACGCCGGACGTCGATCACCCAGGGGCTTTTGCATCTGATGGTGTTTGCGGTGTTTACTCTGATGCTGTTCACCAGTTGATGCGTGCCTGCCCGCAGCGGGTTGCAATCGCCGCAGGATATCGATATCAGACCTTTGCGCAGGACGACCTGCGCCTCGACCACCCTGGGGACGGCCCCGCATCTCATTCGTGAGAGCAGGAGCCGCCCGTGAAATCCCTTTCCCTCGCTTTCATCATTCAGTCCCGCGATCCCGTCGCGCGTGTCTTTACGCCCTTGAGCCGACGTGCGGACCTGCGCGTCATCGCGATCTCTTTTCAAGGATAACCGATGGCCGGTCCTATTGAACAATTCGAAATCAAGCCGCTTCTGGAACTGACAGCGGGTGGCGTCGACCTGAGCTTCACCAACTCCTCCGCCTACATGGTCCTGACGGTCGCCTTGGCGGCCGGCCTGCTGCTGATCGGCACGGCCAAGCGCAGCCTCGTGCCCGGCCGCTGGCAGTCGGTGTCGGAAGTCCTGTTCGAATTTGTTGGCAAAACGCTGCGCGAGAATGCCGGCAAGGAGGGCATGCGGTTTTTCCCGCTGGTGTTCTCGCTGTTCATGTTCATCCTCGTCGCCAACCTGATCGGGATGTTTCCGTTTGCCTTCACGGTCACCAGCCACATCATCGTTACCTTTGCGCTGGCGATGATCGTGTTCGGCACGGTGACGGTTTACGGACTGGCGAAACACGGGTTGGGCTTTTTCCGGCTGTTCATGCCCGCCGGGATTCCGATGGTGCTGGCGCCGATCATTATCCCCATCGAAGTGATTTCCTACATGTCCCGCCCGATCAGCCATTCCGTCCGCCTGTTCGCGGTGATGCTGGCCGGACATATCACGCTGAAAGTATTCGCGGGTTTCGTGGCGTCGATGACCGACCTTGGAACGCTAGGAGTTATCGGCGCCGTGCTGCCGCTGGCAATGACCGTTGCCCTGACGGCGCTGGAAATGCTGATGTCCGTCATCCAGGCCTATGTCTTCACCATGCTGACCTGCATGTATCTGAACGACGCCTTGCATCCCGGGCACTGATGCCGGGAGTTGCGCGCTGGCGGGGCGGCCCTTTATGCGATGCCGTCCCGCCGTCCGCCCATCGCCTGTGTTACCCCGTCGGCGGCAGCCTTTATCACCGGCCCGAGCGCCGCCAACGTCTCGTCCGGGAGCCTGACCGCCGGGCCCGACACCGAAATTCCGGCAATGGCTTCGCCATATTCGTTGAAAATCGGGGCGGCGAGGCAGCGCATGCCGAGCGTGTGTTCCTCGTCGTCGATCGACCAGCCGCGCATCCGGATGGTCTCGATATCGGTCAAGAGCTTGGGCAGCGTGTCGCGGGTTTTGCCGGTAAACCGGGTCAGCGGCCGGGGCGTCAGCAGGCGTTCGATCGCAGTGTTGTCCCACGTGGAGAGGATCGCCTTGCCGATACCGGACGCATGGATCGGGCCACGGCGGCCGGGGCGGAAGAAGGCGCGCATCGGGGCATGGCTTTCGACCTGCGAGATGAAGACGACATCGCCGCCATCCTCGATGCCGATATTGGCGGTTTCACCCGAATGTTCCATCAGTTGCTTGAGGAAAGGGCGGCTGATGGTGCCGAGCTTGCGGAAGCGCAGGAAGGCATTGCCGATCTCGAAGGCCTTGAGCCCAATCGTCCAGGCGCCGGTCTCGGCATCGTGGGTGACCATGCCATGATTGGCCAGCGAGGTTAAGAGCCGGTGGACGGTGGATGGCGCCATGCCGGACTGGTCGGACAGGTCGGTGAGGGCCGCGCCATCGCCGCTGGCGACGAGATCGAGCAGCTTCAGGCTGCGGTCGAGCACCTGCACGGAGGAGGGGACGGCGTTCTCGCTCGCCTTGCGGCCGGGTTTGGCGCGCAATTGGTCCTGTTGGGTCTGCTTGTCGGCCATGTCGGCTCCGTATTGTCTCGTGGTCCATGACATATTGCATCGTTGCCGAAAGCGGAACGGTTTTAGCGTGCAGTTGGTGGCTTCCTCATCTCCCCAGCGGGGAGACGTGCCGAGCGCATGCGAGGCGACGAGTGGGCGGTTCGGCACGTTCTGAGCGTTTGGCCCCCTCATCCGGCGCTTTGCGCCACCTTCTCCCCGCTGGGAAGAAGAGGGAGTGTGTGGTCGTGTATGAATCCATAGTCATTATCATGTTCCAGAACGCCTGCATTCCTATCGGATTCGTTGAAGATGTTTATTTCCACATGGTGAGAATGATTTCCATTAAGCGATTGCCTGCCGAAAAATTTGGGCTACCCTGATCCTCACACGATGGAGGAATAGTCATGGCGAAAATGCGCGCAGTCGATGCGGCGGTTCTGGTTCTGGAGAGGGAAGGCGTCGATTGCGCCTTCGGGGTTCCGGGTGCTGCAATCAATCCCTTTTATTCGGCGCTGAAGGCGCGCGGCTCGGTGCGCCATATCCTGGCGCGGCATGTCGAAGGGGCGTCCCATATGGCGGAGGGCTATACCCGCGCCAGGCATGGCAATATCGGCGTCTGCATCGGCACCTCGGGGCCGGCCGGTACCGACATGATCACCGGGCTCTACTCGGCCCAGGCGGATTCGATCCCGATCCTCTGCATCACCGGACAGGCGCCGCGCGCCCGGCTCGACAAGGAAGACTTTCAGGCGGTCGACATCGCCCGGATTGCCGCGCCGCTGACCAAGTGGGCCGTCACCGTCATGGAGCCGGCGCTGGTGCCGTTCGTGTTCCAGAAGGCGTTTCACCTGATGCGTTCGGGCCGTCCCGGTCCGGTGCTGATCGACCTGCCGGTCGATGTACAGCTCGCCGAAATCGAGTTCGACATCGACACCTACGCGCCGCTCGAGGCCTACAAACCCTCCGCAACGCGGGCGCAGGCCGAAAAGGCGATCGCCATGCTGAACGCAGCGGAGCGTCCGCTGATCGTTGCCGGCGGCGGGATCATCAATGCGGATGCGTCCGATCTGCTCACCGAATTCGCCGAGATCACCGGCATTCCGGTCATCCCGACGCTGATGGGCTGGGGCACGATCCCCGACGACCATCCGCTGATGGCGGGTATGTGCGGGCTGCAGACGTCGCACCGCTACGGCAACGCCAATCTGCTCGCCTCCGACTTTGTGCTCGGTGTCGGCAACCGTTGGGCCAACCGCCATACCGGCAACGTGCCGACCTATACGGAAGGGCGCACGTTCGTGCATGTCGATATCGAGCCGACCCAGATCGGCCGTGTCTTTGCGCCGGATTTCGGCATCGTCTCGGATGCGGGGGCGGCACTGAAGCTGTTCCTCGATGTTGCGACCGAATGGAAGACGGCGGGCAAGCTGAAGGATTGGTCGGGCTGGGCGGAAGAATGCCGCGACCGCAAGCGGACGATGCTGCGCAAGACGCATTTCGACCAGACGCCGCTCAAGCCACAGCGTGTCTATGAGGAAATGAACAAGGCGTTTGGCCGCGACACCTGCTATGTCTCGACCATCGGGCTCAGCCAGATTGCCGGTGCGCAGTTCCTGCACGTCTACAAACCACGCAACTGGATCAATTGCGGCCAGGCCGGACCGCTCGGCTGGACGCTGCCGGCAGCGCTCGGCGTGCGGGCAGCCGATCCGGACCGGACGATCGTGGCACTCTCGGGCGACTATGACTTCCAGTTCATGATCGAGGAACTGGCAGTGGGCGCCCAGCACAAGCTGCCTTATCTGCATGTGGTCGTGAACAATTCCTATCTCGGCCTGATCCGCCAGGCGCAGCGCGGCTTGAACATGGATTTCGAGGTCAGCCTCGCCTTCGACAATATCAACCACTCCGGTGATGCCGAGAAGGGGTACGGCGTCGATCATGTGGCCGTGGCCGAAGGGCTGGGCTGCAAGGCGATCCGGGTCAGGAGCCCGAACGAGTTCCAGGAAGCATTTGCGAGAGCCAAGGACCTGATGGACGAGCACCAAGTGCCCGTGGTCATCGAGTTCATCCTCGAGCGCGTCACCAACATTTCCATGGGCGCCGACATCAATGCGGTGGTCGAGTTCGAGGAACTGGCTGAACGCGGCGAGGATGCCCCGACGGCGATCATGGCGCTGCTCGACTGATCAGAGAACAGAGGATTTTTTCATGCCAAAATTTGCGGCAAACCTGACCATGCTTTTCAACGAAGTGCCGTTCCTCGACCGGTTCGCGCTGGCCGCCAAGGCCGGGTTCACGGCGGTGGAATATCTCTTCCCCTATGACTTCGACGCCAAGGCGCTGAAGGCGGCACTGGAGGTCAATGGTCTGACCCAGGTGCTGCACAACCTGCCGGCCGGTGACTGGGCCGCCGGCGAGCGCGGCATTGCCGTCCTGCCCGACCGGATCGACGAATTCCGCCGCGGCGTGGCCTCGGCCATCGATTATGCAACGGCGCTCGGCTGCACGCAGATCAACTGCCTTTCCGGTATTGCGCCGGTCGGCGTATCCGATGACATCTTGCGGGCGACGTTCGTGGCCAATCTACGGCTGGCAGCATCCGAACTCGGCAGACACGGCATCCGGCTGTTGATCGAACCGATCAACCGCTTCGATATTCCCGGCTTCTACCTCAACACGGTGGAGCAGGCAGCCTCGATCATCGCCGAAGTGGGCAGCGACAACCTGTTCATCCAGTACGATCTCTACCACCAGCAGCGCACCGAGGGCGAGCTGATCGGCACGTTCAAGACGTACCAGGGGCAGATTGCCCATGTGCAGCTGGCCGACAATCCCGGCCGCAACGAACCGGGCACCGGCGAGATCAACTATCCCTTCGTCTTCGCGGCGCTGGACGGCGCCGGTTACGACGGTTTCATCGGCTGCGAATACAAGCCGCGCACCACGACATCCGAAGGGCTCGGCTGGCTTGCATCCGCCGCATCCGCCCGCAGCGCAGACGTTATCAAGATCAGGAGTTAAGCATCATGGCCACAATCGGCTTTATCGGACTGGGTATCATGGGCACGCCGATGGCGCGTCACCTGCAGGATGCCGGCCACACCGTTATCACCTCGAAATTCCACATCCCGCCGAAGCAGGAACTGCTCGACAACGGCCTGCAGTTTGCCGAGTCCCCGAAGGCTCTGGCAGAAAAGGTCGATATCACCATCCTGATGCTGCCGGACACGCCGGATGTAAAGGACGTCCTGTTCGGTGAAAACGGCGTTGCCTTTGGCCTGTCGAATGGCAAGCTGGTTATCGACATGAGCTCGATCTCGCCGATCGAGACCAAGGAATTTGCCAAAAAGGTTCGCGAGACGGGCGCCGAATACATGGATGCACCGGTCTCGGGGGGTGAAGTCGGCGCTAAGAATGCATCGCTGTCGATCATGGCGGGCGGCACAGAAGGCAGTTTCGAGCGGGCGCTGCCGCTGTTCAAGCTGATGGGCAAGAACATCACGCTGGTCGGCGATTGCGGCGACGGACAGGTGACCAAGGTTGCCAACCAGATCATCGTTGCGCTGACCATCGAGGCTGTCGCGGAAGCACTGCTCTTTGCCTCGAAGGCCGGCGCCGATCCGGCGCGGGTTCGCGAAGCCCTGATGGGCGGCTTTGCCTCGTCGCGTATTCTGGAAGTGCATGGCGACCGCATGGTCAAGCGCACCTTCGAGCCCGGGTTCCGCATCTCGCTGCACCAGAAGGATCTCAATCTGGCGCTGCAGGGGGCAAAAGCCATCGGCGTTTCGCTGCCGAACACGGCGGCGACGCAGGAACTGTTCAACAGCTGCGCTGCCCATGGGGATGCGGGTCTCGATCATTCAGGCCTCGTCACGGCTCTCGAACGCATGGCCAACCACGCGGTCGCCTGACGGCAAGGACCGGGCGGCCAGGAGGAGGGCCGCCCGGTTTTTCTATGAATGAGGATGAAGACATGGCCGTGATCGCCGACCCGAAAGCCTTTCTCGAAACGCTGTTTCATGCGGCGGTCGCTGCCGCCGATCCGACCAGGGTGCTGGCTGCCAATCTTCCGGAAAAGCCGAAGGGCCGCACGGTGGTGATCGGCGCCGGCAAGGGTGCCGCGCAGATGGCGCAGGTGTTCGAGCGGCTGTGGGACGGACCGCTCACCGGCGCTGTCGTCACCCGCTACGGTTATGGCGCGCGGTGCGAGCGGATCGAGGTGCTGGAGGCATCGCATCCGCTGCCGGACGAGAATGGGCTGAAAGCGTCGCGCCGGTTGCTGGATGAGGTCAGCGGCCTTGGCGAGGACGATCTGGTCGTGGCGCTGATCTGCGGTGGCGGTTCGGCGCTGTTGCCGTTGCCGGCGGGTGATCTGACGCTGGACGACGAGATCGCCGTCAACCGGGCGCTGCTCGCATCCGGCGCGCCGATCAGCGCGATGAACGCGATCCGCAAGCATCTCTCCGGTATCAAGGGCGGGCGTCTGGCGGCTGCGGCCTGGCCGGCAAGGGTCGTGTCGCTGGTGGTTTCGGACATTCCCGGCGACGATCCGGCGCTGGTGGCCTCGGGGCCGACCATTCCGGACAAAAGCACACGCGAAGACGCTTTGAAGATTATCGAACGCTACCGGCTGGAACTGCCGGAAAGAGTGGTGGCGTTTATCCGTAGCGATGCGTCGGCCGCACCCGGCCAGGCCGACCAGAAGTTTGACCGCAACGAGATCCGCCTTGTCGCTTCGGCTGCGGTTTCGCTGGAGGCTGCGGCCGATCTTGCCCGTTTGGCCGGCGTTGAGGCGATCATCCTGTCCGATGCGATGGAAGGCGAAGCGCGGGAGGTCGGGCGCGTGCATGCGGCGATTGCCCGCGAGGTCGCCGTTCGCAACAGGCCTTTCCGCAAACCGGTTGTCATTCTGTCCGGTGGCGAAACGACTGTGACGATCAGGGGCAAGGGCAAGGGTGGACGCAACAGCGAATTCCTGTTGTCGCTGGCACTCGGGATCGATGGTGCCGATGGCATTTCGGCACTCGCCGCCGATACCGACGGGATCGACGGCTCGGAGGACAATGCCGGGGCGTTTGCCGATGGGACGAGTGTCGCCCGCCTTGCCAGGGCCGGGATCGACGGCGCTGCACTGCTCGATCGCAACGACGCCTGGACCGCGTTTGATGCCGTAGACGATATTTTCAAGCCGGGTCCGACGGGGACCAATGTCAATGATTTCCGGGCGATTTTGGTGCAGTAGCTCCGCCCGTTCACAGACCGGCATCCGTCCGCATAAAATCCGGAACCAAATGCCGGGATCGCCAGTTAGTTTCCTCATGGTGTAACGCAAGAGGACAAAGGCGATGCTGAAATCATTGTCTGCCGCGGTCTCCGGTATCGAGATCGATCCGCAGCAGGGCGGAATGAGTCTGGCTGATTTCGAATGGCGCTACCGGGTGGCGATCATTTTTCCGGATGACAGTCATATCGACGCGTCGCGTCAGGCAAGTCTGCTGCTTGCCCAGCCGGAGGGGCTGCGTGAGCGGGACATGATTGTGCTGGAAGTCGGGCGCAGCGACGTCAAGGCGTTGTTCGGGCCGGAGCACGACCTCAATTGCTACGCCATCCGGTCCGATCTGGACGTCACGGACGGGTTTTTTGCGATGATGCTGGTCGGCAAGGATGGTGCGGTCAAATTCCGTACGGACGAGGTTGTGCCGGCATCAGTGCTGTTTGAACTGATCGACCAGATGCCGCTAACCCAGACGAAACGTTCGAACTGAACCGTGACGCTTACGCCGGGTTCAGCAGCCATTCGTTGATCCCTGCTGCTGCTGCCCGCCCAGTGGCAAAGCAGGCAGTGAGCAGATACCCGCCGGTCGGCGCTTCCCAATCCAGCATTTCTCCGGCGGTGAAAACACCGGGCAGGGCTTTCAGCATGTAGCGTTCGTCAAGAGCGTCAAAGCGGATGCCGCCGGCCGAGGAAATGGCTTCGGCGATGGGGCGCGGGCGGGAGACGGGGATGGGGAGCGCTTTGATCAGCCCGGCGAGCTGGACCGGGTCGTTGAGAATGGCTTGAGCGCCGAGTTCCCGTACCAGCGCCGCCTTGACGCCTTCGAGACCGGCGCCCTTGCGCAGGCGATTGGAAAGGCTGATCTTTCTGTCCTGCCTCCCCAGGTCCTTTTCAAGGCGTTCGAGGCTGCGGCCGGGAGCGAGATCGACAAGCAGCGTTGCCCAGCCCTCACGCACCAGACGATCCCGCAGGGCAGCGGAATGGGCATACACGAGACTGCCTTCGATGCCGTGGCGGGAAATGACGAACTCACCCGGGAAAGTGCCTTCGCCCGACGTGGTCGTGACGGATTTCAGCGGCGCACCGGCAAAGCGGTCCTTGAAGACTTCGCTCCAGTCGACATCGAAGCCGCAATTGGCGGGCTGCAGGTCAGTGATGCCGATGTCTTTGTCTTTCAGCAACGGTACCCAGCTGCCATCGGCGCCCAGACGCGGCCAACTGGCGCCGCCCAGCGCAAGCAGCGTCGCATCGCTATGGACGGTTTTGGGGCCATTCGGGGTTTCGAAGGTAAGGCCGTCATTGGCAAAGCCGGTCCAGCGGTGGCGTGTCATCAGCCTGACGCCCTGCGCTTCCAGCCTCCCCAGCCAGGCGCGCAGCAGCGGCGACGCCTTCATCACGGTTGGAAAGACGCGGCCGGATGTGCCGGTGAACGTTTCCGTGCCGA
This sequence comes from Hyphomicrobiales bacterium, assembly GCA_900473045.1. GTDB lineage: Bacteria > Pseudomonadota > Alphaproteobacteria > Rhizobiales > Rhizobiaceae > Pararhizobium. The sequence continues at coordinate 11,356 of UCKS01000044.1, forward strand.
GGCCGGACGCCCAGGCGCGGACATCGGCAGGCGTGAAGTCGTCCAACGCCGTGCGCAGGCGGTCCGATGCCGCGCCGAAACGGGTGGCAAAACGCTGGTAGTCTTCCGAATGGGTGATGTTGAGGCCGGATTTTCCGGCCAGCAGGAATTTCCGGCCGAAGGTCGGCATGCCGTCATAGACCGTCACGGCATGCCCGGAGAGCGACAGCACCTCCGCCGCCATCAGCCCCGCCGGTCCGCCGCCGATGATTGCGATCTGTTTTCCTGACATGAATATTCCAGCGCTGATTGTCGTGATGCCGTCTTGAAGCCTGCCGGTGCGGTATGCAAGGGCGGATGGACCCCTCCAGCGACACAAGCAACGCCGACGATGGTTCCTGCCGTGATTATTTGCAAATCATGCGTGCAAACGCCTGTCTTGGTTCGGAAATTGTTGTGCGGCTGTGTTAGTCTCAAAACCGTACTGGTGCTGTGGAGAGGAGTCCGCAGCGCCGGCGTCTTGCAGCGGCTGCTGTACCGGGAGGAATGCAGGTATGCTTGACCGCCTTTTCGAGGCCGGGTCTTGTATCGTCGTCCTCTTTCCGTCCAGGCAGCGTGATCCGACAGGGAGGAGGCTCGATGTATTCTGGCGGCTTGAATTTTGCCTTGGGCGACGAGATCGAGGCTCTACGCGACAGCGTGCGGCGATTTGCCGGCGAGCGTATTGCGCCACAGGCGGCCGATATCGACCGGAACAACAGCTTTCCGATGCCGCTGTGGCGGGAGCTGGGCGATCTCGGCCTGCTCGGGATCACGGCGGGCGAGGATTACGGCGGTATCGGGCTTGGTTATCTCGCCCATTGCGTGGCGATGGAAGAGATCAGCCGGGCTTCGGCGTCGGTGGCCCTGAGCTACGGCGCCCATTCCAATCTCTGCGTCAACCAGATCAATCGCAACGGCTCGGATGCCCAGAAAAACCGGTATCTGCCGAAGCTGATATCTGGCGAGCATGTCGGGGCGCTGGCAATGTCGGAACCCGGCGCCGGCTCCGATGTCGTGTCGATGAAGCTCCGCGCCGACAAGCGCGGCGACCGGTATGTGCTCAACGGTAACAAGATGTGGATCACCAACGGCCCGGATGCCGATGTTCTGGTCGTCTACGCCAAGACCGATCCGGAAGCCGGACCGCGCGGCATTACCGCGTTTCTGGTCGAAAAGGGTTTTGCCGGATTCTCCACCGGCCAGAAGCTCGACAAGCTCGGCATGCGCGGCTCCAACACCTGCGAACTGATCTTCAGCGATTGCGCGGTGCCGGAGGAAAACGTGCTGGGCAGCGTCGGCGGTGGCGTGCGCATCCTGATGTCGGGTCTCGACTATGAACGCGTCGTTCTGTCCGCCGGACCGCTCGGGATCATGGCGGCTTGCCTTGATGTCGCGGTCCCCTACCTGCATGAGCGAAAGCAGTTCGGCCAGCCGATCGGCGAGTTCCAGCTGATGCAGGGCAAGATCGCCGACATGTATGTGACGCTGAATGCGGCGCGCGCCTATGTCTATGCCGTGGCGGCGGCCTGCGATCGCGGCGAAACCACGCGCAAGGATGCGGCCGGCTGCATTCTCTACGCGGCGGAACGGGCAACGGTTTTGGCGCTCGAAACCATCCAGGTGCTGGGCGGTAATGGCTATACCAATGACTATCCGGCCGGGCGGTTGCTCAGGGATGCCAAGCTTTACGAGATCGGCGCCGGGACGTCGGAAATCCGGCGTATGCTGATCGGCCGTGAGCTTTTTGGCGAGACGGCTTGAGCGCGACGGGTGAAACTCTGCAGGGTGTTTGGTCGGGGGGATGAATGGCCGTTCTGAAATCGCAAATTACCACCTCTTCGGAAGCGTTCCGCGCCAATAGCGCGGCGATGGCAGACGCGATGCGTGTGGTCGAGGATGCCGCGGCGCTGGCTGCCGGTGGCGGCGGCGAGGTGGCGCGCGAGCGCCATGTCAGCCGCGGCAAGATGCTGCCGCGCGAGCGGGTGGCGCAGTTGATCGATGCGGCGACGCCGTTCCTCGAAGTCGGTATGACGGCGGCCCACGGGCTCTACAAGGGCGAGGCGCCGGGGGCGGGACTGGTGACCGGCATCGGCCGTGTCTCCGGGCGCGATTGCATGATCGTCTGCAACGATGCGACAGTCAAAGGCGGCACCTACTATCCGATGACGGTGAAGAAGCATTTGCGGGCGCAGGAGATCGCGGCGGAGAACAACCTGCCGTGCATCTATCTGGTCGATTCCGGCGGTGCCAATCTGCCGAACCAGGATGAGGTGTTTCCCGATCGCGATCATTTCGGCCGTATCTTCTACAATCAGGCCAACATGTCGGCGGCGGGTATTCCGCAGATTGCCGTGGTCATGGGCTCCTGCACGGCGGGCGGCGCCTATGTGCCGGCAATGTCGGACGAGGCCATCATCGTCGAAGGGCAGGGGACGATCTTTCTCGCTGGGCCGCCGCTGGTGCGGGCTGCGACGGGTGAGGTGGTGTCGTCCGAGGATCTCGGCGGGGGTGACGTGCACACGCGGCTTTCCGGCGTTGCCGATCATCTGGCGCGTGACGATGCGCATGCGCTGGCACTGGCGCGCCGCGCGGTCGCCAACCTGAACCGTCCGTCGATCGCCAGTGTCGAACGTCAGGCGCCGGAAGAGCCGGCCTATGATCCCGACGATATTGCCGGTGTCGTGCCGCTGGACCTGCGCACGCCCTATGACATTCGCGAGGTGATCGCCCGGATCGTCGATGGCTCGCGTCTGGACGAGTTCAAGGCGCGCTACGGCACGACGCTGGTCTGCGGCTTTGCCCATATCCACGGCATTCCGGTCGGCATCATCGCCAACAATGGCGTGCTGTTTTCGGAATCGGCGCTGAAGGGCACGCATTTTGTCGAGTTGTGCTCGCAGCGGAAAATCCCGCTGATCTTCCTGCAGAACATCACCGGCTTCATGGTCGGGCGGAAATACGAGACGGAGGGCATTGCCAAGCATGGCGCCAAGCTGGTGACGGCGGTGGCGACGACCAAGGTGCCGAAGATCACCATGCTGGTCGGCGGCTCGTTTGGCGCTGGCAATTACGGCATGGGCGGCCGGGCCTTTTCGCCGCGCTTCCTCTGGACCTGGCCGAACAGCCGGATTTCGGTGATGGGCGGCGAACAGGCGGCAGGGGTGCTGGCAACGGTGCGCGGCGATGCGCTGAAACGGGCGGGCACGCCCTGGAGCGAGGAAGACGAGGCGAAGTTCAAACAGCCGGTGCTGAACCTGTTCGAGACCCAGAGCCACCCGCTCTATGCCTCGGCGCGGCTGTGGGACGACGGCATCATCGATCCGCGCAAGAGCCGCGATGTGCTGGCGCTGTCCTTGTCTGCAGCGCTCAATGCGCCGATCGGCGATACCCGTTTTGGCCTGTTCAGGATGTGAGGAGAAAGACCATGAAACGCGATGCTTTCAATGCCAAGAACGCCCCTCAGCCGCGCGGCGGTTATTCGCAGGCCGTCAGGATTGAGGACTTTACCAAGGTGCTGTTCGTCAGCGGCCAGATCCCGGCCGATTCCGACGATGTACTGCCAACAGGTTTCGAAGCGCAGGCGCGGCAGGTCTGGCTGAACGTCGATGCGCAGCTGAAGGCGGCCGGAATGAGCAAGGCCGATATCGTCAAGGTCACCACCTATCTGTCCGACCGGCATCATACGATGGCCAACCGGGAAATCCGGGCCGAATATCTGGGTGCCCTGGCGCCGGCGATGACGGTGGTGATTGCCGGAATTTTCGATGAGAGCTGGCTGCTCGAGGTCGAAGTCGTCGCCGCGCAATAACCGGGATAGAGTGATGTTTTCGAAGATACTGGTTGCCAATCGCGGTGAAATCGCCTGCCGGATCATCCGCACGGCGCGGCGTCTCGGCATTCGCACGGTCGCGGTGTTTTCCGATGCGGATGCAGGGGCGCTGCATGTCGAGCTAGCCGACGAAGCCTTTCGCATCGGGGCGGCGGCGGCCAGCGAAAGCTACCTGAACGCCGACCGTATCATCGCGGCGGCGGCGCGCGCGGGCGCGCAGGCGATCCATCCCGGTTACGGGTTCCTGTCGGAGAACGCGGAGTTCGCGGAAAGCGTCGAGGCGGCGGGCATGGCCTTCATCGGGCCGTCGGCCGCAGCCATCCGCGCCATGGGCCTGAAGGACGCGGCAAAGGCGCTGATGCAGCAGTCGGGCGTGCCGGTGGTGCCCGGCTATCACGGCGAAAACCAGGATGCTGCGTTTCTTGCCGAGCAGGCCGTCGCCATCGGCTTTCCGGTGCTGATCAAGGCGCGGGCGGGCGGTGGCGGCAAGGGTATGCGGCGGGTCGATGGTGCTGAGGATTTCGACGCGTCGCTGGAGGCGGCACGGCGGGAGGCGGAGGCCGCGTTCGGCGACGGCGCGGTGCTGATTGAGAAATATTTGATGAAGCCGCGCCATATCGAAATCCAGGTGTTTGGCGACCGGCATGGCAATGCCGTGCATCTGTTCGAGCGCGATTGCTCGCTGCAGCGGCGTCACCAGAAGGTGATCGAGGAAGCGCCGGCACCGGGCATGACGGCGGAAATGCGCCGGGCGATGGGAGAGGCGGCCGTGCGGGCGGCGCGCGCTATTGATTATTGTGGTGCGGGCACGGTGGAATTCATCGCCGATGTCTCCGACGGACTCTGGCCCGACCGGTTCTTCTTCATGGAAATGAACACGCGGCTGCAGGTGGAGCATCCGGTGACGGAGGCGATCACCGGCATCGATCTCATCGAATGGCAGTTGCGTGTGGCCAATGGCGAGCCGCTGCCGTTGAAGCAATCGGAACTGTCGATCGACGGCTGGGCCTTCGAGGCGCGGGTCTATGCGGAGGATCCGGCACGGGGCTTTTTACCATCGACCGGAACGCTGTCGCATGTCGTGTTTCCGGCTGACGGGGTGCGTATCGACGCGGGCATCCGTCTCGGCGACCGGATCAGCCCGTTTTACGATCCGATGATTGCCAAGCTGATTGTGCACGGCACGACGCGAGCGGCAGCGTTGGCAAGGCTGACGGCGGCCTTGGCGGCGAGCCATATCGGCGGCGTCGCCAACAATCTCGAATTTCTGACGCGGCTGAGCCAACAGCCGGATTTCGCGGCCGGGCATCCCGACACGGGCCTGATTGACCGGGAACTCGCGGCGCTGACGGTGACTGAGGCGCCGGATGAAACAGTGCTGGCGCTGGCAGCCGTCCTGTCGCTCGGAACCCTGCAGGCCCCGCCGGCCGGAGACCCGTGGCGGTCGCTCGGCCATTGGCAGGTCTGGGGACAGGCGACGCGCACCGTGACGCTCGATCATTCCGGCGAGCGCCATGTGCTGCGCGTGGCGGCGCGCGGTCTCGATCTGTTTGCGGTTCATGGGAGCAGCCGGGTCATTCCGGTTCGCATCTCCGGCCGGTTCGACGGTGGTTGCCTTGTCGAGGCCGACGGCCGTCAGAGCCGGTTGCAACGGCTTGAGATCCAGAAGGGTTTTACGCTTCTGATCGATAGCCGCGCTTTCGATTTCCATGTCCCCGATCCGCTGGATGGCGAAGTGGAAGGTGTGGCGGGAAGCGACCGCCTGACGGCGCCGATGCCGGGGCTGATCAAGCTGGTGCGCGTCAAGGCCGGAGACGCAGTGACGAAGGGGAATGCGCTGATCGTTATGGAAGCGATGAAGATGGAGCTGACGCTTTCGGCCAGCCGAGACGGCGTCGTCGACAGCCTGTTTGTTGCCGAGGGTGACCAGACGACGGACGGCACTGTGCTGTTGATGCTGAAGCCCGAGGAGGCCTGATGTCTTCCACGGATAAGGAGGATGGCGCAAACCGGGTGTCCATTGTCGAGATGGCGCCGCGCGACGGATTGCAGAACGAGAAGGTGCTGATCGACACCCAGGACAAGATCAGGCTGGTCGATAGGCTGTCGGGCTGCGGTTTCGAGCGGATCGAAGTGACCAGTTTCGTCAGCCCGAAATGGGTGCCACAGCTGGCCGATGCAGCCGACGTCATGGCCGGGATCGCCCGGCGTCCGGGGGTGCGCTACGCTGTCCTGACACCCAATATGAGGGGTTTTGAGGCCGCCCTGGCAGCCGGCGCAGATGAGGTAGCGATCTTTGCGTCGGCCTCGGAAGGGTTTTCGCAGCACAATATCAATTGCTCGATTGCCGAAAGCATCGAGCGGTTCCGCCCGGTGGCGGAGGCGGCGCGCAATGCGGGAATTGTGGTGCGCGGCTATGTCAGTTGCGTGGTCGAATGTCCCTATGACGGCGCCGTGGCGCCGGACAGCACTGCTCATGTCGCGGCGCAGTTGCTGGCGCTTGGCTGCTACGAAATCAGCCTTGGCGACACGATTGGCCGGGGCACGCCGGAGGCGGTGGAGCGCATGCTGGCGGCGGTGCTGGCCGGCATCCCTGCTGGTAAGCTTGCGGGACATTTCCACGATACGTCGGGCCGGGCGCTCGACAATATCGGCGTGGCGCTCGATTGCGGTGTCCGTGTGTTCGATGCGTCGGTCGGCGGGCTCGGCGGCTGCCCCTATGCGCCGGGCGCCAAGGGCAATGTCGATACTCTGCTGGTGGATCGTTATGTGAGGGGCCGCGGGTTTGTGACTGGCCTTGATGAAGACGCGCTCGAGGCCGCATCTGTTTTCGCGCGCAGCTTGAGGAGTGCGGCATGACATACGAGACCATCCGCGTCGCGGTTGACGGCAGAGGCGTGGCAACCCTGACACTGGCACGGCCGGACAAGCACAATGCCCTGTCCGGCACGATGATCGGCGAATTGACCACCGTGGCGAGATTGCTGGGTGGGGATGCCGCCGTGCGGGCCGTCGTGCTGGCAGCCGAGGGCGCCAGCTTCTGTGCTGGTGGCGATCTCGGCTGGATGAAGGCTCAGATCGAGGCCGACCGGGCGGCGCGCATCAAGGAGGCCAGGCGGCTGGCTTTGATGTTCAAGGCGCTGAACGATCTGGAGAAGCCGGTTATTGCGTGCGTTCAGGGTAATGCGTTTGGCGGCGGTATCGGGCTTTTGTGCATTGCCGACGTGGCGGTGGCGGCCGATACGGCCAAGTTCGGACTGACGGAGACGCGTTTGGGGCTGATCCCGGCGACCATCAGTCCCTACGTCGTGGCACGGATCGGCGAGGGACGGGCGCGGCCCTTGTTCATGTCCGGCAGGATTTTTGATCCGCAGGCAGCGCAGGCGGCGGGCCTTTTGACGCGCGTCGTGCCATCAGACGATCTCGATGCGGCGATCGAAGCGGAGATCATGCCCTATCTGCAGGTCGCACCCGGAGCCGTTGGGCAGTCCAAGGCGTTGGCGCGGTCGCTGGGCATGCCGATCAACGATGCCGTCATCGCCGCGACGATCGAGCGACTGGCCGATGTCTGGGAAACGGACGAGGCACGGGAAGGGATTTCTGCCTTTCTGGAAAAGCGCGAGCCTTGGTGGCGCAAACCAGTTTAATCACCGGTTGCGCTTGAAATACGCATGGTTTGAGCATATTTTGATGCTGTACTTATCAAGATGTGTTAGGAAAATGTCATGACAGCTTTGAGCTTCGATATGACGGCAAGCCGGTTCGGCGACGGGCAATCGCCGTTCCTGTCGGCTGACCGCGTCTCCAAACAGCTCGGCGTCACCCTGTCGGAGCTTGCCCGGCTGATCGGCGTTGCCCGTAATACGCTGACGGCGAAATCGGGTGCGCGCAAGGTGGATCATGCCTTGAGCCATGTCGTGCGCATCCTTGCCATGGCCAGCGAAATGGCCGGCGACGAAAACCGCGCAACCATCTGGTTCAAGCATCAGCCGATCCCCGGCTGGGCGGGCAAGACCGCCTATGATCTGGTGAGCGAAGGCAAATCGGACAAGGTGCTGGCCTATCTCGAGGCGGTACGATCAGGCGTCTATGCCTGATAAAATCAGGGAGACGCTGACGCTGTGGCGGGCCTTCGTGCCGCAATGGGCGTTTGCGCCGCTTTCCGGCGAGGGGGCGGCGCGGTTTGGTGGCCGCTGGAACCCGGTCGGCGCTGCGACGATCTATGCGGCACGCGAACTTTCGACCGCCTGGGCAGAATACAATCAGGGTTTTGTCCAGCATCCGGCGCTGATAGCGCAGCTGGATCTGAAGGACGCCGCACTCGCTGACCTGACTGATCCCACGGTGCTCTCCCGCTTTGCCGTTGAGAACGATATTCATCTCTGCGAGTGGCGGATGCTGCTCGATGACGGCAAGGTGCCACAGACGCATAAGCTGCGCCAACGGCTGATCGCCGAGGGATTCGACGGCGTCGTCTATCCATCCTTCATGTCGCCGGGCGGGACCTGCGTGGCGCTGTGGCGATGGAATGCCAAGGGCGCGCCGCGTCTCGACGTGGTCGATCCGGATGGCCGTTTGCCGAAGACCCCGGCATCCTGGGTTTGACGGTTTTTTGCCGGTGACGCTCCTTGGATGAAAGCTGCGGCCGATGCGGCTGAAAACGAACGATTTTTCCCAAATAGTCTATAAAATAAATAAACATAATTATCTAATCTCGCCGCCGCGATGTAATTTCCCTCTGTTTCCGGGGGAATAGCCGCGCATGTCCGACACGCCATCCTACATCATCAAAATCCCGGCCCGTCGCGTGGAGTGGCCGACCGTCATTCTGATCGTTGTGATCTATGGCGGGTTTCTGGCGCTGACATTCTGGTGGCAATCGCTGCCGGTCGTTGCCGTTGCGCTGGCGGGTGGCTGGCTGGTTGCCTGGCAGGGGTCGCTGCAGCATGAGGTCATCCACGGGCATCCGACCGGCAATCAGCGTATCAACGATGCGATCGGCTCGATCCCCCTGTCGCTGTGGCTGCCCTATCCGATCTATCGCGAAAGCCATCTGGAGCATCACCGCGACGAGCATCTGACCGATCCGATCGAGGATCCGGAATCCTCCTATTTTACCCGGACCGCCTGGGAGCGGCTGGGATGGGTGGGAAAGCTGCTCGCTCACTGGAATACGACCTTGCTCGGGCGCCTGACCATTGGGCCAGCCGTCATGCTGGTGAGCTTCCTGGCGCAGGAAGTGCGGCTGCTGCGGGCTGGCGAGCCTGGCCGGGCACGCATCTGGGCGGTGCATATGATCAGTGTTGCAGCCGTGCTGGTCTGGGTCACGGTGATCTGCGGCATGCCGTTCTGGCTTTATTTCTTCGGGTTCGTCTATCTGGGTGCTGCGCTGACGCGGCTGCGGTCCTATGCCGAACATCGCTATGCTGAAAAGCACGAGGAGCGCACGGCGATTGTTGAGAACAGTCATCTTTTCGGGCTGCTGTTCCTCTACAACAACCTGCATGTGCTGCATCACCTGAAGCCCGGTATTTCCTGGTACCGGCTGCCGTCGGTCTATCGCCGTCACCGCGAGGCGCTGATCGGCACCAATGGCGGGCTGGTCTATGACAGCTACTGGGACATCGCCCGGCGGTTTTTCCTGAAGCCTCATGACGACATCACGCATCCGAAGCATTCCTGAATGTGCGATCGCGTCCATATCTGGCGATACGGTACTGGCGGGATTGTGGTAGTCACGCCTGTCGCTTGTGAAAGTCCCTGAAATGCGCCTTGCCAGCCTTGCCATGTACATCAGTCCGCCACCGCTCGCCGAAGCGACTGCCGTCCTGTGGAATTTCCTCAGTGAAGCGTTGAAGCGGGCAGGGCTCGACGAGGTTCCGGTCACACTGGATGACGCCGTGGACTATCATCAGGCCTGGACGCGGCCCGACCTGCTGCTCGCCCAGACCTGCGGTTTTCCCTATGTCAAGCATCTGCGCGGCAAGGTGCGGCTGGTGGCAACGCCGGTCTATGACCATCCGGGCTGCGACGGGCCGTCGATGCTCAGCTTCATTGTCGTGGCCAAGAACAGTGCCGTCCAGTCGCTGGAAAACCTGCGTGGCACGCGGGCGGCGATCAACCAGCCCGATAGCAATTCCGGCTCCAACCTGTTTCGCGCCGCCATCGCGCCACTTGCACGCAATGGCCGGTTCTTTTCCTCGGTGATCGAAACCGGCGGCCACCGCAACAGCATTGCGGCGATCAGCGACGGCAAGGCGGATGTCGCGGCGATCGACTGCATCACCTATGGCAACGTGCTGCGGTTTGATCCAGCGAGCCTGGCCGGTGTCCGGATTCTGGCCGAGACAGCCAACGGGCCAGGATTGCCGTCCATCACCCGGGCGGATGTCTCCGATGTGGAGGTGGCGCTCATGAGGCAGGCCCTGCAACGGGCTATCGTCGAGCCGTCGTTGGCAACCGCCCGCGACGTGCTTCGGCTCAAGGGTTTTGCCGTCCTCGCCGACGCCGATTATGAACCGCTGGCCGAACTTGAGCGACAGGCGCAGCGGTTGGGCTATCCCACAATCGCTTGATGCAGAACGGCGTTGACACTCTTTCCGATGCGGTGACATCAATCTACTTGACAATGCTCTTTTGGTTTGTCGTTGAAGCCGATTGTGATCATTGTTTTCATTGCCTAATTTTCAGGTGCCTCACCACAGCCACACTCGTTTTGTGCCAATAGGTTTTTCACGCTCGAAAAACGCCATTTTTCGACGTCGCAAAGTTCAAGACGGTGGCGACTAGGAATGATGTGTTCGGTGCGATGGCGTCCTGAATATCACGTTGGCTTGCCGGCTTTCAGACGGGCGGTCTCCGCTCCTGTGTTCGCGAGGAGCTCGCTTTGCTTGCGTACGAACGAAGGCTTGACTATGTTGGAGGCAATTGCGGAATTTGCCTACAACAGATCGCAATGATATACATCGAAGACCTTCCGATCTTATTGCAAACGCTTTACTCGGACCTGGTGCAACGCGCTTGGTCAGGGAACCTGTCTGCGCTGACATCTGGCGGAGGATCGACGTATTGCCGAGGTCAAGGGACGGCTTTACTGGCACTGGCAACCTCCGACCGACCAGAATGGCAAACGGCCGTCGGCGCGATACATTGGTCCTGAAAACGAGCAGACCCGCGCGCATCTGGAGCAGTTGAATGGTCGCGCGGCGAGTTTACGTGAACGGCTCCATATTGTCCGGGCATGTCGCTCAGCGCGTCTTCCGGTGCCACACACAATGTCAGGCGATGTCATGGCTGCGATGGCGGAAGCAGGGGTATTCATGGAAAATGGGTTGTTCTACCTCGCAGCGTTGAAGTCGACCTCATAATTGTCGGTGGATGCAGGTTCATAAACCCCCTCATAGGGCTCAAAAACCTCGTGATCATCGAATGGTACGCGGGCTTCGGCGTCAGGCTCTTGATCGAAGTGGTGTTCGGTTCGGGCGTTGTAGTCTTCTATGCCATAATCACAGCATGACGCAGCTACGCTGATGTTTGTGATCTGTCGGCGCGCCCTCTCGACGTCACCTCGGAACCTTGCGCTTCGTTAAGGAGGTTTTTGCAAATTTTTACAGGTGCCGCAAATGAGCTTGCGGCCGGCGAACCAGAAGTTAAGGATGAAAGCTCAGGTCCGTTTGAAAGCTCTATCTTGAAAAAGTCCAGCACAATTCGTCTTGGTGGCTATAGGCTTCAGTTCGAAGCGCCGCCGCCTCCACTCCCGCAGTCCGTTTCAAGCCCAGAAGCTTGTGCTGCCGTAGAATCCTTTTGCAAGCACCTCGACGAGCTTGACGAGCAGACGGTGGAGATGCTCGAAGTCTCGGACATGGGCATCAAGTTCCGGCGACGCGCTGGACGAAGAAAGCCGGACGCGGTTTTTGTCGACCTGGGCCTTCTTGGCTCCAAGGCAACGTCAAACAACGTAATGGCGGCTTTTCAACAGAGGCGCATCCGCAAAAATCTTGAGGACATTTTTGATGCGGTCAGGTCCGGGGAACTTTCCGAGGTGAAATTTAACGCGTCGATGATTTCCGGTGCGGTGTACGTCGCGATCCGCTAAACTCGCTAGTACTTCTCCGGCACGGTCCAGGTCATTTAAGCGCTGTTTAACTACTGCTGGTGCTTTGAAGGCTCCTTAAAGGTTTGCAAGGCGCCTTTGCAAGCCTTTCCAACTTGGCGACCTCGCGGCCACTTATTTAAACTGGCGCTGGTGGCGAGACCGCAAGCGATTGTCACCGCGGGTCTGCCCACGAGAAAGGCGAACAACGCGATCTCGCCGCCACTATTTAGGTGCACCAGGCAGGAACGAACGAGACACGATCTTCCGCAAGTCGGAGCTAGCCGTCAATTAAGTGCGCAACATCACCTCGCCGGAAGAATGCCAATGTGCGTCCTGCGGGCTCGCAAGCCGGTCTAATCCCTTGGCTATCCAGCAACTTTTGCGCGCTGCGAGTTGAAAGCATGATTTTAGCAGCCACCTCCGTGAGGTGGATGTTGGCTGCCACGAATTGGTCGACCGCTTCTTGCGTAACAAGCAGCTTTTTGGCATGCGTGAAAGGAGCACGCGATTTTTCAGCGTTCAAACAACCACTTTTAACCAGGTCACGGACGGTAGCGTCGCTTGTGCCAAGGATTTTAGCGACCTGGTCGAGCTCAATAAAACGTTCGGCGACACTATCAAATTTGCGTCTCTCTCGAGTGCCACCAAAGGCCGCCCGAACCTCGCCCGCGTCAACCCGCAAGTTGGGCAGAATGCGCTTTTCATTGACGGTGCATAAACTCGAGAACACCCGATCCCTCGCCAATCGCACAACTTCCTCAAAGCTACACTGAGCGGCTCTGGCAGCTTGGGCAAGGCTGGAAAGACCGGCCGTCCTATTTACAACCGGCGTTCGCTCGAAGAGAGCGTCTTTCAGGGCCTCGATGTCTAGCGGATGAAGCTTGTAGTAGTTTGATTGCAATTGTCGTCCCGGATGCACTGGGAAGGTATTGGAGCGCCTCAAATCTCTGACGAGGGTGAGAGAGATACCCAGCATGGCAGCAGCGTTTGCGTCGCTGACAGACTCTCTGGCAGAATTCAAAAGCGGCGCGGAGCGATCGGCGTCGAACCAGAATTGTTGATTGCTCTCTGTGGGTTCCGATACCAGTCCAGCCCTTAAAACAATCGCGCGAACCTTTTGTTCGGTAAGGCTATACTGCCTGCTGGCCGAAACGACGGAATGAAGCACTCTACGCTCGACAGGCCGCACAAAGACGTCATCGGTGCCCAAGGGCAGGTGTCGGACGGCAATATCCTGAAATAACGTGATCAACTTATCAAATTCAGGGCGTTTTCGATTGGATCGAAGCCACGTCAGCAACGGACCAAAAATGCTCTGGAAGTTGTGTGTCACGGGGCGTGAGTGCGAGATGACATCGATAGCAGCCGCTTCGATCGCGTTCGGCCCACTCGCAGCTACCACGAACCCAGCATCGGCTTCGTTCTGCTCAACAGACGGCACACCATTCTGGCTTAGGAAACCGCCAAACGCTTGGCAAAGATCCTGCACAACGTAGAGTTCAATGGTGTCAAGGAAGCCGTTTGTCACCCTGCTGGCCAGCCGGTCTGATACATAGATTTCGAAAAGGGTTGCTTGCGTAGAGCCATGGACTTGGGCTTTCTGCGCGATCTCTTCGTGGTACCGTTCGATGAACCGCGCGAAGTCGTGTTCGTGATCACCACGTTGAGACAACAGCAATTTGTTACCGTGGACGACACAGTGCTGAATTCCCGGGGCAAGCCATTGGTACCGTGCGTATGGACGAGACACGGGCCGCCCAATCCCATTGGCCAAGTCCTCCCGGATGCAACGCGGACAAAAAGTATGATGCCGCGCTCGGTGCGGTTGCCTACGAACTGTGTTACCCCCAAAAGAACAGAGTGTACGGCTGGTCGGTTTGACCGTAAACCTATCAAGATCACCCACGGCAACTCCTGACAAATCGGAAAGAAGCTTAATCGCGTGGATATCCCCACTTGAGATCGCTGCCGCTTTTAAACCGATATGACTTAGAAACTGGCTGAGAGAGGAAAAGCCGTTCGCGGCAGCAAGACGGGAGGCCAGACTTAGGGGCGTTTCATCCGAGTGGAATTTGACGGTCATCGGCAACTGCATCTCTAACTACTTCCTCTTCCGTTTGGGGCCATTAAGATCAGCGAGGGCATTCTGCGGCTTGATGTCGGCCCAGGCTTTCGATGAGAAGACATTGTCGTCAGGCAGGCAGCCTCTATGCAGCTCGTATCGACGGGCGAAGTGCTTTGGTTCGAGCATTCGGTGCTCGTTTTTCAAAGCAAGGAAGCAAGCTTCCTGTACAGTCTCGATTGACGTTCCATAAGCCGCGGTGCTCGCGATCGAGATGCGGCCGATAAAATCCTCCTCCAAGATCTTTTCAGAAAGCTCAAGACCACACAGCTCAACGGCCACCTTTCTGACAACACTTCTCATAACCTCGATGTCTGCCGGAAGGACAAGATCACCGAAACGACAGACATGGGCTCTTTTGCTGAGCTGATCATCATCAGTATCGAGAAGCGTCGCCAAGGTATCGACCCCACTGTAGATTGTATGAAGCGGCCACTCCGGCGTTTGCACCAGGGATTTTAGCTGCACCTGCATTTGCATGACGGCATACGGCGTTTTGTGTTTCATCAGGTCCTGCGCCTCATCGACGTGCAGATAGGTCACGCCATGCTGCGGCAGAACGCTTTTGATGACTCCTAAGGCGAAAGCAGGCTTCATTCCCGGATTCTCCGGCAACTTCAATTTCTTGAGAATACGGTTGCAAAGGTTGACGATACCCCCTTCCTCCGCTTCAACGCTGAGAAGGGGCATCACCAACTCGCCGTACTCGTTTTCATGGGGCTGGAACTCCGGAAGCCGGGCAAAAAGCTTCTCCAACGAATACGATTTGCCGCTACCCGATCTGCCGATAACGAAGAGGGATCGCTTGCGCGACCCCCGTCCTTTACCGATGTCGCCGACGTTCTCGATCATCTCGCGAACCTGCGATTCAAGTTTGGCGTCTCTCGTGTTCGAGATGGAATGATCGCGAACGCGCGCTCGGAGTTCGCTCAATTTTTCGTCGTTCATGAGTTCTCCCCTCACTTCCATTCCGTGCCGTCTTCGGTGAAGCTGGAGGCCTTAGGCGTCTTCTTGGCCTTAGGTTCCTTTTCGTTGCCGAAAGCTTCGAACAAAGCGGCGATGACAGCAGAGTCGCTTCCTTCACCGCCGGCCACCGCTGCGACATCGCCGCCACGAAGGGGGTCTTCGCGCAGTACCAGTTCGTCGTTGAGCACAGGTTCGATGGTCACCGGGGTTGCAACCCAAGTTCCGAACACCTGCTCATTCATCTTCTCGAAGTCCTCGTCAGAGGGAACGATGTGGCTGAGGCCAGCGCGGAGGGTTGCTGCTTCACCGATTTGTCGGATGCGATTGATCGCTTCGTACATCACGGTCATTCCCTGGGCGGCGAGGGAGGCGTTGCGGGCTTTGATCGCCTTGCGCGCCGCGGCCCATTCGTGGAGCGTGACTGTGCTATCAAGGCCAATCGTATTTTTCACGGGGAACCATCCTTGCGGGCCTTTTCCTAAGACGAACTCCGCCGATTCAGGGTCGTACATGATCTCGATCTCCTGTCCCATTTGACGGCGCTGCGTCTGCAACTCGTCACTGTTGTAAGTGATGCCCCAGTTGACGATGCCATCGGTCTGGATCTTGCGAGTAGCTGCGACGCCGAAGATGCGGGCCATCCCCGCCGCACTCGGCGGGAACTTGATCTCGTATTCTTGTGTCGCCTGCACCCAAGCATTATGAGGCGTGTTGCCTCCCAGACCTGCGTGCGGGCGATTGTGGTAGACATCAAGGATGGCAAAGAGAAACACCTTGATGAGTTCGTCGACGTCGATCGATACGTGCGCTGTCGGGTCATAGTCGCCCTTCTCCATGATGGAGCCGAACGTCTTACCGTCGAAGTAGCTCATCAGAAGGGGGCCGATCGAATGGAACAGGCTCTCGATGAAAGGCCGGCGCTGGGGATCTCCGGCGCCAGGACGCGTGTAGTTGACGCGGGCAGCACGAAAAACGGCTTCGGTGCGGCCGGCGGTAAACTCGGTGCCATTGTCAGTGTAAACTTCGGTCGGCCAGATTCGTCCAATCCAGGGCGTACGTGCGCCGACGTAGGTTGAGAGCCAACGCTTGTCCGACATGATCTGACGCAGCGTAGAAACAGCGGACGCCGCTTTAGGGTTGGTTGTCGCGGTCAGTGCGAGAACATACCGTGTTGCCACGTCAATCGCGGCGCAGACGTGGATGCGCTGGTGCAGGCTATCGGCTTCTTTCAGCTTGTCGATGGCCCATTGAGGCAGGATCTCCAGAGCGCCGATCTCCGACAGCAACGTGATGATGTCGAACTTCATGTGGTCGATCTCGATCCGCTGACCAGGGCGCTGGATATCGAATTTGCGCTTGATCTTCATGAATTTGCGGATCGCATGTTTCATGCCATGGCGGCTCGCCACCTTTTCGAACTCGTCGAAGGTGCCGATGATTGCTACGAACTTCTTGCGGGACACTGCCGGCAACGGAGTGTCGCGGTTTTCGTTTAGCGCATGGAGTGCGGCGCGGTAGTTGGTGTAGACCTGCGAGTATTTCGGGCGAAGACGCGAAAGGTAGCCGCGCGCCTGCTTGACGGCAAATGCGATCGCTTCCGGATTCGCCTTGAAGAAGCGTTGGCCGGGGCCGTGATGGCGGTGGACGAGCGCAAGGACGTTTTCGTCTGCGGCGTGATAGTTTTTGTAGTCTCGCTGGAACGTCTTAACGCTTGGCGTTGGGAACGCGACGATTGTGCCGGACTGATCGGCGCGGCCATTTTCCTGGGCGTCAATGCTAGCCGCCAAAATTTCCATCCGTGCTGCTTTAAGCCACGCGAGCATTTTCGCCGTCGACCACCGCGGCGGTTTCTCCAGCTTAGCGCATACCTCATCATCGAACTTTTTGATCAGCTTCTCGCGAAAAAGGGCGCGTTGCTGGTGGATCACAGGAAACTTCTCGAAAGGCTTGTCACCGAACAGGATGCGCAGGCGCTGCATCTGAACATTATTCCAGCCGTACTCGACGGACGCTTCGCCTGAGTTCAGTTCCTTGTAGATCTCGTCGTGCGACAGCAGGACTTCGTGCTTGCTATCGTCTTCGTTGCGCAGACGGTATCCTTCTTCGTCGCATGCGATTGGGATAAAGTTGGTTTTAGTCTTGTGGCGAGCATAGCGATCTTCATGCCCCATCTGAACGATGGCATGGTGGAAGACCTTGGCGGGTACTGTTTGGAAGTTCATGCGTAGTTTCCTTCTTCAGGGTGGGTGAACTGACGGGCGCAGAGATTTGGTAGAGGCAAGCGGTAAAATCCCGCATATTCGCCGGGTCGCGTGTGCCAGTGTTCGGAATGATTGAGAGCTCCGCGTATCGCTGGGGCGTGCAGCCCTGGCGCGTTTGCAATGGCCTACTGAAAGTTGCGTGGATGCTAGCAAGAAAGTCTCCTTTAGGAGCGAGGGGGTGACCGAGATGAGGCTGCGCTAACCGCGGAATCGCAGCCAGGAGAGTTCGTCGACACGGCCCTTGGAGGCGGCAAGGAGATGCCCGCGGTCGATCAACTGCCAGATTGCTGTGCGACGCTTTGCACGGTTTGAGCTATGGCGAAGCAACTCACCAAAACGAAAGCAGCCGGGAAGCTTACGAACCATTTTATAGAGCTCCTCACACTGGGAGGCGTCGAAATGCTCGCGAGAATGCAGGATGGCCTGCGCGTTTTCAAAATCGTCGATAGTAGCGTCGATCTCGGTCATCAGGCGCATGTCGTCAACCGCCCCGACGGTGAGCTTGCCCCCTTTGTCGAGGCGAGTGAAACCCGCCTTCCGAATTCTGGTAATCAGGGACTCCATCTGCTCCTCTTTTCGAGAATATTTAACGGGAACCGCAAGGCGATGGCCGTCGTCGAACACAACGTAGAAATCGCAAACGTGCTTCCGGATCACACCTTCTTCATCGATGTAAACGAAGACGGGATACTGAGAATGAAGTTCACGCACGTCTGTTCTCCCCTGGATCTTGATCGATACCCGATGCTCGAGCTCGCTCTCGTGGTAGACTTGAACATCGTGATGGAAAGTCGATCCACGAGCTGTCGCCTCCTGCTTGATTGCAGGTTTACGTGTGGCGAAGCCGCTTGTGGTGTCGATTCCTAGCGATGTACCGTGGAGACATCGGTCCAAGCCGACGCCATCACGATATTCCCAAGCTCCAGGTGGTGGCAGGGATGCGAATTTCCGCAGAGGTGGGGGTGGGGTCGTACGATGGCATGACAATGCCTGGAGCTTCGTTGAGGAAGTCCAGTCCAGCGCGCTTGAGATAAATTGAGCGGGCAACTTGATGATTGAAGTTCATGCTGCACTCCTTGCGAGATCGTTACAGACCAGTTTCCGGAGGTGCTAGTAAATTGATAGGCGTGCCTATGCCAATACTATTGCAACTCCTATTGTTGTGCGTATCTCTGGCATATTCCTACTCCAATTCGATGAGTACTGCTTTTATTACTAACAGAAGCCTCTGTCTATATTACTAGAACGGATATTTCTTGGTTTGAACACATATTACTAGTATGGTTAATTTCATGTCGGGACGAGGTGAAACTCGCGCGCAGCCTCCGCCCCAGCTTTGGGCCAGTACGGGAAGTCGTTTGGTTGGTGCATTTTGGTGCACATGCCCTCGACGTCGCGCGGCTCGAGATCGCGGCCGCGCTCAACGCTTTACGAATAGCAGTGCTAAGCCGCCTCGCGGGTGGAGAGAGCACGTGCAAGCAGCTCCTTGAGGCGATCGTATGATCCCTCGAGTAGGATGTTGCCCATAGGAGATGAGCCCTCGACTTCGATCTGCCGAAGGCTGATAAGCGTCATGGTCAAGAAAACATAGACATCCATTTCCGCCGTAGTGAAGATCCGCAAGGCATCCTCTGCCGTCATCTCGTTCGGAAAACAAATGAAGCGGCCGACCTGCGTCGTCGAGGAGCTGGCAAAGTGTTTCTCTGCGGCCAGTGGCGGGTCGCCGAAGGTCACGTTGTCAAACGAAATAAAGAGGAACCCCGTTTCGTATCTTTCGAGGTTAGATGCCGCGCATTGCAAATCGCGAAAGAAGCGATCTACGACGTTTTTCGCGAAGGCAAGAACTTCGGCCACCTCCGAGTGGGCCTCCAGATCGAGGATTGCGCTTGCGAGGAGTTGATACGGGCTGTTCATCTTAGTACTCCGAACGATAGAGGTTGCGAAGGCCTTCAAACCCGATGGCACGGTGCGCGCCGGGGTCCACGATGAAGCCGCGGCTGTGTCCTTTGGTGCGCTCTGTGGGCAAACGCGTTCCCTCAGATCGCATCGGTGGAACCCAGACGACGTCGCTGAGAGATTTGCCGTCCTCGTCAGTAAACTCGAGGAGCTGGAAGCGCCCCGAACTCACCTGGTCGGGAGACAGCGCCTCCTTTTCCGTCTTGATGTTCCAACGGTCGAAACTGGATTCCTGCTCCTTCATGAAGCGCAATACTGCCTTAGCATTCATTCCCAGACCCTTTCCGCGCGCGCGGGTTCCGGGAACGGAATTGTTCCCGGAAGTTGTAGAAAGGCGCCGGATCCGCAATGTGCGGAACGGCGACTACGCCGAGTGGCGTATGGAGCGCGGAAAGGAAGCGGACACGCCGCAGGCCCAGGCGAGTGTCGCGCAGGGCGTTTCGTGAGCGGACAGGGGGAGGGGAGGAGCCGAGATAATGTGCCCGCAGAAAAACACCGCATAGCTGTCCTGGCTAACGGTCTTGTCGGAGAACTTTGCAGTATACGTCGAACTCATGATAACCCTCGTTTACACAATGAATGCAGCTGCACATCGGTAGGAGAGGGGATCGCCGCAACCTCTAGGTCGCGGAAAGACACCGGACTAAGAGATCAAATGCGGCTAGCCCGCTTTCCTATAAGTATCTCTATCATCGTCATCACAGGGCCTTTGCCGTGTTCGGTTCAACTTCCGTATCAATACAGGATTCCCGAGAAACCGCGATCGAAAAATGGGGTCAGGACGGTGCACTTGAAGGTATGGTTAACGCGGGTCGAGACCGCAACACACAGAATTAGGAAGATTCGGTGGCTCCGGCGCTGTGCGCAAACATCCATGTCAACCGTAGCAAATGGTCCAGAGCAATTGGATTCGGTATTCTTTCAGTTCAAAAAATGCAGTTGAAGCGCAAGCTGAGAATTAGCCAACAACATGTTGGAATTTAATGGTAAGTTAACAAAGCTCAATCGATCTCATTTATTCCGGGACGCCGGCTGTAAGCTGCCATCTTGGGCGACACGGCGTATTCCTCCGATCGTTACCGAGAGGGTTCTACCTCTCCGAAATCGACGGACAGACTTCGGCCGCTTTGGCTTTGCCAGTCTTTCGATCCTGGCCCAACTCATAGCTTCGCGCTGCCCTTCGCGGAGAGAGCCGCTGCCTTGTAGGGCGGAGACGCGGACGAAAACGTCCTTCCCACCGTTTTCCGGTGTGATGAATCCAAATCCCTTGTCGTTGTTGACGAACTTTACCGTACGCCAGCGACAGGATTTTCGATTCGAGGTCCCGCAACCCCGATAGCAAATACGGCTGCTGGCCATTGGGCCAGTCCAATGGTCTCTTCATAACCACTCTACGCGAGGGAACAATCTCCCCAAGGAGCTGTCGAGCTTGGTCTGTTTGCGATTGCGTTCTACAATGACCGCGAAAACAGGAAGCAATTGTGACAGCAAAGTTCATTTCATTTGGAGCAGCTTTTGCTGCCGACGTTATTTCTTCATATGGGCCATTTGGCGGCCTGTTTAGCAAAGTCGCGGATGCCTACCTAGAGAAAAGAGCCGCGCTAGCGAGAGATATTCTGATCAAAGAGATCGAAGATGGGTTCCATGGTGGCACCACGTTTGAGGAGGAAGACATCGATCCGCTGATCGATATCCTCCTCCGCTTTTCTAAGGCGGTCAGCGATGGTGCGAGCAAAACGAACCTACGTCTTCTTGCCCAGATTGTCGCGGGCCTCAAAAAGAACAAAGCTCTGGACGGCGATGCTTTTCGGCGATGGGCAGCCGCGCTGGAGGGTATGACCCGCGATGAATTAATGATCGTTGGCAAAGCAATAGTCGTGGCAAGGGACAGCCCAAGAGACAGCTATAAGAAAATAGAAAATTTTTGGGAAGTCCTAAGCCAATCAATGAAGACCGGACGTTATTCCGAAGAAGAGATCGCTGCGTTGGCCGCTTCGGTAAGCAGACATGGCCTCCTCATTCCGAGTAGCGGTTACGGAGGCGGAATTCTTTTTGAAGAAAGTCCTTGGCTGATGGAACTGGGCAAGCTTGTCAACGCAGAAACTATGACGGCCCCGGAATAACCGCGGTAGCGCGCGCCGAAGCCTTTACCAACCTACTCCTCGCGCGAGAGGCTCGCCACGTCCCGGCGCGCGATCGGGAACGCACCGTATTCTTTCGAAGGCAAGCAGGGGCGCCCCGGCCGCTCGATCCTCATCGATAGGGTTTGATAGTTTATAACCAACTCCTCCGCGGTGCGGAGCTTCACCAGCGATGCTGGAGCTCCTTAATGATGTCCGTACCGCTGATCCTTGGCCATCGACAGATGTGAGTATTTATTAGACATTTCTGTTAATCCAGTGGTTGTGTTTTATGTGAATGAATGCTAGCGTTAACCGAGAGTAAAATTTATCTGCAACCTTATGTAATGTCCTTTGCGGCGATCAAAATGGTGTGGCAGACAGAGCAAGGGGCGTACTGAGGCAGGTTTCGACAGCTGTTGACAAACAACCAACAACCAGAGGGGAATAATATGAAACGAGTTGTCTTCGCTTCAGTTTTCTTAGGCTTGTCTTGTTCGTTCGCAGTGGGCGATAACGGTCAGTTCTTTGTTGCAAAACGCTATTTTTGCTTCGACACGAGTGGGCGGGACCAAGGCGATCAGACGATCTCAGCCGATGGACAATCCTGCGCAGCCTCTCGACAGGCTATTGCAGAGACAGCGGGTAAAGCACCGGGTGGCGACCCTTGCAGAAGCAAAGGTTCAGATGTGAGCACTCGGTCACAAGAGGAAATTCAGGCTTCAGGTCAATGTCCCCCGTAACCGGGGATGTGCTTATGTCGCAGGTTTGTCCGCTGTGACATACCGTCCGGTATACCTACAGCCTTAACAAGCCTGGCGAGTGTTGGGAGCTATCCCATGAAGCGCGGGCGAAGTTTTTATATTGTGACATTGCTGTTGACCGTGGATGAGTTGCATGGGTGGCAATGTATGTCCATGGATTCCGGATAGAAACGCAATCGATGCAATGGCGACAAACGTCTGCACCAAAAATTCTGATGGAGCCCAAAAGAATCGCTCCTATTCAGTACTTCAAGTGTCGATTAAATAGGGAGGTAAAAGCGGATTTGCACCTTGGACCATTACATGTCGAGATAATTAAGTTTTTTTATCAACGTCAAAAGGAGATAACTATGCAGCGCTCAGTCTTAGCAGCAGCCTCTTTCGCGCTTTTCTTTAGCGTATTTGTGACGCCCAGCGGTGCAACAGAATTGAGGATGTCTACCCCGGTCGAGACAGCTTTCAACGTGCCCGCCCCACATCGCCTCGATGGCGACAATTTTATAATTCTTGCGTCATCCAAGAGCTGCACAAAATCGGACGGAACAACGAGTAGTTGTGAAAAAACGTGCAACGCTGGCGAAACATTCTATGGAAACTGCGACACTAACGGTAATGCTACGTGCGAATGTCGCGCGAACTAAAACGCGGCCTCGTGCTCTAGTCCAGCGTGGACAGGCAACAGCAACTGCGCACTGAGCTGGCTACGCCCGTCGCTCATTAAACCGGATCGGGAAGGCTAGGTTTCGCGCGGTTCAGACCTGTCTCGTAAGCCTCTTTTCCGACCCCTCGCGCCAATAGTAATTGGCGCGAGGAAACCTTCGGTGCCTTGAGACAATCAAACTTCGCGGACGTTTTCCGCTTTGGCTTTGCCAGTCTTTCGATCCTGGCCCACCTCATAGCTTACCTGCTGCCCTTCGCGGAGAGAGCCGCCACCTTGAAGGGCGGAGACGTGGACGAAAACGTCTTGGCCACCGTTTTCCGATGTGATGAATCCAAATCCCTTGTCGTTGTTAAAGAACTTTACCGTACCAGTTGCCATAAATATCCCCGTTTCACGCGCGTTGAGAGGCTACAAACGGATCCCTCTGGATCCAGTTGATCTCGGGTCATTTGCAGCCCCGGCGTGATTTGTAATGGCCGTGACGCCGCGTGGCAATAATGTCTTCCAAACAGGGGGAATGCGTTGGCACGGCCACAGGGTTGATATGAAACAAATGTCGCCCGCTCACCAAGTGTATTTGGCTCGTGCATTTCGGTTCGCTGATCTCCGGCCTGTGGACGTCCGCGGCCCGAATTTTCTGACCGCCAACATGGTGGGAGTCACCGACGGCAACCAATCGTACCGAGGTTGCCATGGTTCGGAGGTCCTTAGTCGGCATTATCGCCGAGGTTTTGGCGCTGGGGCGGCGGGCCCGCCGTTAAGTAGCCTGGCTTCGCGGCGCAGCCTCTTTTTGTCCAGGACCGCATGTGGCACGTAGGCTTCACGTAAAGAGGAGTTCTGAAACCCTACGCGGGCCTCTGGCAGGCCCCCTACGCCTGGAAATGTTGTGCCGTTCTGCTTCAGTTCGGGGTCTGTTGCTAGAGAGTTTTCAGCATCCTCCTGACATGGTCCGCAAAGGCAGTCACAGCTGCAGTCTGTCCAGCATCCGGCAATGCGACGAGAATTCCAAGATGCGGCAGCTTCGGTAGCGGCGCGTTAAGAATATTGAGATCGGGCGGCACCGCGCCTTTTGTCATGACGCTTATGGCCAGCCCTGACCGCGCCACGGCGACCAGGCCGGCGATACTGTTGCTCGCATAAGATATATTGTAGCGAAGGCCCGCACCGTCCATCGCTTCGCAGGCGGCCCTATGGTCCATCGCGTTTGATGCCGGAAGCGCCAGTGGCAAGGTCTCGCCGAAATTGTGTAGTTCGAGCGACGCCTTGTTGCCTATCCAGACCAGTGGTTCCGTGCGCACAATATTGTCTCGATCGTTCAGATTGGACGTCGAGACCAGCGCAATATCCACTTTCCTCGATTGCAGTAGGGCCTTCAGCTCGACCGTCGGGGCTGCCACCACCTTGATATCGACATCGGGATATTTGCTGCCGAAGCTTCTCAGCAAACTCGGAAAGAATGCGACCAGGTAATCTTCCGGGCTGCCGAACACGATCGAGCCGTGCAGGCCTTTACCCGAGAAGGTCGAGATCGCCTCATCATGCATTTTCAGGATGCGCTCTGCATAGACAAGGAAACGCTCGCCCGCGCGGGTCAGGCGGACACCATTGCCGCTCCGGTGCAGCAGGGTCTGGCTAAGAGTTTCCTCAAGGCGCTGCATCTGCATTGTCACCGCCGATTGCGTCCGGCCGACCTGAACTGCAGTGACGCTCAGCGAGCCCGAATGCGCCGCTTGAACGAAAGTTACCAGCAATCTCGGGTCAAGCGAATTCAACATATCAATTTTCCTTATAACACTATCCAAGAACTATCAATTTTACGGGAACTCCGCTACTCAGTATTATTCGCGCTGACAGCAACATAGCCGGAGGCGGAGATGTCGAATAATCAAGATCGCAAATTCTGGGCGGCTGCGGATAGGCACCTGATCCGCTATGGAGGCAGCTTCGATCCGGCGATTATCGAGCGCGCCGAAGGCTCTTATGTTTATGACGCGGATGACCGCCCGATCCTCGATTTCACCTCGGGGCAGATGAGCGCCTTGCTCGGCCACTCGCATCCCAAGATCGTCTCGACAGTCCAACGCCAGATGGCGAAGGTCGCCCATCTCTTCAGCGGAATGTTGTCACGCCCCGTGGTCGATCTCGCCGAGCGGCTTGCCGCACTTGCACCCGGGCTCGACAAGGTGATCCTTCTGTCTACGGGCGCGGAGTCAAACGAAGCGGCTATCCGCATGGCGAAGCTGGTGACCGGCAAGCACGAGATCGTCGCCTTCTCCAAAAGCTGGCACGGCATGACCGGGGCGGCGGCATCGGCGACTCACAGCGCCGGCCGCAAGGGATATGGACCCGGCATGGCCGGTTCTCTCGCGATCCCGGCGCCCAATGCCTTCCGGCCGCGCTTCAAGCATGCCGACGGCAGCCTGGACTGGCGCACGGAACTGAACGACGCCTTCGACCTCATCGACAGCCAGTCGATCGGAAGCCTTGCCGCATTCCTCGCCGAGCCAATCCTGTCGAGCGGCGGCATGCTGGAGCTGCCAAAGGGCTATCTCTCCGCGCTGAAGGAGAAATGCCGCGAGCGTGCCATGCTGCTCATCCTCGATGAGGCGCAGACCGGTATCGGCCGAACCGGCGATATGTTTGCCTTCCAGCGGGATGGTGTGACGCCCGATATTCTCACGCTTTCCAAGACGATCGGAGCGGGCCTGCCTCTGGCCGCAGTTATGACAACGACCGAGATCGAGGCGACTGCCCATGACCGCGGCTTTCTCTTCTACACGACCCATGTCTCCGATCCCTTGCCGGCGGCCATCGGGCTTGCCGTACTCGATGTGGTTGAGGAGGAACGGCTGGTCGAGCGGGCACGCGTGATCGGCAAGCGCCTGTTCGACGGGCTGGTTCAGCTGAAGCAGCGCTATGAATGCGTGGGCGATGTGCGAGGCCGCGGCCTGATGCTGGGCGTCGAAATCGTCACGGGGGCCGATGACAAAAGCCCCGATCACGAGCTCGGCAGTCAGATCGCGGCGGAAGCGTTCAGGCGTGGCCTTAGCATGAATATCGTCAAGCTTCCCGGCATGGGCGGGGTGTTCCGCATTGCCCCGCCACTGACGATTTCGGAAGGCGACATAGACCTGGGGCTCAGGATGATCGCCCAATCCATCGAGGCTGCACTGGCGGCCCGGACGGCCGCTCCCGGGATCGCGGCGGAATAGGACAATCTGGATATGACCTATAGTGGCATGGCGGTCCGCGCGCCCGACGCGGCGACGAAGACGCATGCG
Source organism: Hyphomicrobiales bacterium (assembly GCA_900473045.1). Taxonomy (GTDB): domain Bacteria; phylum Pseudomonadota; class Alphaproteobacteria; order Rhizobiales; family Rhizobiaceae; genus Pararhizobium. The sequence goes on from UCKS01000044.1 coordinate 37,432, forward strand.
CCCGGAATGATCAGGGTGCTGGTCGCCAAGCTTGGCCTTGATGGCCATGATCGCGGCGAGAAAATCGTGGCGCGCATCCTGCGCGATGCCGGCATGGAGGTCATCTATATACCGGCCTCTACAAGTCGCCCCTCGAGGTGGTTAGGGCAGCCGTGCCGGAAGACGTGAAGTGATCGGCGTCAGTCTCCTTTCCGGTTCGCATGTTCCGCTATGCCGCCGTCCGCCACAGCCTTGCGGAAATCTTTGAAGCGAACAGACGTTGCTGCTGCTATCGTAGACTAAAGGCATCGCTGGCATCCCCGTTGCAGTCGCATGCAAACCACCTGTGTTGAAGGACGTATTTTGATGTGACTTTGAGCCCGTTATCTCGCGCTTTAGTTTTTCGAAATTTTCCAAAAGCTCGCTTGATTCGAAGATATTCTTTGCACGTCAACGGCTTAACCGGACGCAGCGATCTCTTAGCAACAACATTCAGCACGTTTGTCTCTTTCGACGCCAGCCATGAAACTCTCGTTAAACGGGAGTGTTTAAAATGTTGTTGCCGCCGGGATATGTATCAGATGGACAAATCTATTTGAAGTTTTTGCCGCTCTACGAGCATGGTCTGGATCTTATGCTGTGGCTTCGAAATGAAGATCCCCGTAACTCTTACGTGACCGGATGGCTGTTTAACGAAGCTCGATCTATGCGCAGGTCAACAGGAATAACCCATACTACACAACAACTTAGAATTAGGCTTCGCCGGCTCTTGCAGACTGTGGCCCCCGGAGCGGAAGCCACCTCTGAAGGCCGCTTGGCGTACCTGGGCTTGCCCAACGACTTTGTGGAAGGTGCGATCACAGAACTTCGGTCGTACAGCCGCAAATTTAGCTGCCCGCGGCATTAAGTCGGGCGGGGCCGAGCGGCGCGAGTTAGCCTGATCTGCCGGCATTTCCCATGATAGTTTTCAAAGGCTCCGCATATGGAGCCTTTTTGTTGATCATCAGAATATGTGTGGGGCAGGGGCGAAAATCCAAACTATTATGGACTACGCTTTGCCCTCCAACTCCTTCAAGAAGGCGCGGTAGTCGCCGATGGAAGTAAGTTTTTCGTCGATCGTCTTCGTGATCTCAGGCGTGTTTCGTTTAGTGAAGGACGTACTGCCTTCGAAACCATCGTAGATGAAACGTTGATAGGCGCCGTCTGACAGGTTTCCACACCATGCCGGAATATCATCCTCGAGCGCCAAGAGGTGCTTGGTTGTAAGGCTATCGCCAGTCAACTGGCCATGAAACAGCTTGTTTCGATAAGCTCCTACCAAATCCATCTTGTCGGATAGTCGATCGAAGTCATTGACCAAAGCCGAGATGGGGATGCCGACGAGCTCCTCGAAAGAAATTCTAAAATGGCGAAAATATTGCCGCTTTTTTTTGGCGAGAATGTCCTTCAGCGTATCGACATCTTTTCGTTCAAATGCGGACGCCTGAAACACGAGGCTCGTGAAGAGGCGTCTGATCTGGCGTTCACTTCTAAGAAGAGCAAGTGAGAGAGCGTCTACGCCACGCGTGGTCGAGGCCTCGTCCTCCCGGATCACATCAATTATGGCAAACGCATTTTCAAAGCTCGTCGTCATGTTGGTGAAGGCTCCACTTTGGGGTGTACCAAGAGCCGGATAGCCTCCCTGCCAACCACCGTTATCATTGATCATCGATCATGGATCATTTTCGGATCAAATACACCGAGATATGTTGTCCACGAAGGTCTGTCCTTGAGTGTGGAAGCCTTGCTTGTGGCATCGCGGCTCCGTGCTGGAAGTCGTTTTTTGGGAACGTCCCGGTTTTCCGTCAGGCCAGGGACTGCTCTCTACGCCCCCCAGCAGATGGGAAACCGGGCGCTGTCCGAGGCGACCTTACCCCCTACAACCTTTTGCGGCGGCAAGCGCTTCGATTTCAGTTACGCTTCCCTGGGAATTCAGGTCTCGGCGCGACATGTGAGATAAACGATTCCAGAGCCGCATCAGGGGCGTACTCCTGGAGTGTTGACGCAGCAAGTCTGGGGATCGTCCTCTTGCTTCCCGGGGCGTGGGCCGTCATGCCGATGCCGTTACGGGTGGGGAGGGTCGGCTCGAAAAGTTGAACGCCAAAGCCTCGCCAATGTCACGCACAAGGTTGTTGTGCACTACCAACTCCAGGCCAGCCAGGCAGTAGCGGTCACCCAAATGCTCTGCGCAAATCGCCAGTCGCACGAAATGCCATAGACATGCTTTACGTGGGTCATTCCATCCATCTAAGATAGATTCGTCAACCGTCAATTTGCCGGAAAGGTTGTCGGGGTCGGAGGGTTAATGGCCAATACGGACTATAGAGATGCAGTTAGAATTCTGTTCCTGCTAAATGAAAAAGCTTCTGAGCCTAACCTCGATCCGTCGACAAACGTCGAATTCCCGCTTCGCTTCAAAGGTGAGATGCGCTTGCAGGCGCTCGATTTCTGGGTGAGGTATCCAGACTATCTAGCGGACGAACTTGTCGCACAGTTCGACTCCACAGGCGATCGCACGAAGCTGGCGGCCGCGCGATCGATCTTTGACGCGAATGAGCCGTCGGAGCGGGCCATTCCGATGCTTCGTAAATACTATGGCGCATACGAGCATCTGGACACCGTGATGGCGATCCTTGCAATGAGCCGCCTGGTAAAGCCAATAACTCTTCAGAATTCTTTGGGAAAGAACAGGCAGCATTTTCTGATTAGCGGCAAGGTTGCCGATTTGTGCCAGGAAATCGTTTCTGATCACCCGATCTTCGATTGGTACCTGCAGCGGGCGCGTCTCGTTGTGGAGGTCGCCGACGGGCGAGGTGGCGTTGCGCTCAAAGCACGTCAACATCAACAAAAAGAATATCACGACTCCAAAATAGGCGATCTGATCCCCACGATTGCCGAACGAGTTCAGAAAAGGCTTGAGGAAATCGCCGCATGAAAAGCCAGGAAACCACACGGGAACAGTGGGTCGCAAAGATTGCAAAGAGGTCGGGACAAGGCTCGGCCGAGGTCGAGAAAGTGCTCGCACGGCATAATATACAGACGCGGCTGACCCGTCCAATTCCGAGGAGGCTTCTCATAGAATCTCTGTCGTTCAGCGGGGAGAAGACGGGCGACTTCGAGACTAAAACGATCCTGTTCGATAGGTCTGATTTGACGCCCGGCCTTTACGCGATGGTGTCAGACGTCAACCTTAAAGGGAAGACGACCCTTCTGAAAATAATACGTTGGTTGTTAACTGGGGTCTACAATCTCGCCCCGGACATGAGCGGCTGGCTTCACACAGCTCGCCTTGGATTTCGCATTGATGACCAGAAATTTGAAGTTGCCGTCAACAACGTTCTAGCATCCGCGGGGACATTGTCGTCGTTCGCTCGTGGCAAAAGCAGGGTGATTGCTGAGTTCGCTGATGCCGATACATTCCGCTCGGTAATGGACAAGTTTTTCCTCGACGAACTAAACCTGGAAGCATTGATCGCGGTCGCCGAAAGGAACGAAAGCGGGGTCGAACAGAGGCACGGCTGGAATTGGCTGGCGACAGCAATGATCATAGATCCGGCACCTGATGTTCTGTTTGGGACCGACACCACTCATGGCAAGGCTATTCGGATGATGCAGATGTATCTGGGTATTCCATGGGTTCTTACTCGCGCGGACATGATGGCAGCTAAGAAGCGGATCGATCTCGAGGGCAGCCAAGCAGGCAGGACCAACAAGGAAGTGGTTTCTTCAACCGAAAAAAGATTGGCGGAACTGCGCACCTTACGATCAGGCCTCACGGAGAAGCTGAAAGGCGAGAAAACGATCACCGAACTGCGCGAAAGTTCGGCTGGAGCACTTAATGCCTACATGCAGGCGGCATCGGATGTCCGTAAGCTCACCCCGATCGTCAACGAAGCCAGAGACGAACGATCTGCGGCGGAGGAGGCCGTGACTCAGGCCATAAGAGACCTTCAGCAGTTCAGAGAGGGCCAAGCTGCCGGGAGGGTTTTCAGGAAGCTTCGTCCAGTGTGCTGTCCGAGCTGTGAGGAAGTCTACACCGAGGAATATCGGGAGGAGAAAGAAAGCCAGCACGATTGCGTGGTGTGCGGGCGAGAGGAAAACAAAAATAGCGAATTCTCCGCCGACGCTGAAGATCAACTAATTACGGCGGTGGCAGACGCAAAGGCGGAGAAGATTAACCGACGTAAGCACTATTCCGCGGTTAAACTGAGGCTGGACAACGCTATAGCCAAGCGCGAGATAGAAGATAAACGCAACTCGAGCTTCGAGAAAGAGCTTGTAAAAGCGCAGGCGAACTCCGGGGCAGAGATGGAGGCCGTCCGGATTGATGCGCAGATTGCCGAACTTGAGCGAATGGTGGTGGACAGGACAGACCCATCCAATTCCGAAAGCGAGATTCTACGGCATGCCATAGCGGTCACCGAGAAGTTTTATGAAGAAGAACAGGCTGATGTCTTGGAAACTGTTTCCGGTCTCATGACTGGTTTCGCTCAGTCGTTTGGGATGACTGATCTAAGGGGGGTTACTCTCAAAGGTAACACTAACCTCGATGTCAGTATGACAGGCGGCGACAAGACTTTCAGTAAATGTGAGCCGGGCGAAAGAATGAGACTGAAAGTCGCTGCAACGTTAGCCCTTATTCAGGTCTCGGAAGATCGTGGTATCGGCACTCATCCAGGCGTTCTATTCGTGGATTCGGTTGCTAACAACGAAGTCATCGACAAAGACGTTGCAGCGATTGTCGGTGGTCTCAGTCGTCTAAGCGAGAGTCTCTCGGATGTTCAGGTCTTCATCTCCGGAATATCCAGTCCCGCAATTCTTGATCACGTTCCTTGCACCAACGTGTTTAAGAATCGCCCAGATGGATATCTATGGTAGACGAAAATGTCGTTTGATCAGGTAATGGAACGGTTCTTTGAGAACGACGAGACGATTACGGTCGACGCGTTGGGGGGCCTCGAGGTTTTGCTCGCAAATGGTGTCGAACTCGGCGCGTCACGCTATGCCGACCATTACTTCGATCTTGTCCTACCCTTCAGAAATGAGCAAAGGGAGGACGTAGATAGGTTCCTTGGCCAACTTCTCTTATCTGTGAGGTACGGCCCTGAACTCAGCTACATGGTCGATAGATTGTTCGGGGCATCGCTGAGCTCGTCGATAGATGAGCAACAGGTATTCAGACACTTTCTCAAAAGTGCAACGGATACATCCAATAATCTACCCTTGCGCACGGCGTCCTTGAAAGGCGCAGTCGCATTCATGAATGACGACAGCGCCCGCGTGGCAAGGATCGTCGCTGAAATCTCGGATACCGATCGTAATGATGACCCCGGCTACATTGCACATGCTGCGCGGATAGCTGGCATCCTGTCCAGCCGCAGAGAGGAACCCGCCCTCGTGGATTTCCTCAACCGAGTTCGTGGGGTCGAGGGATGCGCGGATCAGGTCGATCTCGAATTGGGATTGGTGAGCCTTCAAGAGGCTATCCACGCGTCAACGGCGGAGGCCGTTGCAGAGCGCCTCGAATCCGCGCGGGAGGCGTTTTCGGCCGCCGTTGAGACGCGAGAATCAAGGCACGAGGCCAAGGTCTACAGCCTTGCCATCTCAATGCTGCTCGAATTTTACCAACGTCGCACACCGATAGACATGGCGAAAACGGTCCGTGAAATACGATCTAGTGCATTCGCGTTTGTAGAGTATGGCGGTGCTACGAAAGCGAACTTAATGCTGGGATCAATCGCAACGCAGAGTGTCGCCCTTGTCCACCTGTCAGAGCGGCTTGAGGGACTGCTTCGCAATCTCGATGAAGATATTTGGCTCGAAGCCGCAAGTGTGATTGAGGACCAACTTCTTTTTGCGTATTCTGCAAACCGCACCGTATTTTCCGGGAACGATGGGCATGGTGTGGATAGTGTCCTGCGTCCTTTCATTCAACCTCGCATCTTCGGTAACCACCATCATGCCGCGGCTCTAAATGCGTGGGTTCGAAATCGTTCTCGGCTTATGCCAAGTGAACTAGTCGCCGACTTGAAAAGTGCTGTGCACAGCTATTTTGATCGGGGGGATTTGCCGGACCCCGAGGACGCGGGTTTCAGCAGCCCACTGACACCCGCTCTGCAACAAAGGGTACTCTCCACTGATCCAGACGGACATAAGCTCCTCCTTGAGATTGCGACCCATGCTGTGACCGAAACGATGATCGGCATTTCGGTTCCGTTTAAAAGGGCTATCGAAAGGGTGCATGCTGCTCTTCAAGGTCATGAAGACTACCGCATACCCGAAGTCAGGATCGCCTTTCTCAATCTGATCTTTCGGTTGTTCACGTTCCTTGAACGCAAGCTAGATAGCTCGGTTGAGCAAGACAAATTCTCGGCGTATCTATTTGAAGATTACGGCAAGTTGCCGCTTGAAGCGGACCTCCAGCAGGATTTTCTGAGACAAGGCAAGGATGCAAGGCTTCCTGTATCGGATGAGGTCAAAGGCGTAGGAGGGGGACGAGCTGACATTCGTTATAAGTCGGCTGCTCACGAGATGATCATCGAGGTAAAGCGCGAGCTGAAAGACCCAACCTTTGACAATCTGATCACCTCCTACGGAGATCAGACCGTCCTTTACCAGTCGACAAATGTCAAACTCGGTGTTCTCCTGGTTCTCGACTTGTCGCAAAACTACGTGACCTGGCCACACTTCGATAAGCTCTACGACATCCGTATTGGCGACTTTCTCGGGGACGAGACCGAACGAGGAGTGGTGATTTTGAAGGTACCTGGCCGACGTGGGACACCAAGCGGCGCGTCTACTGCGGCGAAGACAAAAGATGCCAAGCTAAAGATTAGCGCTAGGCAGAAAGTCAGACGCGGTGGGGCACCTTGATGAAAACGCTCTCACTGGCAACCTCGCTGTCAGCGCTTCCCTCGGTCAGAAAGTAATTGCTGTCACGTGACGGAGGTTTACGAGCCTGCTTAACGCCGCCGCCTCCTCTGTTCGTCGGCTACGAACTCTTCCAACACTTCGACGCACCGAGCCCGCATCCTCTCGATTCCCGGCGTTTTGACTGCGTTCTTAGATGGAACAGAAGAAGAGCGCCATCGGTTTTGAGGATATGAAAATCGATTCCTACTCGAACCAGCTAAGCGATGTCGTGTTTTGCGATATGCCTTTCCAGTAGGGGGGTAATCGTCCCTGCCAGGACCGCTTTGGCTTGGCGGTTGCGAAGAATGACCGCCGTGACGGCCATGGCAATAAACAGCGGGAACATGAAGGCCGCATATATCTTGAAAATCATGAAAGGATCTCCACCGGCTAAACCAGCCCAGTCCCAAACCCCGTGCAGGACGGTAGGAACGGTCAATCCCAGGAGTATCGCAGCGGTTTGCCGGGTGCGATTGCGGCTCGCGGCGGCAACGGCGATACCCAGTCCGATAAAGGCAACGAAGAATGAATGCATGAACGGTACCATTAGGCCGCGCAATACAAGACTCAATGCTAACTTCAAGCCTGCGGCGTCACTACTGTTGCTCGCCAGATAGCCGATGACCATTTGGCCGAAATACATTGTTTGCTCACTGAATGCGAACCCCGCACCGATCAATCCGCCGTAGACGATCCCGTCGAGAGGTCCGCGAATTTGCGAGCGGCGGCGCCTTAGCATCCAGAGTAGGAAGAGCCCTTTGAATAACTCTTCGGTGACAGGCGTTACGACTAGCGGGCGGAACCAGTTTGCGAACTCGCGGCTCGTATGGACATCGAGAAGCGCCTGTAGGCCCTCTTGTGACCAGATCGAGCAAAAGGCTGCCACAGACGCGCCCCAGGCAAATGCCGACAGCAGCAACAGCGGTCTGCCTTCTACCCAGCGGCCTAGCCAATCGAAGGTTTTTGCCACCGGGATCGTGACGATAACGGACATTGGGAGCCCCCATGCCATGCCGACAGTTCCGATTTTGGTCCAAACCCACGCCATTGTGGAAAGCCAAGTCAGCACCGCCAAAAACGGCCAGCACAGCATGACAGGATAGTTTTTTCTCAATGTTTGAATTCCAAAGCTAGGCGACAAAACGATAATTCCGATACAGATCATATTAGTCTATAATAGACCATTATGGTCTATTAAGTTCGTCAATCTCAGTCAACCGGAAAGACGACATCACAATGCCTCCTCGCGGCATTTCTTGTTCCCGTCGGCCTTTCAGGGGGGTTACGTTTGAAGAGCCTACGCCGAGATTTGCGATAGAGTTCACGTTGAGACACGTTGGTCAGGGCATCAATCTGTGATGGAAAGGGAAAGACAAATGCCAACGATTTTCGTATAGCGTTGCGAAGCCGTACATCTCGACAGGCTATGTGGCGTCAATTATTAAGGACAATCAGTTCCGCTTATGCTGAGACCAACAAAGGCTGAAATCGAAGCTTACATCATCGACTGTGCGGCCGGGCTGTTTGCGAGGCATGGGTTTGCACATACGTCGATTCAACAAATCGCTGACGCCGTTAGCTATTCAAAGACCGGGTTACTGCATCATTTTCCAAGCAAGCAGCTCGTCTACGACGCAGTCATCGGAGCGTTGCGCGAACATGTGAAGGAAGTTCGTGACAGCGTGACTGAGTTTCCCGTTGGCTTTGAACGGGACAGGGCCGTCGTCGAAGCGTCCGTTGATTTCACGTTCGCCAGACCCGGTATTTCGGCTCTGTCAAATCGAATGGCACTGGACCCGGACCCTGAAGATCAGGCGATGAGGGAGATAGGCTTTGTTATGTATGAGGCCCTCGGGATCGACGTAAACAATCTCGACATGGACAGATTAATCCGCGTCACGAGTGCTTTTTCGGGTCTCGGCGTGACCGCAAGTCTGGCGGTGGGTTCGAAACTCACCAAAGAGTGGCGCCCTCTCATCATTGCCGCGGCTTTGGATGCGCTCGGCCACAAAAGATCGTAGCGCAACGCACTACCTTCAGCGGCATAGCGATGGATGCAGGTGTGAACGGCAACCGCGCCCACGCGATCTTTGATCAGTCGCGTGGGCGCAGGTGCTGCACCGCTATCACCGAAAATTGTGCGTTTCGTGGCCGTGCTTCCGGCCCACGCCGGCGAACCTGGCCCGAGGCTGTTAGTCACGGCAGCCGCCGCGCCGTGAAGAGTCACACCTTTTACCCTCGCGCAGCCTCCTCATCGTCTCGAGATTGTTGAGAGTTGTCTCCGATGCAAATTCCGAGGCATGTC
>UCKS01000032.1 GCA_900473045.1 Hyphomicrobiales bacterium
CCGGGGTTAAAGCCGGGGGCAAGAGGGGGTCATTTTGGGGACTTTGTTTTTTCTGCCGACCTTTTTCGTCCCCCCCTTTGACCCCCTCTTTGGATCGGTCTTACAGGAATAAAATATAATAATATCATATAGATATATTAAGAGGGGGTAACGATAAGGAAGGGGTACACCCCCACAGCGTTTTAAGAGGTGATTTTCGGGCGTGCACTCACGCGTGCGCGAACAAACAGGAGGATGGCATGCAGATTATCGAAACGAAGAACGGCAAACGGCTCACTCATCACCTCGACCTTACGCAGGTCGACCAACTAGACGACCGATCCGGAGACGAGCAGTTGGCGCTTGTCTGGTGTGAAACCCACAAAGACTGGGAATGGCATTACGTCCAAATCACCGAATTGGGAGGAAATTGAACATGACAGCAGCAGCAGAAGCATTCGCCAAAAAGCACGACATGGCCGCGACGACCGAGGACGTCGCGCGGATTAAGCGCCATCTCAGCAAATTCTATGAGGCCGTCGAACTAATCGATCGCGTTCGCGACGGATGGATCCAACTGCACGATGGAGAAGCCGTCCGGAAAGCCTTTGCCAAGCAGTTCAGCCACCCGACCGGTTTTGATGCCGCACTCGCCATAGCCGAAATGCCGGTCCACTGGCCGACGAAATATAGGGCCAGCGTTGCTTACCACCTGGCACCGCTTCTCGACGACGTCATCAACTCATGAAACCGTTCGAACATTACGTCCACAACATCCCCGTCAAGATCGGAGAGAAGGAGACTGATCGCTACCTTCGCGCCTTTGCGGCGATGATTGAACGTCTCGATGAAGATTCCACCCTTGGGTCCTCAACAGACCAGACCTTGGAGGCGGCGCGTAGCGCCGTCGCCTTCATCGCGGACGATGCGTTTCGGCAGGGATTTGAGACGTGCCACGCCAACGTCGTTGTTCCACTAAAGGAAAGCACCATGACCAAGACTGACGCGATGGCAGCAGTTAAAGCTCACGGCGTGAAAATCCACCGGGCGATTGCAGATCATTTCGAAGATCCACCCGGCGGCCCGACCAGCATCTCGGTTGAAATTGAAGAGCTTGAACTTCCGCCAGCGCGGCTGGAGGTTTCGCGATGAATTGGACCCACAAGGATTTGCGGCTCACGAAGCCACAGGCGGATTTCCTCACAAACCGCGGGCAATCAAGCGTTCACGAAAAGATACAGGACCGCACCGAGCTGATCCTCTCGCAGCGAAGGATGCTGAAATGGAACCCGCAAAGCGATGGCACTTATAAGCTTGTCCCATCCCAAAAGGGACTTGCCGCAATCGACCAGTTTACCAGGAGGGCCTAAATCTATGGAACGCACCGCACAGCAGCATCGCGCCGAAACGGAATCATGGGCGGCAACCGCCCCAAAGAATGACTCGACCATTTTCGGCCGAAAGCTAAAGACGGACAATCCGAGAAACCGCGACCTGTCGAACCTAAGCGCTCTCCTAGCCATGAGGAGCCGTCCCATGGGGGTGGCCGAGGGCGTACCGACCGAGCCGGAGCCAATCATCCAGACCAACTGGAGGATCGCGCCTGCTAACGACAATACCCCGCCAGAAGACGGCTTCGGCGCCGATCGATCCACCGAAATTGTACCATCCATCGAAAAAATCATGGAGGCTGCCAAGTACAAGCCTGAGCAGGGATTTTATATCGACGAACGAGACAAGCGGCACAAGATCACCATCGCCATCGGAAACCTCAAGTTCAGCGACGGGTCGGCGGTGGAGCAGTGCTTCATACGCGCGCCAGATGGATCCATCGTTGAGGGGACAGCCCTGTTGCCGATCGGTGCGTTGACTCAATCGCGTGAGAAAAGCACGCGCGACAAAGGCGGCGATGAAGAAGCAACCGGTTCGAATGCTCATTACCGGTGGATGGTCAAAGGCCGGATCGCCAAGCCGCCAAAGATGAAGCCGAAAAAGCAGGAGCGCTTGGCCATATCGAAAGAACAGGCGCGGGAGATGCTTGCAGAGGCCTATGCCAACACTCCCGTGCTGCCGGACGTCAAGAGCTTCGACGATGGCTTCCCGGCCAGTCCAACAAATCTTCGCCAGCTCTTTATGGCCGGCCGAAAAGGCAAAAAAGGGGAATCCGGCTCTCAGGCTTGGCAGGATATCTTCACTGAAAAGGAGAACCGTGAACAGTTCGCCAGGGGCTTGGACGCCATGCAGGAGGAGCATTTCCATGTACTGACCGAGGCCATGTCAGCGACAAGCCTGCGCCAACTCGGCGAGGCGCGTGGCTTCAAGGGTCGGCACGCGATCGACGCCGGCCGCCGTCTACTTGTGGCTGCGAATGACAATTTCGTTGAGGCGATGAAGCTTGCTGAATACGCCAAGGCGAGTTGAGGGAATATAATCGCAACTCAAAACCCTGTGAAGGTGAAGGGATGGCGCTCATGGCGTTGTCCCACTTCCTTCCGCTCACCCATGTGTGACGGACGCTCCGTTATGTGTCGGGACAGCCGCAAGGCAGGGCGACACCGCTGAACGCGGGCGTAACTCTACGCAAGGGACTAACGACTGCAGCGCGCCTTGGCGTGACGGTCGCCCTTGCTCTACCCCATACAGCAGTGTCTAGGGTCTGACCCGCGACACCACCTATCGTGGTGCACTGCTGTTGCCCATACGGCACGACATTCGCCGCTAGACCCATGCGCTATAGGCGCTGTGTTCGGTGTTGTGCTGTTGCCAATTGCCAGGATGGTCGCCGGGAAGATGCGCTATGCGCTGACCTGTCGTCACCAGTGGCATACCCCATACCCACAGGCTCCGTCTCCTCGGCTGTCGTGGGTGTCCTGCGGCCTGCTCTCCTTGATCTTCACTGATCGGATTGAGCGGGCCGCGTTTGTTTTTTGTGGTGGTGTATGCCAGCCCGTTCTCCTCGCTTCAATCCGCCCACCCAACGAACCACCAAGCAACGTCGTGCTGATGCAGAGCTATCCAGAGAGGATACACCTTGGCGTCGATGGTACGGAACGGGAAGGTGGAAGGCAACGCGAGAGCGTCACCTGAGCGAGGAGCCTTTGTGCCGCATGTGCATCGAGGTTGAGGATGTAACGGCCGCTACGGTATGCGACCATATCACTCCCCACCGCGGGGATGAGACGCTGTTCTGGTCTGGCCCATTTCAGTCGCTCTGTGCCTATCATCACAATAGCACGAAGCATCGTGAAGAGATGATGACTGCACATCGCATAAATATCAATGATATCAATAGGTTGCTCGATTGATGGGCGGGGTGGATCAAAAGTCGACGATCCCCCGCCCCATCTACCGTCGGCCCAAGCAATTTTTCACATCCGCAAAATTCGAAATCCGGAGATAGGTGCCATGGCAAGACCAAGGAAGCCGACGGCTGCCCTGGAATTGAAGGGCGCTTTCAAGAAAGACCCGCAGCGCAAGACGGAACGCAAGGACGAACCAAAGCCATTGGGCGCGGTCGGTCCTGCTCCGACATTCTTCGATGCCGATGAAAAGCTGATTTGGGAAGACCTCGCCGGATTCGGTTTCTGGCTGACGGACGCCGATCGGTTGATGCTCGAAATCGCGGTGAAGCTCATGTCGATGTTCCGCAAGAACGCGCTCGACGGCGGCGGCATCTCCAAACTCATTACGGCTCTGTCGAAGCTGGGTTTCAGCCCGACTGATAGAAGCAAGGTGCAGGCGCCAGGCGCCAAGGAGCCCGACGCGGACCCGTACGCAGACTTCAAGTGAGATCATGGAAATCGATGTCGAGAAGTATCCGCACGTAGCGGCAGGCTACGGCTATGCCCTTGACGTTGTCGCTTCCAAAGTATCGGCTTGCGAGTATGTGAAGCAGGCTTGCCAGCGGCAGCTTGATGATCTTGCCCGTTGGGCGTCCGATGTCGAAAGCCCATATTATTTTGACCACGAGGCAGCCCAGAAGGTCTGCACATTCACGTGTTTTCTGCCTCACATCAAAGGCCCTTTGGCAGGCGAAAGCCTAACCCTTGAGCCTTGGCAGTCGTTTATCCTCACTACGGCGTTTGGCTGGTTGCGTAGGGATAACGGCAAGCGTCGCTTTCGGCGGGCGTACACGGAAGTCCCTCGCGGCAACGGCAAGACCACCCTCTCTGATGGACCGGCGCTTTATTGTGGCTTCGGCGAGAAGGAGGGCGGCGCCGAGGTGTACTCAGCTGCCCGTACGCGCGATCAGGCTAAGGTGGCGTTCGCCGCTGCCCAAGCTATGCTCCGGCGCGCCACAGGGTTGCGCAAGGCCCTTGGCATCGATGTCGAGGCCCACCGCATCATCCAGATGCGGTCTAACAGTTATTTCGAGGCGCTGTCCGCGGACGCCGACTCGCTTGACGGGAAGAATGTCCATTTCGCACTCATTGACGAGTTGCACGCCCACCGTGACCGTAGCGTCTATGATGCTATTGAAACCGGCGCGGGCAAGCGCAACCAGTCGATGGTCTGGGCCATCACCACGGCCGGTGCAGACAAGACGGGTATCTGCTACGAGCACCGAACCTATACGCTGAACATCCTCAAGGGGACAGTTCAGGACGATAGCTACTTTGGCATCGTCTATACGATTGACAAGGATGACGACTGGACGGAAGAGGCGACCTGGCGGAAGGCTAATCCGAACTATGGTATATCGGTCGAGCCCGAGCACGTCGCCAACCTATGCCGCAAGGCCATGTCTTCTCCTGCTTCGCAGGCCAACTTTCTAACCAAGCACTTGAACGTCTGGATCCAGACGAACGAAGCTCTCTACGATATGCGAGCTTGGGATCGTTGTTACGACGAGTCAGTCGAGATCGAAGACTTCATCGGCATGCCCTGTCGCATTGCGGTTGACTTGGCTTCAAAAGTCGACGTGGCTGCGGTTGTTGCCTTGTTCGAGAGGGGCGGGAAGGTCTTCCCGTTTTCTTGGTTCTACGTTCCAGAGCAGGCCATTATCGAAAGTCGCAATGACTCCTACAAGGGCTGGGAGGTCGAGGGAAAACTTATCACTACCCCCGGCGACGTTATCGATATTGACCGCATCGAGGCAGACATCATCGAGTTGTCTGGTCGATTCCAGGTATTAGAGATCGCCTACGACCCTTGGCAAGCGCAGCAGATGGCCAACCATCTGACCGAGCAGGGTGCTAACGCTGTTGAGTATCGGCAGACGGTTCAAAACTTCTCAGAGCCAACCAAGGAGCTGGACGCACTGATGCGCTCCGGCAAGATGGCCCACTCCCACGGCCCGCGTGACCCGCTTTCGTGGATGATTGGCAACGTTGTTGGCCACTACGACGCAAAAGAAAACGTCTACCCCCGCAAAGAGCGCCCAGAAAACAAAATTGACGGGGCGGTTGCCCTGATCATGGCGCTTGGACTTCATCTTCGCTCAGTAGATGGCGGCGGGAATATCGGCGACTTTATCGACAATATGGTGATGGTGATTTGATGGGTTCGTTTTTTGACCGGTGGCGCGGAACGCCCATCAAATTGACCGACGGCGAGTTTTGGCGCGGATTTTTCGGCCTTGGAACGACCTCTGGCGAGGTTGTTACGATCGAAACTGCGCTGCAGCTTGATGCTGTATGGGCGTGCGTCAACCTAATCCGGAATGCCATCGTCATGCTGCCGTGCCTTGTTTACAAGGATGACGGCGTGACGGTCGATAAATCGTCGGATTTGTACCAACTTCTGCATGATATGCCGAATTTGGACGACACGGCCTCTGATTTCTGGGCCATGGTTGCGCTTTGCTTGTGCCTCGACGGCAATTTCTTTGCCGAGAAAAAGTACAACGGCACGAAGTTGATTGCGCTGAACCCATTGGCGCCGCTGGACGTGAACGTCTGCCGGGACAAGAGCAACAATCGCTTCTACGAGGTGACTGAATCGGGGAAAGTCCGGAAAATCCCGGAAAACAAGATGTTCCACGTTCGTGGGGCTGTTTTGCCTGGCTGTGACCGCGGCATGTCTCCGATCGGAGTTTGCCGCAATACGGTTGGCAATGCGCTGGCCGGTGAGCGTGTGGCTGGCAAGATGTTTGCCAACGGCTTTCAGGTTGCTGGCATTCTTTCGTCTGACCAGATCCTGAAGCCTGAGCAGCGCAAGCAGCTCGGCGAGACGCTTCAGCAGTTCGCTGGCTCCGACCGCGCGGGCAAGGTTGCGGTTCTTGAAGCTGGACTGACATATCAGCAGCTCACGATTGATCCTAAAGATGCGCAGATGCTCGAGACGCGCCAATACAGCGTCGAGCAGATTTGCCGCATCTTTGGCGTCCCCCCGGTGATGATTGGCCACGCTTCAAATGGCACGACCACTTGGGGATCTGGAATCGAGCAGTTGATTCTGCAGTTCATCAAGACGTGCATTGGCCCGATGGTCAAAAGCATCGAGTCCGCCGTCTATCGCGACCTTCTCGACAGCAAGACCCGGAAAACGACATCGGTAAAGTTTGGCCTCGAAGGATTACTTAGAGGTGATAGCGGCGCACGTGCCGACTTTGTCTCCAAGATGATCCAGTCCGGCGTTTACACGGTCAACGAGGGGCGAGCCTACGAAAACAAGGCTCCAGTGACGGGCGGCGAGAAGTCGATCGTCAACAGCACGATGACCCCGCTCGAAAAGCTTGGCGAAGAGCCAGTAACGGCCCCTGCCGCGCCATTGAAGGCCGCCGCTTAAGGAAACCACATGAAATACGCACACATTCTCTCGGCTTTCGCGGCCGAGCCGTGGGCCATGCAGCCGGAAAAGCTGGGTGCGCTGACGCGGTTTCTCGCTTTCAAGGCTGCCGGAGGCGCCTATAGCGCCGAGGATGTCGCTGCGGTCATCGATCGGGCGAAATCGCAGGAGATTGCCCGAAAAGAGGGCGCTGTGGGGGTTATCCCGGTTTACGGCGTCCTTTCACAGCGAATGGGCATGATGTCCGAAATGAGCGGCGGCACGTCCTACCAGACGCTGGCCCGCTCGCTCCATCAGGCCATCGCCGATCCCGAAATCAAGGCGATCGTCCTGGATATCGACAGCCCTGGTGGCTCGGTCCCCGGCACGGAGGAGCTTGGCGCGGAAATCCGGCGGCTGCGGGGCGGCGACAAGCCGATTATTGCGCAGGTCAACAGCCTGGCGGCTAGCGCTGCCTACTGGATCGCCGCGTCGGCCGACGAGATCGTGGTGACGCCATCCGGTCGAGCCGGCTCCATCGGCGTGTACACTGTCCATGATGACGTTTCCAAGGCTTTGGCCGAGGAAGGCGTCACGCGCACATACATTTCGTCCACGCCTGAAAAGGTCGAGGGCAACGAGACCGAGCCGCTGTCGAAAGATGCACAGGCCTTCATTCAGGAGCGCGTAAATCGGTCATACGATCGATTTGTTGCCGCCGTGGCCGACGGTCGGGGTGTTTCCAAGTCGAAGGTGCTCGACGGATTCGGCAAGGGACGCGTGTTCTTCGCTGAAGAGTTGCTTGACCGCGGCATGGCCGACAGCATCGCGACACTGGACGAGACGCTGGCCCGATTTGGAGCATCCATCGCTCCGGAGCCGGTGCGTCGTCTGCGTGCTTCCAATTCCTCTCGCGCTGAGGCTGCCAATGAACTGGCCGCCAAGATGCGGACGGGCGAACCCATTACCAAACGTGAGTTTGAAAACGGCCTCAAGGGACTTGTTGGCCTTTCGAACTCAGAGGCAGAGCGGGCCGCTCGGCTCTACCTCAAGACTGATCAGGGGGCTCCTGACGAGACGGATGCTGCTGCTTTGGCAGCCCTAGACCGGCTTTTGGCCGAAGCAAACACACCACTCATCAAACAATAGGAGCCACCCATGGCTGAAGCACTCGTAGAAAAAATCGGCGAACTGTCCACCTCGCTCGCTTCCATCAAGGAGCAGGTAGGCAACCTCGCAACTGACTTCACGGCAAAGCTTGCTGTAAACGGCGCTGTCTCCGCCGAGATGAAGGAAAGAACCGACAAGGCCCTTTCCCAACTCGGCGACGTAACCACTCGCCTCGGCGATATGGAAAAGCGCGCCGCACGCGAACGTGAAAATGGCGAAGAAGACCATAAGTCGCTCGGCGACTTGGTTGTCGAATCTGCTGCCTTCAAGTCTGGTGCGATGACGAGCTCAACGCGCGGTAAAATGAGCGTTCAAGCCGACCGCGCTGCGATTACGTCCGCAGATACTACGGTTGGTGCCGGCCGCTCTGCTGGCACCTCACTGATCCCCGGCCAGCGCGTATCTGGCATTATTGCACCTCCCGATCGCCGTATGACTATTCGCGATCTCCTGATGCCTGGCCAGACCAGCTCGAATAACATCGAGTACGTCAAGGAAACAGGCTTCACGAACAATGCTGCGCCGGTCGCCGAGACGACCCAGAAGCCATATTCGGACATCACCTTTAACATGGCGAATGCACCGGTTCGGACGATCGCGCATCTGTTCAAGGCTTCGCGCCAGATTCTGGACGATGCCGTTGGCCTAAAGAGCTACATCGACGGCCGCGCGCGCTACGGCTTGCAGTTCAAGGAAGAAGCACAACTTCTTAAGGGCGACGGCACTGGCCAGAACATTCTAGGCGTCCAGCCGCAGGCGACCGCGTTCGCTCCGGCATTTGTGCCCCAGGATGCAACGCCGATCGACCGGCTTCGCCTTGCTATGCTGCAGGTCGTTTTGGCCGAATACCCGGCAACGGCCTTTGTCCTGCACCCGATCGACTGGGCTGGCATTGAGCTGACCAAGGATAATGAGGGTCGCTACATCATCGCGAACCCGCAGAATGGGACCACCTCGCCCAAGATGTGGAACCTTCCGGTGGTCGAGACCCAGGCACAGACTCTCGGTACCTTCCTTACCGGTGCCTTTTCGATGGCCGCGCAGATCTTCGACCGTATGGAAATCGAAGTCCTTCTGTCGACCGAGAACGTCGACGATTTCGAGCGGAATCTCGTGAGTATCAGGGCAGAAGAGCGCCTCGGTCTGGCCGTGTATCGTCCGGAAGCCTTCGTAGTCGGTGCAGTAGCTGCCTAAGCCATAAGGGGCGCTTCGGCGCCCCGTTCCAACCTAAAGGAGGGCTTCATGGCCTACGATAAGACAAAAGACCCGTCGACCGGCAATCCATACACGGCAGGCCGCCGCAAAGCGGCTCATCACCCCAAGGGCCTGACCGTTGTTGGCAGCGACACTGTTGACCTTGCGAGCTATGCCGCTGGCCTCGTCGTCATTACGGCCGGCAACGTCAAGTACATCCCGTCGCAGAATGCGGATGCTGACACCATCACCATCACCGCGGCTCCGGTTGGTTTCGTCATCCCCCATCAGGTTCGTCGCGTGTTTGCTACCGGCACGACTGGCGCTGTTGCAACGCTGGAGGGCTGATCATGGGCAAGAAGACTGAGACGACCGAAAAGGTCGAGCCTTCTGTTCTGAAGTCGGCGAACGTTGGCCATGCCGAAAAGCCTCTTGTGTCGACTGCCGAAGAGACGAAGGACGAGATGAAGGACGACGCCAATATGGTGCTTGTCCAGGCAGTTCGTAGCTTCGAAGGCGCGGAGGGTGACAAGGGGCCGGCCTCTGAGCCGTTCAAGGTTAGTCGTCAGCGTTATGCCGACCTCAAGGCGAATAGCCTGGTCGAACTTGTGTCGGAAGACGACAAGTAAGGATACCGCCGATGGCACTGGTTGATCTGGAGTTGGCGCGCAAGCAATTGCGCGTCTTTCATGAGGATGAGAACGCTGAAATCGCGCTCTATCTGGCTGCGGCAGAATCCATCGTCGTTGAGTACCTAGATCGGCCCGTCCTTGCCGCTGACGAGACCCTGCCTGAGCCCGAGGATGAAGGTTACGACGCGACTACGATGCTTGTGACGTCGCCGATCGTGGCCGCCATCCTCCTTGTGATGAGCGATCTCTACGAAAACAGGCAAACGCCTGAGAAGGACGTTGGCGAGGCCATTTTGCCTCCGACTGTCCGTCGGCTGCTGGCGCCTTGGCGGGTGTGGCGAACCTTTGAAGAGGACGACACATGCGCGTGAGATTCACCGCCGACTTCGACTGGAAACAGCCAGGGTTCACCGTCGCTTTTAAAAAGGGGATGGTTGAAAACGTCCGCCGAATTTGCGGCGACGAGGCGATCGCGGCAGGCAAGGCTGAATTAGCAGGCAAGCGGGAGGCGACTGCGGATGGCGAAAAAACCTAGCGCGGGGGCCATGCGCCAGAAGGTCTATTTCCAACGGCGATCTTTGGTTGATGATGGAATGGGCAATGAAGTTACGGGCCCCTTCGAAACAATGTTCACCGATGCAGCCGAGTTCATCCCCTTGAGGGGCGGCGAGGGCGTACAGGCCGCCCGCCTGACGGGCATCCAACCATATATCGTCCGTGTACGCAGTTCGGTTCAAACGCGCGCTGTAGGGGCAGATTGGCAGATTGTGGATGCACGCTCCGTCGTCGTTTACGCGATCACCGCGCCACCTACGAACCAAGACCAGAAGAACGCTTGGCTGGACATTATGGTTACGCAGGGGCGGGCCTCCTGACAAGGAGGACGGCATGGCGCTGAAGGCGAAAATGCAGGGGCGGGCAGCCGTTACTCGAAACCTCAATGCTTTTGTTCCGAATGCCTTGAAATATGCGGCCGAAGCCAACCTAAAGGTAGTTCAAGAGGTCGCCGAGAAGATCAGCGCTGTTGCCCCTACCGGCGCGACGCTGGAATACATGGAAGGTTTTAGCGGGGATTTCCTGAAGAACCATCCGGACGTCGAGAACTTCAGCAAGAACCCCACAAAGGACAAGGACGCCACCGGCCTCTTTGCTCCCTGGACTTGGCGGCTCCTCGAATATGGTACTGCGCCGCACAGCACGGCACCCGGCGGCGGTACGGTTGCGGGTAGGGCGGCCGCGGCATCGAACCCGGCCGGCATGCACCCCGGCACCACGGCCCAACCTCATATTTGGCCAACGTGGAACTCCTTCAGGGCTACGGCCATCAAAATCAAGAAGGCTGCCATCTCAAAGGCCTTCCGAGAATTTAACCGGAAGTAGAACCTATGGCTTCAGCGGAACTAGAGCTTCAGGCGGCCATCGTGCCACTCCTGAAGGCAGACGCGACTCTGACGCCGCTCGTTAACGGCGTGTACGACCAGCCGCCAGCTACCTGCTGGGCCACCCCGAAAGAGGGATACGTCACTATCGGAGAGGCTCAGACGCTTCGCGATGATGCGACGTGTCTTGAAGGCGGCAGGGTTTTCCTGACGCTCCACGGCTGGTCTCGCAAGGTTGGTTATCCAGCCGTTCGCGCGATCGCAGACGCGGTCGTCGAGGCGCTTCACATGAAGACGCTGGCTATGCCTACCCATCGTTTCATTTCGATCATGCACCGCCAGACGCGAACCTTTCGCGATCCGGACGGGGTAACGAGCCATGCGGTCATCGACTTCATCGCGAACTACGACCGGGCCGCTTAGCGGCGTCACCACCAAAATCACCACGCCACCACGACCGGCCATGTGCCGGTTTTTTCACATGAAGGAACCTTCACATGCCACAGCAACTCGGCCGCCTGCTTATCATTCAAATTGGCAATGGCGAAGATCCAGGCCCTGAAACGTTTACGAACCTGTGCGGCCTGAAGACACGCAGATTCAGCCTTTCGGCCAATGAAATCGACACTTCCATTCCGTCGTGCACCAACCCCGGCGACGAAGTCATCAAGACGTCGCGCCCCGGCATGGTCAATCGCACGTTCTCCGGCTCTGGCGCGTTCGTCTCGTCCGTTGCCATGTCAGGCTTCATGGACAAGGTCATCAACGCCGAAGTGTTCAACGCGAAGATCATTGTACCCGGCCTTGGCACGTTCTCTGGCCCGTTCTTCGTTACCGACTTCGAAGCTTCCGGCGACATGGAAAACAACATGGAATTCAGCGCCACGTTCGTGCCTGGTGACGCCGTCACGTTTGTCGCCGAGGTGTAACGGATGGCTGAAGCAGTTAACAGCGCTCGCGGCGAGGTTGATCTGAAGATCGACGACGTGGACTTGATTGTTGCGGCAACGATGGGCGGCCTCTCGGCCGTCTCTCGCGCACTGCAGTGCAAGTCGCTCGTCGATCTGTGGCAGCGCCTTGATGGCGTCGAGGTCGAGGCCACGCTTGCGGCCATCGAGTTTCTGACGGTCAAGGGTGACTGGGCCTCCGCAATCAAGAAGATCCAGTTGAAGCACTTCAAAGCGTGCCAGACGGCTTTCAAATTGATGATCGCCGCTCATCTGGACGTCGAGGGAAACGAAGCCGCCGTCGAGGAAAAACCAGCCAAGACGGCGAAGCAGAAGTAACTACCGACGCGCAGATACGGCAGTGGTTGCGCACCGCACACGCCATTGGATGGCGGCCAGTTGATTTCTGGCCGTCGACGCTCGTTGAGTTCTTCGAATGCATTGAAGGCCACAACGAAGCGCAGGGCGGCGAGGACAACTCGGCTCCTTCCGAAGGAGAGATGGCTAAACTTATGGCCAAATACACTTAGCCAACCATCCAGAACCGAAGCCCGCCAGCGCGCGGGCTTTTTGCATTGTAGGAACACCCGCCGATGGCTGCTGACAACGACAACAATCTGGTCTTAACCGTCAGCTCGGATATGACTGCGGCGGAACGCGGCATCAAAAAGTTCGTGGGCGATATCGCCACCGGCAGCGCGCAGATTGAAAAACAATTCCAGAAGATGGGCCGCGGCATCGATAATTCGATGGTCAGCGCCATGCAGACCCGCATCGACAAGATGGTGGGGATTGGAACCGCCGGAGCCAAGGAGTGGACCGGCGCGCTTGCAGATCAAGGGAAAGAGCTTGAGCGCCTTCGCGCTCGCTATAGCCCGCTGTTTGCAACTATCACGAATTACAAGACGGCCGTCAACGACATTAAGCGCGCTCACGCGCTAGGCGCCATTTCCGCCAACGAGATGACGTCGGCCATTACGAAGGAGCGGCAAGCCGCTCTGGCTTCGACGGCGGCCATCAAAGGGCGCAATGCGGCTCTGGCTGATACGCCGGCGCAACGCGGCGGTGGCGCGAACCCGTACACCTCAAACATTGCTGCTCAGTTCCAAGACATCGGTGTAAGCGCCGCTGGGGGTATGAGCCCGCTGCAAATCGCTCTGCAGCAGGGTACGCAGCTGTCGGCGGTTTTTAATGACCTAAAGCGCGATGGGAAGGGGCTTGGCTCCGCTCTTAGTTCCGCGTTCATGTCCGTTATCAGCCCTATGTCGCTGGTTACGATCGGTATAGTAGCTGCCGGCGCCGCAGCAATCCAGTATTTCGGATCGATGGACTGGGGTGGAGCCAAGTCCGAAGAGGTCCTGAAGAAAGAAGCCGAACTCATTGATGCGGTGACGCAAAAGTGGGGCGAGGCGCTTCCTGCCCTGAAGGCTTACAACGACGAGCGTAACAAGGTTGCCAGCGGCAAGGACATCAAAGAAGCGGCCGGCATCGCCGCTGAAGAGCAGTGGGCTGAACTGCGAAAGCAGGTCTCCGACGTCAACATTGAATTCACCGACATGGCCTCCCGCCTTGCTCAATTGGGCAAAGACGAGATGGCGGTCGGCAATCTTCAGCGCTCCTTCAATGACCTCGCCAGCGGTATCGAGGACGGAACGGCAAGCGCAGAACTCGCCAAAAAGGTTCAAGACGAACTCCTGGCTCTGGTCAAGGATGGTGCAAATCCAGAGATAGCAGCCTTTGCCAAGACGTTCGAAGCGCTCGGCAAGGCCATCGAGACTGCATCCGGCAAGGCTTCGCAATTCAAGACTGAAGCCGCCGTCCTAGTCGACCTAGTCAAGCAACTAGGCCCGCTTGGCCAGCTTGGACCGGTTCTCAGTGGTGACGGAAAGTTCCTGATCAACGCAAACGATCAGCAGAACTACCGCGCGCAGCAAGAAGCCAATAAGAACCCACTGATTGAGTCCAACGGACGCATGATGGGGGTTCCGACGCCGGAATCGAAGCCCGTCCAACTCGGCGAGGAAGCTGCGAAGGCATCCAAGAAAGCCGAAACCGCCGCCCAAAAGGCAAAGAACGCCTATCGCGATCTGTTGAAATCAGCCGACGACCGCATTGGCTCTTTGAAACTGGAAACCGAACTGCTCGGCGAATACGGTGCTGCTACCGATGCGGCACGCTTCCGGTTGGATCTGCTCCAGCAGTCCGAGGACAAGGGGCGCTCCCTGTCGGAGGCCCAAAAAGCCGAAATCGAAGCCAAGGTCGAGCTTTACAAGAAATACTCGGAAGCGCTCGGTCAGGCCAAACTGAAGCAGGATTTGCTGGACGACGCGAAGTTCGCGGGTATGTCGAAGCAAGATCAGGCCATAACGCAGCGTCTACGCAGTTACGGCCTGTCAGAAGACCTCGGCGGCGACAATGCCAAGTCCATTCGCAATCGCTTCCAGCAGGAAGAAATCGCAGATGCGACCAAGTCGTTTCTTACCGATTTCAGCACTGGGATTGTGTCGGGCGGCAAGGATATCGGCGAGGCATTCGTCGACGCTCTCAGAAACGCCGCCGCGAACGCGATGCAGAAGTCGCTGGACGCATTGTTCGAGCAGATTGGCAATGGTCTGGCTTCGGCCTTGCTGGGCGGTAAGGCTGGCGCTACGGCTTCGCCGGTTGGGGCGGCCGCATCCGCCCTTGCTGCATTCCCCGCCGCACCAGGCAAGGCGGCCTCGGCACTGACGTCATTCAATCCAGCCGGCATATCAAAAACTGGCGTCGGCCTGTCCACGATCAGCACTGCGAGCGGCCTGACAGCGGATGTAAATGCGAAGTACGCTTCGCAGTTTCAATCGCTGGTCAAAGACCTTGAGGGCACCGGCTACGACATCAAGTCGATCGGCGGCTACAACTACCGCAACATCGCTGGCACGAACAAGCTATCCAACCACGCGCTCGGCAATGCCATCGACATCAATCCGATGGCAAACCCGGACACGGGGCGAGGCGGTCGGCTCATTACCGACATGCCAGCGGGCATCGGCGAGATTTCAAATCGCAATGGTTTCGACTGGGGCGGAGACTGGAAGTCCAAAAAGGACGCGATGCACTTTGAAGTGTCGTCGGCGAAGTCTGCCTCTGCGGCGCTAGACAAGTTGGCAGGCGCATCCACCGAAACCACCAAGGGCCTTGGGAGTCTGGCGAGTAGCCTTGCTTCTGGTGGCGCGGCTGGTGGTGGAGGCGGTTGGCTGTCGTTCCTCTCCGGAACCTC
The DNA here is from genome assembly GCA_900473045.1 of Hyphomicrobiales bacterium. Lineage (GTDB taxonomy): Bacteria > Pseudomonadota > Alphaproteobacteria > Rhizobiales > Rhizobiaceae > Pararhizobium. The sequence goes on from UCKS01000032.1 coordinate 15,266, forward strand.
ATTCGGCGGTTCTAAGCAGCTTGCCGCCTCTGGCGGTATCGGCCTCTTTGACTCCGGCGGCTACACCGGTCCAGGCGGCAAGATGACCCCAGCCGGTATTGTGCACAAGGGCGAGTACGTCTTTGACGCCAAGACCGTCAGCAAACTCGGCATTGGCACACTCGACAAGCTCCGAGGCTATGCAGACGGCGGCCTCGTGGGCGCTCCAGTAGCTCCCCGCCTCAACACTCGCCAGTCTTCTGCAGCCAGCAGCAACGGGCCATCCTCCATGGTCGTCCAAATTCAGGGCGCCTCCGGCGATCCGCATGTTCGCGAACTGGTGCGGCAAGGCGTTGCGCAGGCGATCTCCGAAAAGAACGACAACGACCGCCGCGGTGGTTGGGGAACACAGCAACAGCGGTACTCTTCGCAGAAGGGCTAACATGGCCGGCTATCTCAATGTCCAGACGCTCGAGGCCAACTTTCTGAACCCTGTGAAGACTATCTTCGACGTGCAGGGAAGTGGCCTTGAAGGCGGCAGGAATGGCAACGGCGAGTCCGTAAGCATGGAAATGACGGGCGGCGGTCTCGTTACCGCCGTCTATGAGAACTGCCTGATCAAAGATAAGGAGCAATACGAGTATGTGAACTGGCTCGGTGCGCGACTGAATGGCTCGTTCCGCTATATCAACGTCCCGATTATCACCGACTGGTTTGGGCCTTTCCCGACCATTGGCGGCCTGCCGACACCGATCGCAAGCGGCATTCCGCATTCTGACGGCTCATACTTCGACGACGGCTCCGGCTATAGCCAGGCTACCGTCTACGGCAAGGTACTTGAGAATGCAGGGCTGAATTCGGGCACTCTTAAGCTCAGGCTTTATGGCGCAAGCCGCGACATTCGCTGGTCGGAATGGTTTTCTATTTACCACCCCGTCAAGGGGTGGCGGGCCTACCGAAACTGGGACGTCGTCACCAAGAGCGCCGCCGGTTCCGAAGTCGATGGCGGAGCAGCCCGCACCTTCAAGGACTACACGCTGGCACTCGCACCACCTCTTCGTGAGGCGGTAACGGCCGGCACCCGCGTCGAGTTCGCGCGCCCTCGTTTTGTCGCTAAGTTCCCAACCGGATTTACGCTGCCATCGGTCGTTGAGGCGTTTTTCGTAACGCAGCAATCGATGCAGTTTGTGGAGGCTTTTTAAATGTCAGTTCAACCAAAAGATTACATGCGTTTCCTCAGTACGGATGTCGAAAAAATCATGGCCATTATCGTCGATCGATACGGGCGCAAGATGGCCGACGACATCGCCAGCGAGGTCATGAGCGATAAGCGGACACCAACGGTCGTATGGCCGGACTGGAGATGCTGATGACCAGTTACGTGACCAGGGAGGAATACGAGCGCCTTACGGCTCGTCTGGATGAGATTGAGCGGAAGGCACCTGCACCATTCAATGTGACTGTGACGGCCGCTGGAAACGATTGCGTCCGAGAGTGGGTGCGCCAAGGCATCGCGGAGGCGATAGAGGCCAATCGACGCGCAGGTGACTTCCACCGCCGATCCGCGCACCAAAGAGGCTAACCACCGGCTTCCACCCACCCATCCCCATTCAAAGGCTCGCTCACGCGGGCCTTCTTCATTTCTAGTCAGGAATAATCATGGGTTGGGTTCCCGACAACGTCATCGCCGCCTTGGGTCAAAGCCACCAGCTTGGAATCTTCCTGCGCATCGACACGACGCCTGCGCTTCATCTTTGGATGGGCGTCAACGACGTGCCGATCGGCTTCGACAGTATCGACCCAGACGGCACGGTCTATATGGGCGGCGGTCGTCTGGTTGGCGTTCCGACGCTCGAGGTGCTGGTTAACGGCACGTCGGACTCGGTGGAATTCACCATCTCCGGCGTGGATCCGGCAACCGGCGCGAAGATGCTAGAAAGCCTGCCTGCCGTTCGCGGCTGTGCGGTGCAGATGGGTCTGACTACGCTGGACGACTATTTCCAGCCAATGTCGAATGTCATTCCGATTTGGAATGGTTCGGCCAGCCACATCGGAGAGTCGAGCACGGCAGTGCAGGGCACCTCAAGCGCAACGTTGACGCTGTCTTTGTCCGTTGTGGCTGGGGAGAACACCCGGTCCCGCGCGGCTCGTGCCGTCTGGTCGTCTGCCCAGCAGAAGGCTTTTAGCCCTACCGACAAGTTCTGTGATGCGACGGCCCGCCTTGCACGCGGCGTCGCTCCAGTTTGGCCAAATTATTGAAGGAAGAAAGATGCCAATTCCAAGAAGCTACAGCAATGACGACGTCGAGCGCATCATCAGCGCGGCCGAACGGTTGCATTGCATTATGAACTTTATGCTATCCGACAATTCGAGTCAGCTTTACATGAAATGGTTGGCCGAGCGTCCGGATCTCCCCGCCGCAGCGCACGCTGACGTGGTCGGCACTTCCGCGGATATCTAACGTAGAACCACGGACTCCAAAGGCAGAGCCAGATAGTCGCTGCGCCGTATGAGGAGTGACAGTGATTGATCCGCTAAATCGGATCTCGTCCAGCATCTCGTAGCTCCCGAGATACTGGTAGCCGCTGTCGCCACCGAACACTTTTCCGTCGCGGAACTCCACCACGCCACGGGCAAATTCTTTGCCAGGCAGACCGGAGTTCGGGTCGGCTTCAAAGAATATCGCGCTGTACTGACCTTCTAACATAACGCCTCCCGTTTCAGCGCAACCTCGCACGAGGTTTGGCGGCTGTCTACGACGCGTGCGCAACTTTTTGTTGTCGCCCCAGCCGCCAAGGCCACCCCAAGGACATCATATGGATTTGCGAGAATTTCTCGCCTTGCCACACCTGTTCGGGTGGGGTGGGGTGGTCGGCGACGACTGCACGACATGGTGCGCCTCATGGGTGCGCGAGCGCACTGGAATCGACCCGGCGGCCGCCCTGCGCGGCACCTACTCGACAGAGATAGGAGCACACCGCCTCATAGCAAGGGCTGGAGGGCTTGTCGCTCTGGTCGAGCCGACACTGTTGCCAATCGGCCTGGTTCGCACTGATGAGCCCACCGACGGCGACGTGGCCATCGTTCGTGCAGCGTCATTCGACGGCACCACAGTCTCCGAAATCTCAGCAATCAAATTTGGGCCGCTGTGGGCGATGCTTTCTCCCGGCCGAGTGGTCGCGAAGAAGGCTGACCTCGTGGCCGCGTGGAGGTTTCCTCATGCTGCGCGATGAGCGGTTTTACTTAAATTCGTATAGCGACCCAGCGCAGCGGCTAATCTGGGAATACACACTCAGGCGCACCAGCACACTTTACCCCGTTGCTCGCCGAGACCCAATCTTCACCCCGATTTTTACGGCTGTTCTTGGGTCCGGCGGCTTCGCCATCGGCGCCACCACGATCACCTACGCCTCGATCGCCTCCGCCATTGCCACCACGGCGCTTGGCATCCTTCTCACGCCGACGGCACCAAAGCCGCCAAAGCCTGAAGACGGCAAGGTTCCGAAGACGCAGTCGATCCCTTATCGCGCGTGGGCCGTTGGCCGGATGCGTGTCGGCGGCTCCTACATGCTGTGGGAGGCCAAGGGGCGCAACCTTATGGCCGTTCAGGCCGTAGCCGGTCACCGCGTTTCGGCTTATCGGGGGTTCTGGCTTCACGACAACCGAATTGATCTTTCTGACCTAGACGTAAACGGGTTCACGACCTTCGCAAGCGGCGATCGGTACGGGAACAACGTTCGGATTCTGACGCGAGTTGGTCTGCCAACAGAGACAGCTTACGTCCCGATTACGGACATTCTTTCCGCTGAAGGCATCTGGACGTCAGCGCATAGAGGAGATGGGCAAGCATCGATCGCAATGATCGTGCAGTCTGTCGATCCGCAGCAGCAGCAAAAGCGCTTCCCTTACGGCGCGCCGGTTCTTTCAACGGAACTTGATGGTGCCTTGTGCTGGGACTTTCGTAATCCCGCACAAAGCCCGACCAATCCAGCCACATGGACGTGGACACGGAATGCGGCGCTCATCATGGCGTGGCACCAGTGCTTCAACGAGTTCGGCCACAAGCGCGACTACACCAAGGCTATCCTTCCCGTCATCGACATGTGGAAGGAAGAGGCCGACGTTTGCGACGAAGACGTACCTCTTGCGGGTGGTGGCACTGAGAAGCGCTACGAATGCAACGGGTACGACACGGCCGAGAACGGCCCGAAGGTTGGCACCAACGCTATCCTAGCAGCGTGCGACGGCTGGATTTGTGAGCGCGGCGATGGTGCCCTGCTGTTTACGGTTGGCAAGTTCCGTGAAAGCCGCTGCGGCGTCCTGACTGATGCCGACATTGTTGGACACCAGATCCAATATGACGTTCTGCCGGAAGATGCGGTCAACCAGTTGGTTCCGCGCTTCACGTATCCGCCCACCGACTACACCACAAGCGATACCGACTTCTTTGAGGATGTGGCCGCTCAAGTAGAGTATGGCCGGATCCTGCGGCAGGAGGCTGATTACGGCTGGTGCCACCAGTGGCGGCAGGCTCGCCGCTTGGGTATTCGCGACTGGCGACGGCTTCAGCAAAAGAAGCGCGGTTCGATCGACGTTCGGTTCTCCGGCATCAATGCGATCTATTCGCGTTGGGTCAGACTGGCCACTCCGAAGCGCATTTCGTCGCTGGATGGAGCCATTGTCGAAAATCGTCGTTCCGTCCTCGCGCTTATGCGCGGCGGCTTTCAAATGGACATCGTCAAGCACCCCGACAATATCGACGACTGGAATCCAGCCGTAGATGAGGGCGCTCAGCCTCCGGTTCCAGATGCTCCAGACGCGGGCGAACTCGTTGTTCCTGTTATCAACGTCGTGCAGGCTAAACCTAGCGGCGGGTCAGTCTATATTCGCGTCGTCATTATCGACCCTGCGGATGATTCCCTAACTCCAGTTGTTCGCTATCGGGTGGTCGATAACGGGTCAGGATCACCTGGCGCGTGGGTAGAACAAGAGTTCCCCGATGCAACTCCGGGCGTTCCTGTCGTTGGGTTCGTTGAGTTAAATACCAACGTTGTGCCGAGTGACAAGGCGCTGGAGGTTCAAGTCGCCTTCAAGGTGACGGGTGATCAATACTCAGACTGGTCGGTCACCGCAAACGTCACGTCAACGGTCAACCCAGATGCCCCGGCCGCGCTGACCGCATTCACGCAAACAGCGGCCGCGCCTCATCTCGGCAATGCTGTCTTCAGCTTCACGACGCCAAACGACGCCAACAACAAGACCGTCAAGCTTTACCGGAAGGCGACGGGCGTTGCCCTGACGACAGCGGCCGATGTTATTGCGCAGTGCACCCAGGTTGGTGCACCGATCAATGTAACGACAGCTGCGGCGACCTATCCCGGAATAGTCGACGGCGATGTCAGCCGGACCAACCAACTGACGAACGGCGACTTCCCTGGTGGCGTGAGTACCGGATGGACGGTCGGGACTAACTGGAGCACGGCAACTGGCGCGGCAGTTCACACCGCCGGGTCGACAAGCTCGATATTCCAGACCACGGCACTGACTCCCGTTGGAACCGTGTTCCGCTATGCGTTTGATGTCTCTGCTGTATCCGCTGGGCAATTTACCCCGCGCCTAGCCGGCGGCACGACCGTGTCTGGGACGGCCATCTCGTCCAACGGCCATTTCCAAGGAAAACTGACGTCGGTAACGGGCAATACTTCGCTTAACATGCTCCCCGGAACCACCTTTGTGGGGCAGTTCGACAACGCCGTACTCTATGCTGAAACGCCAACCTGCGCGCCACAAGGCGTCTGGGACTACTACGCCGTGCTGTTTAACGGTTCCGGCATCGCTGGCACGCCCAGCGCGCCGGTCGCCGTCACCATCATCTAAAATCTTGGAAGGATTAACTCATGGGTCTTGTATCCACTGAGGCTGCGACCGTTTACGCCGACGGCCCGTCTGGCTTTCGAACGCAGCCGGACAAATCGGCGATTCGTGCGTTGTTTGCCCTGATCGATTCGCTGATTGCAAGTTCAGCAGCCGTTGGGGTAGCATGGAAGGCGTCGGTGCGGGTCGCCACCACGACCAACGGCACGCTTGCTTCCTCATTCGAGAACGGTGACACCGTCGATGGCGTTGTACTGGCTACGGGTGATCGTATCCTGCTGAAGGACCAGTCGGCGGGCGCGGCGAACGGCATTTATGTCGTTCAGGCGTCGGGCTCGCCGGTTCGGGCAACGGATGCCGATATCGAGGCCGAACTGATCAGGGCTGGCGTATTCGTTCAGGCGGGAGCGGCAAACGGCGGCAAGGCATGGGTCTGCAGTAATACTGCTATCACGGTTGGAACGACCAGCATCGTGTTCGTGCAGATCCCTGGTGTGTCAGCGCTAACGGTCCTTTCGACGGGGATAACCGACAGCACTGCCGCTGGGCGCGGTCTGCTGACCGCTGCGGATGCGGCCGCGCAATTGACGTTGCTAGGCATATCAACAGCCGGCGCAGCGATCGATGCTGTTTCAGCGCCAGTCGTCGCGCTTGGCCAGCGGATGGAGTGGGATCGCGACAGTGTCGTTGCCGCTTCTCCCGCGTTCTATGTGCCGCGCAGCATATCTGCTAGCATCGGCGCGACAAGTTTGAACTCGAGCTACGGCACGGCATCGACACAGCGTCCCAACCATGTGTCATTGCCCATCGGTTCGAGCGTGCAGCACGTTATCTATCTCGATCTCGCAGACCTTACCGCTCCGCAGAAAGTGGCGGTATACCCGACCGTGCCGACGAAGGCGCGGCCATCGGAGATCATCATCCTTGCTGTGATTAGGAGCTACCGGGTCGTCTGGTCAATTGAGGAAGTGCTCGAAACGTCCGACATGCAGAAGGATCGCGTCAATCTGCGATACCCGCTGGCTGTCGAGAAAGACAAGATCCTCGTTCCGACATTCTATGGATTGAACCGAGGGGAGGGCACGACGGTCCTGTATTCGCCGGCAGATGGGTCACGGTTCTGGGAGTTTGACCGTCAAACGGCCTCCAGCACGGAAGACCGCATCGTTTATGATGCCGTTGCTGCTGCTGCTGGCGGCGTTCCCGTCCGGCTGCTCAGTGGCTCAGCGCAGCCGCGTATCCCGACCAGCAACCTCGTCGTTGAGATCGCCTCGGTGATGACACGCGAGGTGCATAGCAAACACGCTAAGGTGGGTTATACGCAGGGCGGCCTCGTCCCCAACATGTTCGAGTGCGGCGATGCGCCGGACGATGCCTATCTCTATTCGACGGATGCCACGACCGTTGTCGATACCACCAGCGCCGACCTGATCGCACTCGGATTGACGCGCGGTGTTTCGGGTGCTTCTTCTTATTATGGCGGCTTCCTACCAGAGGACACGCCACTTACAGGTTTCGTATTCGCCCGTGTCTATGTCCAGGCGACGGCCGACGACGTCTGGGGCGTGCCGCACCTCTACATCCGTGGCAAGGGCGGCGTCCTGTCATCCGTCGATATGGTGATGGAGAAGCGCATCAGCGCCCGGGCGGCGATCTTTCAGTTCTTTACCCAGTATTCCTTCACCGAACGGCCGACGCACTGGTTTCTCGGGGAATTCCAGAGCGGAACAGCGCGGGTTTACACCGGCGGTCAAATCTATATCGGCTCCGGTGAGCGTGGCTGGATTGCCCGTGACGATCGGCCGATCCGCCGGCGCGCGGATGTGCTCTATCCTTCGACGCATTATTCGGTAACCGGTCGCGAGCTTCCTTTCTTCCCGGCCTCTATCGTTGCCGAGCGAGACGACGAAAGCGGCTACCCCCTGACGATCTCGCGTATCAGCGGCAACACGCTCCCCTACATCGAGGAGCATACCGACGCCTTCAAGATCGATTACACCAAGGCCAGTTCTGCAATTAAGATGACCGCCGGCGGTAGGCACAAGCTGTCGGGCATGCGCTACGATCGCACAGTGAACATCGTGCGTAAGACCGGCCCCGTGACAGCCTCTCCGAAGATCCTTGTCATCGGCGATTCGATCACCTGGCGCGGTCTGGTGCCGTCAGTCTCGGCCAAACTCACAGACATTGGACTGATACCGAGCTGGCTCGGCACCCTGAAAATGCTGGAAGAGTATCCGAGCACCTATTCGGCACTGTTTGCGGAAGGGCGCAGCGGGTGGGCGATTGGCGATTTCATCTATGAGCGGACGGCGCAACCGGCTGTGGAGGTGGGGGGTGAAACCGCCTATCTGGCCCGCACGTCAGAAGGCACCTATGGAACCACCCGCCATCAGTTCAATCCGTTCATCCGGGACACCATCGGCGGCGACAATGCGGCTTATGTCCGCAATGGCAAGATCTTCGATCCGCGTTTCTATCTCAACCGGTTCTCCGGCCTGACGGCCGGCTTCAATGCCACCGACCCGGATCTCGTAATTATCGGCCTCGGCACGAACGACATCAACGAAGAGAATGCGGCGATCGCGCTTGCCAGGGTTCAGGACGGGCTGAAGGCGATGATTGCGCAAACACGCACTGCCTTGCCGACAGCAAAAATCGGCATCTGGCTTCCTGCTCCACCACGCAGCGGCATCTCCGATGCGAAGTGGCGCAATTGGTATGTGCCATGTGTTCGCGCCGTCCTCGCCTTGGTCGATACGATGGCGGATGCGAACGTCAATATCATCGCGGCCTGGGCTCATATGACCGTTCAGTCCGGATATGCGTTCGGAGTAGCTGAGGCGGCCGGTGGGCAGCAATCCGGTTGGGTCAGCGATGATCTGCACCCGGCCGCGCTTAATCGCCAGATGATCGCCGAAGCGATCGCCCAATGGATCGCCTGCGTCAAAGCACCTTAACCGAGGAAACACGATGACAGAGCAGAACAGAGACATTCAACGAAAGCTCCGGGAGCTTGGCCTGTATCCCGGCATGATCGACGGCGAGCTGGGGGCGACCACGGTTGCCGCCATCGAAAAGTTCCAGACCGCTCATGGGCTTGCCGCAACTGGCAAATTGAACGCCACCGTGCGGACGCTGCTGCTTGAGGATACCCGCAATCTTTCGACCGATGACGACGATCAGCCAACAGAGGTTAAACCGGCCGACTGACACCAGGTGCCGGGAGCGGTCAGCCGCTCCTGGGATTTGCCGATCTTATCGGCCACGGCCCACCGCGATCCTCAAGTCTCATTGCGCACGTTCCACCTCCTAATTTTCATTTGTATGGATACGACAGCGAGTAGCCATTATGCAAAACCTTTGTCACCACCTCGGCAGGTTCTGGTGAAACTGCAGCTTCCAGTCGCCGCAGACAAATTAGTTCCGGATGCAACTCCAGTCCGTCAAACATGGTGCTTTCCGATGAAAAGACGATTTTCTCCCTCCCCACGATTCTTTGGAGCAACCTACCGTTGAAAAGCGTTAGCTGAGACGGAGAAATTGGCTCGCACTTCACATCTAGCAACTTCGCCACCGCGTTCGCTGCCAAGTAATCACACCGCAGAACCCCGTAGATAAGTTGATGTAAAAAAGTCGTGCAGGTTCGCTGTCGCTCACCCTTCCGATGATAGTTTTCATTCAACCGCATCGCCTTTTCGCCTGGAGTTGCCTCCAACAAACGAAAGGCAGTAATAACTCGGCGCGTATTAGCCAAAGTGTATTGGATGGTAGAAATCGAGTTGGAATTGTGTTTTAGCGAATTGCACAGCAGTTTGAAATCTCGACCCGCCTTACTGACTCCCGAGCGATAGTCTGCCGCTGTTTCGCGGAACGCTTTGGATCCTGGAAAGGCCAATGCTGTGGGTAGCCCCTCATAGAGTTCGAACACTTCGGCCGCACGATAGGCAAGGGCTTCAAGCTCTTCCTTCGGTCCAAGGGGGTGTGGATCGCCTGATGGTGGAAACTCATCTTTCTCAAGCGAATCAAGAAAGTCGCTTAATGCGCTGGAGAGCTTTTTACTCGTGACAGAGAGGTGTTGAAATGGATGGGGCCTATCGCTCGATTCTTTCACAAGAAGTTGTCGCCCCGAAAGAGCTTCAACGAACGTTGAAGCCACGTCGCCCCCCGCGTCTAGATTGAGAGTGAATTTTGCCATGCTGTCAGCCCCGAGCCATAACGTCGATTGGAATGCGCGAGCCGGACGATGGTGAGAATGGACAGAAAAAACAAGCGCTGAACTAATTTGTACGTACCGCTAACTGATCTCGCCGTATGCCGCGATTGGCGTTAGAGCGCGCGTTTTGCTGTCCAGAAGCTAACGCTAATCTGTCCAGAAGCCGCCGCCGCGCCACAGTGTTGAAGGTCAAGACCAAGTTGGGCAACGGTAATCATATTTGTCCGTAAGTTCGATAAAATTGCCGAGTAAGGCCGAGATATCTAGCGTTTCTCGTACGGTGCCGCAACCATCACACGTCACAGACTAGCCCAATGAGCGAGATCATCTCGGCTCAATGGCTTGTCCGTGACTAATCAAAGGACATCATCATGGAAAATGCAATCGGAATTGGCGGACCCGCCGTCCAACTTTCCGTAGCTGAAGCCAAGCGTCTCAAGAGCAACCTCATGTCCGCGGAGGCGCTACCAGCTAAGGGATTTGTTTATATTCGCAGATACCCATCGCATGTCGATGCTGCGTAGAAATGGGTGCCATCGCTGTGGCCCCATGAAATTGAAGCGCCTACCAGCCTGCCAAACTATCACCGCGGTGCCCCTAAGTCCTGCGCTGTGAGCCGCGGCTTGGATTGCGCCCAGCATCGAGTTTTGCTCACCTTGCGTTCTATTGCCGAACGCTCCGTCTAGCGGCGCGATGATCATGTCCTGACCTTGCTCGTGGATATGGGCGATGTCGATGTTGGGCATTTGCTCCTCCTAGGTTGCGTTACATAAAATCATGCGCGCAACCACAAGTCGAGACCTTCTCGCAACTTACCTAACCACTCAGGAGACCACCATGGCGCGGGAAACTCTTCCCGTCGCCCTCGACCTTATGTTTGGTCACGAGGGCGGCTATTCCAATGTAAAGACAGACAGCGGCGGCCCGACCAAATACGGGATTACGCACAAGACGCTTGCGGCGCATCGCGGCCTGAAGTCGGTCACGGCTGAGCAGGTCAAGGCGATGACGCTGGCTGAGGCGACCGCCATCTATCAGCGTTCGTATTGGTCGCAGTCCGGCGGCGATGTGCTCCCGGCGGGCCTCGACTACGCGGCGTTTGACTTCGGCGTGAATTCTGGGCCGATGACTGCGCTGAAGAAGCTGCAGGTCGTTTTGCAGGGCGCCGGCGTCTACGCCGGCAAGATCGACGGCCATATCGGCGAGCAGACGGTCGCGGGCGTCAATGCCTTCCCCGGTGGCATTCGCATGCTGATCATTGCCTACTGCGACGAGCGGATGCGCTACCTCAAGTCGCTGGGCGGCAAGCAGGGCTTCTCGGCGAACGGCCGTGGCTGGACTATCCGCGTCACCGGCAAGGATCCGCTCAAGAAGTGGAAAGACCAGCCTGGTGTCGTCGGCAATGCTCTGCGGCTTACACGGCCAGCCGGTGTCGCTCCGGTTAAGGTCGATGCGCCAGCAGAAGCCGCAGCGCAGGCCGATACAAAAAACACGGGCCTTCCTGAAATCCTGAAGAAGCCGGAAGCATGGGGTCCGCTTGGCGGTCTACTGTCGGCCGGTGGCGCGATTGCAGCCGGTAGCGGGCCATTGCAGTGGGCGCTTGCCGTTGCCCTTGTGGCTGGCGTTGCGGTAGGAATCTGGTACTTCGTGCGGCGCGTAAGGAGTGAGGCATGACACTTTTCTTTGCCTCACTGTGGGCTCGCCTTTCTGGCTACGTCGCCGCTGCTGGCGTCATCCTATCCGTGCTAGTCGGCGCGTTCCTCTACGGACGGTCTGACGGCAAGGCCGACGCTGCTGCGGAGGTCGCCAAGAACAACGCCAAGGCCAGAACACAATCCAAGGAAGTCGAAAATGAGATCAACGGTCTTGATGATCGCGGGGTTAGCGATTCTCTCGCTAAGTGGATGCGTGACGGCAAGCGGTAACTATTGTGATGTCGCGCGCGCTATCAGGCCTTCCGTGGTGGACAACATGACGGCAGAAACGCAGCGCCAGATTCTGGCCGAGAACGAAAAGCTCGCAAAGCTTTGCGGGGTGAAGCCTTGAGCGGACCCGAACTTATGGCGGTTGTCGTCTTCGGCATAACCGTCTTCGGCGTGCTGTTCGGTATGTGGCGGTATGTGGACGGCAAGATCGAAAAAGCGAAGATAGAGGCTTCAACGGTGGCGGCCGCAGCCTCGGCTTTGGCTGGACTGACGCGGCAGGAACTGGCCGAGCACAAGCTTTTCGTGGCTCAGCACTACATTACCAAGGCTGGGATGCGCGAAACTACAGAGCAGATCATGGATGCCATTCAGGGCGTCAAGCAGGCGGTTGATCATATGGCACTGCGCGTTGACCGTGTTGTCGAGAACCAGGCGGTAAAGCCTAGGCCGCGTTCAAGCTAGAGTTATAACCACAACATTGTACGTGCAATTATGTTAAGCGTGCCTATATACGCTGTAAGAATCAACGCCAATGGATAGGAGGGCAGGATGTACGACGCAAGACAGATAGCCAACTGGTTCGTTGGTAGGGCGGCCGCTGATAACAGGCGGCTTACCATCATGCAACTGCTGAAACTCGTCTACATTTCACACGGTTGGCACCTTGAGATGCGGCACTCTCCGCTGATTATGAATAAGATTGAAGCATGGAAATTCGGACCTGTGATCCCGGACGTCTATAACGCTTTTCGGGGGCAAGGCGTAGAGGTGTCGAAGCAGGTGCCAGCACCACCGTCACCGCTTGCCCCAAGCGATGCACACCTGCTTGAACAGATTTATAGCGGCTATGGCAGCCTTTCTGCGCAGCGACTTTCAGCCCTTACGCATGAGCCGGGAGGGCCTTGGGATATCGCTACGAAGCAGTGGGGATACTTTGCTCCCATTCCGAACGAATTGATCCTCCCGCATTACCAGCAGAAGCGGCAGGGAGCTTCGGCATAATCGATGGTGAAGGACGTTCGCCCGCCCGTCTCCGCACCCACCAACCTGGACGCCTCCGACGGCCAGGAAATTGCCTTCCTTGAGGGAAGAGTTGCAGAGCTCGAGCTCAAGATCAACAATGGCGAACTGAGCCGAGAGGCTCAGCATCGGGACCTGCTCATATCGGAAGTGAAACAGCGTATTCGAGTTCGCTATTTCACGGTATTTGTGGCTTTATGCGCGATGCTTTTCATGGGGATCGCAATGACCCGTGCCTCGCACCACTACTTCTGGGGGCCGCTTGTCGTGGTGCCGCCAACCGTCGCCATTGCCATGTTCGTGGCACCGATCGTTTCGATCACCACGATCACAATCATGTTGTTGGTAGGAGCCTATAGGCGCTTCAAAGATGACGACATGGACAAAATCAACGTCGCGAGCATCGCCGTTGAAGCTACAAAATCAAGTCTCGGCGGTCGGTAAGGCCACGAAGAGCCACCTAATCAAAGCCCCCGCTTACCCTAACCCGGTAAGCGGGCTTTTTTCGTTTGGTGGTTGCTGGAATGTTATTTGCACATTTGCTAATATCCGCACGAAATCCTAGGGAGGTTGTCATGTGTTCGCACATGTCGTGTCAATTTCCTAAAATTTGGATGCTGACGGCTGTTGGAGAACGATACCGGCCGATTAATTCTGTGATGGGCGCAGCCCAACTACTTCTTTGCGCGTGGCCACCGGCTGACGGAAACGCTTACCTGCGTGCTCTTCAAGCGTGTTTGGATGCACTGCAGGACCGTGGACCTGTCGACGCGGTACCGGTTGCTCTAGTGCGAGCCGCTGATGAGGCGTTCGTCTCTTACATTCGGGTGGTGAGTGATACCGGAGCCAACGATACTTTTCCCCATCCGACGGTGGTAACTTCGAAGCGTGCTGATCAACGGACGGTAACCCGCAGCGCAGGCTTAGTGCCTCCGCCGGGGTAACGTCGAATATAACCCTGGCCGAGGCGCGCTGAAATTCAGGAGGAGGCTACTCGACTTCCGAACGCGTTCAATCAAGTTTCGGCTCTCGCTTAACCGTTGAAAAATTCAGCTGGGGAACGTGGCCGCCGGGGCGATACATCATGAGGATGTCAGCATCGACAGCCAGGCCAAGCATGTTAACGCGACGAATCGCGCCATTCGTTATGCGCCTTGCTTCGGCTAGGTTTGATTCAGCTTCAGCCTGATCGTCTGCGAGATTTGTTTTCTCTTCCATACCACTTTATGCACCAAGGTGCTCGGCCTTGTCACCATGACCGCTGCAGAAAATAAAAAGGCCGGGCGATTGCCCAACCTCTCTAAGATGGCTTCTCCTGCCACTGTGTATAACAAGTGGATATCGTCTGGATAACATATTGATTAGCGGGCCGCATCGCCAGCGACGTTCTGCTTATGTTCCATCGCCAAAGCGTCAAGAAGGCCAGCCGAGCATTCGCAAAACAGGGCCAATAAACAGCATCAACCCAACGCCGAGGGCGAGGAAAATCAGCGCAAGAAGGATTATCTCGGGGAACTTCGGCATGAGGGGTAGGATGGGCCACTAGGCGAAATTGGCAATCGAGTTGGAAGCCAGCCACAACGTGTAGGGAGCAGCCGGCCTCCGTGCCGCCTCCGCCTTGGCGACGGGAGTAAGTAGCATTGCCTTGCGGCGTAAACAACCTGCAGGGGAATGTTTCCGCGGTTTTATCACCAATAAAAAGCCGCCACTCCCGGCAGGAAATGGCGGCGTAATATGGCTCACAACAAAATTAGCAATATATGAAATGCAGTACCCTCTCTCCCAAGAGTGTTCATATACCACTACTAATTTAGGGGTTTTGCAAGTACATTTTTGGGCTGTTGTACGATTGAATAATTTGATGGTCGCCGCAGGACATTTTAGGAGCTGATCGGTGGCTTCATTTGCATCCCTTGCTCATGATCGCCGAATTAATGGCGTTCACCTTGCCCTTCGAAACAGCAACCTGGCCTTCCTTGTCACCACCGAAGGTGCTGGAGGTTGGCACGCCGATGAGGAACACGCCGACGGCGTCGCCAGTCGCTGCTTGATTTTGCTGCTTCGATAATGCGGCGAGGGTGTTTTGTTCCTTGAGAAGTTCCTGCACGAGGGCAGGGCATCCAAGATTGGTATAGGCTGCCATAGGAATATCGACAGGAACAATCGCGTCCGGACGCTGTGCACACCCGGAAGCAGCCAGCGCGAGCGCCAGCACGACAATACGAATTTTCATTATTTCCCCTAAATGAATAATGGACGTCCCCACGTCCTAAGAGTGCAAGCTGACAGGACGCACGCGGAAGTCAAGCTATCTCTGAGCCTTCCATCCTGCTCGGACTGCGTTATTTGCGGCTGTTCTTCTTCGTATCTTTGATTTTCTTGCGAGCAAGTCGCACAAGGTCTTCGATAATCTTCAGGTCAAATTCCGTCGCCCATTCGCTATCCATCGCCCATGTAACGGCAACGTTGGTGTGCATGGCCTCCATTTCCTCACTGCAAAGTATCGCCCATCCTCGATCTCGCTCCTTGGAGGGAAGGAAATGGCGCGCTTCAACACGAAAGTGTCGATTGTCAGCAAAAAGGCTGATGATGTCGCCGACGGCAGGGCAACTGCCGCCGAAATATCCGACGTCGGCAGCGAGGAGCAGGTCCAAATCGGCGTTAGGTCCAACTGTGTAGATTCGTACTGAAACGTCTGTTATCGCATCTATCCTGAGTTTCTTCCTGCTTTGGGGAGCTCGGCAGATTGGTCATGTTCGGGCCATCCATCCTTTCTTTTTCGCTAGGCTTTCCAGCCGGCGCCGCTCCTTGCGATCAGGTGTCCAGTATTGCGCGTCGCGGCGACTGTGATCTAACGGCTCATCGTCTTTCCACTTCTCGATCGCGGCTTTCGTTGCCTCGCGCAGTTCCGCGTTTTTGGCATTCGTGGCTTCCCAGCGAGCCCGGCCAGGTCCTTTCTTTCTCCTCGTTAGTTTCTGCAACGACTCATAGAGGCGCAAGTCCGAGACATACGCTTTCACAGTGGGTGGTTTGGGTGCCCTCTCAGGCTCCCGCAGTACTTGCCAGATGGCTAGTAGATCGTTTTCGGAAAATAGATAATCGCGCCCGTAGCGTGAACATAGCCCATATTTTTTGGCGGTCTTTATCAGCCCACGATTGCTGAGCCTTAGGCGGGCTGCGGCTTCGTCTGCTGTGTAGATAGTGTCTAGCGGAGGTGCTTCGGTCATCCCTCGACGTTACCGCCGGGGTCCGTCGAGGCAACCCGGCGCGCGAGAGAAAAACCAAGGGAGTGGTCGACAGTTGAGACGTCATCCACAGGGGAGTGTGTGGCGGGCTCCTTTGCGCGGGAGCTTTGAGAGAAGGTCGTTCACGTTTAGCCCTCGTTTTGCAATTCGCGTCGGATTCAGCCTTTCTTCTCCCGTGCGGCTTGTCGTTGCTGCCTCGCATGCCGACGTTGATCCCTCTCAATTTTGGCTGCCTGCCGGACAGCTTTGCGTTCCGCCGCGGCCTTTTGCTCAATCAACTTCTTCTCGTCCTCGATTCGTTGCGTCTCGGCGATATCGTCTCGAAGTTCCGCTTCACGTTCATCAAAGACCTGCTCGAACGTCTCTGTATCCGCCTCCCAAGCCTCGCCAATCGCAACGAGAAAAGCATCTTCCACCGGCTCGACTATCAATGCCCAACCGATTCGCTCGATCGCGTCGATATGCAGTCGCCGTTGTACAGAATATTGGGTATGTCCAGACGGCGACCGGATGCTGAGGATGTCACCTACAAGCGGCACGCCGCCTTCATAGACGGCTAGGTCTGAGCCGCCGATGTGGTTTATCTGGCCGTCAGCGGTGCGTGAGTACAGGCGAACGTGAGGAGAGTCACACCGCGTCTTGAGCAGTTCACCTAATTCTAAAATTGGCTCGATTACGTTTGTGTTCATGGGCCCAATCGAACGCCATACTCGTCTGCCGGGTCAAGAACCACCCGACTTTAATTTTCTTACAATATTGTCAAACAGTTTAAATCGGTCTTGGGGCCGTCAATCGGACTTCGACTGCAAGGCGGCCCGGAGCTTTTCGAGTGCTGAATTGAGATGCGCCACGTCAGTCGGCATCGGCTCGGTCGGTCGTCTGCGAAACAGCAAGCGTAGAAATCTAATCATGGTCAGTGATCCTGTCGTCGGCCTACCGCCGCTTCCCCCTGTGCCAATCATTATACCGAGCAATCTCGTCGCGGCCGGCGTCTGTGACAGTCCAAGTCCGATCGCCTTGACCGTCCCGAGCCCCTTCTACCAGAGCGCCCTTCTCGGTCAGTTGCTCCATGGTCGCGTCGCGTGCACCGACGATCTCAATACTGGTGCGGACGTGAGGACGATCTACCATGTACTGCAGCGTGGATAGGCAGCGTGAATTTAGCCCCATCTGTGGCTTTCGCTCATTCCGCTTTTCTCGTTCGGAGCGCCAGGCGCTGGGATTTTCCTTACCGTCTTCCTGAGTCGTTTGCACGTAGCTCCGATCGAGGCCGAGGTGCAAATTGTACCACTTGCGGACCAGGGGGACCGGTCGCCCACCGTGAAGTGTGTCGATCTTGGGAAAGCCCCGCTTTTGCTCCAGTATCGGAACCACCGATTTGATCCACATTTGGGCCCGCTCTTTCCCGACGATCGCTAGGGCAATCTCTTTGTCGGTGGCGAACATAGGGAGATTGGCGAGAAGGTCAGTCACGGCTTCAGCCGTACTCCGCCATCGATGAATTCCACGCCAGCCGATTCGAGGGCTGTTTGGATATCGCGCAACGTTCGCTCGTAGGGAGTTGAGTTTCCGGCTTCAAAATTAGTCAAAGTTGCCCGACCGACTTTCGAGGCCTCGCATAATTGGGTTTGTGACCAACCTAGCAAACCCCTTGCCGCGCGGGATTGTTGCGCTGAGATGATCATTTTTGCCTAGCCCCATGCAAAATGTATTGACTTCGCCACAGGACGATGTATTTTGCATCGTGTTGTAACAATTACATCGTCAAAGTCAACGAGGAACGTCCCAGATGCGCACCACCCCGCACGCCTATCCGACAGAAAGAATAGCGCTGCCAAGAAGATTGGTACCGAGAAGACAGGCGACGGTCGTAGCCGACACCCTGAAGGCGCTGCGTAACGCGCCAGCTACATTGTTTTCATCAGGCGATCTCATTGAGTTCGAAGACGCAGGCGGTGCGAGACGCTGGATCCTTATTCTCGATATCTGCCGCACCGGAAACGTCGATGCCGCGGTTTATGACGGACGCCCGCACTATCTCGCTATCACACTGGCTGACCTGCTCAAGCTCCGCATTGTCTGCGTCGAGCGCATGGAAACAGGCGACGTCGAGATGTATCGCCGGATGCTGAACCTCGACCCACCGGCCGACCACGGGCAGGCGGAACGTCTGGAGGTGGCGGCATGAACATGCAGCTCAACGCCTCCGCATTCGCCGCAGCCGCTGGCCACCAAAAAGAACTCAAGACAATTCCTGAGATTGATGCCGATGTGTGCGATCTCTCCAAGCGCTCCAGAGTCCTCATGAGGCTCATCGAGGATTTCGAAGAGCAGATCTACCAACTGACAGCCAGGGGCGAGATCAATCCGATCTTGTTTGAAATGACCGGCTTCGACTTGGTCGCATTTCAGGCGAACGAGTTGCGCGTCGGCCTTCAGGCCCTCGAAGACGCCATGGAAGAGATCGCGGCCGCATCCTAAAGTTTCTACCTGCCGTTCCGCATGTCCGGTAGGTTTCCCCGTCGCACTCCTCATGGCGGCGGGGCTTTTACAAGGCGGTTTCACCAGCCGCAGAGGCGATTGTCACCACGCTCATGGGCGCCCGAAAGGGAGCAATCGCAAGCCGTCATCCGAAGGGGTGACGGCTTTTTTCGTCAGAGAACCGTGCATCTTTCGCCATCAATCGCGTTGTCTCGCAGCTTTCGAGTCCAACCGGCTTATCAAGAAAAAGCCACATCGCAGTTTCGGGCCGCGCTGTGGCAAGGCGGGATATCGTGTTCAGGGATCATCCGACTATATGATGACACTCGAATATATCGCTTTCAAGTCGGAAAGTTCGATGCACTGGAAGCGAGGTGCTTTGAGAGGGCCTCGCTTCCAAGCCGGCGGCTCTAATGGAGCTGATGCCGGGGGCACGCTCGGGAGCGTTTATGACTGGGATGAATGGGAAGCGGCGATGGACGCTTTTGGGTGAGACGGTGTGGGGAGGCGCCTTAGTGACCTCTCACCGTTTACCCTCGCGCTCGAGGCGTCTTTGGCCAGCAAGTTCCTCGAGTTCTGACCTGACATTGTCGCCGTTAACAGGGACTAACCGGGCCGGAATCGTTCGGACATCACTGAGACCAAAGACAAGTAGCAACTCGGTCTCCATTCGACGACCCGGCATTACGAGATGGCCGTAGCTCCCCATCCAGAGCATTCCATCTCGGCGCTGCCAGACACTCTTTACCTGAAGCGTTTCAACGTCGATGCCGTAATGGGCGAAGATTAATTCCTCGCTGTGTGCCTTGGTTACCTTTTCCAACTGCATCGGGATTCCCCCATCTCCAAGTGCGGTAATTTCTCACAACCTATGGACGTTAGTCAATAGCACGCGCAGCCCCGACGATGAGGTGTCTGAAAGGCTGCACCACCCGTCAGATAAATTGACCAATATTGGATCGAATGTTCATATTAAGTTCGCTGAATGTCCAGAATACATCCAAATTTGGCGCTTGCGGTATTAAGCCCATCCGTCGAATCTCCCTCTGGACGAGGCCAAACGGCCGCAAAGAAACTCGAATTCATCTGAGGACAGACCATGAAATTTAATAGCGTTGGCTTAGGTTTTATTGCAATCGCGTTCGGCATCGTGGGGAATGGACTGGCGACCGGCACCTCCCACGCCGCAGAGTTCTCTTTTACAGCGACCAACACCACCAAAACGGCAATTACCGAAGTGCTGGTTTCTGAAAACAAAAGTGACTGGGGTTATTTCGACATTGGGAGCGGGATCAAGCCAGGTTCGACGTCAGACCTCGTCTGGGACCAGAGCACGAATAGCGAAGGCTGCTCCCAGTGGGTCAAGGCCACCTATGCAGACGGCAGCGAATCGGAACCCGCCAAGTTCGATTTTTGCGAAAACGGGCTTGCGATCGATTTCTAATAGAACATTTGCGATCGCGTGGTTATGGACCATCGGTGACCTTGGAGGGTAGGGGCGGGCCCACCATAATCCCCCGTCCGGTTACTGCATGGCCGTGGCGGGGGCTTTTTACACCGGAGCGGTATCACCAACCGCTCACACACTGCGGGGCCGGTCTCTTACGGTATGCTGGCCGTCACCCTCACGGGTGGCGGCTTTTTCTTGGCAGGTGCAGCATTGACTTATCTGAGAACAAGAACATAATAAGAACATTCAAGTTCTGCAGAGGCCGCACCATGAGCGATGAAACCAAAACCGCCCGCTCCGTACCGGCTTCAATATCAGAGCGAACATGCGTGCACCCTGGTTGCGGAGGATGGGGATGCTTTGGATTGGAGCGCGGCCGCGATGGACCAAGCTACTGGTGTAAGGAGCATCTTCCGGCCGACTACTGGACCCCAAGACTGGTCAACTGATGCCTCGCCATGAAGAAACACGACTCGCGTTAGTCGAGCTGTTGCGGACGTTTGGTGACGCGCCGACCGGCCTTTATTCGGTCGGCGTGCCGATGGTCGACCAAGGCTTTAGCCAAGACGAGATACTCTATGCTTTGATGTCGTTGGACCGCGAAAAGGCCATAGAGTTGCTTCCCGAAAATCAACTTCGGGTGCTTCACTTATAAGGCCGTCAACCGAAAGGGTGGCGGCTTTTTGTTGCGCTGTAGACGCCGTTGTGGTGGACAACCAAAAATATATTGTGGAACATTATTGTCATTCAGGGGTTGTTAGTGAATTGAGGGCTACCAATGTTGAATCTTGTTCCTATCGCACCGACCTGCAAAGCCGAAATGTCCATCTTGATCGCTGCCTTTCTCAAGAGTCCACGGAACGGACGATGGTCAACCGAGGAATTGCTGCTTGCCATCGGCGACGCCGCTGACAGTGCACTGATGGATCTGACCGATTAGTGTGCCCCATCTGCATACCATCCTGGCTTTTCGGGAACTAAAGCCCCACGCGTGGCGTTCAATGCACGGAGCATTCGCGTCCGTAAAAGGAATTCAATGAAAAAGCTAATCAAGACCGTAGGCGCCGCTGCAATAGCAATGGTAGTCGGCCTCACGGCCTTCACGCCAGTGTCGGCCGCTCCATTCGCTCCAGCAAAGTCTCAAGTTACGTCTGACGTGCGCCTCGTCCAGGATCGGTACGGCGACGATGATGATGGCGAACAAGTCTGGAAAAAGCGCCAGCACAACAGGAATGATCAGGCAGAGCGACGCCATAACCGACGCGATGATCGCTTTGATCGCCGTCACGACCGACGCCACGACCGTGCTGAGCGTCGCCATGAGCGTCGCGGGTATTGGAACGGACACCGCGGCTACCGCGAGTATCGCCGTGGTTATCGTCGCCACACGGATGGCTACTACTATTCAAAGGATGTGTTCCGACTCTTCATTCGATAATTGGAACCATTGGGTATGAATAAGCCGTCACCCCGAAGGATGACGGCTTTTTTATTCCCACGCATCAATCGCGTAAGCGCATCAGAAGGCGAGTTAGTTAGCCGCCGCATTATCTACGCGTGTCCCCGCATTCTGCGTTGCGTCCACCGTGTTTGCCGTGTCTTGGCCCATCCCTCGAATTGTATTCCCGCAAGAGGAGAGGGCGAGTAATACGCAGCACGCTGCTGCGAAAGTTGAAACGGTTTTCATCGGTGATACCTCTCACGATTGCGACGCTGTCGCGGATTGAACGTTTGGTTTGGCGCGCTTTGCGCTGCACTGAAACCTCAGGCGACGAGAAATGTTCCTTATGACGGACAAAATGGCAGGGTTCCTGCCTTGGACGGGTCAGGTGGAGGTGAGCCAGCGGCCGCGGGGGACCGCTGGTCCCGCTCACCGCAGCCGCAATATGGCAGCGGGAACTACCGGCTCAGGGCTTTCGCCGCCGGTGACAGATAACTCTGCGGACAGGTCCTTGTTCCCTACGAAAAAAGCCAGGTCCTGGTGGCAACAGGAGCCTGGCTTCGAGTTCGGTATCGACCATCGAGCGGGTGTGGGGAGCTCGCTCGACAGATAAATAATTAGCGGAAGCGGAATTTGTTCCATGGGAGTTTCGTGTACGGATCGTCGCGATGACAAACGACATTGACCCCGACTTGCCAATCCGCCTGGCAGGCATCATCCCGATCATGTTTCCGTTAGGTGGAATGACGCCAAGCGGTCTGCGCAAAGAGGCTGCGCGTGGCCGTCTTGTGCTGATGCGAATAGCCGGCAAGGATTTCACGACGATCAATGCTGTGAGGGAAATGCTGCGGATTTGCGCCTTGCCGAGGCCACCTTCGGAGATGGCGGCTGTGGATCGCTCGATGCAGTCGACAAACGAGGAGGCTGCCAGAATAGCCATAGAAAGACTGCGAACGAGGTTCAATAAGGCGGCGCCCGAGAGCAGGCAGGCCATGCTTGCAGCTCGGCGGAAGGTACGTTTGGCAAATCGAGTGAAGGACTGACTTCAGTCAGTGATTCGCTTGCTAAAGAAAAATATTCCTTCCGACGACCGCTACGGCGCGGCCCTGGCTACAATGTGGCTACAATTTTTATAGCCAGATCACTTATTGGGGGCTAAGTGATTGAATTTAATGGTCGGAGCGGCGGGATTCGAACCCACGACCCCTTGACCCCCAGTCAAGTGCGCTACCGGGCTGCGCTACGCTCCGAACCGAGGAAAGCCGTATATAATCGGGCCTTGGCGCGCAAGTGCTGATTTTGGAAAATGCTGTAAATCGCTGGAAAAAGCGGAATGGGTTTCACTTTTGCCGGATACAGCACAATCTCGCTCGCGCCGATAAATTTCGCGATGCTTAAAGTTTTCGGCAATCCCTTGCCGCGATAATGCGCGGGAGAATCGGGGATTGGGTGATGGCGAAGACGGCAGTCAGAAAAGGTCAGAAGCGGCGTACAGGCCGCAAGCAGACCAGGACAAGCATGTGGCCGTGGTATCTGGCCGGTGCGCTGTCGGTGAGCGCGGTTCTGGCCTACGATCACCGGGCGCAGATCCTGCCGATGGCAGCACCGTTTTATACGGCATCGATCGCCAAGCCGCGGCCGGTGGACAAGCAGCCTGCTCCGGAAAAGCGCGTACAGACGTCGCAATCTGCGGCAAAGCCTGCACTGGCAATGTCGGCGATGCGTCCGGTCGAGCAGGCGGCTGTGAATGTCGGCGCGTTAAAAACCGTGGATGAGCAGAAGCCTTCCGGCCGCAAGCCCGGGACCTTCTATTTCTGTACCGAAACACTGGAAAACTGCGTCGTCGATGGCGGCACGTTCTGGTATGGGCGGCGAAAGATACAGATCGCCGATATCCAGGCGCCAAAAATCAAGCAGGCCAAGTGCGACGACGAGCGCAAGCTCGGCTCATTGGCGAAAAAACGTCTCTGGGAAATTCTCAATGCCGGCGAGGTTCAACTGGCCAGTGTTTCCGGTCAGAATGCCCAGGTGACAGTCGGGCAGGGGCGTTCGATTGGCGATATGCTGGTGTCCGAGGGGCTCGCCCGGCGCACATCCGGCGGCAAGCCAGGCTGGTGCGCGCAGGGGTGAATATCAGAACCGTTGCATGTGATGAACATCCCGGCACGTGGAGCTTTGATGTCCGATGCCTCTGGTGTGCATCTGACTGCGATTACGGTTTGATGATTTCAGTCTACCGGGCGGCGACTAGCCGCCGGTAGACCGCCTCGGTCTTGTCGATCATCTGGCCCATCGAAAAATTCGCCATCCGGCCAACTGCCGCCTCTGTGAGTTGCCGATAACGCTCCGGGTTGGCACTTTCCACCATGGCGTTGGCAAGCTTGGCGGTATCGCCGTCATTGGGTACGATCAGGCCGCTCTTGTCCTTGGCGATGGCGGTTGAGGCACCGCCGACATCGGTGGAGACGATCGGTTTTCCGGACGCTGCGGCTTCCAGCATGACATAGGACATTGCCTCGTAACGGCTCGGCATGACCAGCACGTCGAAGGCGGGAACGGCCTGCGGGCCGGTGAAGGCGGACGTCAAGCGGATGCGCTTCTGCACACCGCTTTCGGTGATCGCCGTGCGGACCTCCTGTTCGAGCTCACCGGACCCCACCATGATCAGCTCGGCGTTGGGCAGCCGTGAGGCGGCATTGCGGAAGGCCTCGATCAGGCGCCCGGGCGCCTTTTGTGGCGACAGACGGCCGACGAAGCCGAAGACGAACGTATCTGCCGAAATGCCGAAACTTGCCCGTACGGTGTTTGCCATGTCGAGCGGCGGTGGAGCCACGCCGTTGATGATGACCGAGAGTTTGCGGGCGGGCATGCCGAGCGACAGCGCATGGGCATATTCGTCGTCGGACACACAGATCAGGTGATCGGTGAACAGCTTGGCCAGGATGGTTTCGATGCTGCCGAAAATCAGCCGGCCGATCCTGCCGAGCGTCGGGTCCATGGTGCGGAAGGCATGTGGGGTGTAGACGCGCGGCGCATGGAAACCGGGAAGGCGCAGACGGGTCAGCGCGCCGGCCTTCGAGCTATGACCGTGGACGATGTCGAAGGGCGTGCCGTTGTTGATGATGCTCCGCAAGGCGCGATGGGCGGCGATGTCAGACAGTCCGGGCGACCGTTTCATGGCGACGGCGTGCACGGTGGGCAGGGCAAGCGATTTCAATTCGCGGACGAAGGCGTCCTCCGCCCGAAGCGGCGAATAGACCGCTTCCACATGGTGGCCACGCTGATGCAGACCCCGGCAGAGATCGAGGAAATGGCGGCCTGACCCGCCGCCGCTCGGCTCAAGCACCTGGAGGATGCGCAGGCCGTTTTCAGCGCCGGGAATAAAGGGGTCGATACTCATTCTGACAATCCGCCGCCGATCCCGATATGGAGCCGACCTGTGCCACTCTGTGTACAGGATTGACGTTAACGCAGCGTTGGCGCCGGGGCAGGGCGGCGCACTTGCCGTGCCTTCAGGCTACGCCGGTGACGGTATTCGAGCGCGCCGCAGCCCCAGATGATGCCGAGCAGCAGGAAGAAATGCCGCCAGTGATCGGTGTCGATGACATTGCCGATACCGGCATGGCCGATCAGTACGATCCAGGCGATCATCAGATAGGGCTGCCACGGACGGTCGAGCAGCAGGAAGCGAAAGCCCATCGACACCGTCCAGATGATCAGCGTGACGTAGGAGACGAAACCCAACCAGCCGTAGGAGGTCAGTGATTTCAGCCAGATATTGTGTTCGTCCTCGGGAAACATCGTGCTGAACACCATCGGGCCGATGCCAAGCGGTTTTTCCATCGACATCAGGAAACCGATCTTGTGGCGGTCGAAACGGCCGAGATGGCCGCCGTCATACTCCTGCACGAGTTGCGTGCGGCTGGAAAAGAGGTCGGCAACCTGCGGAATCTGCAGGGCGACGACGAGCGCCACGACCATCAGCAAGGCGCCGCTGAGCGCAAGCACGAGAATTTTCAAACGGAACGCGCCGGTCCGTTCCTTAATAAGCATGACGAAGACGAGTGCGCAGGCGCAGAACAGATAAAGCGCCCAGGCGGCCCGCGAAAAGGAAAGAAACAGCCCGAGTGCCATGATCAGGATGGCAACGGCCCTGAGAGGGGCCGTGGTTATGCGCTCGGTGAGCAGCCGGTACATCAGGTAGAGCGAAGGCGCGACCAGAAACGGACCGAAGACGTTGGGATCCTGGAAGGCGCCCTTGGCACGGTCGTAGAGCGTGAAATTCGCTGCCCCCGGGATGGCGCCGAAGTAACCGAGAATGCCGAGCAGAGAGGTGATGACGCCGGCGGCGACCCAGGCGTCGAAGATCAGTTTCAGACGTTCATGCCGAGCTTCGATGATGGCGGCGTAAAACACCGAGGAGAGGCAGAGAAAGCCGGACACCGCCATGTACATCGGTGCCGTGGCCAGATCGCTCATCACCGTCAGCGACAGAATGCCCCCGGTCATGAACAGAATGAGCAAAGCGAGAAGCGGTGCGACGGAGCGCGAGATCTTCAGACCGAAAATGAACCAGCCGCCGATCAAGGCCGCCATGAAGACTTCATACGGAGCCGGTTCCGCAATGACGAAGCCGGACAGGAAAACGCCAAAGGTCACCATGGCCGAGCCGAGCATGGCGATGGCAGCCATCTGCGGGCGAAATCCTGCGGCAGGCGTGGCGGCTGGCGTGCTCAATAGGCATTTTCCGTGTTGAGCAGCCGGATCGGCGTCAGGAACAGGATTTTCAGATCCAGCCACAGCGACCAGTTTTCGATATAGTAGAGGTCGAAAGCGGTGCGGAACTTGATCTTTTCGTCATTGTCGATCTCGCCGCGCCAGCCGTTGATCTGCGCCCAGCCGGTGACACCCGGCTTGACGCGGTGGCGGGCAAAATAGCCTTCGACGACATCGGAATAGGTGCGTTCGGCGGTCTGGGCGAGAACCGCATGCGGACGTGGACCGACAAGCGACAGTTGACCGCGCAGCACATTGAAGATTTGCGGCAGTTCATCGATCGAGGATTTGCGCAGGAAGCGGCCGACGCGGGTGACGCGCGGATCGCCCTTGGTGACGGCATTGCGCGCCGTGGGGTCGCTCATATCGGTGTACATCGAGCGGAACTTGTAGACGTCGATCGTCTCGTTGTTGAAGCCGTGGCGCTTCTGTTTGAAGATGACCGGGCCTGGCGAGCTGATCTTCACGGCGATCGCAGCGCCGATGAACACGGGCCAGAGAACGACCAGTGCGACGATGCTGAAGAACACGTCGAAGATGCGCTTGGCAACCGAATCCCAGTCGGCGATCGGCTTGTCGAAAATATCGAGCATCGGTACTTGGCCGACATGCGAATAGCTGCGCGGACGGAACCGCAGATTGTTGGCATGAGCGGCAAGCCGGATGTCGGCTGGCAGGATCCAGAGCTTTCTCAGAAGTTCGAGAATACGTTTCTCGGCCGAGAGCGGCAGGGCAATGATCAGGATGTCGATGCGGGTGAGGCGGGCAAAGTCGACGAGTTCGGCGACGGTGCCGAGCTTCGGGTAGCCGGCGATGATCCCCGGCGAGCGGCGCTCGTCACGGTCGTCGAAGATACCGCAGATGCGGATATCGTTGTCTGTCTGCTGTTCGAGCGAGCGGATCAGGTCCTTGGCCGGTTGGCCACCGCCAACGATGACGGCGCGGCGCTCCATGATGCCGTTGCGGGCCCAGCGGCGGATGGAGAACGCCACAAAGGCGCGTTCCGCGACCAAGAACACGGCGCCCAGAACATACCAGCCGCTGAAGGAGAGGCGAGAGTAGCTCTCGCCGGTCTTGAGCAAAAACAGCACCAGCGTCATGGAGGCGAAGGCCAGCGTCCAGCAGCCGATCAGCCTGGGGACGGCTCGCGTGACTGAGCGGAGGGTGGGAACCTGATATCCGTCGCACAGCTGCAGGAATATCACTGTTAGTGCCGAGCCGCTGGCGATGAGGCCGCAATAGCCGAGCAGTTCCTCCAGCGGCGGTGCGACATAGAGCATGTGGATGGCATAGCCGATGGCAAACAGCGCGGTGAACTCAAACAGCCGCATCAGGCCGATGATCATGTTGGGAGAATAGGTATCGGTGCGGAACTGCGACGCGATCCGGCGTGCCAGCGGATTGAGTTCGCGCTTCGGTTCGTCGTCCCGTTTCTCACCCGGCGCGATGGTCCGGATCTCCGAAATCTTCTTGCGCAGTGCGTCGGTGTCGAAAGAATCCGGTTTATCGATCTGATTCATGATATCCGCCCGGGCCGTTGTGTCCCTTCGGGATAACAGAAAGCCCCTAAGAAACGCTTACGGGTACTTTGGCGATGTTTCGCGCGTGGTGGCCTTTTCCGGCACAAGCTGGCGGTAGAGCCGCATCATGCTGGCGGACATCGTGGAGGTTGCAAAGGCTTGTTTGAAGGCGTCGGCATCGGGCATCACTTTGACGGCCCAGCCCTTTTGCGTCATCGCAGCCGTCATCACGTCGGCAAGCGACTGGGCATCGTCGGGCCTGGCGAGGGCGGCGTTATTGGTCCCCAAAATTTCCGGGATGCCACCGACACGCGCGGCAATCACCGGTTTGCGGGCAGCCAGAGCTTCCAGAACGATATAGGGCATGGATTCGGCGCGCGACGGCACGACGACGTTGCGGGTGAAGGCGAAGGCGTCGCGTGCCTTCATCGCCGGCAGCATCTGAATGCGGCGGCCAAGGCCGCGCTCCAGCATCATCTGTTCGTATTCGTCCTTTTGCGGACCATCACCAACCATCATTGCAGATAGCGGCCTGCCGATGTTCCGCTCGGTTCTGGCAAAGGCATCGATGAAAAGATCGGGGCCCTTCAGATCGCGCAGCATGCCGATATAGAGAAAATCCACCGCATCGGGGCGGGCATAGACGGTTTCGAAATCACGGTCGTCGATGCCGTTATAGATGAGTTCGCTGCGGGGGTTCGGCCTGCCGACCTTGTCCTCGTAGGTCCTGCGCTCGAAATCGCAAACGAAGACGATGGCGTCGGTCAGATATTCCTGAAGACGCTCGAGCAGGAACACGATTTTGCCGGACGGCTTGTTCTTGCTATAGTGCAAGCTGCCGCCATGCGGCGAATAAAGACGGGCAACGCAATACCTGTTCACCCGCAAGGCTGAGCCGATGATCCGGGCCAGAACGCCACCTTTGGCGCCGTGACCATGCAGGATATCCGGCTGCAAACTTCGAATTTCCTTGTAACTTTTCCAAAGTGCTGTGAGGTCTGCGGGACCAACGGACCGCCGGATCGGCAGCCGGACGAGACCGAGCGCCAGAAACGGCCTTATCTCGTCGAAAAGGGCATCTTCGTAGCTTCCGCCCGTCGTGCTGTCGCAGACGATGCCGACCTCATGGCCTTGCCGCGCATGCGCTTCCGCCAGGTCGCGCACATGCCGGAAGATACCACCGATGGGCGACCTGAAGCAATGGATGATGCGCAGCGGCTGTGGGTCCGGCATACTGTCAGAACAGCCGCTCGCGTACATAGATCGTGTCGCCGGCCATGATCGGATCGGAGATCGAGACGCGGCCGGTGAGAATGCGGCCGTTGATCTTGCGGGTGACGTCGACATTGGCCTGGTTGGCACGCGGCGAATAACCGCCGGCAACGGCAATGGCGTTCTGGACGGTCATGCCCGGCACGTAGGAATACTGCCCGGCCTGGCCGACTTCGCCCATGATGAAGACGGAGCGGTAGCGATCGACCTCGATCGTCACGTCCGGATCGCGCAAGTAACCTTCGCGCAGCTTGCTGGCGATGGTCTTTTCCATCTCGGGCAAGGTATGGCCGCGTGACGGTACGGCGCCGATCAGCGGGAAGGCGACGTAGCCTGCCTGATCGACGGTGTAGCTGCCGGTAAGACCTGCCTGCTCGAAGACGCTGATGCGCAGCCTGTCGCCGCTATCGACCCGATAGGGCTGGATGGTTGCTTCATGGAAGGCCTTGGGCGCGGGCTGATAGCTGCTGCACCCAGAAATTGCAAGGCACAGCGCGAGTGCGGCCGAGGCTGGGCCTGTTTTCAAACGTGCGGATGTCATCGGGCTCTCGCGTTCCAGAAACCATGTCATGGCCTGATGTTATCAATCCGTTAGGGTTAATAGGCGGTAAAGGCCCGTGAAGAATTTTACGCTTGGTGTCTGGCTGCCCGCTGGTTCAGGCCCTTTGGGTGGGTTGTCCTGGCAAACCCGCATTAACTGTTGCGTTACCATGTTTGTTTACGGTGGCGCAGAGTTGTGAAGGTTCGAGGTAAAACGCATGTCGGGCGTCAACGACGGTCATCAGGATGTAGATATCGATCTCGGCGGGCTGTTCCGCGCTATCTGGCGCAGGCGGGGCAGGGTGCTGTTGGCAACCGTCGCGTTCGGCGGCCTCGCCTTTATCGGCGCCAACCTGATGAGCCCGGAATATCAGGGCGAGGCGCGGCTTCTGATCGAATCGCGTCAGGCTGAGTTCAGCGGTGCCAACCAGGCGCAGCCGCAGACCGGCGATAGCCAATTCGACGAATCCGGTATTTCCAGCCAGGTCCAGGTGTTGCGCTCGGCCGATCTGATCAAGCAGGTCGCCCGCGAAATGAAATTGTACGAACTGCCGGAATTCGATCCGACCACGAACCCGTCGGCAATTTCCGATGTGCTTGTCATGCTCGGCATCAAGAAGAACCCGCTTGATCTGCCACCCGAAGAGCGCGTGCTGAAGGAATTCCAAAAGAAGCTGCAGGTCTATCAGGTGGAGAAATCGCGGGTGATCGCGATGCAGTTCACCTCGGAAGATCCGAAGCTCGCCGCCGCGATCCCGAATGCGATGGCCAAGGTCTTCCTGTCGCTGCAAAGCGGCGCCAAGCTCGATTCCAATTCGGAGGCCAGCCGCTGGCTGGAGCCGGAAATCGCCAATTTGCGGGAAAAGGTCCGCGATGCCGAGGCCAAGGTTGCCGATTACCGGGCATCGTCCGATCTGCTGTTGACCGGTGAAACCGGCGGCACGTTTGCGACCAAGCAGCTGAACGACATTTCGACCGAGCTTGCCCGCGTGCGCGGCGAGCGGGCCAATGCCGACGCGCGGGCGGAAAACGTGCGCACGGCGCTTGCCAGTGGCCGGGCTGTCGATTCGCTCAACGATGTCGTCGCTTCGCCGATGATCCAGCGGTTGAAGGAAACCGAATCCAACATCCAGGGCCAGATCGCCGATCTGTCGACGACGCTGCTCGATGGGCATCCCCGGCTGAAGGGATTGAAATCCCAGCTTCAGGGGATCAGAACGCAAATATTGAGCGAAACCAGGAAGATCCTTGGCAGCCTCGAAAATGAGGCGAATGTTTCGCAGCTGCGCGAACGCCAGCTGATTGCCCAGCTCAATACGTTGAAGGCGAATTCGGCGAAGGCCGGCGAGGACGAAGTCGGGTTGCGGGCGCTGGAGCGGGAAGCGACAGCGCAGCGGCAGCTGCTGGAAACCTATCTGGCGCGCTATCGCGAGGCGACGTCGCGCAGCGGCGAAAATGCGGCCCCGGCCGATGCCCGTGTCATTTCGCAGGCGGTCGAGCCGACAGAAGTCAGTTTCCCCAAGGTTCTGCCGATCACCATTGTCGCTGCCTTTGCCAGCTTCCTGGTCAGCTGTGTCGTCATCATGCTCTCCGAACTGTTCAGCGGAAGGGCGTTGCGGCCGGTCGGACGCAGGCAAGACGAGATGTTTGACGACGAGCCATTGGACATCCAGCCACTCGACGTCCAGCCGGTGCGGGAGACCGTGTTCCGTCCGGTGCCTGAGCAGGCAGCGCCGATTGTTGCCCGGGAACCCGTCGTTGCGGCAGCTGTCGCACCGGAACTGGCAGAGCCTGAGATCGCCGAGCCGGAAGAGGACGATTTTTCGATTGCTTCGGTTGCCGACCATCTGAGCGCCGATGATGTACGTGTCGCGATCTCGGTGTCGCCTGCCGGCGACGAGGGTTCGGTGAATGCGGTGGCACTGGCGCGAATGGTAGCCGAGGAGGGCCGCAAGATCGTCCTGATCGACCTGACCGGTTCAGCCTGCCCAACACGTCTGATGGCGCAGACGGCCGATCTCGCCGGGATCACCAATCTGCTTGTCGGCGAAGTTCCGTTCACCGAGACGATCCATGCCGACCGGCTGTCGGATGCGCATATCATTCCGCAGGGCGATGCCGACCCGGTGCTCGCCATGCGCGGTATCGAGCGCTTGCAGATGATCATCGATGCCCTGTCGAACGCCTATGACACGGTCCTGATCGAATGCGGGCCTGCCGATGTCAACGCGATCCGCAGGGTCACGCGCGCACGCGACACGAAGATCATCATTTCGGCGCCGGCCGTCGGCAACGAGGAGATCATCGAACTCATCACCGGTTTCGGTGAAGCGGGCTTTGGCGAGATCGTGCTAATGACAGGTACGGGCTATCCGCAGCCGGGGAACTCGGGCCGCCGGGCGGCCTGATCAACCACAGCCGTTTTAGTCGCCGTCGGTTTCCGCAATGGTTGCAGCTCCTGGTGTCTGCCGGCGCTGACGAAGACGCTGCACGAAGGAATAAGCCTTTTTGTTCTTCTTGATACCGGATTTCAGCCGGACAGCGGCGCGATGCACCGACGCCGCCAGGCGTCCGCGCAGCGTCAAGGGCAGGACGATGTCGCGCTGGATCGTCTCGACCGTGCACCAGGAGCGCTTGTAGCCTTGGTCGCCGATGCCGAAATCGAACAGTTTTACGCCTTCGGCATTGCATCTGCGGATGATCAGGTAAAACAGAAGCTCGCCGGGGCTGGCGTCCGCAGCACTGTCGTCGTCGATCGATCCGAATTGGCAGATGACGTGATCGCCCTTGCGCGACAGACCGGCAATGGCAACGATGCGGCCATTTCCTTCTCCCCGCAAACGGATCGCATTCAGTTCGAGTGGGTGGCCTTCATGTGTCGGTTCCACGGCTGAGAGCACGTGGAAGAACGCCTTGGTTTCCTCATCCTGGAACACATTGGGCAGGCCAAGTGCCTTGAAGCGGATGGCCTTCTGTTCGAAAAACAGGTCGAGAATCTCCCGCCGTTCCGCGCAGGTCGTGGCTACAATATGCTCGTAGCCGCCCATCGCTTCCAGCCGCTTTTCCGAAACGCGAAATTTCTTGCGCCGCCGCTTGGCATTGACTTGAGCCAGTGTCGCTTCGAAGGTTTCCAGAAGGGGCAGCTGGAATGACGCATTCTGGTTGCGGACCGCCGGCAGCGAGGCGAGCGGATGACGTGTTCCATGCCAGTCGAACGGCATTTTCTCCAGCGTCACGATATCGGCAACGCGCGACAGCTTGGCAGACAGGTCGGCAATCAGCTTTGCGGCCAGTTTGGTGCAGGTAATCGGATCGAAATCCTCGGCGAAAAGCCCGGTATTGATGTTGCTGTGCGGCGAGCCGATAAACCGTGCCGTGCGAAACAACCGGCCGCGCACCAGTTCGAGCGGCAGAATGAACACCGTCTTCTGTCCTATCCTGCCGCGTACCAAAAGCAACTGATTGGCATGCGTCGCAGCCCAGGCGGCGCACCAGTCGAAACCCTGATGCAGCGAGGCGGTCGGGGACGTTTCCAGCGCGCGCCAGTCCGCTTCCAGAGCCTGCATGCTGACGTGGATACTCAGCGTCAGGCCTTCAGCAAGCGCAACATCGCGCACCTGATCACGCTGGCCATGCCAGACATGACGGCGGGCCTTGCGAACGGGCATGATGTTGAAGTCCACGTCGGTCATGATCGCTTGCGGTTCCGGGAACGGGATGACGTCTCATCTAAAACAAGGATGCCCTTTTTTCATTTAAATGGCACGGACATCGGGCTGGCTACCGGGGATTTTATCAAATGCGGTTACCGAATGGATAAAACCCGGCCGCTACGGCCGCGAGACATTCAGGCGTGGCGGAAGATTGGATTTTTGGCTCCATGCTTGTTATACCGGGTATCTGTTTTGATGGAGAGACCGATGCGCCACTGAATAAGGTCAGGACAATTCGCGGCAATTCCGCGTGTTTCCCGACCGCTCTATGTCACCATGACCATGGACATAAGGTGGAGTATCCCCATGCCTGAACATCAAGACGCGCCGGATTCCTGTGCCGTTACCCCCGTCGCCGCATTCCCACAGATCGGCTTTCTCAAGAACATCATTCGTTCGCCGCTGATCAGTGCCGGCGATTTCAGCTATTATGACGATCCGGCCGGGCCGGAGCATTTCGAGGAGAAATGTGTCCTTTACCACTATGATTTCATCGGCGACCGGTTAGACATCGGCCGGTACTGCGCGCTGGCGCAAGGCGTGACCTTCATCATGAACGGCGCCAACCATGCCATGCAGGGGTTTTCGACCTATCCGTTCGGTATCTTTCCCGGTGCGTGGCGGGACGGCTTTGATCCAGCCGGCTATGCCAGCGGCTACCGCGGAGACACGACGGTCGGGAATGATGTCTGGATCGGAACCAAGGCGACGATCATGCCGGGGGTGACCATCGGCGACGGTGCCATCATCGGTGCGCATGCCGTCGTTGCCAAGGATGTGCCACCCTACAGCGTCGTTGCCGGAAACCCGGGCAGGGTGGTGAAACGGCGTTTCAGCGATGATATCGCCGAGCGCCTTCAGGCAATTGCCTGGTGGAACTGGCCGGTCGACAAGGTCACGCGGCACATTGCCGCGATCGGTGGTGCCGATATCGAGGCGCTGGAAAAGGCGGTCTAGTCGCCGACCCAGCCGGTGGCTAGCGCGTTGGTCCATTCCCTGTTGCCACGCTCCTGCGCGAGCCGTGACATCGCCATGTGATCGTAGGTGACACGCCGGAAGGTCACGTCCCAACGGCCGTCCACCTTCGAGAGAATGGCATAGGATGCGTCGGGCGAGCCTGTTTCCACTTTGTGGAACACCGGTTCGTCGTCGTCATAACCGGGGCAGCCGACACTGCCGGGATTGACGACGATCCGCCCGCCGGCAAGGCGTACCGCGCGGGGGATATGGGTATGGCCGCAGAGGATGACGGGATAGTCCACGCCTTCAGCGAAACTCTCGATCCGCTGGCGGGCCGACATATGCACCACACCCTCGGCCGTTAGATCTTCGAGCCAATAGGTGAGATCGTCCTGCGGTGTGCCGTGGCAGAGAAAAAGCTCCTGCCGGTGAACGAGCGTCGGCGGCAGGGTGCGCAGCCAGTCGAGATGGTGCGGCTGCAACTCGTCATGGGCGGCGCGGTCCCAGCGGCCCATGTCGGCCGGTTCCTTCGTGATCAGCCAGCGGTCGTGGTTGCCCCGGATCGAAGGGAAATTGCGCTCCATCAGGATATCGGCGGTGCGGGCAGCGTTGAGCGGGCCGCTCAGGTGATCGCCGAGATTGACCACGTCGTCGATACCCTGCGCCGCGATGTCGGCAAGTACCGCTTCAAGGGCGAGGTCATTGCCATGGATATCGGCGATCACTGCGATTTTCATGGTGTCGTCTTTCGGCTCAACGCGATTTGGCAGGTTTTTCCATCCACTTGATGATCAGCATGGCGGGGAGAATCCACAAAAGGCCGGTGAAGAAGAAATAGGCCAGATGCACCCACCACGGCGATGTGCCGAGGAGGAGCGAGGCAAAGGTGGTGGCCGCCAGCGCGTAGACGATGACAAGGATGATGATCAGGACGGTGCCGATCAGTTTTCTCAGGCGTACGGGCATTCAGGTCTTTCCGTTTGGCAGGTTCGCCGGACAAATGGTCGCGACGGCATGCCGCAAAGGGGTAAGCCTTGTTTTGCATGCTGCTCTGGTGCAAATCAACGCTTTTGATGCGCAGGTCTTCAGACAAATCGCCGCCATCCGGCGATGCCTGTGTATTTCGATAGGTGGAGGCCTTGATGGCAAGCACGGATTTGGCGACGCAACAGCGTCTTATGCGCGAGATCGATACGGTCAGCCGCAATCGCACCCGGATCAGGATCTGGCTCGGCATTGTCGTATTGGTGCTGTTCGGACTGGTCCTTGTCGGCGGCGCGACCCGGCTGACGGAATCCGGCCTGTCGATCACCCAGTGGAAACCGATCCATGGCGTTATCCCGCCGCTGAATGCTGCGGAGTGGCAGGAGGAATTCGACCTGTACAAGCAGATCCCGCAATATGAGCAGATCAACAGCGACATGACTGTGGAGGGGTTCAAAACCATCTTCTGGTGGGAATGGGCGCACCGGCTGCTGGCTCGCTCGATCGGTTTGATCTTCGCCCTGCCGCTGGCCTTCTTCTGGGTAAGAGGCCAGATCGAGCCACGGCTGAAACTGCCGCTGGTCGGTATTCTGGCGCTGGGCGGGTTTCAGGGTTTCATCGGCTGGTGGATGGTCTCGTCCGGTCTGGCCGACCGCACCGAGGTCAGCCAATACCGGCTGGCCACCCATCTCATCATCGCCTGTCTGATCTTCGTCTCCTGCATCTGGATCGGCAGGGGACTGGCGCCGCATGCCAATGATCCGGCGCCGACGAAAAGCTCCAGGAAAATGGCCGCGATCATCGCCTGCATGGCGCTGTTCCAGATCTATCTGGGCGCGCTGGTGGCGGGGCTCGATGCGGGCCTTTCCTACAATACCTGGCCGCTGATGGACGGCTCGTTGGTGCCATCGGATCTGTTTCTCCAGCAGCCCGTTTGGCTCAATTTGTTCGAAAATCCGAAGACCGTGCAGTTCGTCCACCGCATCGGCGCCTATGTGCTGTTCGCCTTCGTTCTGATGCACATGATCGCCTCGTTGCGCAACGCGCCGGATACGACGCATGCGCGCCGTTCGGTGCTGCTGTTCGTGCTGGTCACGATCCAGGCGATCATAGGCATCACAACCTTGATCCTGCAGGTGCCGGTTGGCTGGGGTGTCGCCCATCAGGGCGGTGCGCTGATCGTGCTGGGTCTGGCCGTCGCCCATTGGCGGGCGTTTATCGGTGAATATCCGCGGCCGTTGGAAATCGAAGTGCGCAGCTGATCAGCGCAACAGCCCGTCAAGGGCGGGCATGCCGAGAATGGCCGACGCACCGATCAGCACGTAGCAGATGGTGCGGAAGGTCGACGGTCTGGCAAAGCCGAACAGGCGTGAGCCGACATAAAGTCCACCGGCATAGAGCGGCAGGATGACCAGTGTCAGCACAAAGACCTGTTCGACGAACAAGCCGCCGACGAGATAGCTGATCGCCGTCAGCGCCGACGAGATCGCAAAATAGAGCATGATGTTTGAGCGGATGACCAGCACGTCGTTGGCGCCGCTCAGCCAGTAAGCGACAACCGGCGGGCCTCCGAGCTGTGCCGCGCCGCTGAAGACACCGGCAATGCCACCGACCCCGGCGGTCAGCGGCGCCCTGGGCTGGCCGTGATAACGCCAGCCGGAAATCAGAAGAACAAGCAGAACTGCCGAGACGACGGTGATAGACCAGCGCAGGATCAATGGATCGGCGAGCGCCAGAGCCGCCGTGCCGAGCGGCACGCCGATCAGGGCTCCGGATGCCATGGTGAACACTTCGCGCCGATTGGCGGCCCGCCATGCGGCTGGCAGCATGCCGGCTGCCGCGATCGTGTCGATGACAAGAAGCACAGGCGAAATGATCTTCGGCCCCAGGATGGAGCCGCCGATCGGAATCAGGATGAGGGCGGCACCAAAGCCGGAAAAGCCGCGGGAAAGACCGGCGATGAAGGTGCAGACAAGCAGGACATAGACCCCATGCTCCGGCAGCGCGGTGGCGACCCTTGCCAGAAGGGTCGCGAAGAAGCCGGTATCGCCCATGTCAGATCAAATGCCTTTTCGCGCGTGCGGATGGGGGCGACAAGCGCCTCGCATGAGAGGTTTGTCTCACGCCGAGAGCATGAGATCCATGTTCTGGACCGCAGCGCCAGAGGCGCCCTTGCCGAGATTGTCGAGCAGCGCCACCAGGTTGACCTGTTCGCCACCGTTCGAGCCGAACACGAACAGCTTCATCGTGTCCTTGCCGGCAAGTTCGACGGCATCGACACGCGAAAGCTTCGCGCTGACATCGAGCGGCACGACCTCGACGATCGACTGTCCTGCATAATGGGCAACAAGTGCAGCGTGGATGCTCTCCAGCGTCGTGCCATCCTTCAGCTGATCGAGGAACAGCGGCACCTGGACGATCATGCCCTGCGGGAAGCGGCCGACGGACGGCGAGAAGATCGGCGCGCGATCGAGCATGCCATGGATCTGCATCTCCGGCACATGCTTGTGCTTCAGCGTCAGGCCGTAGAGGAAATTCGGCGAATCGATGGGGTCCGGATTGGCCGGGTCTTCCATCTGCGCGATCATCTGCTTGCCGCCGCCGGTATAGCCGGAGACCGCATTGACGGTGATGGGGTAACTCTGCGGCAGGATGCCGGCCTGGCGCAACGGGCGGATCAGGCCGATGGCGCCGGTCGGGTAACAGCCGGGATTGGCGACGAGGCGGGCATCACGGATTTTTTCAGCCTGCGCGGAGTCCATTTCGGCAAAGCCGTAAGCCCAGTCCGGCGCAATGCGATAGGCGGTCGAGGTGTCGATGATCCGCACCTTGTTATTGCCTTGGAGCATGGTGACGGCCTGCTTCGAGGCATCGTCCGGCAGGCAGAGGATGGCGACATCGGCGCTGTTCAAGAGATCTTCGCGAATGGCGGCATTGCGGCGTTCCGCTTCCGGAATGGAGAGCAGCTCCACGTCCGAACGGCCAGCCATGCGCGTGCGGATCTGCAGGCCCGTGGTGCCATGTTCGCCATCGATGAAGATTTTCGGTTTCATGATTTTATCCTGTCCTGCCAGGTGATTAGCCGCTGTTGCGGAATCAGTTTGGCATGCAATTGAATCAGTTTGACAACAGGGCGGGGCAGACCGCTACCCACGTCGTTCCGCCAGCTGTTCGGCATGAAGGCCGAGCATATACATCGCGATGGTTGAGCCCGCAATGGCGGTGATATCGGCGTGGTCATAGGCCGGCGCCACCTCGACCACGTCGGCGCCCTTGATCACCAGCGCGCCGAGCTTGCGAATGACCGACAGGATCTTTGCCGTGGACGGGCCGCCTGCGACCGGTGTGCCGGTGCCCGGTGCATAGGCCGGATCAAGGCAGTCGATATCGAAAGTGAGATAGGCTGGGCGGTCACCGACATGATGCAGGATGACATCGGCGATCTCGCCGGCGCTCATCTCCTCGAGATCGTAGCCGTAGAGAATGCGGATGCCGCAATCCTCGGGTGCATGCGTGCGGATGCCGAGCTGGATCGAGCTTGCGGTATCGATCAGGCCTTCGCGCGCCGCACGTCCGACAAAGGAGCCATGGTCGATGCGGCCCTTCTCGTCGGCCCAGGTATCCTGATGCGCATCGAACTGGACGAGGGCAAGCGGACCGTGGACGGCGGCGTGGGCGCGCAGTAGCGGCAGGGTGACGAAATGGTCGCCGCCCAGCGTCAGGAGGAAGGCCCCACTCTTCAGGATTTTCGCCGCTTCGCGCTCGATGGTCGTCGGCGTCTTGCCGTGATTGCCATAGTCGAGCAGGCAGTCGCCATAGTCGATCGTCGCCATGTCGGCGAACAGATCGCGGTCGAACGGATATTGCGGGTCATTGTCGAAGATGGCGGAGGCACGGCGGATGGCCTGCGGCCCAAAACGGGCGCCGGGACGATTGGACGTCGCCGCATCGAACGGAATACCCCAGACGACGGTGTCGACGCCTTTCAGGCTCTTGGTATATTTTCGCCGCATGAACGACAGGATGCCGGCATGGGTCGGGTCGGTGGCGGCGCTCTTCAGCGATGTGGCGGTGATGGCGTGGTCTATCGTCTTGTTGGCCATGATCGGTCCCGTCTGTTGTCTGGCCAGACGTTGGACAATCGGCGGCTGGAAGGCAAGACCCCGAGTGGAACCGCTGCCGGATAATCAGGTTCTCATGAGGCCTTGGCTTCGAAGGCCGGGGCAAAATCGCCCAGCGATTTGGCCTTGTCGATCATGCCGCCGATATCCTGCCCAACGATTGCTTCAAGATCGGCAAAGCTGTCGATGACGTAATAGATCGGCTGGACGATATCGATGCGGTAGGGGGTTCTGAGCACGCTCATCAGATCGAACGGCCGGAATTTGCAGGCCGTGCCGTCCATCGCGGCCTTGGCTTCGCTGGGCGACGAGACGATGCCCGCGCCAAAACAACGGCGCCCCTGCGGCGTGTTGATCAGGCCGAATTCGACCGTGAACCAGAAGATGCGGAACAGGTGCCAGGAATAACCCTTGCCGAGACGGACGGCCGCTTCACCGAAATGGCGGACGAAATTCGCGTAGCTCTGGTTGGTCAGAAGCGGGCAGTGGCCGAATACCTCATGGAACAGGTCCGGTTCCTCGATATAGTCGAGATGCTCGCGGCGGCGCAGGAAGGTGGCGAGCGGAAATTTGCCCTGTGCCAGCAGTTCATAGAAACGTGAGGGCGGGATGAGCGCCGGCACACCTTCGACGCCGAAGCCTGTGGTTTCATGCAGGCGGCGGTCGACATCGGCCAGCTGCGGCACCTTGTCGGGCCTCAGCCCGAGGGTCTTTACCCCATCCAAGTATTCCTGACATGCCATGTTGGCGAGCAGCTTCATCTGGCGCTCGTAAAGTTCGCCCCAGATGGCGTCTTCTTCAGTGGTGTAGGGATAGATCCCGTCCGGGCCCGGCAGTTTGGCGGTGTAGCTGCTTTGTTTGGTCATGGCGGCGATCCTCCCAGATGCGTGGTTCCCTGCGATTATGCCCCTGGATTCGCGGAATTTTCTTTCTTTCGTGCTGGATATCTTCATAATAATGGCAGGATTTTTCGGAGTTTTCCAAAATTATGAAAGAATCTGGGAGTTTCCATCGAAAGCTTCTGCAGCTTGTTCAAGCCGATGGCAGCCTGTCGCTGGCGGAGCTCGCCGAGAAGGCCGGCATGTCGCAGAGTTCGGCATGGCGCAAGATCCAGGAATTGGAAGCAAGCGGCGTTATCCGCAAGCGCGTGACGCTGCTTGACCCGGGAAAACTCGATCTAAAGCTCTGCGCCATCGCCCATGTGACGCTGGAGGATCATCACGAGGAGGCTGTGGCCTCGTTTGCTGCGGTGGTCTCGGAGCGGCCGGAAATCATGGAGTGTTATGCGCTCTCCGGCGCCTTCGACTACATGCTGAAGATCCGGGCGAGCGATGTGGAGAGCTATGAGGCTTTCATGACGCGCTATCTGATGCGCAATCCGCATGTGCGCACGGTGGTATCGAGTTTCGTGCTGCGGGAGCTGAAGTTCTCGACGGAATTACCCCTTTAAGAAACCCAAAGAAAAAGGCGGGACAAAGCCCGCCTTTTCCAAATCGAAATTTTCGAAACGATTAACGCTTCGAGAACTGGAACGAACGGCGGGCCTTGGCCTTACCGTACTTCTTACGCTCGACAACGCGGCTGTCGCGGGTCAGGAAGCCACCCTTCTTCAGGACCGAGCGCAGGCCCGGTTCGAAGTAGGTGAGAGCCTTCGAGATGCCGTGACGAACGGCACCGGCCTGGCCGGAAAGACCGCCGCCTGCAACCGTTGCGTCGATATCGAACTGGCCGTCACGGGCAGCAGCGAAGATCGGCTGACGCAGGATCATCTGCAGAACCGGACGTGCGAAGTAGTGAGCAAATTCCTTGCCGTTGACTGTGATCTTGCCGGAGCCCGGCTTGACCCAGACGCGGGCAACGGCGTCCTTACGCTTGCCGGTCGCGTAGGAGCGGCCCTGGGCGTCGACCTTGCGGACATGAACCGGAGCCGAAGCCGTTGCTTCAGTCGCCGTGCCGAGGTCTTTCAGAGAAGAGAGATCAGCCACGATTAGGCGCTCCTTGTGTTCTTGCTGTTCAGCGCAGCGACGTCGAGCGTCACAGGCTGCTGTGCTTCATGCGGATGATTTGTGCCGGCGTATACACGCAGGTTCTTCATCTGGCGACGGCCAAGCGGGCCACGCGGAACCATGCGCTCGACAGCCTTCTCGAGAACGCGCTCCGGGAAGCGGCCTTCGATGATCTGGCGCGCGGTGCGCTCCTTGATGCCGCCCGGGTAACCGGTGTGCCAGTAGTACTTCTTGTCGGTGTACTTCTTGCCGGTCAGGACAGCCTTCTCGGCGTTGATCACGATGACATTGTCACCATCGTCAACGTGAGGGGTGTAGGTGACTTTATTCTTGCCGCGCAGGATGTTGGCGATAATGGAAGCGACGCGACCAACAACGAGGCCTTCGGCGTCGATGAGGATCCACTTCTTCTCCACCTCTGCAGGCTTCTGAACGAAGGTTGACATGTTAAACTCTTTCGTTTGAACCCGATGCGTTGCCGCCGGGCGTTTCTTGTTGCTTGAATTTGGCAGGCATTCCGCCAGCCAAAAATGAAAGCGGCCCCAAGGGACCGCGATCTGGTGCGGCTTATACGCAAAGGATGAAATGCGGTCAAGATTGCCGATTTGGCCAGTTTGAAAAAATACCTTTGTAAAACATGTAGTTAACTGTGGGGTATTTTAATACCACAAATTATCTCGGCGGAATCGAATAGGTCGCAGTGGCGTGAGCGACCAATTCGTCGCCACCAAGCTCTGAAATAACCGCATCAAGCACGGCCAGCCGCTTGCCGAGTTTGAGGATTCGGCAGGTGCATTGCAGCGGCCCGAGATGCGGCTTTCTGAGGAAATTGATGTTGAGATTGGTGGTGACGGCCAGTGCCACGGGGCCGATATGGGCAAGCAGTGCGATATAGGCTGTGACATCGGCAAGCGCGAACAGCGTCGGTCCAGAGACTGTGCCGCCGGGGCGCAGGTGTTTTTGCTGCGGATCGAGCCGCATGGTCGCAAAGCCCGGGCCGGTGGCGATGACCTCGAAGATCTTGCCGTCGGTGTGCACCTCGGAAAAGTCCGTCTCCAGGAAACGATTGAGATCGGCAACGGTAAGGATCGGTTCCAAAGGCATGCTTCACTCCCAGAATGGAAGCCTTTTAGAACCGGGCAGGTGGCAGGCGCAAGCCGGACGAAAGTCCTATCGGTTTCACTGCAGCTTGAAACGCTGCTTGGGGCAGCGTACCAAACGCTGACCCGGGCAAGCCGTGACGACAGTTGAGACTGAGGAGAAGACAGATGGCCGATATCGTTTCCCTGCACAAGGAAGAGCCCCGTGGCCCGGTATCGCGCGAGGTTTCCGGTCATGTACTGCGGCTGACGCTCAGCAACCCTCCGGCCAACGTGCTGTCGATTGCGCTGATGGAAGCGCTGACTGCGGAGCTGGATGCGGTTGCCCAATCCGAAGACATTCGGGTTGTGATTCTTGCCGCCTCCGGTTCGCTGTTCAGTGCCGGCCATGATCTGAAAGAACTGACGGCGCATCGCGCCGACGACGACGCGGGCAAGGCGTTCTTCGAACAGTCTTTGCGGCTCTGCGCCGATCTGATGTTGAAGATCAACCGGCTGCCGCAGCCGGTGATCGCCGAAATCGACGGGCTGGCAACGGCGGCAGGCTGCCAGCTGGTCGCAAGCTGCGATCTGGCGATCTGCACCGACAGTTCGACCTTCTGCACACCCGGCGTCAACATCGGCCTGTTCTGCTCGACCCCGATGGTCGCCGTCTCACGCGCCGCCCATCCCAAGCAGGCGATGGAAATGCTCTTGACGGGAGAAACCATCGACGCCTCCACCGCCAAGGACTTTGGCCTCGTCAACCGTATCGTGCCAAAGCAGTATCTGCAGCAGGTGGTGAACAAATACGCCGCCGTGATCGCCTCGAAGTCACCACAGGCGCTGCGGATCGGCAAGCGGGCGTTCTATCAGCAAACGGAAATGAGCATCACCGAGGCCTATGATTTTGCCACCGGAGTGATGGTGGAGAATATGCTGAAGTCCGATGCGAAGGAGGGGATCGACGCGGTTCTCGGCAAGCGGACACCGGAGTGGAAGAGGGATCAGGAATAGTGGCTTCGGCAAGCCGCAACTTCGAGCGTCTGGTTTTCAGCGGCCCCTGAAACCCGGTAGACAACCCGATGCTCCTGTGTGATCCGGCGAGACCACCAGCCCTTGAGCTCATTGCGCAGGGGTTCCGGCTTTCCGGTGCCGGAAAATGGCGTGCGCTGGCATTCCTTGAGCAGGCTCAGAGTTTTCTGCAGGGTTTTATGGTCAGTCGCGATCCAGTGTTGCAAGTCTTCCCACGCATCCTGCGAAAACTGGATTTTCATTTGGCGGACAGAAGCGCATCGATATCGACTTCGATGCCTTTGCCCTCGTCAAGCTCGGCAATGGACCGCAGCAGCCGCTCCTTGTTGACCGGGTTCGATGTCAGATACATCGTTTCCTTCCAGCTTTCGAAATCACGGAGCGACATGACGACCATCGGCTCGCGGTTCTGCCGCGTCACGATCAGTTCGTCGTGATCCT
Organism: Hyphomicrobiales bacterium; assembly: GCA_900473045.1. GTDB lineage: Bacteria > Pseudomonadota > Alphaproteobacteria > Rhizobiales > Rhizobiaceae > Pararhizobium. The sequence continues at coordinate 59,344 of UCKS01000032.1, forward strand.
CTTCGACACGGTCGAAGTGCTTTGCCATGTTGGCGCGGAGCTCGGATAGGCTGATGACGTTCATGGAAGATCCTCTGTACAGGATCTTGTACATACGGCATTTTTCCGGATTTTTCAAGCCAGCTTCAGCATTAGCGCCCCGAGTGCGATCAGGCAGGCGGCGGCGATGCGGAAGAGGCTGACGCGTTCTTTCAGAAAGACGATCGAAATGACGATGGCAAACAGGATCGATGTTTCGCGCAGCGCCGCGACCGTTGCGACCGGCGCTTTTGTCATCGCCCAGAGCGCCAGGCCATAAGCGCCGATCGAGCCGCCGCCGCCGATCAGACCGCGCCACCATTGATGACGGACGTGAAACAGAACCGGTGCAAAGCCGCGCTTGGCAAAAGCCCATGAAAAAAGCAGCACCGGCGGCAGAAGGGCCATCCATAGCGTGTAGGAGATCGGGTTGAGCGCCACCCGGGCACCGATGCCGTCGACATAGGTATAGCTGGCGATCACAACGGCATTGGCAAGCGCCAGCAGAATGGCGCGTTTGCCGCCCTTGCGCGCCTCAAAGGCAAGGGTCAGCACGCCCGTCGAGATCGTCAGCACGCCGGCGATTGCGCCGTGGGAGAGGTTCTCGCCGATGATCGCACCGCTTGTTGCAGCCACCAGCAAAGGCGCGACGCCGCGCATCAGCGGATAGACAAGGCCGATATCGCCCGCCCGGTAGGCTGCGGCAACCAGCTGGAAATAGGCAAACTGAAACAGCGCCGAGACCAGGATGAACGGCCAGGCATCCGGATGCGGCAGGGGCATGAAGGGCAGGAAGGGCAGGGCAACGACGGCCGCCCCCAACGCAATCATCGCGGCATCAAGCGACTTTTCCGTTCCGGCCTTGACCAGCGCATTCCAGGTCGCGTGCAGAAGCGCTCCGAACAGAACGAGAGCAATGACGTCGAGAGGCACGGGAAACCTTCAGGAATGCGATAAGAGGGAAAGAGAAGACGGTGCAATGATCGAGTTTTGCGGCGGTGAGGCTTGAAAAGCAATGCGATTTTGACAGAAGGCCAGATTTGGTCACGTGCCAGCCATTGTCTCCAGCGAATTGATATGCGAACCCGCAGGTGATCGGTTGACAGATAGGGATGCTGTCCCAATGATCGGCTCAACGATTATCAAGCGCGGAATTCGACGATGAACCACGATGTGTATCCGGACTATTATCTGACCGACATTTTGCGCTCGACCAAAACCATTGCCCTGGTTGGCGCTTCACCCAATGCCGAGCGGCCGAGCCATCGCGTCATGGCGTTTCTGTTGCGCAAGGGCTACACGGTTTTCCCGGTCAATCCGGGCCAGGCCGGCAAGGAAATCCAGGGCCGGACGGTCTATGCCACGCTTGCCGATATTCCCGAGCCGATCGATATGGTCGACGTTTTCCGGGCTGCGGATGCGCTTCCGGCTTTGGTCGATGAAATCCTGGCCTTGAAAAACCGGCCCAAATTCATCTGGACGCAACTGGCTGTGCGCGACGACCAAGCAGCAGTAAAGGCTGAAGAAAATGGCATTCAGGTGGTAATGGACCGCTGCCCGGCGATCGAATACCCGAGGCTGGTCGGCTGATTTTCCGGATCTCCGGACGGTGTTTTGGAATTCCTTGCTCGCGCGGCGTGCAAATCAGGCAAAACAGTCTTTGACCGCATGGTATAGCCTCTGAAATAGTGCGCCGAACTTTGAACAAGGGAGGACACATCCATGACGAACAAACCTGGTTTCAACACGCTCGCGGTGCACGCAGGTGCGGCACCGGACCCGACCACCGGCGCACGCGCCACGCCGATCTACCAGACGACCAGCTTCGTTTTCAACGATACCGACCACGCCGCCTCGCTGTTCGGCCTGCAGGCGTTCGGCAATATCTACACCCGAATCATGAACCCGACGCAGGCGGTTCTGGAAGAGCGCGTCGCAGCCCTTGAAGGCGGCACGGCAGCGCTGGCTGTCGCCTCCGGCCATGCAGCCCAGCTTCTGGTTTTCCACGCCATCATGAGCCCCGGCGACAATTTCCTCGCAGCTCGGCAGCTCTATGGTGGTTCGGTCAACCAGTTCGGCAATGCCTTCAAGTCGTTCGACTGGCAGGTGCGCTGGGTGGATACCAACGATATCGCCTCGTTCGAAAGCCAGATCGACGACCGCACCAAAGCGATCTTCATCGAGAGCCTTGCCAACCCGGGCGGCACGTTCGTCGATATCGCCGCGATTTCTGCTGTCGCCAAGAAACACGGCCTGCCGTTGATCGTCGACAACACGATGGCCACGCCCTACCTGATCCAGCCGATCGAACATGGGGCCGATATCATCGTGCATTCGTTGACCAAGTTCATGGGCGGTCACGGCAATTCGATGGGCGGGGTGATTGTCGATGGCGGCACATTCGACTGGTCGAAATCCGGTAAGTATCCGATACTGTCGGAACCACGCCCGGAATATGCCGGCATGGTGCTGCATGCGACCTTCGGCAATTTCGCCTTCGCCATCGCCTGCCGGGTTCTGGGCCTGCGCGACTTTGGCCCGGCGATCTCCCCGTTCAACGCCTTCCTGCTTCTGACCGGAATCGAGACTCTGCCGCTGCGGATGCAACGCCATTGCGACAATGCGCTGGCCGTCGCCACATGGCTGAGCACACATGACAAGGTTGCCTGGGTGAAGTACGCAGGCCTTGAGAGCGATGCCAACCACGGGCTTCAACAGAAATACTCAAAGCGCGGCGCCGGCGCCGTCTTCACGTTCGGTCTGAAGGACGGTTACGAGGCCGGAAAGCGCTTCGTCGAGGGCCTCGAGATGGTCTCGCATCTGGCCAATATCGGTGACACGCGCTCGCTGGTCATCCACCCGGCCTCGACCACGCACCGGCAGTTGACGGCGGAACAGCAGACGGCAGCCGGCGCTGGCCCGGAAGTCGTTCGCCTGTCGGTCGGTATCGAGGATGCCGCCGATATCATCGCCGATCTCGAACAGTCTCTGGCAAAGGCCTGAGGACAGGCGTGAGCACCGTGCCGGCTCATTGATGGCGCGGTGCCTTTCGCAGCATAAACCGGTCGAGCTGGACTCAACCGGTTTATCTCCGGGCGGGCTGCGCAGAAAATTTGAAGTGCAACAGCGCCGCGTATCATTGATGACACGCGGCGTTTTAACAGCGGAAATTCGTTAAAGGGAAAGCTCCACGGTAGGACCGAAGAATTCGTAATGGATACGGTCGGTGGCCACGCCCTTGGCTTCAAGACCGCCTACCATGGCCAACAGGAAGGCCTCCGGCCCACAGAGGTAGAAGTCGGCTTCGGTTATCGGTGTGTTCGATGACAGCCAGTCGATATCGATCCTGCCGTGATGGTCGTAGTGCTTGCCCTGTTCGTCGGTGATGCGCGGCGACGTGTAGAACACCGCCGCCTTGATGTCCGGGTGGCTTTCGGCAAGCGTGCGCACGTGCACGCCCATCGCGTGGACATCGCCGTGCCGGGCGGCGTGAACATACAACAGCGGTGCCGAAATGCCGTCTTCGACGGCGGATTCGAGCATGCTGACCATCGGTGTCAATCCGACACCGCCGCTGAGCAGCACAATCGGCCGCTTCGTGCAGCGCGCCAGAACGAAGTCGCCCGCCGGTGGGGCGAGAGAGACCGTGCTGCCTTCCTGGACTCGATCGTGGAGATAGGAGGAGACAAGCCCTTGCTGTTCGCGTTTGACGGTGATCCGGTAGGTTTTGCCGTTCGGCCCAGACGAGATGCTGTAGTTGCGCCGCTGCGGTGATTTGCCGGGAATTGGCGCAAGCAAGGTGATGTACTGGCCTGGCTGATGGCGCGAGACGGGGCCACCATCCGCCGGGCGCAACACAAAGGACGTGATCAACGCACTTTCACGCTGCTTGCTCTCGACCACGAAATCACGCCACCCGTTCCAGCCGCCATCGGCTGCTGCCTGTTCGGTGTAGATCGTCGCCTCCCGGCCCATCAGGATATCTGCCAGGAACCAGTATGCTTCACCCCAAGCGGCCAGGATTTCGTCGGTCGCCGCGTCACCAAGGACGTCCTTGATTGCTGCCAGCAAGGCGGCGGCGACATGTGGATAGTGTTCCGGCAATATCCTCAGACTGACGTGCTTTTGGGAAATGCGCTCGACGGCTGCGGTCAGGACATCAAGGTTGTCGATATTCTGGGCATAGGCAAGAATGGCATGGGCCAGCGCATGGGTCTGGCGGCCTTCACCGCCCTGGTTGGACTGGTTGAAGAGGGCCTTGACCTCCTCGTTTTGAAATAGACGGGCGTACATGGCAGCCGTTATCGCAGTTCCGTGTTCGGCAAGAGCGGGAACGGTGGCTCTCACAAGGGATTTCGTGTGTTCGGTCAAGATGCGTGGCATCGTTGTGCCTCCTTCGATAAATTGCGTTTGATGGTCTCAGTGCTGGATGTCGGGGGTCCCGTTGGGCCCGGGGCGGCGCCCGTCAGGCGCCTGGTCCAGTCTTCAACCGTGTTGGTCTGAAGCCGGCGGAGCGCATGATTGCGCCAGCCCTCGGCAAGTGCTGAAACCTCGGCAAGGCGAGCGAGCTCGGCTCCGTTGAGCGTGTCGACATAGAACGCACGCCATATGCGCGTGACCGTCCAGTCTGGCGATTTGCGGGAAACCAGCCTGAGACGGTCTTCCGGACATACGATACCGGCCGAGAGAATACGGTAGTACCAGCCCGTCCGGCCCGTTGCCTGGACGGATTTTGCCATCCCGGAGGTGCCGAAACGTTCGTTGAGCTTCCAGCATGGCTGCCGCCCCTGGCTCACCTCGATTGTCGCGGTTCCCAGTTCAAAGACATCGCCGATGGCAACGGTATCTTCCGTCAGGCCGACGGTCGAAATGTTTTCTCCGAACGCACCGGGCCGGCTCAGCAGTGCATGAGGTCCGATGTCGGCAGCCCAGGATGCATAGTGGTCGAACGGGTAGTGATGAACGGCTTTTTCGGGACCGCCATGTTTGACCAGGTCGCCTTGTCCATCACCCTCAAATCCGGTCAAGGTCAGGGCAACGGCAGATGCGACCGGGAATTTCGCAATGCCGCTGGCGACGCCGCGCGGTCCCAATGGCTGTACGGGGCCTGTCATCAGGGCCTGGAGTCTGAAGTCCGTCATGGCGCCGTCCCGATGCCGCAAAGCCAGTCTGCCATCATCATTGTCGACGCGGATCGAAGTCCGGCACTGTTGCGGAGCCCGCTCTGCCGCAGGGATACTGGATCGATTTTCGTTGCCGCCAATTCCGCAGCATGCCCGACCAGCCAACGCTCGAAGCCGAGGTCAGTCTCGGCTTCCGGGTGAAACTGAAGTCCGAGAATGTTGACGCCCACTGCAAATGCCTGTTGCTCGATGCGGGATGTCGAGGCCAGGTTCACGGCACCGGCAGGCAGTGTATAGGTGTCGCCGTGCCAGTGAAGAACAGGGATGCCGGCGAGATGGCGAAGTGGTCCCGCCGCCCCGGTGGCCGTCAGGCCGATCTGCGAAAAGCCGATCTCCTTCACGCCTGAAGGAAAGACTTTAGCACCCAGCGCCGAGGCGATGAGTTGTGCCCCAAGGCAAATTCCGAGCGTCGGCCTGTCCGCCTTGAGACGCCGTTTGATGAATTGCCGCTCGGTAGCGATGAACGGATACGCAGCGTCTTCGTAGACACCGATAGGCCCACCGAGAATGATCAGAAGATCAGGCTCAAGCGGATCGCCAGAGCAGAAATCCGGATCGGAAACGTCGGCATAACGGATTTTGAACGAGGCCTCCGCCAACGGTTTTGCAAAGGACCCGAGGTCTTCGAAATGGACGTGGCGCAGGACAAGAGCGGTCTTTTCCATGATCGCCTCACGCCGCACTTTTCGGGGATGTGGGAGCTGCGCATCGGCCGTCGTCACAGCCATTTTCCTCTGGCGCTCCCTCTGTGGCATTTATAGCGGGAATGTGAGCCGACAGCGCCACGGCGATCCTCGCTCCGACGGCAAGGTCCTCCTCGACACCGAAGGCCTGATGGACGATGGAGCCATCCCGGCCGATCAGGATTGATGACGGCGTGCCGCGCAATGCGAAGCGCCGCATGGTGATCGGGGTGCCGGAACGGTTATCGGCGAGGTCGATGCCGACCGGATGCGTGATCCGGTATTCGTGGAGAAAAGCCCTCAGGGTCACGGCAGACATCGCCGCGTGGTGTTCGAAGACTGTGTGGATGCCAAGGACCTGGAGGTCGGTATGGCCAAACACACGCTCGATACGCTGGGCCTGCGGGATGGATTGTACAACGCAGCCCGGGCAGAGAAGCTGGAAACTGTGAATGAACACAGGGCGCCCGCGCAGGGCCGCGAGTGTCGGTGCGGCAGGCGTGTTGAACCATTCACTCACCGCCAGTTCGGGCGCGAGCGTGATTGTGCTGGTAAACATGTTTTCGATCCTTTGAGAATGGCGGACCGTCGGGAGGGAAGACGGCCCGCCGCCAGGGTGCTACGCGACGGAGCGCGTGAGTTTCACCTCTGGAAAGTCTACCGGCACGTCGAGCGCGACGTTCAGGTAGTTGGTGAACAGGTTGAGGGCGACATGGGCCAGGATTTCGACGATGTCTTCATCGTCGAAACCGGCAAACCGCAATGCATTGACATCCGAGGTCTGGATGCTCCCTCTGTTGTCGACGATCCGTGTTGCGAAGGTGAGGGCGGCTGCCGTCCGTGGATCAGCCGAGCGGCCAGCCTGGGCCTGCGCCATTTCGTCCAGTGTCGCACCGGCCTTGCGCCCGAGACCCGTGTGGGCAGCCAGGCAATAGTTGCAGTTGTTGCGGTCAGCGATCGCGACGGCGATCTGTTCGCCGAGCTTGGCATCGAGACGGCCGCCACTGAGCGCACCGAACGAACCCCCCACATGCTGGCCAGTGCAGCCTGCGAATTCGCGGCCGCCTTGAACATGTTCGGCACCGTGCCGAAAGCGGACTTGATCTGGGTGAGTTGTTCCAAGGTTTGGCCTGTTGCGTTGGCCGGGTCGATAAGTGTAACTCTGGACATGTTCTGTCTCTCTATTAGGCTGGAGGGGGAATATGCGGGTTCGTCGATGGCTGTCGGCGGACCCGCGCTTGTTGGATCACGTCACGATTTCGCTGTGCCGGAAAGACTGGGGCGGCTGTAAGCGATCTTCAGAGTGATCGCGATGACGCCGCGTGGATGGAAGGGCTATTGCAGGCCATAGCAATGCCGTTCCGACGGAAAGCCCGCCGGCTGAAAATTTCCTGGTCATGTCAGTATTTCCTCTGTTCTCCGTAGCCTGGAGGGGTTGCAGGATTATCCTTGTTGAAACACGTCCCAGGTGGCTGCCCGGAACGAAGGATCGGCGGTCTCGTGTTCGCGGCAGTCGATGCGGATATCCCGCTGACCGAATGCCGCGTCGACGAAATGACAATGATGCGGTTTTGCCGCATCGGAATGGGCGAACGGCGCGAAATACCGGCAGGTCGCGCACATGCGCTGGATCGGGATCGCGTCAACGTCCTGCAGGTGCCGGATCATCTTGACCAGTGTGATCAGCAGGTCCTCCTGCTCATGACCGGCCAGGGCATCAACCGATTGCGCGATAACGCCCTCGGATGATCTCGCCGCTTCGATAACTGAAATTCCCTCGGGCGTGATGGCGACATTGACAGCGCGCCGGTCTGTCCCCGCACTGCCTTTGGACAGAAGTCCCTTGCGCTCAAGCGCTGCGATGGAGTCCGTGGCCGATGGCTGGGAGACACCCAAGTTGGCGGCTATTTCCCGGACGCCCAGCCCATTTTGCCTGCTCTCCAGAAGTTCGAGAATGGCCAGTTGGGTGGGGTTCAGCCCCGACGCCTTCGCCCGGTCCCAGTCATCGCTTCGCATCGCCGTCGCGATCCGCGAAAGGCCTTCGCGGATACGGTGATTAACGGTCGATGGGGACTTCGGCGTTTCCATGAGCGAAATATACATAGGACTCCTATTTCAAGCAAGAGCCCGCACAAAATATTATCTGCCGCCTCGACGGCAATGTCCGCAGATGTCTCGATGCCGCATCGGCGGCTGAATCAAGCCATTCGCCTGCCACCCGGTGCGGCCACACAGGAGAGTGTCGATTTTGGCAGACGTGCTTGCCGATGCGTGCCATGTTTTTCAACAGAATCGAGTGGCATCCCACGGATGCCTCCGGCGAACAGACCCTGATCCCCTTCCGTTACGGAGCATTCATGACCCACACACTGACATTCGATCCGAATTCCCTTGAGCCCGAAGCGGGCGCCCCGGCTGAAGACCGGCTGATTTCCGGAGCGCCAAAATTTCGCACCTGGAATTTCGAGGAGGCCGAAGGCGGCATTTATGCCGGCATCTGGGAAGCGACGCCCGGCAAGTGGCGCATCGCCTATGACGAGTGGGAGTATTTCCATGTCCTGTCCGGCATCTCGATCGTTACCGAAGACGGCGGCGCCGCAATCCATCTGAAGGCCGGCGACAGCATGATCCTCAGACCCGGCTTCAAGGGAACCTGGGAAGTGATTGAAACGACTCGTAAGGACTATGTCATTCGGGTTTGAGTGACAGGCTTGGGATACACACGATCCTTGGCCGTTCCATCGGACTGGAGAAATCGTAGAGTGATTCCGGAACGAACTTTGCCCTGCGATAAGACCAGTTGAAAACGCGCCGCCCCTCCGGCGCGTCCACAATGAGCAGGCCATGATTTCGCAGGTACCGGGGCGACTTACCGTCGTACCTCGGCTCACGAAACGTCAGAATCGATGCGTCCAGCATGACGGTGACCGGCTGATCGCCCGATTGCAGGCAATAAGGATTTCTTCCGGCTGTTCTTTCCGCTTCTGCCCAGACAGCGGTAGCCGAGGCAAAGGCAATCGCTAGAGACAGGGTCAGCGTGGCCGAGAGGGTCAGGCAGGATAAGCCAAAACGATCAAATGGCGGACTTTTCCGCCTGCCGGGCGCTGCAAGAAAGGCCAGGAAGGCCAAGGCGGCAGCAAGCAAGACCAGTAGCCCGAAGACAAAAATTCCATTCCATCGCGCGAAAATACCCAGCGGAAACAACAGTATGAGTGGGGCCGGGACATATGCGATGATTGCGAACAACAGATTGGCCGAGCGGAGCGTCACGGCCTCTCGCCGTTCGCGAAAAGCGGTGATCGATGCACCAATGGCAAAGCAAATCAAGAACAACAGGATAATGGCAAAGGATATCGCCACCCCAAACCCGAACCGGGCATCGCTGCTGGCAGCCTCAGTGGAGAGCCAGTACGAGAAAACCGCATTCGAGAACGCCCCACCCCAGAACGCGTGGCGGCCGAAGTGCGGTCTGAGCGGTAAAACGATCATCGACAACAGCGTCAAGCAATAGGCTATGACGACGACGGTGAACGTCATCGCATTGGCAAGCTGAAGGATTTGCCGGACGGCATCCGTCAGCAATGTCACCATGCCAGGTCCAGCCGCTCCAGACCGTGGAAGTGATAGCTGTCCTTAATCTGGGGTTCGCTTGTCATCCGCAGACCCGGCAGCCGCTCGAACAGGATCGGCAGCGACAGTTTCAGCTCCAGCCGTGCAAGCGGTGCGCCGATGCAGAAATGCACGCCGGCGCCGAAGGAGACATGCGCGCCTTCGTTTCTCTCGGGGCGGAAAGTGAGCGGATCGGAGAATTTCGCCGGATCGACATTGGCAGCACCCAGGAGAAGACCGATCTTCTCGCCCTTTTTCAGGCTGATGCCGTTTTCGAGTTCGATGTCTGAGAGGGCGTAACGCTGGAAGATGTGCAGCGGTGCCGCGTAGCGCATCGTCTCTTCGATGGTCCGTTCGGTCGCCGTATCGCTGGAAAATACGTCTTTCGCCGAGGTGCCGGTCTCAAGCAAAGTGCGCACAGCATTACCAAGCTGATGCACCGTGGCTTCATGGCCGGCATTGAGCAGAAGCACGGCGGTCGAGATCAACTCGTCGTCGGACAGCCGCTCGCCGTCTTTTTCGGTGGTGATCATATGGGTCAAAAGATCGTCGGCGGGATTTCTGCGCTTCCAGTCGATGATGCCCTTCAGGTAATCGGCGAACTCGACTGAAGCCAGGTTGGCGTCATGTTCGGTCTCGAGCGTCGGATTGAACACGTACATCTTGACCATGCGATGCGACCAGTCGAGCAGTTTTGGCGCCATGTCCAGCGGCACGCCGAGCATGCGGGCGATCACCGTGACCGGAACGATTTCGGCATAGGTCTTCAAAAGCTCGACCTGGCCGTCTTTTTCGAAACCGTCGATCAGGGAGTGGGAGAGGGCAGCGATCTCGGGCTTCAGCTGTTCGATCTGGCGCGAGACGAAGGCACGGTTGACCAGCGTGCGCAGCCGCGTATGCGCCGGCGGCTCAAGTTCGAGCAGCGAATGGGCCTCCAGCCGGTCGAAATCTGCCAGATGCGGCTTGGGCTCCGGCATGTTCAGCTCTTCGCGGGTAGCCACATGCAGGATCTGCCGGCCGAAGCGGCGATCGCGCAGCAGGCTGTTCACCTGATCATAACCGGCAAAATACCATTGCTGCTGCTCTTCCCAGAAGAACGACGGACATTGCGCATGCAGGTCAGCGTAGGTGGCGAGCGGGTTTTTGTAAAAGCCGGGGTCGCGAACGTCGATGCTGGCGGTGCGGGTCGAAGGCGTGATGGAAATGGCTGACGGTGCGGGCATTGTGCATTCTCACTGGATGAAATGGCGAACTACGCCGCTGATTTATGGCCAGTGCGGGGTTCCGACAAGGAGTTTGTCTTGCCGCTACCAGATTTACCCACTCTCAAAATTTCGAGCCCATGTGGCGAAAAGCAGGCTTATGCCTGATACTGTCTTGCCTTGCGGTGCAACATGTCTATGTCATGGATGATGAACGGCAACGACCAGAGAGAGACTATGGCTTCGTCGCATACCAGCCTGTCAAAAGGCATTCTGGCCGCCATTCGCGGAAAGCGCGTGTCGCTGGCGGGCAGGGACCCGGCAGGCGAACGTGGCGATACGGTGATCGCGTCCTACAACATCCACAAATGCGTCGGCACCGACAACCGTTTCGATCCCGGCCGCACCACCGACGTGATCAGCGAAATCGGTGCCGACATCATTGCCTTGCAGGAGGCCGACCAACGGTTTGGCGAACGGGCAGGGCTGCTCGATCTGGAACGGTTGCGCCGCGACTGCCATCTGATCGCGGTGCCGATTGCCGCCTTCTCTGCCAAAGGGCATGGCTGGCACGGCAATGTGCTTCTGTTGCGCGAAGGGGCTGTTGCCAAGGTTCATCAGTTGAAGCTGCCCGGTGTCGAGCCGCGCGGCGCACTGGTCGTCGATCTCGACCTGAAGGCCGGTCCTCTGAGGATTGTTGCCGCCCATTTCGGGCTGCTGCGGCATTCGCGCGCCCGTCAGGCGGAAGCGATCATCGCTGCCATCAGCGAGGCGGAAGAGCGGCCGACGCTGCTGATCGGCGACCTCAACGAGTGGCGCATGGGCCGCCGCTCGGCGCTGAGTTCGCTCAGCCCCATCTTTGATCACGCCGCAACGGCGGTGCCGAGTTTCCCGTCGCGCTTCCCTCTTCTGGCACTCGACCGGGTGATGGGCAGCCCGCACAATCTGGTCACTGCCGTCGAGGTGCACAACACACCGCTTTCCCGCGTCGCCTCCGATCACCTGCCGATCAAGGCCTATATCGATCTCAAGGCTGCGCTTGGCGAGGGAAATCCGGTCGAAGCGGCTTCCGCCGCGCAATCATGACCAACAGGCCGTCGTAGCATGCGCGCCCATATCGTCGCTCTGTCCGCTTTTGTGTTCGGCTTTTTGGCGCTGGTTGCCGTCTATGCTTATGGCCGTTTCGGGCGCCACTTGCAGGGACCGGCATCGACCGCCGTGCAGCCACAGGCGGACCAGACGGAGCTCGACCGGCTGGCAGCTCCGCTGTTGGACGAGCACGCCGGCCTCAACGGAATTGCGCTGATCTCGGATAACATGGTTGCCTTTGCGCTCAGAGCCCTATCGGCGCGCAGGGCAGGCCGCAGTCTCGATCTGCAATATTATTACTGGAAAAACGACCTGACCGGGCGGATGCTGATACGCGAAGTCCTGGCGGCGGCCGATCGCGGAGTCCGTGTGCGGCTGCTCCTCGATGATATCAATGCCGGTCTGCACGACCGCATGTGCCTGGCGCTGGATGGCCATGCGAATATCGAGGTGCGGCTATTCAATCCGAGCCGCGCGCGTACCGATCGGCTGAAGCGCGGCCTGGAAATGATGATGCGGCCTTTCCGCGCCACGCGTCGGATGCACAACAAGCAATGGATCGCCGATGGCCGTCTGGTGATCGCCGGTGGCCGCAATATCGGCGATGCCTATTTCGATGCGGATGAACAGTCGAATTTTCGCGATCTCGATGTCTGGATGCTGGGGCCGGTCGCCGACGATGCCGCCGCCGTTTTCGATCGTTACTGGAACAGCCCGGTGGTGGTGCCGATCGGCCTGCTGCGCACGCCGCGCGCCCATTACCTGCCGGCTTTCAGGGCCAAGCTGGAGACCATTGCGGCGACGCCGGGAGGCCGGGATTATCTGGCCCATGTCAATACGATGATACCGGACAGTGCCCTGTTGCCCGCCGATACAGTGCTGCATTGGACAAGTGCTGCCATGCTGGTATCGGATCCGCCGGAAAAGGCGTTTCTGCAGAAGCGCAACAACTGGGTCATGCGTGAACTGATGCCGGCGCTGACATCGGCGCGACATGGCGTCCGGGTAATTTCCCCCTATTTCATCCCCGGTGCGCAAGGGATTGCGGAAATCTCGCGGCTGGTCCAGCGGCAGGTCAAGGTCGAAGTGCTGACCAATTCCCTGGCCGCCACGGACGTCGCCGCCGTCCACGGCGCCTACGCCAATTACCGCAAGGCGCTGCTTCGGGGCGGAGCGGTGCTGTTCGAATTGAAGGCAACGCATGAATTCGGCGATCCGCAGCGGATGTCGCTGTTCGGGTCGCGCGGTGCCAGTCTGCATACCAAGGCTTTCACGGTCGATGGAAAAACCGGCTTTGTCGGATCGATGAATTTCGATCCCCGCTCGGCGTCCCTGAATACGGAAATGGGCGTACTCTTTACCCATCCGGCGCTGGTCAGGGAGGTCGAGGCGATTTTCGATACGGAAACCAGCCCGGAAAACAGCTTCCGCCTGTCGCTCGACAAGGGACGCCTGCGCTGGCACGACCGCGAAGGCGATGAAGCGCGCGTCCTTCGCCGCGAACCGGAAGCCGGTTTCTGGCGCCGCCTGATCGCCGGCGTCATTGGCGTTCTGCCGATCGAATCGCAACTGTGATCCGCATTTACCGATTTTTCACTCAGAATGCGCCAAAGCCTGTGTGGAAAAGCGGAAATGACGGTTTGCGTCTATCTTGACCGTTAGAACTCGCTAAACGATCCTCCGGACGCTGGGTGGCAACGTTCCGGTCCGGGACGTGTATTAACGTTATGAAGACTTCGCGACTTGAAGTCGGGTACTTGGACACTCTATGTATGGACAAGAGATATTCCCGATGATTCCCGGTGTGCAAATGGTTTTGCGCGCCAGATAGACAAAGGTTTGACATGAGAAATCCCGTTGATACCGCTATGGCTCTGGTGCCGATGGTCGTTGAACAGACCAATCGCGGCGAGCGCTCCTACGATATCTTTTCGCGTCTCCTGAAAGAGCGCATCATCTTTTTGACGGGCCCCGTGGAAGACCACATGGCAACGCTGATCTGCGCCCAGCTGCTGTTCCTCGAGGCTGAAAATCCGAAGAAGGAAATCGCCCTCTACATCAATTCGCCGGGTGGCGTCGTCACCGCCGGCATGGCGATCTACGACACGATGCAGTTCATCAAGCCGGCTGTTTCGACGCTCTGCATCGGCCAGGCCGCATCGATGGGCTCGCTGCTTCTGGCCGCCGGTCACAAGGACATGCGCTTTGCGACGCCGAATGCCCGTATCATGGTTCACCAGCCGTCCGGTGGCTTCCAGGGCCAGGCATCCGATATCGAACGGCATGCCCGCGATATCCTGAAAATGAAGCGCCGTCTCAATGAAGTTTACGTCAAGCACACGGGCCGGACCTTGGAAGAGGTTGAACAGACGCTTGATCGTGACCACTTTATGACTGCGGACGAAGCGCTGAGCTGGGGTGTCGTCGACAAGGTCATCACCTCACGTGAGGCGATGGAATCCGCTGCTGAAGCGTAAATTCGAGCTTTTGTGTGCGGATAGATGCATTTGTGACACATTTGTAATGGTCATGGGGCTTTATCCGCAAGCCAAAGCCGTTAGTATCGACCGTTAATGCTATGTTGAAGTTTGAAGTCCTAGCATTCGGTATTCGGTGGGAGATTCGTTGCTGCCGGGCATCAAACATGGTTGTTTGAGGCCGGTTCGTACTCCCGAAAGCGCCGTCATTTTGCGCATGAACGCGGAAAGTGTGCGGAGCGGGTTGAGTAGTCCGTTACACCTTGTTGGGTGTCCGGCGTGCTGGAAGGAAAGTGATATGAGCAAGGTCAGCGGTAGCAACGGCGGTGACTCCAAGAATACCCTATACTGCTCCTTCTGCGGAAAGAGCCAGCACGAGGTCCGCAAGCTGATTGCCGGACCGACCGTGTTCATCTGCGATGAATGCGTCGAACTGTGCATGGACATCATTCGCGAAGAGAACAAGACTTCGATGGTCAAGTCCCGCGATGGCGTTCCGACGCCGCAGGAGATCATCAAGGTTCTCGACGAGTACGTCATTGGCCAGCAACAGGCCAAGCGCATCCTGTCGGTTGCCGTCCACAATCATTACAAGCGTCTGGCGCATTCCGCGAAGGGAAGCGACATCGAGCTTGCAAAGTCGAACATCATGCTCGTCGGCCCGACCGGTTGCGGCAAGACCTATCTGGCCCAGACGCTGGCGCGCATCATTGATGTGCCGTTCACGATGGCCGATGCCACGACACTGACCGAAGCCGGTTATGTCGGCGAAGACGTCGAGAACATCATCCTGAAGCTCCTGCAGTCGGCCGACTATAATGTCGAGCGTGCGCAGCGCGGCATCGTCTACATCGACGAAGTCGATAAGATCTCGCGCAAGTCCGACAATCCGTCGATCACCCGGGATGTTTCGGGTGAGGGCGTGCAGCAGGCACTGTTGAAGATCATGGAAGGCACGGTCGCATCCGTTCCTCCGCAGGGGGGCCGCAAGCATCCGCAGCAGGAGTTCCTGCAGGTTGACACGACCAACATCCTGTTCATCTGCGGTGGCGCTTTTGCCGGCCTCGACAAGATTATTTCGGCACGGGGCGAAAAGACCTCGATCGGCTTCGGTGCTTCGGTGAAGTCTCCGGAAGATCGCCGCGTCGGCGAAGTCCTGCGCGAACTGGAGCCGGAAGATCTGGTAAAATTCGGCCTCATCCCGGAATTCATCGGCCGTCTGCCAGTGCTGGCGACACTCGAGGATCTCGACGAGCCGGCACTGATCCAGATCCTGTCGGAACCGAAGAACGCGCTGATCAAGCAGTACCAGCGCCTGTTCGAGATGGAAGACGTGGAACTGACATTCCACGAGGATGCGCTGCGCGAAATCGCCAAGCGCGCCATCATCCGAAAGACCGGTGCCCGCGGCCTGCGCTCGATCATGGAAAAGATCCTGCTCGACACGATGTTCGAACTGCCGACGCTGGAAGGCGTCCGCGAAGTGGTCATCTCCGACGAGGTGGTCAAGGGTTCGGCCCGTCCGCTCTACATCTACTCGGAACGGTCCGAGGAAAAGGCCAACGTCTCGGCTTGATTGGGTCGGCATTTTTTCAAAGAGGCCCGCCATGTGCGGGCCTTTTTTATGCGGACAGGTGCCAAAAGGCTTGGTTTGCGTCGTCGGCATTGCGCACATAAGCAATAAGTGCAGGTCAGCCCTGCATATTTTGCGGATATCCATCCGTTGAAAGCTTGACCGCCGCATGTCGCTGCAGAAGGAATAATCGAGAGAATCAGCGATTGCTAAAAGCGGATAACAACGCGATTATGTAACGATTCTGTGTCGATGTGTCCCGGCACGAAAGCGTGTGCGTTCACTCCTGCGGCAAGGCCCGCAACAGTCAGATACCGTTTACTACCATGCTAAGCCGCCTCCCAGGTCGGTAGTCGGCAAAGGGTTGAAAACAGACGTCACACACTCCACCTGACAGTGGAAAGAATGAGGACCGGAAGCGCTCTTGAACGCTTCGGGTAACGGGCCCGGAAACGGGACGGAAAGGAAATGACATGACGAGCAAAACGTCTCCGGCAATCGAGAGCGCGACCTATCCGGTGCTGCCGCTACGCGACATCGTGGTATTCCCGCATATGATCGTGCCGCTGTTTGTTGGCCGTGAAAAATCGATCCGCGCATTGGAAGAAGTCATGGGTACCGACAAGCAGATCATGCTTGCCACCCAGATCAATGCCAGCGACGACGATCCTGAACCGGCTGCGATCTACCAGATCGGTACCATCGCCAATGTGCTGCAGCTGCTGAAGCTGCCTGACGGGACCGTCAAGGTTCTGGTTGAAGGCCGTGCGCGTGCCGAGATCGACGGCTATACCGGCCGCGAAGAATTCTATGAAGCAATGGCACATCCGCTGTCCGAGCCGGACGAGGATCCGGTCGAGGTCGAGGCGCTGAGCCGTTCGGTGGTGTCGGAATTCGAGAGCTATGTGAAGCTCAACAAGAAGATTTCGCCGGAAGTCGTCGGTGCTGCGAGCCAGATCGAGGACTACTCAAAGCTCGCCGATACCGTTGCGTCGCATCTCTCCATCAAGATCGTCGAAAAGCAGGAAATGCTCGAGACGACCAGCGTCAAGCTGCGCCTTGAAAAGGCGCTCGGCTTCATGGAAGGCGAGATTTCGGTTCTGCAGGTCGAAAAGCGCATCCGTTCGCGTGTCAAGCGCCAGATGGAAAAGACCCAGCGCGAATATTACCTGAACGAACAGATGAAGGCGATCCAGAAGGAGCTTGGCGACGGCGAGGAAGGCCGCGACGAGATGGCCGAGCTGGAAGACCGCATCACCAAGACCAAGCTGTCCAAGGAAGCCCGTGAAAAGGCCGACGCGGAAGTCAAGAAGCTGCGCCAGATGAGCCCGATGTCGGCGGAAGCCACCGTCGTGCGCAATTACCTGGATTGGCTGCTTGGCATTCCGTGGTCGAAGAAGTCGAAGGTCAAGACCGATCTCAACCACGCCGAAAAGGTGCTGGAATTGGATCATTTCGGCCTCGACAAGGTCAAGGAACGGATCATCGAGTATTTGGCGGTTCAGGCGCGTTCGCAGAAGATCAAGGGCCCGATCCTGTGCCTCGTCGGCCCTCCGGGCGTCGGCAAGACCTCGCTTGCCAAGTCGATCGCCAAGGCGACCGGCCGCGAATATATCCGTATGGCACTCGGTGGCGTTCGTGATGAAGCCGAAATCCGCGGTCACCGCCGCACCTATATCGGCTCGATGCCCGGCAAGGTCATCCAGTCGATGAAGAAGGCCAAGAAGTCCAACCCGCTCTTCCTGCTCGATGAAATCGACAAGATGGGCCAGGACTTCCGCGGCGATCCGTCGTCGGCTCTCCTGGAGGTGCTGGATCCGGAACAGAACTCGACGTTCATGGACCATTATCTGGAGGTCGAATACGATCTCTCGAACGTGATGTTCATCACCACGGCGAACACGCTGAATATCCCGGCCCCTTTGATGGACCGCATGGAAGTGATCCGTATCGCCGGCTACACGGAAGAAGAAAAGCTGGAAATCGCCAAGCGGCACCTGTTGCCGAAGGCGATTGCCGACCATGCGCTTCAGCCGAAGGAGTTCTCGATCACCGACGGTGCCTTGTCGGCGATCATCCAGACCTACACCCGCGAAGCCGGTGTGCGTAGCCTTGAGCGCGAGCTGATGAAGGTTGCCCGCAAGGCCGTCACGGAAATCCTGAAGGGTCGCACCGACAAGGTTGAAGTGACTGCCGAGAACATCAACGACTATCTGGGTGTTCCGCGCTATCGCCACGGTGAAGCCGAACGCACCGACCAGGTTGGTGTCGTCACCGGTCTCGCCTGGACGGAAGTCGGCGGCGAGCTTCTGACCATCGAAGGCGTCATGATGCCTGGCAAGGGCCGCATGACGGTGACCGGCAATCTGCGCGACGTGATGAAGGAATCGATTTCGGCTGCGGCATCCTATGTCCGCTCGCGCGCCATCGACTTCGGCATCGAGCCGCCACTGTTCGACAAGAGCGACATCCATGTGCACGTGCCGGAAGGTGCGACGCCGAAGGACGGTCCGTCCGCCGGTGTGGCCATGGCAACGGCGATCGTGTCGATCATGACCGGTATTGCCGTCAACAAGGACGTGGCGATGACGGGTGAAATCACCCTGCGCGGCCGTGTCCTGCCGATCGGTGGCCTGAAGGAAAAGCTGCTCGCAGCCCTTCGCGGCGGCATCAAGAAGGTGCTGATCCCGGAGGAAAACGCCAAGGATCTGGCTGATATTCCGGACAACGTGAAGAACAATATGGAGATCGTTCCGGTCTCCCATATTGGCGAGGTTCTGCAGCACGCGTTGCTACGGGTTCCGGTCGCGATCGAATGGGATCCGGCCAAGCAGGCGGTGCCGGTTGCGGCAGCCGACCCGGCAGATGACGCCGGCGCGTTGATTGCCCACTAGGCACTTGACTTGAAGCTGAAGCGGTGCTTGCCGGCAGGTGAGCACCGATTTGGAGCCGAAACAGTGGAAGACCGGCATTTTTGCCGGTTTTTTTTATGTAAAACCTCTCGCAAAGCCTTGCATTCCATGGGATTCGGAGCGATTGGGTTTGCCAAGGCGGGGGTCGCGCGTATGCTGCCCTCGGCTTGAAAATTGAGTCGTTTCGAACCAGTATTGAAAGGGGTGGAAACATGAACAAGAATGAGCTCGTGTCCGCAGTTGCCGAGAAGGCCGGACTCTCGAAGACAGATGCATCTTCTGCAGTTGATGCAATCTTCGACGTTATCCAGGCAGAACTGAAGAACGGCGGCGACGTTCGCCTCGTCGGCTTCGGCAATTTCTCGGTTAGCCGCCGCGAAGCATCCAAGGGTCGTAACCCGTCCACTGGCGCAGAAGTCGATATCCCTGCCCGTAACGTGCCGAAGTTCTCGGCCGGCAAGGGTCTCAAGGACGCCGTGAACTAAGTTTCATGTTTCGTCTGCAGCACCGTGGCGAAAACGCCAACGGTTCGAGAGCAGGTAGATTTGAGGCCCGGGTTTTCCCGGGCCTCTTTTCGTTCGGGGTGGCGGCCTTTGCCTGTTGCCTTGCTGCTGTCTAATATACATCGTCTGTCATGCGGGTGTTACACTGCGCGATCAAAACCCCTCCATATTCATTGCTCAGGAGGACATCCCCGTGAAGACATTTTCGCTCACCGCAGCACTTGCTGCCTTGCTTGCCGCCTCGACCGCATCGGCGGTCAGTGCAGAGCCGGTATTCAATCGTATTGCCTCGTTCGCTGTCGCCGGCAATTTGCCTGAAGGTGCCGATAAGAAGTCCGTTACCTCGGCTGAAATCATCGCTGCCAGCGAGGATGGCAACACGCTGGTCTATTCAGACAGCCCAAACAAGGCGATCGGCTTCATTGACATCACCGATGCCAAGGCCCCGAAGGCCGGCGGTTCCGTCGCTTTCGGCGGTGAGCCGACCTCGGTGACCATCGCCGCCGGCAAGGCGCTGGTGGCAATCAACACGCGCGAAAGCTTCGTCAAGCCATCGGGCATCCTCGCCCAGGTCGATCTTGCCTCCAAGGCGATCGACACGACCTGCGACCTCGGCGGCCAGCCGGACTCGATTGCGCTGAACAAGGACAAGACCATCGCCGCGATCGCGATCGAAAACGAGCGCGACGAAGAGGTCAATGACGGCGACATCCCGCAGATGCCGGCCGGCGACCTGGTGATCCTGTCTCTCAAGGACGGCGCCGTCGATTGCGGCTCGATCAAGCACGTTACGCTGACCGGTCTTGCCGATGTCGCCGGCGACGATCCGGAGCCGGAATTCGTCGCCTTCAACGGCCAGAACGAGATCGCGCTGACGCTGCAGGAAAACAACTACATCGTCATCATCGATGGCAAGACCGGTACTGTGAAGAGCCATTTCTCCGCCGGGACCGTCAACCTTGAAGGCATCGACACCAAGAAGGACGGTGCACTGAAGTTCACCGGCGAGATGAAGGATGTCGCGCGCGAGCCGGACGCCGTGAAGTGGCTGGACGACAACCGCTTCGTCGTCGCCAATGAAGGCGACTGGAAGGGTGGCGCCCGCGGCTTCACCATCTTCGACAAGACCGGCAAGGTTCTCTATGAGAACGGTGCCGGCTTCGAGCGCGAGATCGCCAAGATCGGACACTACCCGGACAAGCGCAACAAGAAGGGTGTCGAGCCGGAGGGCCTGGAGGCCGCCAAGTTCGGCGACGACAACCTGTTCTTCGTGCTGGCCGAGCGCGCGTCCGTCGTGGGCGTCTACAAGGACACCGGCGCTGAGCCGCAGCTTCTCCAGCTTCTGCCGTCGGGCATCGGTCCAGAAGGCGCTGTCGCCATTCCGGGCCGCAACCTCTTCGTGACCGCCAACGAAACCGACCTTGTCGAAGATGGCGGCGCCCGCTCGCACGTCATGCTCTATGAGCGTGCGGAAGGCGAAGCCGCCTATCCGCAGATCGTCTCCACCGAGAAGGACGGCGAACTGATCGGTTTTGGCGCTCTCTCCGGCCTAGCTCCGGTCAAGGACAAGCCGGGCATGCTCTACGCCGTCAACGACAGCTTCTACGCCTCGCAGCCGACGATCTTCACGATCGACGCAACTGCAAAGCCGGCGAAGATCGTCGATGCTCTGCGCATCACGCGCAACGGCGCTGCCGCCCAGAAGCTCGACAGCGAAGGACTGACGCCGGACGGCGAGGGCGGCTTCTGGCTGGCCAACGAAGGTGACGCCGACAAGTTGGTCAGCCACGCCATCATTCACGTGAACAAGAAGGGCGAGATCGAAAAGGAAATCGCCATTCCCGCAGAGTTGCGCGCCGGCGAGAAGCGCTTTGGCTTCGAGGGCATCACCAGTGTTGGCGAAGGCGATGACCAGGTTCTGTGGATGGCCATGCAGCGCGAATGGGGCGATGACGAGAAGGGCTTTGTCAAGCTCGTTTCCTACAAGCCGTCCTCCAAGGAATGGGGCGCCGTGCATTATCCGCTCGACAAGACCGAAGAAGGCTGGGTCGGCCTTTCCGAAATCACCGCGAACGGCGACTACGCCTACATCATCGAGCGTGACAACCTGATCGGCGATGCGGCCAAGCTGAAGAAGCTCTACCGCGTGGCGCTTGCCGACCTGAAGCCGGGCAAGCTCGGCGGTATCCTGCCTGTCGTGAAGAAGGAAGAGGTTCGCGACCTCATTCCGGACCTCAAGTCGGCCACCAATGGCTACGTCGTCGACAAGGTCGAAGGCTTCACCGTCGATGCTGCCGGCAACGGCTATGTCGTCACCGATAACGATGGTGTTGACGGCTCCTCGGGCGAAACCCTGTTTTTCTCGATCGGTACCATGAACGCCATGTAAGGCCCTCAAGGATCGAACGGAAAAGGCCGGAACATGATGTTCCGGCCTTTTCTATTCGAACCTGTTGATGTCGGCGAGAGACGCGCTATTCAGCTGCAGTTTTCGCCGCCCCCTTCCGCTTCCTTGCGTTTGCGGATTTCATCCGCTTTGGCGACGAGCCGGCTGACAATGTCGTGCATCTGGTCGAGCTGCTGATCGTCGAGGGCCGAGAAGATTTCCTCGATCAGCTGTTTGCGCGGATGTTCGGCGGCTTCAAGAACGACACGGCCGACATCGGTGATCGAGACGATCTTGGCGCGGCGGTCTTCCGGATCGGGCTTGCGCATCACCAGTTTGTCGCGCTCCAGCCCGTCGATCGCTTCGGTCACCGTTCGCGGCGCAAAATTCAGTGCGCCGGCGATATCGGTCGACCGGCAGGGACCAAGCTTGCTGAGGAAAAACAGGAACTTGCTGCGCGCCAGCGACACGCCTTCCTCCGTCATCGATTCGTTGATGAGGCGGTGGACGCGATGGTAGAGCTCAAAGAGCTTGTCGGAGACTTCAAATGTGGATTTCATGATGTTTCATATGGATATTATGAGGGGCCATGTCAAATGACGGTATTGTTGGTGTTGTAGTCAAGTCTAATTCCGGACCCTTGTGCCAAGGTCCCGCATCTCCCCAATAATGTTGCAGCGATGAAAGCGCTGAATAGACATGGCAGCAGGCCATCCGCGGCATTGACGCGGGGCCGGACGCCGGGCCATGGTCGGTTATGCCCTTTCGTTTCGTCCATACCGCCGACCTTCATCTCGATTCACCCTTGCGTAGTCTTGCACTGAAAAATCCGGAACTCGCCGAGCTGGTGCGCGGCGCGACCCGGACCGCGCTGGCAAGGATCGTCGATCTGTGCCTGGCAGAGAGTGTCGATGCCCTGCTGATTGCGGGCGATCTCTATGACGGCTCGCAGACCTCGATGAATACGGCGCTCTATCTATCGAGCGAATTGCGCCGGTTGGAAGCGGCCGGGATTGCCGTGTTCCTGATCCGTGGCAATCATGATTCACAGTCGGCAATGACGCGCGAACTGACATTCCCGGCCAATGTGCATGTGTTTGCCGGCCGGGCGAAGCCAGTGCTTGCCAAAGCTCTCGGCGATGGACGGGAGGTCCATATCCACGGCATCAGCTTTGCCAATCCGCACGCGCCCGACAGCCTGTTGCCGTCCTTTCACCCACCCGTCGCCGATGCCGTCAATATCGGCATGCTGCACACCAGCCTTGCCGGTACGCCGGGCCATGATCCCTATGCGCCGACCAGCGTCGCCGAGCTTGCCCGGCACGGTTTTGACTATTGGGCGCTCGGCCATGTTCATATGCGCCAGGTACACTCCGAAGCACCGCTGATCGTCATGCCGGGCATGCCGCAGGGGCGTGACATCAACGAGGCCGGGCCAAAGACGGTAACATTGGTCACCGTCGGCGATGACGGCAGGCTCGGATATTTGGAGCATCAGATCGGACAGGCGGTGTTCGAGCGGGTGGCCATCAATCTCAGTGGCGCGCAGGACTGGCGCCAGATGCTGGAGCGGGTCGGCGAAATTCTGTCGTCGCTGCGACATCAGGCGGGCGCCGATCATCTCATACTCAGAATTTCACTGACCGGCACAACACCGCTTGCGTGGAAACTTCGCCGCGATCCCGATTTTTTGCTGGCTGAAATCACCAATCTTGCCGCCGGGCTCAACGGGTGCTGGGTCGAGAAGATCGATATCGATTGCCGGGGTATGGAGGTGGGGACAGCCTTGACCGGCCCTGACCCGGTGGAAGAACTGGCCAGCCTGATCCGCACTGATGTGCTGGCCTCGCACGCCTTTCGCCAGGAAGCGGGTGCCGTGCTCGATGAACTGTTGGCGCAGCTGCCGCGTGAATTACGCGAAAACCTGGCCGGCGATGAGCAGGCAGCCGGGCGTTTGGCCGAGACCATGGCACTTGCCGGCAGTGATGACGTCCTCGCCTATCTGCATGGTGGTGACGCGGAGGGGGATCGCTGATGCGCCTCAATCGTCTCGACCTGCTTCGGTATGGAAAATTCACCGGGCGAAGCCTGGATTTTGGCGAGGCCCGTCCCGGAAAGGCGGATTTCCATCTCGTCTACGGACCGAACGAGGCCGGAAAATCGACGCTGTTTTCAGCTTTCCTCGATCTGCTGTTCGGCATCGAGCGGCTGAGCGGCTACGGTTTCCTGCACCCTTACGCAACGATGCGGGTCGGCGGTGTCATCGAGACCGGCGGCAGGGTGCATTCCGTCTCGCGGGTAAAACGCAATCAGAACTCTCTGCTGGGCCCTGACGACCAGCCCTTGCCGGACAACCTGTTTTCGGCGGCCCTCGGTTCGATCGACCGGGCGACCTACCAGATGATGTTCTCGCTCGACGATGACAGCATCGAAAAGGGTGGCGAAAGCATCCTGAAAAGCGAGGGCGAGCTTGGTGCCCTGTTGTTTTCGGCAAGCTCCGGCCTGCCGGACAGCAGCGCTATCCTGTCTGGGTTGAAGGCGCAGGCAGACGCCTTCTACAAGCCGCAGGGCCGCAAGCATAAGCTGGCGGAGTTGAAGGCTGAGTGGGAGGCGCTGAAGGACGAAAAAAATGCCATCGATATCAACGCCCGCGAGTTTGCAAGCCTGCGCAAGGTGCGTGACGCGGCTGCCGAGCGGCATGAGATTGCCGTCAAGGCGCGGGCGGAACTGCGCGTGTCATTCGATCATGCCCGCGACCGCATCGAGGCGCTGCCGCTTCTGGCGCGGTTGCGCGGTCTGCGTTCAGAGCTTGCCGGTTTCGTCGACCTGCCGGAACCGCCGGCCGCCTGGCACGCCCTGCTGCCGCAATTGCAGCGCGACGAAATCGAGATCGATGCCCGTCTCGTGCAACTGGATGGCGATATCGACCGCAGAGCCACTGAAATCACCGCCATCGAGCGGGATGCGGCCGTGTTGGCGCTGGCCGGTGATATCCGCGATCTGGAGGATTCCGGGTTGGAAGCCCGCTACCGGACGGCGGCCAGCGATATGCCGAATCGCCTCGACGAGCGGGCCAAGATCATTGCAGACATTGCTGTCCGCGTTGGCCGCCTGGACCGGGCTGATGGGACTGATGCGGCTACGCTCATCCTGCCCGCCGCCGTCACCGCTCGGCTGCAGGATCTGGCCCAGAAGCACGCCGCGCTGAACGAGCGGCTGGATGCCGCCTTGCGGGAAAAGACGCTTGCCGAGGCGGAAAATGCGGAGGCTGCCAGAGTACAGGCCTCCCTTGCGTCCGAAGGCTCTTCGCGTGGCGGGGATCCGGCACTTTTGGCCGACGTGCTGCGAACGTTGCGGCAAAATGATTGCCTGCTGCGGCAACAGACGGCAAACCGCCAGATCGCGGCACTGGACGACACTCTGACCGACAAGCTTGCAACGCTGTCGCCAGCGCAACTCGATGCGGACAGTTTGGCAGCCGTTTCCATTCCTGACGAAACCGAAATCGCCGAATGGACGGCACGGCGGACAGCGTTGACGGAACAGCTGAAGCGGCTCGATGACCGGATCGCCGAAGAAACGGCGCTGATGGCTGCGGACGAGGCCAAGCTTCAGGAACTGACGCGGACAGGCGGCTTTGCTGCTGACGATGCGGCCTTGACGCTGCGTCAGGAGCGTGACCGTGCGTGGCAGGCGCATGCGGAACAGTTGGACGGTACCAGCGCTCGCATTTTCGAAACGGTACTCAAGAAGGACGACGAGGCGGCTACGTTGAGGTTGGCGCGATCGCAGGACCTTGCACAGGCACGCGGGCTTTCGCTGTCGATCGCCGAACGTAACGGCAAGCTTGCCGCATTCCGCCAGCAGCATGTGGCAACGCATGCCGCGATTGCAGCACTTCGGTCGGAGATTTCCACGTCAGCCATTGGCTGTGGATTGCCCGAGGATACCAAGCTCAACCAGCTGGTGGCGTGGCTTGGGCGACGGTTGGCAGTTCTGGAGGTGCGCAACCAGCTTCGCGCAGCACGCCAGGACGCGCGGCTTGCCGCAGCGGATGAAACCAAGGCCATGGAGCGTCTGACCCAGGCGCTGCAGGACAGCGGCGTGGCCAAGGGCATGCCGGCACGGCTGGAAGATGCCATTGCCTTTGCCGAGCGCATCATCAACGATTTGCAGGCAGTCCACCGGGCGCATGTCACAGCTGCCGAAGCCGTGGACCGGGCAGAGACCGCCCTGCGCGCACGGACGGCGGCATGGGCGTCGGTTGGCGCTGATATGGCGCAGTGGAATGCGGGCTGGCAGGAAGCTATCAGCACCACTTGGCTCGCCGAGGCAACAACGCCCTTGTCTCCGCAGGAGATCGCCCCCGTTCTAACCATCCTTCAGGATCTGGATAAGCTGATTCAGCGCAAGGCGGATCTCGATCATCGAATCGATGGCATGCGCAAGGATCAACTGGCCTTCGCGGCCACCGTCGGGACGCTTGCTGAAAAGCTAACCATCGCAGCGTCCGACGAGCCGCTCGTTCCTATTCAGACGATTCGCGACCGATTGGCTGGTGCCGAACGGCAGGAGGCGCTGTTCAGGCGTCTTTCGGACGAGAATGATGCACGCACGGCCGAACGGCATGCCTTGGGCGAAGAGCGCGAGCGCCACGACGCGCAGAAGCGCAGCATGCTTGATCTGTTCGAGAGCGGCTCGCTGCTGGAGGTTGGAGCCCATCTGGAAACCGTCAAGGCGCGGCAACGCCTGCGCGAACGGATTGCCGAGGCGGAGACTGATCTGGCCGCACGGCTCGGTGTCGGCCGCGCCGACGAGGCGGAAATGCTGTTGAGCGCCGTCGATGCGGACGGGCTACGGCTGGAAATGGCGGCGTTGCAAGCCCGGCTGGAACAAGCCGACCGGGACGGAGCAGAATTGCATGCCGAGCGCCGCGATGCCGAAAAGGCGCTGGCTGCCATCGGTGGCGGTGATGCAGCCGCCCATATCGAGGAAAAGCGCCGCACGGTGCTGGCAGAGATCGAAGAGCGGGCTACCGCCTATCTGCGGCTGCGCATGGGCATCCTGGCTGCTGAAACGGCGCTCAGGCTCTACCGCGAGCGTCATCGCAGCGCCATGATGCGCCGGGCTTCAACCGCCTTCAGGGTCATCAGTGGCGGCGACTATGAGGGACTGACGACGCAGGCCGAAAAGGGTGAAGAGTTCCTGATCGCCAATGCAGCCGGTGGCGGATCGAAACTGGCACGCGACCTGTCCAAGGGGACGCGTTTCCAGCTCTATCTGGCGCTGCGTATGGCCGGATATCACGAGATCGCCGCGACGCGCGAATCGCTTCCCTTCATTGCCGACGACATCATGGAAACCTTCGACGATGGACGCGCTGAGCATGCCTTTTCGCTGATGGCCGATATGGCTGGGGTCGGGCAGGTGATCTATCTCACCCACCACCAGCATCTCTGCGGCATTGCCCGCAAGGCCTGCCCGGACGTGACGATCCATACTCTGTGATCGTGTGTCACAGGGCATATCTGATCGGTTTCGAAAGTCAGCGTGGAGATGTTGGGGAGACATCGGGCCGGAAAGCGTTATGTTCCGCTATTGAATTACCGCCGCCGCGTTGGCGGCAAACATCAGGGAGCCCATCGCCATGGAAATCAAAGCCAGTGGATCACGTCCGTCGGTTCGTCCGTCGGCAGAATATTTTACCGGCAGCGTGCGGCAGGACCCGATACATGATGCGCCAGAGCCCGCACGGATCCGCTGCGTGTCCGTCACCTTCGAGCCGGGCGCCCGTACCGCCTGGCACACCCATCCGCTCGGTCAGACATTGATCATCACCGCAGGTAGCGGCCTGGCGCAGGCCTGGGGCGAGCCGGTGCGCGACATCAGGGCTGGGGATACCGTCTGGTTTGCACCGGGTGAAAAACACTGGCACGGCGCCACGGCCACGACCGGCATGACCCATATCGCCATCCAGGAGGCGCTTGACGGCAAGGCGGTCGATTGGATGGAACTGGTCAGCGACGAACAATATCGAATAAAATAGCCCTCCGGCGGGCACTGGATAAATGTGGGCCAATGATTCTTGCCGTTTGCGCGTTGCAATAGGCGGGTGAACACCGATATCTGAGGACGAAGGTTTACGTCTCGGCAGCATGTGCCCACAGACTGCCGCTTAAGGGTTTTGCCGATGAACAATTTTCATGTTGGACAAAAGGTCGTCTGTATCGACGACAAGTTCAAGAACGTCTCGATCGATCAGGGTATCCGCAAAGGGCAGATCTACACGATTCGCTGGGTCGGCCCCTATAGTCATTACATCGACGGCGACTTCATCGGTGTGAAACTGGCGGAAATCGACAGGGGAAATGACGATGGCCCGGAAGGCTATGGCGCAGCCGATATGCCCTTTCGTGCAACGCGCTTCCGCCCGCTGCTGAAGGACCGCCTGTCGGCATTGAAAAACCTGCTGGCGCCGACGCCGAAGGGTGAAAAGCCCTACTCACCGGACGCTCCGGAGGAGCCCAAGCGCAAGGCGCCGGCCCGGAAAAAGGAAGAGGTCTAATCGAAACGAGCCCCGTGCGTCATGAATGGCGCACGGGGCTGTGTTCTTCTGGTTCTCCTGCATAAAAGCTGTACGCTAACGCTGGCCGGGTCAGTTCGGATCGATGATCTGATGCCTGCGCACCAGCCGCAGGGAACGGTCAGGCTGGATGATATAGGTTTCCTCGGCACGTTTGCCGTATTGGTCATTCAACTGGTGATGAACCACACTGCCGACGGGAGCCTTGATCAGCTTGGTCTTCGGTTGGCCGCCATAGGTGATGCTGCCGGGGATAGGGCTTATTTCAGGCATTGCGCTACAGGCGGCAAGACCTGCGGCAAGAACTGCTGCCAGAATTGCTTTTTTCATGTGGCATTTCCCCTTCACCGTCGATCGCCAGTCCTTGCTCTCTGTTCTATCGAGCTGGATCGGTTGGCTTTTTCGCTCGCAGACAAATGGCAACGCCTTGGCCATATGACAAGAGCCATCAATGCTGCTGTTTAAGAAAGCGCGCAAAAACACTGGAGACAGCGTTGATAAGGCCAGTTTTAGGATGGAGAAAAATGGTGGGCGATGACGGACTCGAACCGCCGACATCCTCGGTGTAAACGAGGCGCTCTACCAACTGAGCTAATCGCCCGTCGCGAAGCAGAAGCAATGTCTGCCGCGTCGGTGGCCGTGATCTATGCGTATCGGCAGAAAACCGCAAGAGCCGATTGGAAGATTTTTTCGATTTTTTTGCAAAGCCCATGAACGCTGGTTGTCGCCTGACAAATCGGATGTGGAAAAGCGGCGGGGTCATGATGGATGGGAAAGGGAAGGGCTGCGCGGGCAAATTATGCTGCAGGGGGAAGTGCTTCCCCGGCATGCCCAGAATTTCGAGGGTGCTTTTTCATGCCTGTGGAAACAATTCGATGGCTGTCACGGTTTTGTCTCCAAACCTGCTTGACACCCAAAGACGAACCTCGTAGTTAGCCGCTCATCGAAACGGCCTAGCCGGTTCGAGCGGATGCAAAAACATCTGGACGACTTGAAATGAAATGCGCGGGTGTAGCTCAGNNCCCCGTCACTCGCGCCATTTTCCGCTAAGATTTCAAATGCAAGTGTGATTTGAAAGCCGACGGGGCCTCTGGCCCCGGTCGGTTCTTGCCGTCCGCGCTAAGGAGCGTGGCGACCAGGGTTTCTGAGGCTTGATGCAATCAGGCGTGCAGGATTTTCTCGATCAGATAACCCGAGTTTCCGGTCTCATCGCGCAGTTCGCATATGCCGGCTTCCTCCATCTGATTGCAGACGAAGCGCACCGTTGTTGCATTCAGCCCGAGACGGAAAGACAGTATGTCATGCAGGTCAGCGGCTGTCAGCGGTCTGGCTTCGCCGGTGCGCTCTCCCTCGCACATCAGGCTGATCCGCACGGTATGTGGCATATATGTACCGAGTTGCCCGGAACGCCATCTGTCGTCTTCCAGGATATCCGGTGTGCGCCGCCGCACTGCCGGTGGTGGTGTCCCCGCAAAGAGGGGATAGCGATGATGCGCAATCTTTTTCACGGGACGCAGACCTTCCTCTGTTCCGTAGCAGGCAATTGCTGAAAGACCTTTGTCTGCGGTGTCCGATACCGGCCGCGCAGGTCGTAAGTTGCCGTTCACTGCGTCAGATGCTGATGGAGCGTGGCTTCACGTAGATATGCGCTTCGATAGCTGCTGCGATCAGATCCTGTCGGACAAGTTCGGGAGGCTGTTTTCCACGAAATGAATCTAGGCAGGTCATGACCGCCAGCTTGTAGCTCGGTCCGCGTTTCTTCGGCCAGCTGTTGAGAAGAAGGTCGGCCGCCTCTCGCGAGCTGGAAATACTGATCACGTCTTGGCGGTCGTTCAGTTCGAGCAAAACACTCTCATGCCAGAGGATATCATCCATGATCTCGCCCTCAATTAGAAAAATGATACATAGTGAGGCTTGTGCGAGGATTGTGTTTGTCGCCTTGGGTTGCAAAGTGCGCCGCAAACGGCTCTTGGCGTGGCGCTGCGCCTTCGGTTTTTGAGCAGAAGCAGGGCGGGGATTTGTCGCCACCCATGCAAAAGCCGGATGGGGGCCATGCACTGATGTTGCAGCTCCAGTTGGCATGCCGGGTGCGCCTCCGTGGCAGCTGTTCGGGGTTTTTGCGTTTCGATTTCAATCGATTTTACCGACCGCGACCTTATGTCCCCGGCATTGCCGCCCAAGGGCTTGGCGGTCTGTCTTAGATGGGCTGGCCGGGATTCTCCGGTATTTGCGCCTGCGCACCGGAGATGCTAGCTTTTGGCCGGTCTTCATTCCCGCGACACAAGGGGGTGAAAACCGTTCTGAAGGCTTGCACAGTGGCGCTGGCTGCGCTAACCACTTTGGCGTTGCAACATATTTTTCGGCCTGTGAGCCTTTGTTTTGCGCTTCTCCAGCGCGCCTCGCAGGCAGGGACGGATACAATGACAGACCTTCTCGGCTCCTACATTCCGATCGCGATTTTCATCGGCATATCGCTGGTTATCGGGCTGGCGCTGCTGATCGCGCCGTTCGCCGTCGCCCACAAGGCGCCTGACGACGAAAAGCTTTCGGCCTATGAGTGCGGCTTCAACGCATTCGACGACGCCCGCATGAAATTCGACATCCGATTCTACCTCGTGTCGATTCTCTTCATCATCTTCGACCTCGAAGTGGCATTCCTGTTTCCCTGGGCCGTATCGTTCAAGGATATGGGCTGGTTCGGCTTCTTCTCGATGATGTCGTTCCTCGGCGTCCTGACCATCGGTTTTATCTATGAATGGAAGAAGGGAGCGCTGGAATGGAATTGACATCCAGCACGACGCTCGTTGCGCCAAAGCCGAAGGGGATCGTCGATCCCTCGACCGGCCAGTTGATCGGCAGCAATGACAAGTATTTCGGCGAGATCAACAATGAGCTCGCCGACAAGGGTTTTCTGGTCACGTCGACCGACGAACTGATCAACTGGGCCCGTACCGGCTCGCTGATGTGGATGACCTTCGGTCTGGCCTGTTGCGCCGTCGAAATGATGCAGATGTCGATGCCGCGTTACGACGCCGAGCGTTTCGGCTTTGCACCGCGCGCCTCACCGCGTCAGTCCGACGTGATGATCGTCGCCGGCACGCTGACCAACAAGATGGCTCCGGCTCTGCGCAAGGTCTATGACCAGATGCCTGAGCCGCGCTACGTCATCTCAATGGGCTCCTGCGCCAATGGCGGTGGCTACTATCACTATTCCTATTCGGTGGTGCGCGGTTGTGACCGCGTGGTGCCAGTCGATATCTATGTGCCGGGCTGTCCTCCCACGGCAGAAGCGCTCCTTTACGGTGTGCTCCTGCTGCAGAAGAAGATCCGCCGCACAGGCACGATCGAACGGTAAGGGCAGGGGACCTGAACATGAGTGAAGCCCTGAACGGACTTGCTACCTATATCCGCGAGACGCGCGGCGCGTTGATTTCGGATGCCGTGATCAGCTATGGCGAACTGACGCTGACATCGACATCCGACAATCTGATCGCGCTCTTGACGTTCCTGCGCGATGACGCCCGCTGCGGTTTCATCAATTTTACGGATATTTGCGGTGTCGACTGGCCGCAGCGTCCCGACCGGTTCGATGTGGTCTATCACATGCTGTCGCCG
Source organism: Hyphomicrobiales bacterium (assembly GCA_900473045.1). Lineage (GTDB taxonomy): Bacteria > Pseudomonadota > Alphaproteobacteria > Rhizobiales > Rhizobiaceae > Pararhizobium. Next base: position 91,177 of record UCKS01000032.1, read on the forward strand.
AAGCAGAACCTGCGCATCCGTGTGAAGGTGGCAACCGGCGAAGATCAGCCGGTGCCGTCGGCCTGTGCCGTCTATCCCGGCGCCGACTGGTTCGAGCGGGAAGCCTACGACATGTACGGCATCCTCTTCACCGGTCATCCGGACCTGCGCCGCATCCTCACAGACTACGGTTTCGAGGGCTATCCGTTGCGCAAGGACTTCCCGACGACCGGTTTCGTCGAGGTTCGTTACAATGACGAAGTCAAGCGTGTCGTCTATGAGCCCGTCGAACTGAAGCAGGAATTCCGAAACTTCGACTTCATGTCGCCCTGGGAAGGAACGGACTACGTTCTGCCCGGCGACGAGAAGGCAAAGCAGTAAGAACAAGGAAGGCCGGCACCTACGCTATCGTGAAGGTGTTTCGGCTCGGAGCAAGCGGCATGAACGAACATAACGTCCGGAATTTTAACATCAATTTCGGCCCGCAGCATCCGGCGGCGCACGGCGTTTTGCGTCTCGTGCTGGAACTGGACGGCGAGATCGTCGAGCGCGTCGATCCGCATATCGGTCTTTTGCATCGCGGCACCGAAAAGCTGATCGAGACCAAGACCTACCTGCAGGCCGTGCCCTATTTCGACCGGCTCGACTATGTCGCGCCGATGAACCAGGAGCATGCCTATGCGCTGGCCGTCGAGAAGCTGACGGCGACGGAAGTGCCGATCCGCGGTCAGTTGATCCGCGTTCTCTATTCGGAAATCGGCCGTATCCTGTCGCATCTCCTGAACGTGACGACGCAGGCCATGGACGTCGGTGCGCTGACGCCGCCGCTCTGGGGCTTTGAAGAACGCGAAAAGCTGATGGTGTTTTATGAGCGAGCCTGCGGCGCGCGCATGCATTCGGCCTATTTCCGTCCGGGCGGCGTCCACCAGGACCTGCCGCATGAACTGGTCGAGGACATTGGCAAGTGGATCGATCCGTTCCTGAAGACCGTCGACGATATCGACGAACTTTTGACCGGCAACCGCATCTTCAAGCAGCGCAACGTCGATATCGGCGTCGTCACGCTGGACGATGCCTGGGCCTGGGGCTTTTCCGGCGTCATGGTGCGCGGTTCGGGCGCTGCCTGGGACCTGCGCAAGTCGCAGCCCTATGAATGTTATGCCGACATGGAGTTCGACATTCCGATCGGCAAGAACGGCGACTGCTTCGACCGCTACCTGATCCGCATGATCGAGATGCGCGAATCCGCCAAGATCATGCGCCAGTGCGTCAACCGCCTGCTGGGCGATGCCAAGGTCGGCCCCGTCTCCTCGCTTGACGGCAAGATCGTGCCGCCGAAGCGTGGCGAGATGAAGCGGTCGATGGAAGCGCTGATCCACCATTTCAAGCTCTATACCGAAGGCTATCACGTGCCTGCGGGCGAGGTTTACGCGGCTGTCGAAGCGCCGAAGGGCGAATTCGGCGTTTATCTGATCTCCGACGGCACCAACAAGCCGTATCGCTGCAAGATCCGCGCGCCGGGTTACGCCCATCTTCAGGCCATGGATTATATCTGTCGCGGCCACCAGCTGGCGGACGTTTCCGCCATTCTCGGCTCGCTCGATATCGTGTTCGGCGAGGTTGATCGTTGATGCGCAGGATGGCCCTGACAATTTTGGCCTCGATGCTTGCTGCGGCTCCTGCCTTTGCGCAGGAAACCGCTCCGAAGTCCGGTGATCCCGCGATAAGCGGTTCGTCGGGCAGCGGCATGGGCAGGCTTCTGAGCCAGGGTTACGAGATCAGGGCCGCAGTGCCGAACGGCACGCGCTACATCGTATTTTTGCAAAAAGACCAGTCAGCCTATGCCTGCGAGTTCGTCACCCTGACGGCATCGCGGTGCGGTTCGATTAACTGATAAGGTGCGGGAAGAATGTCCGTTCGTCGACTAGCCGAAGAAAACGTCCAGCCAGCGGCCTTTGCGTTCAGCAAGGACAATGCCGCCTGGGCCAGGGCCACGATCAAGAAATATCCGAAGGGCCGCGAGCAATCTGCGGTCATTCCGCTGTTGATGCGGGCGCAGGAGCAGGATGGCTGGGTCACCAAGGCAGCGATCGAAAGCATCGCCGACATGCTGACCATGCCGTATATCCGCGCCCTTGAGGTCGCGACCTTCTATACGCAGTTCCAGCTGAAGCCGGTTGGCACACGCGCCCATGTTCAGGTCTGCGGCACGACGCCGTGCATGTTGCGCGGTTCGGAAGAGCTGATCAGCCTGTGCAAGAAGCGCATTCATCCCAACCCACTGACGCCGAACGAAGCCGGCACGCTGTCCTGGGAAGAGGTCGAGTGTCAGGGGACCTGCGTCAACGCGCCGATGGTGATGATCTTCAAGGACACCTATGAAGACCTGACGGTTCCGCAGCTGGAATACATCATCGACCGTTTCGACGCAGGCAAGGGCGCCGATGTCAAGCCAGGCCCGCAGATCGATCGCATCTTCTCGGCGCCGGTTGGCGGCCTGAGCACACTGCTGACCCCGGAGAAGAAACCCGCAGCACCGCGCGCCAAGAAAGTCGGCGACGAGACTGCCGTCAGCGTGCCGCCGTCGAACGCTGCCCGCCCAAAGACCGATGCCCCGGAAACCGATCCGACATTGAAGACGCCGGTGACGGCAAAGTCCGAATCCGCTGCCAACGACAAGGTCTCCGGCGAGACCAAGTCTGAAGGTGGTGCAGACGCCAAGCCTGCCGCCGCTACGGCAAAGCCGTCGCTCGAGGACAAGAACCGTCCCGCAGGCATTGCCAAGCCGGATGCTCCGGACGACCTGAAGCTGATCTCCGGCGTTGGCCCGAAGATTGAAGGCACGCTGCACGAACTCGGTATCTTCACCTTCGCGCAGGTCGCGGGATGGAAGCTGGCCGAGCGCGAATGGGTGGACGGCTATCTGAATTTCAAGGGCCGCATCGAACGTGACGATTGGGTCAAGCAGGCTGAAGCGCTGGCCAAGGGCGGCGAAGCCGAATACATCAAAGTTTTCGGCAAGAAGCCGCGATAAGTTAGGTGAACCATGCTCGACGATAAAGATCGCATTTTTACCAATATCTACGGCATCCATGACAAGTCGCTCAAGGGCGCCATGAGCCGTGGCCACTGGGATGGCACCAAGCAGATCCTGGAAAAGGGCCGTGACTGGATCATCAACGAGATGAAGGCTTCCGGCCTTCGTGGACGTGGTGGCGCCGGCTTCCCGACGGGTCTGAAGTGGTCCTTCATGCCGAAGGAAAGCGATGGCCGGCCGCACTATCTCGTCGTCAACGCCGATGAATCCGAGCCCGGTACGTGCAAGGACCGCGACATCATGCGCCACGATCCGCATACGCTGATCGAAGGCTGCGTGATCGCGAGCTTCGCAATGGGCGCACATGTCGCCTATATCTATGTGCGCGGCGAATATATCCGCGAGCGCGAAGCCCTGCAGGCGGCGATCGACGAATGTTATGACGCCGGTCTTCTCGGCGTCAACAACAAGCTCGGCTGGGACATGGAGATCTATGTCCATCACGGCGCTGGCGCTTATATCTGCGGCGAAGAAACAGCCCTTCTGGAAAGCCTCGAAGGCAAGAAGGGCCAGCCGCGCCTGAAGCCCCCGTTCCCGGCCAACATGGGTCTCTACGGCTGCCCGACGACGGTCAACAACGTCGAATCGATCGCCGTAGCTCCGACCATCCTGCGCCGTGGCGCCTCCTGGTTCTCGGCCATCGGCCGTCCGAACAATGTCGGCACCAAGCTGTTCATGGTGTCCGGCCACGTCAACAAGCCGTGCACATTCGAAGACGCGATGGGCACGCCGTTCCGCGAGATGATCGAGCGCCATTGCGGCGGCATCCGTGGCGGCTGGGACAATCTTCTGGCGGTCATTCCGGGCGGCTCGTCCTGTCCGGTGGTCAAGGCCGAGGACATCATCGATGCACCGATGGATTTCGACGGCATGCGCGACGTCAAGTCATCGTTCGGTACTGCCGCCATCATCGTCATGGATCGCTCCACCGACATCATCAAGGCCATCTGGCGCCTCGCAGCTTTCTACAAGCATGAGAGCTGCGGCCAGTGCACGCCGTGCCGCGAAGGCACCGGCTGGATGATGCGCGTCATGGAACGCATGGTTCAGGGCCGCGCCCAGAAGCGTGAAATCGACATGCTGTTCGACGTCACCAAGCAGGTCGAAGGCCACACCATCTGCGCGCTCGGCGACGCGGCCGCATGGCCGATCCAGGGCCTGATCCGCAACTTCCGTCCCGAGATGGAAGCACGCATCGACGAATACACCCGCAATTCATCATCGCATGGCGCGGTGCTGGCTGCAGCGGAGTAAACGATATGGCCAGGCCGGGAAACGAAACGGAGAAGGGGACGCGGGCAGAACCTGCAGGACCTTCGACCGTGCCGCCGGCCGGCAATGATCCGTTCGGCATGGCCGAATGGCTGAAGGATATGCCCAAGGTACCGCTGCATCCGCTGATGCAGCATCCGGCGGCGGCATTGGCGGCGGCAACGGCGATCGGTTTCGGGATGACCGGCCAGATCGCCGGCTTCATGTTCGGTGCAATGCAGGGGATGGCGGAAGCGGCGCAGAAGACGGCTGCCGTGGCGGATGAAAAGCTGGTGGCAAAGACTGCCGAACCGGTGGAAAAGCCGGTGATGGCCGTGAAGGCTACGCCGGTTGTGAAGCCGAAGGTGGCTGCCAAGGCTCCGGGCAAGGCCCAGCCTGTAAAAGCGCAGCCTGTAAAAGCCAAGCCGGTTGCTACAGAGCCGGTTGCGGTTGTTCCGGTCAACTCCGGAAAGCCAAAGCGGCAGAAGCCCGCCCGTGTTGTCGAGACGCAGGCGGACGATCTGAAGCGGATTTCCGGCATCGGACCGAAGCTGGAGCAGGTTTTGAATGGAATGGGCGTGCGGCGTTATGCCGATGTCGCCTTGTGGAGCGATAAGGACGTGCAGCGTTTTGATGACCAGCTGGGTTTTGCCGGCCGCATCGCGCGGGACGGCTGGGTCGCGCAGGCAAAGGCCCTGATGACGGGCTGAGATTGAGTTTAGGGCGGGGACCGGCGGTTCTCGCTCAAAGATTGGCGTGCCTAATAATATCTGTTCGCCGCTGACGCTGGTGAACGAAAGACAGGATTGAGACTAAGATGGCAAAGCTGAAAGTCGACGGAAAAGAGATCGAGGTCCCGGATCATTTCACGCTGCTTCAGGCGTGCGAAGAGGCCGGCGCCGAGGTTCCGCGCTTCTGTTTCCATGAGCGGCTGTCGGTCGCCGGAAACTGCCGCATGTGTCTGATCGAGGTGAAGGGAGGACCGCCGAAACCGGCAGCCTCCTGCGCCATGGGCGTGCGCGACCTGCGTCCCGGCCCGAACGGCGAAGCGCCGGAAGTCTTCACGACCACACCGATGGTCAAGAAGGCCCGCGAAGGCGTGATGGAATTCCTCTTGATCAACCATCCGCTCGATTGCCCGATCTGCGACCAGGGCGGCGAATGCGACCTGCAGGACCAGGCCATGGCCTTCGGTGTCGATTCGACCCGCTATAACGAGAACAAGCGCGCCGTCGAAGACAAGTATATCGGCCCGCTGGTCAAGACCGTGATGAACCGCTGCATTCACTGCACGCGCTGCGTCCGCTTCACCACCGAGGTCGCAGGCATAGCCGAACTCGGCCTGATCGGCCGCGGCGAGGATGCCGAGATCACCACCTATCTCGAGCAGGCGATGACGTCGGAGCTTCAGGGCAATGTCGTCGATCTCTGCCCGGTCGGTGCTTTGACCTCCAAGCCCTACGCCTTCAACGCCCGTCCGTGGGAACTCGGCAAGACCGAATCGATCGACGTCATGGACGCCGTCGGCTCGGCGATCCGCGTCGATACGCGTGGCCGCGAAGTCATGCGCGTCATGCCGCGCGTCAATGAAGAGATCAATGAAGAGTGGATTTCCGACAAGACGCGCTTCATCTGGGATGGCCTAAAGACGCAGCGTCTCGACCGCCCTTACGTGAAGAAGGACGGACGTCTGCAGCCTGCCAGCTGGAACGAGGCTTTTGCCGCCATCAAGTCAGCCGTTGCCAAGACCAGCGGTGACAGGATCGGCGCAATTGCCGGCGATCTGGCATCCGTTGAAGAAATGTACGCGCTGAAGGAATTGATTTCCTCGCTCGGCTCGAAGAACATTGACTGCCGCCAGGATGGTGCAGCGCTCGATCCGTCGTTCGGCCGCGCCAGCTATCTGTTCAACCCGACGATCCAGGGCATCGAGAGCGCCGATGCGCTGTTGATCATCGGATCGAACCCGCGCTTTGAAGCCTCGGTTCTGAACGCCCGTATCCGCAAGCGGTTCCGGATGGCCAATTTCCCGATCGGCGTGATCGGCGAGCAGGCGGAACTGCGTTATTCCTACGACTATCTCGGCGCTGGCACGGACACGCTGGCCGAACTCGTTGCAGGCAAGGGCAAGTTCCTCAGCGTGCTGAAAAAAGCAGAGCGTCCGATGATCATCATCGGTCAGGGTGCGATCTCCGGCGGTAATGGCGCTTCGGTTCTGGCCGCCGCCGCCAAGCTCGCAGGTGCCGTCGGCGCCGTCACCGCAGACTGGAATGGTTTTGCCGTTCTTCACACGGCCGCTTCGCGCGTTGGTGGCCTCGATCTTGGCTTGGTGCCGGGTGAGGGGGGCAAGACCGCTGCCGAGATGCTGACCGGAACGGACGTATTGTTCCTGCTTGGTGCCGACGAAATGGATTTCTCCGCCAAGACCGCCGGCTTCACCGTCTATATTGGTTCGCATGGCGACGAAGGTGCTCATGGCGCCGACGTCATTCTGCCGGGTGCGACCTATACCGAGAAGTCGGGCCTCTGGGTTAATACCGAAGGACGCGTTCAGATGGGCAACCGCGCCGGCTTCGCACCGGGCGATGCTCGCGAGGACTGGGCGATCATTCGTGCGCTGTCCGATGTGCTCGGCAAGAAGCTGCCGTTTGATTCGCTTGCAGAATTGCGCGGCAAGCTCTACGCAGCGCATCCGCATTTCGCTGCGATCGACATGATTGCAACGAGCGCAAGCGGTGAAATTGCCGCACTTGCACAAAAAGCCGGTGAGATGGCCAAATCGGCGTTTGCGTCTCCGGTCAAAGACTTCTATTTGACGAACCCGATAGCACGCGCATCTGCCGTCATGGCTGAATGTTCGGCTTTGGCACGCAACAACTTCAAAGCTGCGGCGGAATGAGCGCGAAGGAATAAGACGAAAATGGACGCTTTCATTTCGACCTATGTCTGGCCAACGGCCATCATGATCGGCCAGTCGCTTCTGCTGCTGGTCGCGCTTTTGATCTTCATCGCCTATATCCTGCTGGCCGACCGCAAGATCTGGGCAGCGGTGCAGATGCGCCGTGGACCGAATGTGGTAGGCCCGTGGGGACTTTTCCAGTCCTTCGCCGATCTTTTGAAGTTCGTCTTCAAGGAGCCGGTCATTCCGGCCGGTTCGAACAAGGTCCTGTTCCTTCTGGCCCCGCTGGTTTCCGTGACGCTGGCTTTGGCTGCATGGGCGGTCATCCCGCTCAATGCCAACTGGGTAATGGCCAATATCAATGTCGGCATCCTCTATGTTTTCGCCATTTCCTCGCTTGAGGTTTACGGCGTCATCATCGGCGGCTGGGCATCGAATTCCAAATATCCGTTCCTGTCGGCGCTGCGTTCGGCCGCGCAGATGGTTTCCTACGAAGTCTCGATCGGTTTCGTCATCGTCACCGTGCTGCTCTGCGCCGGTTCGTTGAACCTGACGGATATCGTTGATTCACAGCGCGATGGCCTCGGTACGATGATGGGCCTGCCTGGCTCGTTCCTCGACTGGTACTGGCTGCCGCTGTTCCCGATGTTCATCATTTTCTTCATCTCGGCGCTCGCTGAAACCAACCGCCCGCCCTTCGATCTCGTTGAAGCGGAATCGGAACTGGTTGCCGGCTTCATGGTCGAATACGGCTCGACCCCGTACATGATGTTCATGCTCGGCGAATATGCCGCCATCTGCCTGATGTGCGCGCTGACGACGATCCTCTTCCTCGGCGGCTGGCTGCCTCCGGTCGATGTATGGTTCCTCAGTTGGGTTCCGGGCATCATCTGGTTCATCCTGAAGTCTTCGATGGTGTTCTTCATGTTCGCCATGGTCAAAGCCTTCGTGCCGCGCTACCGCTACGACCAGCTGATGCGCCTCGGCTGGAAGGTCTTCCTTCCGCTGTCGCTCGCCATGGTCTTCATTGTTGCAGTCACGCTGAAACTGGTGGTGTGGGCCTGATGCCTACGTCCCGTTTCGCAAAATCAGCCGGCGCCTCCCAGGCCGGCATGTTTGGAGGTTGATGATGGCAAGTCTGTCGCAAGCCGTCAGTTCGCTGTTCCTCAAGGAATTCGTCAACGCGTTTTTCCTGTCGATGCGCTATTTCTTCGCGCCGAAGGCGACGCTGAACTACCCATTTGAAAAGGGGCCGATCAGCCCGCGTTTCCGTGGCGAACATGCACTGCGCCGTTACCCGAACGGCGAAGAGCGTTGCATCGCCTGCAAGCTGTGCGAAGCGATCTGTCCTGCCCAGGCGATCACCATCGAAGCCGGCCCGCGCCGCAACGACGGTACGCGCCGCACGGTCCGTTACGACATCGACATGGTGAAGTGCATCTATTGCGGTTTCTGCCAGGAAGCCTGTCCGGTGGACGCGATCGTCGAAGGCCCGAACTTCGAGTTCGCCACCGAGACGCGCGAAGAACTCTACTACGACAAGGACCGGCTGCTTTCCAACGGCGACCGTTGGGAGCGCGAAATTGCCCGCAACATCGCAATGGACTCGCCGTACCGGTAAGACTTTGCATGGGGACTGCGCCTGCCGTTTGAGGCAGGCGTTACACTGATCTTGGGCGTGACCGGCATGAACCGGTGCGCCAGTGGGAAGGGTGGCCTTGTTTGCCACGCCTGCCCGGGGAAGACGAAAAAGGCACCGATCATGGGTCTGCAGGCTCTTTTTTTCTATCTTTTTTCATTCGTCGCGGTTGCGTCGGCGTTCATGGTGATTTCTGCGCGGAACCCTGTTTATTCCGTGCTGTTTCTGATCCTGACGTTCTTCAACGCCGCCGGCCTGTTTCTCCTGACGGGCGCCGAGTTTTTGGCGATGATCCTGCTGGTCGTTTATATCGGCGCGGTCGCGGTTCTGTTCCTCTTCGTGGTGATGATGCTCGACATCGACTTCACGCAGCTGAGGTCGGGCGTGCTGGAATACGCGCCTGTCGGCGCCCTGATCGGCCTGGTGCTGGCAGCCGAGCTGATCATCGTGGTTGGCGGCAGCTCGTTCTCGCCGGAAATTGCCAAGTCGATCTCGATGCCGATCCCGGCGATCACCGATCGCACCAACACGGCCGCACTCGGCGACGTGCTCTATACGCACTACGTCTACTTCTTCCAGATTGCCGGCCTGGTTCTCTTGGTCGCCATGATCGGCGCCATCGTTCTGACGCTGCGCCATCGCGACAACATCAAGCGCCAGGATATTCCCACACAGGTTGCCCGTTCGCCCAAGACCGCTGTTGAAGTGGTCAAGGTGAAGTCGGGGCAGGGCCTTTAAGACGGACGCGAGGTCAAGGAACACATCATGGAAATCGGTATTTCCCACTATCTGACCGTCAGCGCCATCCTGTTCATACTGGGTGTTTTCGGTATCTTCCTCAACCGGAAGAACGTCATCGTCATCCTGATGTCGGTGGAACTCATCCTCTTGGCGGTCAACATCAACATGGTCGCGTTCTCGCACTTCCTGAACGACATTACCGGCCAGGTTTTCGCCCTGTTCATTCTGACCGTCGCGGCTGCGGAAGCTGCCATCGGTCTTGCAATTCTCGTCGTCTTCTACCGTAACCGCGGCTCCATCGCCGTGGAAGACGTCAACATGATGAAGGGCTGAGCGGCCAATGAATACGATTATTCAAGCCATCGTCTTCCTGCCGCTGATCGGCTTCCTGATCGCGGGCCTGTTCGGCACCTCGATCGGCGCCAAGGCTTCGGAATACGTCACCACCGGCTTCATGATTATTGTCGCTGTCTTGTCCTGGGTCGTGTTCTTCCACGTCGCACTTGGCGAGACGGAACTGATCAAGGTCACAGTGATGCGATGGATCCAGTCCGGCAGCTTCGATGCCGAATGGGCCTTCCGCGTCGATACGCTGACGGCCGTCATGTTCGTCGTCGTCAACACCGTATCCTGCCTGGTTCACCTCTATTCGATCGGCTACATGCATCACGACCCGCACCGGCCGCGCTTCTTTGCCTATCTGTCGCTGTTTACCTTCGCCATGCTGATGCTGGTGACGTCGGACAACCTGTTGCAGATGTTCTTTGGCTGGGAAGGTGTGGGTCTTGCGTCCTATCTGCTAATCGGTTTCTGGTACAAGAAGCCATCGGCATCGGCTGCGGCGATGAAGGCTTTCATCGTCAACCGCGTCGGTGACTTCGGTTTTGCGCTCGGCATCTTCGGCGTCTTCTACCTGTTTGGTTCGATCAGTTTTGAGACCATCTTTGCCGCCGCTGCCAGCTATCTGCCGGCCGAAGGCGCTGCCGACGCTGGCACGGTTGTCATCAACCTGTTCGGCATGCAACTCGACAAGGCCGATGCGATCACCGGCGTCTGCCTGCTCTTGTTCATGGGCGCGATGGGCAAGTCGGCGCAGTTCCTGCTGCACACCTGGCTGCCGGACGCGATGGAAGGCCCGACCCCTGTGTCGGCACTGATCCACGCCGCCACCATGGTCACGGCCGGTGTCTTCCTCGTCGCCCGCATGTCGCCGCTGTTCGAACTGTCGCAAACGGCGCTGATGGTCGTTACCATCATCGGTGCGATCACGGCGTTCTTTGCGGCGACCGTCGGTCTGGTCCAGAACGACATCAAGCGCGTCATCGCCTATTCGACCTGCTCGCAGCTCGGCTACATGTTCGTGGCACTCGGAACAGGCGCTTACGGCGCTGCCATCTTCCACCTGTTCACGCACGCCTTCTTCAAGGCATTGCTGTTCCTATGCGCCGGCTCGGTCATCCATGCCGTTGATGGCGAACAGGACATGCGCCACATGGGCGGCCTGCGTCCGCATATCAAGGTGACCTTCGTCATGATGCTGATCGGCACTTTGGCCATCACCGGCGTCGGCATTCCGTTCACCTCGTTTGGTTTCGCCGGCTTCTTCTCGAAGGACGTGATCATCGAGGCAGCCTATGCGTCGCATTCCTCGGTCGGCGGTTTTGCCTTCACGCTTCTGGTCATCGCGGCCTTGTTCACGAGCTTCTACTCGTGGCGCCTGATGTTCCTGACCTTCTTCGGCAAGCCGCGTGCGTCGCACGAGGTCATGCACCACGTGCACGAATCGCCGCAGGTCATGCTGATCCCGCTCTACATCCTGGCTTTCGGCGCCGTGGTGGCCGGTTTCCTGGGCGAGGGCTATTTCTATGGTCACGAATATTCGGAGTTCTGGCAGGGCGCCTTGTTCACGCTGCCGGGCAACGAACTGGTTGATGAGTTCCACCACGTTCCGGCCCTGGTCGCGCTCAGCCCGTTCATCGCCATGATCCTCGGCTTCGTCACCGCCTGGTACATGTATATCCGCTCGCCGGAGACACCGAAGTACCTGGCCGAGCAGCATCGCGGCCTCTACCAGTTCCTGCTCAACAAATGGTATTTCGACGAACTCTACGACTTCCTGTTCGTCCGTCCTGCCAGGCGCATCGGCACCTTCTTGTGGAAGGAAGGCGACGGCCGGATCATCGACGGCTACGGCCCGAACGGCATTGCCGCTCGCGTCATGGACGTGACTGACCGCGTCGTTCGCCTGCAGACCGGTTACCTCTATCACTACGCCTTCGTGATGCTCATCGGCATTGCGGCGCTCGTTACCTGGATGATGCTCGGGAGCTCCTTCTGATGACCGATTGGCCCATTCTCTCCGCGGTCACCTTCCTGCCGCTGGCCGGTGTTGCTCTTCTGCTTCTGACGCGTGAAGACAGCGCTTCCGGCCGCCGCAATATCCTGAACATCTCGTTGCTGACGACGATCGTGACCTTCCTGGTATCATGCTGGATCTGGTGGAACTTCGACAATTCGAATCCCGGCTTCCAGATGGTCGAGAAGCACGCCTGGCTCGGCACCGGCATTTCCTACCATCTCGGCATCGACGGCATTTCCATGCTGTTCGTCGTGCTCTCGGCTTTCCTGATGCCGTTCTGCGTCGTGGCCAGCTGGCTGTCGGTCGAAAAGCGCCTGAAGCAGTACATGATCGCCTTCCTTCTGTTGGAAGTCTTCATGATCGGCGTCTTCGTGTCGCTCGATATCGTGCTGTTCTACGTGTTCTTCGAAGCCGGCCTGATCCCGATGTTCATCATCATCGGCGTCTGGGGTGGCAAGGACCGCGTCTACGCCTCCTACAAGTTCTTCCTCTATACGCTGCTCGGCTCGGTGCTGATGCTGCTCGCCATCATGGCGATGTACTGGCAGGCCGGCACGACGGATATCGCCGAACTGCTCGCCTATCAGTTCCCGGCTCAGATGCAGACATGGCTATGGCTGGCCTTCTTCGCCTCGTTCGCGGTGAAGATGCCGATGTGGCCCGTCCATACCTGGCTTCCCGACGCGCACGTTCAGGCGCCGACGGCAGGTTCGGTCATCCTGGCTGGCGTTCTCCTGAAGCTCGGCGGCTACGGCTTCCTGCGCTTCTCGCTGCCGATGTTCCCGCTGGCTTCGGAATATTTCGCGCCTTTCGTCTTCACGCTCTCGGTCGTCGCGATCATCTACACCTCGCTGGTGGCGATGATGCAGTCCGACATCAAGAAGCTGATTGCCTATTCGTCTGTTGCCCATATGGGCTATGTGACCATGGGTATCTTTGCCGCCAATACGCAGGGCGTGCAGGGAGCGATCTTCCAGATGCTGTCACACGGTCTGGTATCGGGCGCGCTCTTCCTCTGTGTCGGCGTGGTCTACGACCGCACCCACACCCGTGAGATCAGCGCCTATGGCGGCCTCGTCAACAACATGCCGAAATATGCGGTCGCCTTCATGATCTTTACCATGGCGAACGTCGGCCTGCCGGGCACCTCCGGCTTCGTCGGTGAAATCACCGTGCTGCTTGGTGCCTTTAGGGCCAACACCTGGGTTGCGTTCTTCGCCACCACAGGCGTTATCCTGTCGGCGTGTTATGCTCTGTGGCTCTACCGCCGGGTGATCTTCGGCACACTCGACAAGGACAGCCTGAAATCGCTGCTGGATCTGTCCGGCCGTGAAAAGGCGCTGCTCTATCCGCTGATAGTGCTGACCATCTTCTTCGGCGTCTATCCGGCTCCGGTCTTTGATGCGACGGCAGCTTCGGTGGACGTGCTTATCAACAACTACACTGCGGCCGTGCAGGCAGCGCATGACGTTGCGCTTTCGGCGAAATGACGACAGGACGGGATTGAAATGACGACTGAAACATTCCTGCTGAGCCTGCACCTGTCGACCCCGGAGCTGATCCTTGCGGTCGGCGCCATGGTGTTGTTGATGATCGGTGTCTTTTCCGGCGAGAAATCGTCCGGTCTGGTCACCGCTCTTGCCGTCGGCCTGCTCGCCGTGTCCGGTGTCTGGCTGGTCTGGCAGACCGGTGACGGTCAGGCCTATAACGGTGCCTTCCTGTCGGATCCGTTTGCCAAGTTCATGAAGGTGCTGACCTTGTTCGGCTCCATGGTGGCGCTGATCATGTCGGCGGGCGAGGCGCGTTCGAGCGGCATCGACCGGTTCGAATTCCCCGTTCTGATCGTGCTGGCCACGCTCGGCATGCTGCTGATGATTTCGGCCAACGACCTGATATCGGTCTATCTGGCACTCGAACTGCAGTCGCTGGCGCTCTACGTCGTTGCGGCGATGAACCGCGACAACCTGCGCTCGACGGAAGCGGGCCTGAAATACTTCGTGCTCGGTGCGCTATCGTCCGGCATGCTGCTCTATGGCATGTCGCTGGTCTATGGCTTCACCGGCCATACCGGTTTTGACGGCATCGCCGCTGCTCTCTCGGCAGAAGGCCGTTCGCTTGGCCTGGTCTTCGGTCTGGTCTTCATTCTTGCCGGCGTCGCCTTCAAGATTTCAGCGGTTCCGTTCCACATGTGGACGCCGGACGTTTATGAAGGCGCACCGACCCCGGTCACAGCCTTCTTTGCGGCCGCCCCGAAGGTGGCTGCGATGGCGATGCTGATCCGGTTGGTCATCTCGCCGTTTGAGCCGATCGTCACCGACTGGCAGCAGATCATCGTCTTCATCTCGATTGCCTCGATGCTGCTTGGCTCGTTCGCGGCGATCGGCCAGACGAACATCAAGCGACTGATGGCCTATTCCTCCATCGGCCACATGGGCTATGCGCTCGTCGGTCTGTCCAGCGGCTCGATGGCCGGTGTGCGCGGCGTGCTGATCTATATGCTGGTCTATGTGGTGATGACGCTCGGCACCTTTGCCTGCATCATGGCGATGAAGCGCAAGGACGGAAATCACGTCGAAAGCGTCGATGATCTCGCTGGCCTGTCGCAGACCAACCCGTTGATGGCGACTGTCCTTACGGCGATGATGTTCTCGCTCGCCGGCATTCCGCCGCTCGCTGGCTTCTTTGCCAAGTACTTCGTGTTCATGGCGGCCATCGAAGCGCATCTCTATGCTCTGGCGATCATCGGTGTTCTCGCCTCCGTCGTCGGCGCTTACTACTATCTGCGCGTCATCAAGCTGATGTGGTTCGATGATCCCAAGGGCGAGTTTGCACGTCCCTCCGGCGTGCTACGTCTGGTTTACGGGCTCTCCGGCCTGTTTGTTCTCGCCTATGTTCTGATCGGTGGACCGATCGGCACAGCGGCCGAAGTTGCAGCGCGGACGTTCTTTTGACGGGACCGTACCGGATCGGCAGAGTTTCGCTCGATAATTTCCGGCATACAGCGCTTGGCGATGTTGGCTCGACGAATACGGAATGCCTGATCCGGGCGCGTGCGGGGGATCCGGGACTTCACTGGATCACCGCAGCGCGGCAAGTCTCCGGCCGTGGCCGGCGTGGCCGCAGCTGGGCATCCGAGCCAGGCAATCTCTATGCCTCGCTGCTTCTGATCGATCCGGCGCCGATGGACAAACTGCAATCGCTGCCGCTGGCAGTCGCTGTTGCGGTGCATCGGGCAATCCAGGACGTGATGCCGGCAGGGTCCAATCCGGTCTCGATCAAATGGCCGAACGATATTCTGATTGCGGGTAAAAAGTGCTGCGGTATCCTGCTGGAAGGCGAGGCAATACCGGACGGGCATCATGCGCTGGTGATTGGCTGCGGCATCAATGTCGCGCTTGCTCCGGATCATGGGCTCTATCCCGTTACCAGCCTGCAGGCCGAAGGTGCCGGCGTTTCGCCAGACGAGCTTTTTGCCCATCTGTTCCGCAGCATGAACGACGCGTTGAACACCTGGGATCGCGGCGACGGCATCGCAGAGATTATTGCACAATGGCGGTCCGCAGCAGGCGGGATCGGCCAGAAGATTACAGTCAACCTGCCGGATCGCTCGCTTTCCGGCCGGTTTGAAGGCATAGATGAAGACGGCCGGCTGATGCTCGATCTTGGAGCAGGCACGGTTCAACGCATCGCCGCAGGCGATGTATTTTTTGGATAGACCCTGTTTCGGGTGACATAAGGCGCAATCAACCAATGAGTAAACAAGACGAACTCGTCTTCCTGCCGCTAGGCGGAGTGGGGGAAATCGGCATGAACCTGGCCCTTTACGGCTATGGTTCGCCATCCCACCGCCAGTGGATCATGGTCGATTGCGGCGTGACCTTCCCGGGCCTCGATCTGCCCGGCGTCGATCTGGTGCTGCCCGATATCCGGTTCCTTGCTGAAGAGCGCAAGAACCTCAAGGGCATCATCATTACCCATGCCCATGAAGATCATTATGGCGCGCTGGCCGATCTGTGGCCCGGCCTCAACGCGCCGGTCTATGCCTCGCCGTTCACTGCCGGCATGCTGGAAGCCAAGCGCTCTTATGAGCGCAGCCGCGCCCAGGTGCCGATCACCATCTTCAAGGAAGGTGACCGCATCAACGTTGGTCCGTTCGAGATCGAAGCCGTCGGCGTCAACCACTCGATCCCCGAGCCGATGTCGCTGATCATCCGCACCCCGCTCGGCAATGTCGTGCATACCGGCGACTGGAAGATCGACCATGCCCCGTCGCTTGGTCCGTTCACCGATGAAGCAAGGTTCCGCGCCATTGGCGACGAGGGCGTTCTGGCGCTGATGTGCGACAGCACCAATGCCATGCGCGATGGCGTTTCTCCCTCGGAAGAGGAAGTGTCGACCAGTCTCACCAAGATCATCGAGAACGCCACGGGCCGCGTGGCGATCACCACCTTCTCCTCCAACGTCGGCCGCATCCGCTCGATTGCCAAGGCGTCGGCCGCTGCCGGCCGCGAAGTGCTGCTTCTCGGCAGCTCGATGAAGCGCGTCTGCGACGTCGCCCGCGACGTCGGCTTGATGGAAGGCCTGAACCCGTTCATCGCTGAAGACGAATTCGGCTATATCCCGCGTGACAAGGTCGTGGTGATCCTGACCGGCAGCCAGGGTGAATCCCGCGCTGCACTCGCCAAGATCTCGCGTGACGAGATGCGCAATGTGGCACTGACTGCCGGCGATACCGTGGTGTTTTCCTCGCGCGCCATTCCCGGCAACGAGAAGGCGATCAATGACATCAAGAATGGCCTGGTCGAACAGGGCATTCATATCGTCACCGATAACGAAGCGCTGGTTCACGTTTCCGGCCATCCCCGCCGCAACGAGTTGCAGCAGATGTACCAGTGGACGCGCCCGCAGATGCTGGTGCCGGTGCACGGGGAAGCGGCGCATCTGACCGCCCAGGCGGAACTTGGCCTGCAGTCCGGCATCAAGACCGTTCCACGGGTGCGTAACGGCGATATTCTGCGGCTTGCGCCGGGACCGGCGACCGTCATCGGCGAAGCGCCGCATGGCCGCATCTACAAGGACGGCAGCCTGATCGGCGATTTCGAGGAAATGGGCATCGGCGAACGCCGAAAGCTGTCCTTTGCCGGTCATGTTGCCGTGAACGTGCAGCTCGACGCGCGCTACGATTTCGCCGCCGACCCGATCGTCGTTCCGATCGGCCTGCCCGAATTCGATGACGAGGGCGAAGACATGAACGACACCCTCTATGACGCAGTTCTGGGGGCCGTCGAAAGCATCCCGCGCGGCAAGCGCAAGGATATCGCCATGGTCACGGAGGCCGTACGCCGGGCTATTCGCGGCACGGCCAATGACGTCTGGGGCAAGAAGCCTGTCGTCACCGTGTTCATCAACAAGCTCTGACAGCCGGGATCAGATCCAATGCTTGGACGTGTCAACCATATCGCTCTTGCCGTTCCGGATCTTTCCGCAGCGGTGGAGCGATACCGGTCGATGCTCGGCGCGTTGCTCACCGAGCCGGAAGCGTTGCCGGAGCATGGCGTCACCGTCGTGTTCGTCACGCTTGACAATACCAAGGTCGAGCTTCTGGAACCGCTTGGAGCGGGTTCGCCGGTCGCGGCTTTCCTAGCAAAGAATCCCGCCGGCGGCATGCACCATATCTGCTACGAGGTCGAGGATATCCTCGCCACGCGCGACAGCCTGGTTGCTGCCGGGGGCAGGGTGCTTGGCGATGGTAATCCGAAGATCGGCGCGCATGGTAAGCCCGTGCTGTTTCTCCACCCGAAGGATTTCTTCGGCACGCTGATCGAACTTGAGCAGGTGTGACAGAAGACCGCGCGCCTGTATTTTTCGGCTGCGGTATTTGTCGGGCAGATACGAACGCGGTATAATGCCGTTCACGCCTGCCATGCCAAGAGGCGAGACCTCGATCTCCCTTCGTAATGAGAGACCACCATGCCGATCTTTTCCACCTTCGCGATCTACTTCATCATCTGGTGGTTGTCTCTGTTCATCGTCTTGCCGATCGGCTTGCGGACGCAGGCCGAAGACAACGAAGTCGTACCGGGCAGTGTCGAAAGTGCACCCGCGCGCTTCCGCGCGCTGCGGGTCTTTCTGATGACCTCGGTGCTCGCCGCGATTATCCACGCGATATGGTACGTGCTTTCGGTCCGTATGGGCTACGGCCTGGATTCGATCCCGCAGTTTGCGCCGAAGTTCTATTGAGGGGATGATTGGTGTCGCTGCGGCAGTGATAGCGGCGGCTTACCCTTGCCGAACCCGTAATAGAATACGGCCGCCACAGAATAGCCCTGATTCAGTCGATTGATATTTCGTGCGCTGTTGCTCTGAATATAAAAAGTCAAAAAAAAACAAGGCTGAAAGCCCTGTTTTTTAAAGTATCGCGTGATCCTTATCCGTTACCGGTGGCTGCGTGTAAACGCGCCTAAGATCTTATCCTCCCAAGACTTGACCGCGAAATCGACAAGAATTTAATCTCCCTGCCTCTTTTGTGAGCCAAATCTAGCTCAAACATTATGCGTTGTCATCCGATTTTTTTGCATTTTTGCTACACTCTAGTTAAATTTTTCCGTTGACAACTTCTGTCAAAATCCTGTTACTACCGTTCCTTTTTGACGCAGGTATTTTTATTTTCCCCTCCCTTGAAATCGATTGCGCCTTCTCCTGTGGCGCCACGAAAGATGACGGGTTTTCTTCCTGCCGCGAAGCGTCTATGAACGCGTAAGCGCGGTGCATCCCCTTCTGGAATCAGCTGGCCGGATGGTCGCGGCAACAGTCAAACGGCAGTGCCCGGTTTGCGCGCTTGACGCGTGCATGGCCTGCAGGCTCAACGTTATTTCGCCCGAATCCAACGATAGTGCGAAGTGCTTTTAACTTCTGGAACCCGTCCATGCGCCTGTCCCGCTTTTTCATGCCTATTCTGAAGGAAACCCCGAAGGAAGCGGAAATTGTTTCGCACCGGCTGATGTTGCGTGCCGGCATGGTGCGCCAGCAGTCGGCCGGCATCTACACATGGCTGCCGCTCGGCAAGCGTGTTCTCGACAAGGTGACCAGGATCATCCGCGAAGAGCAGGACCGCGCCGGCGCCGTCGAACTGTTGATGCCGACGCTGCAATCGGCCGAACTCTGGCAGGAAAGCGGCCGCTATGATGCCTATGGCGACGAAATGCTGCGGATCAAGGATCGCAACAAGCGCGACATGCTGTATGGGCCGACCAACGAGGAGATGATCACGGACGTGTTTCGTTCATACGTCAAGTCCTACAAGGACCTGCCGCTCAATCTCTATCATATCCAGCTGAAGTTCCGCGACGAACGCCGTCCGCGTTTCGGCACCATGCGTTCGCGCGAATTCCTGATGAAGGATGCCTATTCCTTCGATCTCAACCGCGAAGGCGCGGTGGACAGCTACAATCGTATGTTTGCTGCCTATCTGCGCACCTTTGCGCGGCTTGGCCTGCGCGCTATTCCGATGCGCGCCGATACCGGCCCGATCGGCGGCGATCTTAGCCACGAGTTCATCATTCTTGCCGATACCGGTGAATCGGAAGTCTTCTGCCACAAGCACTTCCTCGATTTCGACATTCCGGCCGACGATACCGATTTTTGGGACGCCGCAGCGATGAAGGCGATCTTCGACAAGTGGACGTCGCTCTACGCCGCCACCTCCGAGATGCATGACGAGGCCGCCTTCAACGCCATCGACGATGCGTCGAAGGTTTCGGCTCGCGGCATCGAGGTCGGCCACATCTTCTATTTCGGCACCAAATATTCCGAGGCCATGGGCGCCAAGGTTCAAGGCCCGGACGGCAAGGAACACACTGTGCACATGGGCTCCTACGGCATCGGCCCGACCCGGCTGGTTCCCGCCATCATCGAAGCTTCGCATGACGAGAACGGCATCATCTGGCCGGCCTCGATCGCGCCTTTCGATGCGGTTGTGATCAACATGAAGTCCGGCGACGAAGCCTGCGACGCGGCCTGCGAAACCATCTATGCTGCACTCAACAACGCAGGATTCGATACGCTGTACGACGACAAGGACGATCGCGCCGGCACCAAGTTTGCTACTGCTGATCTGATCGGCGTGCCGGTGCAGATCATTGCCGGTCCGCGTTCGGTCGCCAATGGCGAGGTCGAACTCAAGGACCGCAAGACCGGCGCCCGCGAAACATTGACGATCGAGGCAGCCATCAACAAGCTGACCGCCTCGAAATAAGGGACCAGGGAATGAGCGCTGCGACGCTAGAACAGGAAGAGGCCACGACCGCCAAGGCGCCGTCGAGCCGTCCGTTTTCCACATTCGAGCGCATGGTGGCTTGGCGCTATCTGCGCTCGCGCCGCAAGGAAGCGTTCATTTCGGTGATCGCCGGGTTTTCCTTCATCGGCATCATGCTCGGTGTCGCAACGCTGATCATCGTCATGGCTGTCATGAACGGTTTCCGCACCGAGCTGATTTCGCGCATTCTCGGCATCAACGGTCACATGATCGTCCAGCCGCTGGATGGGCCGCTGGATAACTATGCCGACCTGGCAACCAAGTTTTCCGGCGTCAAGGGCGTCACCATGGCGATCCCGATGATCGAGGGGCAGACGCTCGCCTCCGGTCCGGGCGGCGCCGGGACGGGCGCGCTGGTGCGCGGCGTGCGGGCCGACGACCTCGCCAAGATGAAGTCGATTTCCGATCATATCCAGTCCGGCGATCTCGTCGGTTATGCCGCTGGAACCGGCGTTGCGATCGGGTCGCGCATGGCTCAGCAGCTCGGCATCACCGCCGGCGGCACGATCACGCTGGTGGCGCCGGAAGGCGACATTACGCCGATGGGCGTCAATCCGCGCGTCAAATCCTATACCGTCTCGGCGATCTTCGAGATCGGCATGTCGGAATATGATGCCTCGATCATCTTCATGCCGCTGGAGGAAGCCCAGCTCTATTTCAACGCCGAGGGCATTGCCCAGTCGATCGAGCTTTTCGTCACTGATCCGGATCTGGTCGATGACCTGCGCCAGCCGATCGAGGATGCCGCCGGACGCCAGGTGCTGATCAGCGACTGGCGTGATCGCAACAAGACCTTCTTCTCCGCCCTTCAGGTCGAGCGCAACGTCATGTTCATGATCCTGACGCTGATCATTCTGGTGGCGGCGCTGAACATCGTCTCCGGCCTGATCATGCTGGTGAAGGACAAGGGCCGCGACATCGCCATCCTGCGCACCATGGGCGCCTCGTCGGGTTCCGTCATGCGGATCTTCTTCATGACAGGGGCGGCGATCGGTATTGTCGGTACGATTGCAGGCGTGCTTCTGGGTGTTTTGGTCTGTCTCAATAT
Organism: Hyphomicrobiales bacterium; assembly: GCA_900473045.1. Classification (GTDB taxonomy): domain Bacteria; phylum Pseudomonadota; class Alphaproteobacteria; order Rhizobiales; family Rhizobiaceae; genus Pararhizobium. Next base: position 112,504 of record UCKS01000032.1, read on the forward strand.
CGAGTCGATCCGCCAGTTCTTTTCCTGGATTTCGGGAACGACACTGTTCAATCCCGAACTCTATTTCCTAAGCCAGCTTCCGGCCGACATGAACTTCGGCGAGACCACATCGGTCGTCGCCATGGCGATCGGCCTGTCCTTTCTTGCCACGATCTTTCCGGCCTGGCGCGCCTCGCGCCTCGATCCGGTTCAGGCTCTGCGCTACGAATAATTGGGGATTACAGACACGATGAATGCGCGCGTGGCATTGCAGCTTTCCGGCGTTGAACGTCATTTCAGCCAGGGTGAAGAAACCCTGTCGATCCTCAAGGGTGCGGACTTTTCGCTTCATGGCGGCCAGACCGTGGCGCTCGTTGCCCCGTCGGGCACTGGCAAATCGACGCTTCTGCACCTGGCTGGGTTGCTGGAGCGTCCGGATGCCGGCGAAGTGCTGATCAACGGCCAATCCTGCGGTGCGCTCAGCGATGAGCGGCGCACGGCGATCCGCCGCAATGAGATCGGCTTCGTCTATCAGGCCCATCACCTGCTGCCGGAATTCACGGCAATCGAAAACATCATGATGCCGCAGCTGATCGCCGGTCTCAGCAAGGCCGAGGCCCGCGAACGGGCGGCAGCACTTCTGGACTACATGCGCATCGGCCACCGCGCCGAACATCGCCCATCGGAACTGTCCGGTGGCGAGCAGCAGCGCGTCGCCATTGCGCGTGCCGTCGCCAATGCGCCGCTGGTGCTGCTGGCCGACGAGCCGACCGGCAACCTCGACCCGGAAACCGCTGGCTATGTCTTTGAAGCGCTGGAAGCGCTGGTGCGCCAGTCCGGTCTCGCGGCGATGATCGCCACGCACAATTACGAACTCGCCGCGCGCATGGATCGCCGCGTCACCATCGAGGACGGCAAGGTCGTCGAGTTGTAGTAGGGGCGCTTGCCGATCACGGACGGATAAGGCCGCCGCGGTAGTCCAGTTCGTAGGCTTCTTGCCCATCGACGATGATGACCTCCCGTCCGCGAAAATGTGCGGTGTCGCCATCGCTGTTATCGACGTAAAGCCCGTGTTCATGGGCGTATCGCATGCCGCCGAGAAACCGGCCTTGCTGTGCATACATAGTGTCAAGGGCTGCCTTGATGACGGCCCCGGCGCGGGCGCCGTCGATCAGATCCGGAAGGATAATTCTTCCGAAATAGTTCATCGCCCAGATCGGCGTGCCTGTATCCCAGACGACTTCCTGCCCGGCAAAATCCGTTCCGCCGAAATAGCTGTCGAGATAAGACCATCCGTCCCGCTTATGTCCGATGTCATGTGAGGCTTGCCGGCAAGAGGGCAGTGTTGTCCCGCCGCCCACATAGGCTTTCGCTTTAGCCTCGACTATGAAGGCCGTCAGTTCGTCAAGGTCTCGCATGCCACCCCTCCGCATGGTCGAAGCGGGAAAGGTTACAGAAGGGCTGCCTATTGTAAAGAACAAAAAGTGAACATATGCGTCATTGTTCCTGACAGACTTTCTGACCGGCCTCGTCGTTCCAGTCCTTGAGGAAAATCAACTTTCCGGCGACCGCAACGGGCTTGCCGCTGCTCTTTCCCTTGCCGGTCAGCACATTGAAATCGCATTCCGTCGTGTTGTCCGGATCGAGCGTGTCGTAGGACGTATAGGTATATCCGGCGACGACGAAGTCGAAGTTGCGATAGGCGACCGTCAGCTTCTGTTCCCAGCGATCGCGGCCGACGCTATCGTTATGGGTGGTGATCAGGATCGAGCCGTTCTCAAGGGCGGTGATCGACGGCGCCCTTCCGGCCATGGTCAGGTCTCCCCAAACCTTGTTCGGTACCACCGTCTTCAATTTCAGCCGGTCGGTGTCGCCGTCATTGAGATAGATGTAGACCGCGTGATCTTCATCCGTTCCCTCAACCGGCGCCACCAGCATGGCAAGGTCTGAACTGCCGTCCTTGTCCCAATCGCCTGTCGCAGCAAAGACGATGCGAGCGGGATCGATCGCCTCTGCCGCCTGCGCGGTGGTGGCAGTCAGGCCGAGCAATGCCGTCATGACGGCCAGTGACATCTTCATCAATCATTCCCCCAATTGGCATTTGCGATGCAGACTAATGTGCCGCCCGACCGGCGTCTAGATGCCGGAGGTCATTGCCGGAAAGGCCGGTTGCAAAGTGTTTACCATCTCCGTTCCTCGATGGCCGAAGATTTGCAGTTGCTGCTTGACGCATGAACATAAATAGAACATTATAAGAACATAACGGAAAAGGGAGCCGACCAATGACTGACTTCATTCGTGATCTCGCCGCTTTGACCTCCATCGCCATGTTCATCGCCAGCTTTTCAATCATCGTCATCGGCATGTAGGTCTGGCCGGAGCCACCAGCCATTCCGCGCATTCGCTGCAGCGTGGAAAACGGACGGTGCGCTTGGCTGTGGACAAGGTGGACCCGGTTTGAAATTGCTGCCGCACGGCAGATGAAAACTGGACATCTGCGGACGGAAACAGGATATCCTCGGTCCTTTACGGGAATCGGGGTGTGCCATGGCAGATGCGGTAAACGGCAAGCGGCAGGATAGTTCCGCTCAGGGCGGCGCGTCCCCCCAGTTCGTTCATCTCCGGGTTCATTCTGCCTTTTCGTTGCTCGAAGGGGCTTTGCCGATCAAGAAGATCATCGGCAAGGCTGTTGCCGATAGTCAGCCGGCCATCGGCATTGCTGATACCAACAACCTGTTTGCGGCACTCGAATTCTCGCAGAAATGTATGGACGATGGTCTGCAGCCGTTAATCGGCTGCCAGATGTCGATCGACATGGAGGATGAGGGCGAGGGCGAGAAACGCGGTCATGCCCAGCATCTGGCCAAGCTGCCGGCGATCGTTCTGATCGCGGCGACGGATGCCGGTTATGTCCGGCTCGTCGATATCGTCAGCCGGGCCTATCTCGGCGGTGAAGGAAACCAGTCGGTTCGCATTGCGCTGTCCTGGCTGCAGGAAGGCGGAGCGGAGGGGCTAATTGCTCTGACGGGCGCCTCGGGCGGGCCGGTGGATATGGCCTTGAAGTCCGGTCACCATGCGCTGGCGGAAACCCGCCTGAAGACGCTTGCTGCGGTGTTTGGCGATCGTCTTTATGTCGAGCTTCAGCGCCACGGCAAATATGACCGCCGCCACGAAAACCGGGTCGTCGATCTGGCCTACAAGCTCGAATTGCCGATCGTTGCGACCAACGAGCCGTTCTTCCCGTCGCCGGCCGAATTCGAGGCGCATGACGCGCTGATGGCGGTGGCGCACAATGCGATGGTTTCGGATGACACGCGTTTTCGCCTGACGCCGGATCATTACCTGAAGAGCCGCAAGGACATGGCCGCTTTGTTTGCCGACCTGCCGGAGGCGCTTGAAAACACCATCGAGGTCGCAAGGCGCTGTTCCTTCGTCCTGAAGACCCGTGCCCCGATCCTGCCGCGCTTCACCGGTGCATCGGACGATCCGAAGGAAGCCGAGCGGGCCGAGGAGATCGAATTGCGCCGCCAGGCAGTCGAGGGTCTCGACGAACGGCTGCGCATGCTCGGCATGTCGCCAGGCTATAGCGAGACCGATTATCGCGAGCGGCTCGATTTCGAGCTCTCCGTCATCGAGAAGATGAAATTCCCGGGCTACTTCCTGATCGTTGCCGACTTCATCAAATGGGCAAAGCTTCAGGACATTCCGGTTGGCCCGGGCCGCGGGTCGGGTGCGGGCTCGCTGGTTGCCTATGCGCTGACCATCACCGACGTCGATCCCCTTCGCTTCTCTTTGCTGTTCGAACGCTTCCTCAATCCGGACCGCGTCTCGATGCCCGACTTCGACATCGACTTCTGCCAGGACCGGCGCGAAGAGGTGATCCGCTACGTCCAGCGCAAGTATGGCCGCGAGCAAGTGGCGCAGATCATCACCTTCGGATCGCTGCAGGCGCGCGCCGCCTTGCGCGACGTCGGCCGGGTGCTGGAAATGCCCTATGGTCAGGTCGACAAGATCTGCAAGATGGTGCCGAACAATCCGGCCAATCCGACCACGCTCGCCAAGGCGATCGAGGAAGAGCCGCGTTTTCAGGAAGAGGTGGACAAGGAGCCGGTGATCGGCCGCCTGCTCGATATCGCCCAGAAGATCGAGGGGCTCTACCGCCACGCCTCGACCCACGCCGCCGGTATCGTCATCGGCGACCGGCCGCTGTCGCAACTGGTGCCGATGTACCGCGATCCGCGCTCCGACATGCCGGTTACCCAGTTCAACATGAAATGGGTGGAACAGGCGGGCCTCGTCAAGTTCGACTTTCTCGGCCTGAAGACGTTGACGGTCTTGAAGGTCGCCGTTGATTTCATCAAGAAGCGCGATATCGAGGTCAAGCTCGAGGCGTTGCCGCTCGATGACCAGAAGACCTACGAGATGCTGTCCAAGGGCGACACGGTCGGCGTGTTCCAGGTGGAAAGTGCCGGCATGCGCAAGGCGCTGATCGGCATGCGGCCGGACTGCATCGAGGACATCATCGCGCTGGTGGCGCTCTATCGCCCGGGCCCGATGGAAAACATCCCGGTCTACAACGCCCGCAAGCACGGCGAGGAAGAGATCGAATCGATCCATCCGAAGATCGATTATCTGCTTAAGGAAACCCAGGGCGTTATCGTCTACCAGGAACAGGTGATGCAGATCGCCCAGGTCCTGTCAGGCTATTCGCTCGGCGAAGCCGACCTTCTGCGTCGCGCCATGGGTAAGAAGATCAAGGAGGAAATGGACAAGCAGCGCGCCCGTTTCGTCACGGGTGCGGTCGACAATGGCGTCTCCAAGCCGCAATCCGACCTGATCTTCGATCTCCTGGCCAAGTTCGCCAACTACGGCTTCAACAAGTCGCATGCCGCAGCCTATGCCATCGTCTCCTATCAGACGGCCTATCTGAAGGCGCATTTCCCGGTCGAGTTCCTTGCCGCGTCGATGACGCTCGACATGTCGAACACCGACAAGATCAACGACTTCCGCCAGGATGCCAACCGGCTTGGCATCGAGGTCATCCCGCCATCGGTGCAGACTTCGTTCCGGCGTTTCGAGACCGGCGAAAACCGCATCTACTATTCGCTCTCGGCCATCAAGGGCGTCGGTGAAGCGGCCGTCGATCATATTGTCGAGGTGCGTGGTGAGGAGCCTTTCGCCGATCTTGAGGATTTCTGCCTGCGGATCGATCCGAAGCTCCTGAACCGCCGGGTATTCGACAGCCTGATCTGCGCCGGTGCCTTTGATTGTTTCGGTTATGACCGGGCCGAACTGGTGGGCGGTCTCGACCGCATTCTCGGTTTTGCGCAGATTGCCCAGGCCAACAAGATCAGCGGCCAGAGCGACATGTTTGGCGCGGGTGCGGCGACCGGTCCGGAAAAGGTCAACCTGCCGCCCTATTCCCCCTGGCTGGCATCGGAAAAACTGCACCGCGAATTCCAGGTTCTGGGCTTCTACCTGTCCGCTCATCCGCTCGATACCTACAATGAGCTGTTGAACAAGATCCGCGTCCAGACCTTTGCCGATTTCTCCGCGTCGGTGAAAAAGGGGGCGGCGGCCGGGCGGCTTGCCGGCACCGTGACATCGAAGCAGGAGCGCAAGACCCGCACCGGCAACAAGATGGGCATCATCGCCTTTTCCGATTCGACCGGCCAGTTCGAGGCGGTGCTGTTTTCGGAGGCGCTCAACCAGTATCGCGATCTTTTGGAGCCCGGCAAGTCGCTGGTCATGACGGTGCAGGCCGAAGAGCGGCCCGAGGGCATCGGCATGCGGATCCAGACGCTGCAGTCACTGGAGGAGCGGTCGCTGCAGATGCAGAAGGCGCTGCGCGTCTATGTCCGTGACAGCGGCCCGCTGCGCTCTGTCGCAACGCATTTGAATGCGCGTGGCGAGGGTCTGGTGTCGTTCATCGTCATCAAGGACAATGGCCAGCGCGAGATCGAGGTGGAGCTGAACGAGCGATATCGCATCTCGCCTGAGATCGCGGCGGCGCTGAGGACAGCGCCCGGCGTCATCGATGTCGAACTGGTCTAGCGGCAGACCGTCAGGACTTTGATCGTGTACGGGTAACGGTCACGAAATCCGTGCCGGCACCGGTTTCCTGGCCAAGCCCCATGTCGGAAATGGTCAGCGACGAGCCTTCCGCGAGCAGTTCCTCGATCCGCTGGCGCGTCTCCTCCGGAATCGTGATGCGGTCCAGCGTGCGTTGGGCGCCATTGAAGGCCGTCGGGTCTTCTTCGACGGTGATCCCGAGGCGTTTCTTCATCGGCCCTGGGAGCGCGTTTTCGAGCGTCATGGCGAACCATTCGCCCTTGCCGGTGGCGGTGTTGATATCCTGAAACTGGAAGAAGTGGGTGCCGAGGGCGATCTCCGGCCTGTCGATCACCACCGGCGTCTCGAACAAGGGTTCAAAATCACGGCGGACGAGAAGCTGGCCGTTCGGAGGCTTGCCCTTGCCGGCCTTGGCATAGAGCGCTTCAACAAAGGCCGGGGTTGCCTTGCCATCGACCGTCAGTTTTTCCGCAGTCTGGAACGCCTTGATGGCATCGATGGTCTGAGCGCCCGTGTAACCGTCGGCGAGGCCGGCGGCATAACCGAGTTGGTTGAGCAGGGTCTGCATATCCATAGTGTTTTCGCGCGTGCCGCGATGGGTGATCAACATCCGGATCGGCGGTAGCTTTTCCGTCTCGACAGCGGCCGGCTTTTGCGGTGCGGGCTCGATCGTGGCAACTTCGACAGATTGGGTGGGGACTTGTGAAACACTCGGCCGCAACGTCGCGTCCGAAAGCAGTTCCGGTTCTTTCCCCTTGGGCTGGAACAGGAACGAATCGGCGATCGCGACCGGCGTCAGCTGGCGATCAGAGATCAGCACATGCACACCCCGGCCGGTCATCTTGAACAGCTGTTTGGCAAAGGCGTCCGGCATCCGCACGCAGCCATGCGAGGCCGGGTAGCTTGGAACGTGATTGGAGGCGTGCAGCGCAATGCCCGACCAGGTCAGCCGTTGCATGAACGGCATCGGGGCGTTCGAGTAGATGTTCGACTTGTGGAACCGGCGTTTTTCCAGAATTGAAAAAATCCCTGTCGGCGTCGAATGACCGGCCTTGCCTGTCGAGACATTCGACGTGGCGATCACCGTATTGCCATCATACACCACCAGCGATTGCTGGTCTCTGGAAACGACGATCTGCAGGGGAGCCTGCTCGCCCGCAAACGCAACGCTGGCAGACAAAGCGAGGGCGAAGCCGAGACCAAATGTAAAACGCAAAACCATGGGAACATCCGGACGCAAGAAACAGAAGATCAGCCTAGCCTGAGAGATTTAAGGAAACTTTGCTGTTTCGCGCGGAACACGGGAATGTGAAGCCGGTTATTTTCGGCGATCCTTGCCGAACGTATAGCCGGTCTCGACCGTCGCCTTGCCGAACTTGTCGCGCAACGTGTTGATCGCGGCTTCCGCCGCCGCGCGCCGGGTTGCCTGCGTGTCGACGAGATCGGGTGGATCGGCAAGGTCCGGGTTGGACAGGTCGGAGACGCCGATGCCGATCAGGCGGAATTTCGTGCCGTCGGTCTCCTTGTCCAGAAGCTGCATGCCGGTTCGAAAGATGCGGTCTGCAAGGCGGGTGGGGCTGTCGAGGCGGCGGTTGCGCGTCCGGCTCTTGAAATCGGCGGTCTTCAGCTTGAGCACCACAGTCTGGCCGGCAATGTTGGCCTTGCGCAGCCGGTGCGCCACCTGTTCGCTCAACCGGCGCAGATGCGTGACCAGATCGTCATAGTCGCAGAGATCGTCGTTGAACGTGGTTTCCGATGAAACGCTCTTGGCTTCCCCGTCGATCTCGACGGTGCGCTCGTCCTGGCCGCGCGATAGCCGGTAGAGGCGCTGGCCCATCGTGCCATAGCGCTTCATCAGGTCGGTTTCGTCCATTGTCTGCAACTGGCCTATGGTGCGGATGCCATCGCGCTCCAAGGTCGCCGCGAAGGCCTTTCCGACGCCCCAGATCAGCGTCACCGACCGGTCTTTGAGAAAATCCAGCGCCTCTGCTGCGCCGATTATCGAAAAGCCGCGCGGCTTTTGCAGATCTGACGCCACCTTGGCAAGAAACTTGCAATAGGACAGGCCAACTGAAACCGTAATGCCGATCTCCTGTTCGACCCTTCGGGCGAATTTGGCCAATGTGCGGGCAGGCGGATCGTGATGCAGGCGCTCGGTGCCCCTCAGTTCCAGAAATGCCTCATCGATCGACAGCGGCTGGACCAGTGGCGTCAGCTCCTGCATCAGCATGCGCACCTGGCGCCCGACCCGCACATATTTTTCCATGTCCGGCTTGATGACGATGGCCTGCGGACAGGCCTCCAGTGCCTTGAACATCGGCATGGCGGAGCGGACACCGTGGATGCGGGCGATATAGCAGGCGGTGGAGACGACGCCGCGCCTGCCGCCACCGATGATCACCGGCTTGTCGGCAAGCTCCGGATTGTCGCGTTTTTCCACCGAGGCATAGAAGGCGTCGCAATCGATATGGGCGAGCGTCAGCTGATAGAGTTCGGAATGATAGAGCAGGCGCGGGCTACCGCAGGCCCGGCAACGGCGAATGCCGGCCGGTTGGCCCGTGAGACAGTCTCGGCAAAACCCTGGAAATTGCTGCGCGTCTGTTTGCATCGATCAGAACAAAAGTTGAACATTTTCACGATACGCCCTAAACTGACGAGTCTCAAGGCAATGAAAGGCGATCTTGATGACCTTCCCAGGAAAGGTGAGCATGAGCGATCTTTTTGCCCGGAATTGGTTTGCCGGCCGCCGCTCAGCGCAAAAGGTGCGTGCGGATGATCGTGGCGACATCCGTCCAGCTGTCCGCCTTGGTGATACCGTCGCCCGGATCCGGCGCCATCGCACGGAATTGAGCGTTCGCCATCAGGTTGATCAGCAGGCAATCCGGCGTATGGGTCTGAACGGACTGCAGATTGCGCAGGATATCGTCGATGAACACCAGCGGCACATCCCGGGCATCGTGCAGGCGCTTGATGATCGGTCCCTTGGGCTCCTCGCTGGCCAGCAGTGGATAATGCAGATGATGGCGATCGAGCAGTGCCCGGCGCACGCCGCTGTGACGTGGCGGCATCGCGGTCAGGAAGATGATATCGGCTTCAGTGGAGAGTGCGGCCAAAGTATCGACAACGCGATCGGCGGGCATCTGCCATTGGTCCTGCAACCGGAAGAATGTCTCCAGCAGATCGCTCGTCGTCGCGTCCTCCACCGGCAGACCAGTGTCGAGATCGACGATATTGCCGTTCAGGCGGAAGGAACGGGGCAAAAGATCACGGCCGGACGAACGCAGGAAATTGCGGAACGGGGTCAGGAATTCGAGCACCACTTCGTCGATGTCGCAAACGATCAACGGCCGGTCCGCCAAGTGGATGTGATTGAGATCGAGGGTATCCGCCACTGTCAGAAATCCCCAGGGTTGTCCGGGCCCGACAGGATCGCATGGGCGCGCACCACATCCTCGGGCCGCGTGCCGGTCGCCTCGCAAAAGGCCATGAGGGTCGGCTCATGGCCCATCAGGAAATCGACGACGCCGGCCAGGAAACCGGGGTCAGCGGCGGCGTGGCGCATGGATGTTGGATCCGTGCCCGTCAATGCCAGGAAACGTCCGAGCAGTTCCGGCTCGTTTGCAAGCCAGCCGAGGATGGCAATCGCTGTTTCTTCGGATGGGGTCACGTCCATTCGTCCTTATTGCATGCCGGTATTTTTTTACGGAATATTACCGGTTCTTCAACCAAATCGCTGTAACTTCAAGCTTCCGGGGCCATGAGACCAACCGCGCCGCAACTTATAGCGATGCGACGGCCATGCAAGCCGGAACCGCAAATCAAGGGATCGAAATGCCCAAACAGGTTATGATTGTTGAAGACAATGAGCTGAACATGAAGCTCTTTCGTGACCTGATCGAGGCATCCGGGTACACGACGATTCAAACCCGAAATGGTATGGAAGCCCTTGATCTTGCACGCAAACATCGGCCTGACCTGATCCTTATGGACATCCAGCTTCCGGAGGTTTCCGGTCTTGAGGTGACCAAATGGCTGAAGGAAGACGACGAATTGCACGTCATCCCGGTGATCGCCGTTACGGCCTTTGCGATGAAGGGTGACGAAGAACGCATACGGCAGGGGGGCTGCGAAGCCTATGTTTCCAAGCCGATCTCGGTGCCGAAATTTATTGAGACGATCAAGACTTATTTGGGCGATGCCTGATGCAATGCGAGGAGGTCCGCCAGGGACGTTCCTCAACGATATTCTTGCGCGTGAACTGAAAATTGAAAGTTGAATTCGCTTTCTGGTTCAGGCGCTTATTGGCAGGAAAGATTGCATGACTGCACGGATCCTTGTCGTTGATGACATCCCGGCCAACGTCAAGTTGCTCGAGGCGCGTCTCGTGGCGGAGTATTTTGACGTCCTGACAGCGGCAGATGGCTATGAGGCTTTGGCGATCTGCGAAAAGCAGCCGGTCGATCTCATCCTGCTCGATATCATGATGCCGGGGATCGACGGGTTCGAAGTCTGCGAACGTCTGAAGTCGAACCCGCGCACCGCGCATATTCCCGTCGTCATGGTCACTGCACTTGATCAACCATCGGATCGGGTGAGGGGGCTGAAAGCCGGCGCCGACGATTTTCTGACCAAGCCCGTCAACGACCTGCAGCTGATGTCGCGCGTCAAAAGCCTGGTTCGGCTGAAGAATGTCAGCGACGAACTGCGCCTTCGCGCCGAAACCGCCCATAATGTCGGCCTGCAGGATATGACCTCGACGGACCGGCCGGACGAGTTCGGCAATGTCCTGCTTGTCGATGGCAGGGGAAGCTCGCAGGAGCGCATCATCCGGGCCCTGAAGCCGGTCGCGGAAGTGACGGCCATGTCGGATCCGCAGGCAGCCTTGTTCGAGGCGGCCGAAAACAGTTTCGATCTGGTCATCGTCAATTCCAATTTCGACGACTACGATCCGTTGCGGCTCTGCTCGCAACTGCGCTCGCTGGAGCGCACGCGCTATATTCCGCTGCTCATCATTGCCGAACAGGGGCATGACGAGATGGTGGTTCGCGCGCTCGACCTTGGCGTCACCGACTATCTGATGCGGCCGGTCGATCCGAACGAACTGGTTGCCCGCAGCCTGACGCAGATTCGCCGCAAGCACTGCAATGACCGGCTGCGCGCCAGCGTCAAGCAGACGATCGAGCTGGCGGTGACGGACGGGCTGACCGGCCTGCACAATCGCCGCTATCTCGATAACCATCTGAAGCTGCTGATCGACCGCGCCCTTGCGCGCGGCCGGCCGCTGTCGATCTGCATCACCGATATCGATCGCTTCAAGAGTGTCAACGATACCTATGGTCATGATGCCGGTGACGAAGTGCTGCGGGATTTTGCCCATCGCGTCCGCTCGACGGTGCGTGGCGCCGACCTTGCCTGCCGGTTTGGCGGCGAGGAGTTCGTCGTCGTGATGCCGGACACGCCGGCCGACGCGGCAGCAGCCATTGCCGAGCGCCTGCGCACCATTGTCGAAGACAGGAGTTTCGCTCTGCCGAATTCCGATACACCGCTGTCGATCACCGCGTCGCTGGGTATCGCGACACTGAACCCCGAAGGTGATACGCCGGAGGCTCTGTTAAAACGTGCGGATACGGCGCTCTATCAAGCCAAGAACAATGGCCGCAACCAGGTGGTTGCTGCCGCTGCGTGAGTCGGATGTGAGCGGGGTATCTCGCTCTTAGGAGGTTTTTCCACAGGAAAAAGACAGGCCTGTTCCGACGGCGTTATAAGTTAAACGGAAGGCGTGCTCTCGAGCGCATTATCGTGCAAAGGTAGTTAATTTGAAGCGTAATTCTTGCTACGCAGACGGGAAAAATTGCAGGTAACTTTTAGTATTTTGAAATAATATAAATAAATCAAATATTTAAATATTTCGATTGCCTTAATGAAGCATTTCGCATTGCCATTTCGTCATTCTGTGAAAAAGTAATACTTCTTTTTTAAAGCAATCTTTGAAGGATCGGCTTGCCGTAGAATCAGCGCTGGATTGTCTATTAGGCATGGTTAATTTAACCATGCCTTGGTGCTGTTGTGCGCCGTAGTTAAGAATCCATTGATTTTTTTTTATTTTCAGTCAATTCTCCTAGGCAAGGGAGAAGCAACTCCCATCAGTTACCCCATGATGTCAGGTCCGCCGCATCTCCTGGGTCGTGGGGTTTGTCGGCTGATTTGTTGCCAATGCGGTTCCTCGTGCCGCGGTTGCAGTCAGCCGACGCCCATTGAAACGCCGTCCCTGTCATGGGGGCGGCGTTTTTTGTTTGATCCAATCCCAGCGGATTGCGGCGGCACCCACGCCAAAAAACCACAAGAAAAAAGGCGCCAGGCTTGTCAGCCGGCGCCTTCATATTCCGCAAGAAATACCAGATCTTACTTGATCTTGGTTTCCTTGAATTCGACGTGCTTGCGTACGACCGGATCGTACTTGGTGAAGGACATCTTGTCCGTCTTCGTGCGGCTGTTCTTCGAGGTCACGTAGAAAGTACCTGTGTCGGCCGTCGACAGCAGCTTGATCTTGATTTTTGCAGCTTTCGCCATGGTCGTCCTGCCTTTACAAAAAAACAAAGCCGCGCACTTCCAAGGGAAGGGTCCCGGCAAACTTGGCGCGAAACTACAAATCGCGCCCGAAAAGTCAAGTCCGTTTTGGATTGAAAACGATTCTCACCACGGAAAGTATCACATAAAGCCCGAAGAATCCGGCGATTGCCCAGGCAAAGCCGTTATTCCCCGAAATATCCATGGCGGCGCCGATCACCTGGGGACCTGCCACCGTTCCGACCGCATAGGAGAAGATGAAGGCGGCATTGGCGGCAGCAAGGTCGGCGCCGGTGAGGCGGGAGCCAAGATGGCTCAGCCCGACCGTGTAGAGGCCAGCGACGCTTCCGCCCCAGAACAACAGCACGATGGCCATCAGCCACCAGTTGCCCTGCAGAAGCGGCAGGCAGAGCGCTCCGATCAAGCCCACGACGGTCATCAAGGCCAGCAGATTGCGCCGGTCCTTGATGCGGTCTGACAGCAGGCCCAGCGGAATTTGAAAAATCACGTTGCCGATACCCATGACGGTCAAAAGCAGGGCGGCTTGCGATTCGGTGAAGCCGCTGCGCGTTCCGTAGATCGGGAAGAGCGACAGGCCACCTGATTCGACAGCGCCGAAAATGAACACGGCTGCGGTGGCGGTGGGCACTAGGAAAATGTAGCGCATGAAATGCAGCTCGGGTTTTTCGTCCAGCACCGGGCTTTCATTGCGGGCAAGGAAGATCGGTATGGCTGCCAAAAGAATGACGCTGGCACCGAAGGCGAACGGCAGGATCCCTTCGCTGCCGAGGATGGAGAAGAGCAGGGGGCCTGCCGCGAAGCCAAGCGACAGGACTGTGCCATAGATGCCGAGAACGAGCCCGCGCCGTTTCGGTGGGGCCGTGGCGTTGATCCAGAATTCGGAGAGAACGAACAGCACGGTGATGGCGCCGTGAAAGACGACGCGCAGCGGAAACCACAGCAAGAAATTTTCGATGTAATAGAAGCCGAGTGCGCTGATCGCGGCAAAGACAATAGCGAGCAGCATCGTATTGGCGACGCCGAAACGGTGGGCGATCTTTGCCGTGACGGTTGCTGCCGCCATCGAGGCAAGACCTGCCATCGCCGAATTCAGGCCGATCATCGTCGATGAGATACCGCGCTTTTCCATGATGATGCTGAGCAGCGGCAGGCCGAGGCCGATAGCGATGCCAACGGCCGAGATGGCGGCAATGGCAGCAATCAGCGATGGCCAGTGTATTTCCTCAACCGGCGCAGGCGTGCCGGACGGCGGCTGTGACATGCAATGCAATTCCCTAAAGGAGGTCGCGGACGAATCGCCCATGACGCGTGTAGTAGAACGGTACCGGTCTCCCAAAAGGCAGAGATGCGTCGGATTGAAGGCTTGCCCTCAAATCGGCAAGGATGATGCCGGTAATGTCCGGTAATTGCACCGCCGAAACATCATGGACATCAATCCATCTCAAATCTTCGAGCTCCCGGCTGTCGCGGATATCGCCCGGATCGACACCCGCTTCGTCCGTGAACTGGGCGAAGAAATGGGTATCGAAACGGCGCGGATGTCCCGGCGGCGTTATCGCCCGTGCCATATAGCGCAAGTTTGTCAGATCGGGAAGGAAAGGTAACAGAGTGTTTCCGGAGTTTTTGGAACCGATCGCGATATTTGCCTCTTCGTGCAATTCGCGAATGGCCGCAAGCGCAATAGCCCGCAGCCGGCTTTCGGAGGCCGAGTGCTTGTAAGCGGTTTTCAGGCGCTCGAGGACGGCGGGATTGATATCGCCACTGAATGAGAGCCGGTGGTCGTTCCTGTCCCTGCGTCCGCCTGGAAAGACGTGCAGGTTCGGCATGAAGACATGCGCTTTGTTGCGCCGGCCGACGAGAACGCGCACGCAATCCTGCGAGCGGTCGAGCAGCATGATCGACGCGGCTTCACGAGGCCGCGTCGAGCGCACTTTGATACGATCGAGGGGAGAGCCGTCGGCCGGCCCGTCACCGCTGGCCGTCACGCAGTCCGGTCCGCGACCGGCAGCGCGTCCGCCGGTTCGTCGTCGTGACCACCAAAACCGTGCATCTTCAGAGCCCACTGCAGGCCCACGACGCCGCCCTTGACCGGCTGCAACATGGCGAGCGAGCCGATGATGGTGATCGGCACCCAGATTGCCAGGTGGGCCCAGTTCGACATCGGCAGGATCATTTCCGTTGCCATGAAACCGCCAAGCACGATGTGACCCATGATGGTGACGACGATGTACGGTGGAAAGTCGTCGGCGCTGTGCCGGTCGAGCTGTTCGCCGCAGGACGAGCAGGCAGGGACCGTCTTCAGGAAGCGTCCGAACAGCTTGCCGCTGCCGCAGGCCGGGCACTTGTTCAAAAGCCCGCGCTTGATCGATCGTCCAACGGGACGATCGGTTTCGCTTGTCTGCTCGAAGCGGACGATGTCCGGGGTGCTGCCAGTTGCCTGCATGTCCATATCCTCAATCTGTGGACGCAAGGCAAATCCTCACGTCCTTTATCGCTTGCCGCGCGGTGGTCGCGTTCCCGGCATCTTGCGAGGGCCGCTGCGATCCCTGCGGCCGGACTTGTGGAAGGAGCGCGTTGCCGTCGGCATCTTACGTCCTTCGCTGATCATCTCGAAGCGCAGTGCGCCCGCGAGCGGCACAGCCTCCACCAGTTTGACGCGGATCTGATCGCCAAGACGATAACCAAGTCCGGTTTTTTCGCCGGAAAGGGCCTGATGGGCCTCGTCGTAGATGAAATAATCGCGTCCCAGCGTAGATATAGGTACGAACCCGTCGGCGCCATAGGCGGGAAGAGTGACAAATAGTCCCGCCTTGGTCACGCCTGATATGCGCCCGTCGAATTCCTCGTTGACCCGGCCGCTGAGATGATGGGCAATCAACCGGTCGACCGTATCGCGCTCGGCGGCCATCGCCCGGCGTTCGAACGTGGAAATCTCCGCTGCGATATCGTTGAGCGCAGCCTCCTCGGCCGGCGTGATGCCGCCTTCCCCAAGTCCCAGCGTACCGACCAGTGCACGATGCACGATCAGGTCGGCATAGCGGCGGATCGGTGAGGTGAAATGGGCATATTTCATCAGGTTGAGACCGAAATGGCCGATATTTTCCGGGCTGTAGATCGCCTGGCTCTGCGAGCGGAGCACCATCTCGTTGACCATCGTCTCGTAGGGTTTGTCGACAGCCTGCGACAGAATGCCGTTGAAATGGTTGGAACGCAGATTGCCGCCCTTGACGAGCGAGAGGTCAAGCGTCGCCAGAAATTCGCGCAATGTCTCCTGCTTGGCGAGCGACGGCGCATCGTGAACGCGGTAGACCAGCGGCTGGCGCTTGATCTCCAGCGTCTCGGCAGCCGCGACATTGGCCTGGATCATCATCTCCTCGATCAGCTTGTGGGCATCGAGGCGATCCGGCACGAAGACGCGGTCAACGGTGCCGTCGTCTTTGAGAACGATCTTGCGTTCGGGCATGTTGAGTTCGAGCGGTTGGCGTCGTTCGCGGCCGCGCGTTAGGATCGCATAGGCGTTCCACAGCGGCTTCAGGATAGGCTCCAGCAATGGGCCGCTCTGGTCGTCAGGATTGCCGTCGATCGCCGCCTGCGCCTGATTGTAGGAGAGTTTTGCGGCGCTCTTCATCATGATGCGATGGAACGTATGTCCGGCCTTGCGGCCTTCCTTCGAAAACCGCATGCGCACGGCGAGAGCAGGACGGTCGACGCCCTGCTTCAGCGAGCACAGTTCATTGGAGATCCGCTCCGGAAGCATCGGCACGACGCGGTCGGGGAAATAGACGGAATTGCCGCGCTTGGCCGCTTCATGATCGAGCGCAGATTTCGGCCGCACATACCAGGAGACATCGGCGATCGCGACGGTGACGATGACGCCGCCTTCATTATCCGGCGATGGATCGGGTTCGGCATGAACAGCGTCGTCATGGTCCTTGGCGTCGGCAGGATCGATGGTGATCAACGGCAGTGAACGCCAGTCTTCGCGGTGCGACATGGTTGCCGGACCGGCAGCATCCGCTTCCTTGATGACGCTATCGGGAAAGATATAGGGAATGCCATGGGCATGGATGGCGATCATCGAGATCGCCTTTTCGGTGGCAACCGATCCGATCACGGTCTTGACGGCTGCGCGCGGCAGACCGAAGCGGCCGGAGCGGACGATTTCGACCTCGACCAGGTCGCCGTCCTTGGCCGGTCCCTGATGCTCGGCATCGACCTGCATTTCCTCGCCACGCTTCTCGATCGGCATGATCCGGCCGCCGCCATCCGGCGACGCGCGAAAGACACCCAGCGCTGCGTTGTTGTTGCGCTTGCGGTCGAGCACCTTGATGATGCGCGCCGTATAGGCGGGGCCACCGCGATCCTTGGCTGGAAAAATCTTGGCCAGAACCCGGTCGCCGATGCCGCCGACGGGCATCTTGCCCTTCGACTGGCCGACACTCGATTGACGGATCGACACGGCGGGGGCAACGCCCGCGTCATCCGGCCATTCGGCCGGACGGCCGATCAGTTCGCCATCCTTGTCGCGGGTGGTGATGTCAAGAACGGCGACAGGCGGCAAGGCGCCGGGACGTACCAGCGAATTGCGCTTCTTTTCCAGAAGCCCGTCCTGTTCCATCTCGCGCAGCAGGGATTTCAGCTCGATGCGCGTTTCGCCCTTCAGGCCGAACGCCTTGTAGATTTCGCGTTTCGACGCCTTGTCCGGGTTTTCCGAAATGAACCGCATCAGCACGTCGCGCGGCGGCACGGCGCCGTGAATGATCACGGCGTCATCTGCGGGCATGATGACCTTCTTTCCCGCGCGTCCGATCCGGACTGCGGGTTTTCCGGGCCGTTCGGTTCGATCGCGCGGGTTTCTGGTCACGTTCAGTCTTTCTTCGCTTTTGCAGCTGTCTTCGGCTTGGTTGCCGCCTTCGGCTTGGCAGCCGTTTTCGGTTTTGCCGCGGCTTTCGGCTTGGCCGATTTGGCCGCTGTTGCATCCGTCTTGGCTGCGGCCTTCGGTTTGGTCGCCTTGCCCTTGGCCGGCTTGATGCCGCCCTTGGCGATGCGTTCTGCGATCAAGAGCAGCGCGTCGTCCATCGTCACCGAGACCGGGTCCTTGCCCTTCGGCAGGGTGGCGTTGACCTTGCCCCAGTTGACGTAAGGACCGTATTTGCCGTCCTTGACCGTAATCGGTCCGCCATCCGGATGGTCGCCGACTTCCTTCAGCGGAGCAGCCGATGCGCCACGGCCGCCGGGTCCCTTTGCCTGCTTGTCGGCAAGCACCGAGACGGCGCGGTTGAGGCCGATCGAAAACACGTCCTCGATACTTTCGACATTGGCATACTTGCCGTCGTGCAGGATGAACGGCCCATAGCGGCCAAGACCGGACGAGATCATCTTGCCACTTTCGGGATGGGCGCCGATGTCGCGTGGCAGCGACAGCAGCGCCAGCGCCTTTTCATGATCGATGCTGGCCGGCGTCCAGCCCTTGGGCAGGCTGGAACGCTTGGCTTCCTTGCCATCGCCGCGCTGGACATAGGGACCGAAACGGCCGGAGCGCAGGGTTATTTCTTCACCTGTATGCGGATCCTTGCCGAGTGCCAGCGGTTCGTTGGACACGGACGCTTCATCGCCGCCATTGCTGTCGGATGACAGCTGGCGGGTGAAGTTGCATTCCGGATAGTTCGAGCAGCCGACGAAGGCGCCGTATTTGCCGAGTTTCAGCGACAGCTTGCCGGTGCCGCAGACCTGGCAGATCCGCGGATCGCTGCCGTCTTCGCGCTTCGGGAATACCAGCGGTGCCAGTTCTTCGTTGAGGGCGTCGAGCACGTTGGTAACGCGCAGTTCCTTGGTGTCTTCGATCTGGGCGAAGAAGTCCTTCCAGAAATCGCGAAGAACATCCTTCCAGTTCAGCTCGCCGGCAGAAATCTGGTCGAGCTTTTCTTCCAGAGACGCGGTGAAATCATATTCGACATAGCGCGCAAAGAAGCTTTCAAGGAAAGCCGTTACCAGCCGGCCCTTGGCCTCGGGCACGAGCTTGCGCTTGTCGTTGACGATGTATTCGCGATCAAGCAGCGTCGTCACCGTCGCAGCATAGGTCGAAGGACGGCCGATGCCGAGCTCTTCCATCTTCTTGATCAGCGACGCTTCCGAATAGCGCGGCGGCGGCTCGGTGAAGTGCTGGGTCGAATTGATCTTCTGCTTGGCGAGGTTTTCGCGCGCGTTGATCTGGGGGAGACGGCCATCCTCATCGTCGCCGTCGCTCTGTTCCCCATCTTCCTTGGCATCTGTATAGGCGGCGATGAAACCGTCGAAACGAATGACCGAGCCGACAGCCCGCAGGCCGGCCTTCTCGCCCTTGTTGTCGGCGGAGATCTCGGCGGTGGTCCGCTCGATTTCGGCCGACGCCATCTGGCTGGCGATGCCGCGCTTCCAGATCAGGTCATAGAGACGCAACTGGTCGGCATCGAGAAACTTGCGGACATGGTCCGGAATGCGGGTGAAGTCGGTCGGGCGGATCGCCTCGTGCGCTTCCTGGGCGTTCTTCGCCTTGGTCGTGTAGATACGAGCCTTTTCCGGCACGTAGCGGCTGCCGAATTGGTCGCCGATGGCGCTACGCGCAGCGTCGATCGCTTCACCAGCCATCTGCACGCCGTCGGTACGCATATAGGTAATGAGACCGACGGTCTCGCCGCCGATATCGATACCTTCGTAGAGCTTCTGCGCGACCTGCATGGTGCGCGATGCCGAAAATCCGAGCTTGGAGGACGCGGCCTGCTGCAGGGTGGAGGTGGTGAAGGGCGGCGACGGATTGCGCTTCACCGGCTTGGCTTCGATGCTGTCGACCGTGTAGGCGGCGCCGTCAAGCAAAGCCTTGAGCTTGCCCGCGTCTTCACCATTGGTGACGCCACGCGGCGGCAGCCGGTTACCGGCGGCCGATACCAGGCGCGCTTCGAACTCATCGCCGCGCGGTGTCTTCAGCAGCGCTGACAGGTTCCAGTATTCTTCCGAAACGAAACGTTCGATTTCCGATTCGCGGTCGCAGACCAGACGCAGCGTTACCGATTGCACACGGCCGGCCGAACGGGCGCCGGGCAGCTTGCGCCACAGCACCGGCGATAGGTTGAAGCCGACGAGATAGTCGAGAGCCCGGCGCGCCAGATAGGCATCGACCAGCGGGATATCGATATCACGCGGATTGGCCATCGCGTCGAGCACGGCCTTCTTGGTGATGGCGTTGAAGACGACGCGCTGGACAGGCTTACCGGCGATCAGCTTCTTCTTGTTCAAAAGATCAAGCACGTGCCAGGAAATCGCTTCTCCCTCGCGATCCGGGTCGGTCGCGAGAATAAGGCGGTCAGCCGATTTCATGGCGTCGGCGATATCCTTCATGTGCTTGGCGGATTTGGTGCTGACTTCCCAGAGCATGGAAAAGTCGTCGTCCGGAAGCACCGAGCCATCCTTGGCCGGCAAATCGCGGACGTGACCGAAGGAAGCGAGAACCTTGTAACCAGGACCCAGATACTTGTTGATGGTCTTCGCCTTTGAAGGCGATTCCACGACGACGACATTCATGGTCATATTCTCAAAGCAACCGTTCAAAGCTGTGCCAGGCCGGGGAGAGGCGGCACAATGGGAAATATCGATGCCCCGACATGGACAGGGATTCGTCTGCGGTCAAGTGCCGGGTCCAAAATAAGCCGCCACAACGTAATACAACCTATGAGAGATTACGTTTTTATTGCAATTAAAGATAAATGCGATATCGTCTTTGAAGTGTAGTTTCCATCGCGCTGGGAACGGTCAGGAAGCCATGCTTCCGGGCGCGTGCCTTGCGCTGGTAATGGGCACGACCGAACGGTGTTGTTCCGCTCGACCAATATGTGCCTGTCACGGGCGGATCTTGAATGCAGCACAGGGGAAACCGATGATTCCGAATTCAACGGGGGCCGGCAAGAAAGAAGCGCAGGCTCGTGAAAAGGTCGCCTATATCCGGCACATGCTGGGCGAGCTGCGTGGCGTCGCCGCCAACGAGGGCGCCGACATGCTGTGCTACCTGATCGAAATGGCTTTTGTCGAGGCCGGCGATATCCTGTCCGGTAAAAGACAGTTGTCATTCTCCAATGCTGAGGGAAACAAGGCCGCCGGGATGCCGGTGAAGCCGCCCGGCAAGGTCCAGTTCTAAAAGCACGAGATAGACGGCGGACGCCGAAAGGCCGGTATGGCGGATGATGTCATCGACTTCCACAGGTGTCGGGCCAAGCGCATCGGTGATCCGCGCGCGATCATTCTCATTCGGTGGCGGCTCCATTGGGCCGGTATCGCGTTCACCCGGCTCCTCTGCCTGGGGTGGCGGGACCAGGTCGATGCGGCTGAGTGGTGCGAGCGCCTGCAGGATATCCTGCGCTTCCGTCGTAACGGTTGCGCCATCCTTCAAAAGCCCGTTGGTGCCATGACAGCGCGGATCGAGCGGCGAGCCGGGCACGGCAAACACCAGCCGGCCGAAATCGGCGGCATAGCGCGCCGTAATCAGAGACCCTGACCGGGACGCGGCTTCGACGACGGCAAGGCCGAGGCTGACGCCGGCAATCAACCGGTTGCGGCGCGGGAAATCACGGGCACGCGGCTCCCATCCGAACGGCATCTCGCTGATCGCCAGGCCATTACCCTCAGTGATCTCGTCCAGAAGGCCGATATTTTCGGGCGGATAGGGCTGATCGAGGCCGCCGGCAAGCGCTGCAATCGTGCCGGTCTCCAGGCTGGCGTGGTGTGCTGCCGTATCGATACCCCGCGCAAGCCCCGATATAATGGAGTATCCGGCGCGTCCGACATCACGGGCGATCATGGCTGCGAATTTCGTGCCGCTGATCGAGGCATTGCGCGAGCCGACGATGCCGAGGGAAGGGACGCTGCCTGTGACCGCGTTGCCCTTGACGGCCAGCAACGGCGGGGCGCCATCGATCTGGCGCAGGGCCGGAGGATAGTCGGGCTCGCCGATGCCGATGAAGCGTGCACCGAACCGGTGGGCGGCAGCGAGTTCTTTTTCTGCTTCCGCCATCGAGGCAACGCGGATAGCGCGGGTCGAGCCGCCGCGCCGCGACAGTTCGGGCAGCATTTCAAGCGCTGTTTCGGCCGAGCCGAAATGATTGATGAGATCACGGAAGGTGGCAGGCCCAACATTGTCGCTGCGGATCAACCTCAGCCAGGCAATCCTTTGTCGTTCCGAAAGCGCAATACCGTTTCGTCCTGCGCCGCCGTCCGACATGTCACCTTATCCTTTTTCCCCGATCCGGCCTTCCGTGCCGGCCAAAAGCCGCTCGATATTCGCCCGGTGCTTGATCCAGGTGATGATGCTCATCACCACGAACAGCAGTCCGATCTTTCCGTAGCCCGTTGCCAACAATACAACCGGAACGACAAGCGTTGCAACCAGTGCCGAAAGGGAGGAATAGCGGGTGATCTTGGCCATCGCCAGCCAGATTGCGGCAAACAGCAGAACCATGATGGGGGCCAGCCCAAGCAGCACGCCGATATAAGTGGCGATGCCCTTGCCGCCCTTGAAACCGAGCCAGACGGGGTAGAGATGCCCGAGAAAGGCTGCGAAACCAGCGATAATGCCGGCCTCGATGCCCCAGCGTGAGGCAATTGCCGCTGCGGCAGTTCCCTTCAGGGCATCCAGCAACAGTGTGGCGGCGGCCAGCTTCTTGTTGCCGGTGCGCAAAACATTGGTCGCACCGATATTGCCGGAGCCGATCTTGCGCACATCACCCAGCCCGGCCATGCGGGTAAGGATCAGGCCGAAAGGGATCGAGCCGAGCAGATAGCCGAAGATCGCAGCACCGGCCGTCAGCGCCAGCCCAAGTTGCCAGGAAAATATGTCAGACACCTATCGCCTCCCCAATTCCGCCTCGACGGATATTGCCCCTCGCTCTGACCCTCTCCCCGCAGGCGGGGTGAGGGAACGACGGAGTTTGCCGCAAATCCTTCTCCCTGCTTGCGGGAAGAAGATGCCCGATAGGGCGTATGAGGGGCAGCTCCGTCGCTTGATTACAGCGAATGAACCAGTTTTCCCGCAACATAGGTTTGAACCGCCCGGCCGGTAAAGCGGGCATTTTCGAAAGGCGTGTTTTTCGAGCGGGAGACGATCGAGTCCTTTCCGAAAATCCAGGGTTCTTCCAGATCGATCAGCGTGATGTCGGCCTTGGCGCCGGGTTTCAGCGTACCAGCATCGAGCCCGAAGATCTGCGCGGGCCGCGTCGACAGCGCATCGATCAGGCGCATCAGGGGCACGGTGCCGCTGTGATGGAGCCGCAGGGCGGCAGCCAGCAGTGTCTCCAGCCCGATCGCGCCATCGGCGGCATCGGCAAACGGCAGTCGCTTGGTATCGACATCCTGCGGATCGTGCGACGAAACGATGATGTCGATGGTGCCATCGGCAAGTGCCTGCACCATCGCGACGCGATCGTCTTCGCCACGCAACGGCGGCGACAGCTTGAAGAAGGTACGGTATTCGCCGATATCGTTCTCGTTCAGCGTCAGATGGTTGATCGAGATGCCGCAGGTGACGTTGGCGCCGCGCTTGCGGGCAGTGGCGATGGCCTCGGCCGATTCCGGCAGCGAGATTTTTGCCGCGTGATAGGCGCCCTTGGTCAGGCCGGCGATGCGCAGGTCGCGCTCCAGCGGAATGATCTCGGCTTCGCGCGGCACGCCGGAAAGGCCGAGCCAGCTGGCCAGCAACCCTTCGTTCATGACGCCATCGGCACCAAGATACCTGTCGCGGGTCTCGAGCGAGATCACGGCGCCGAATTCGCGGGCATAGGTCATGGCGCGGCGAAGGACGAGCGTGTCATGCACCGGGCGGCGGCCATTGGTGAAGCAGACAGCGCCGGCTTCGCGCAACAGGCCGAATTCGGTCATCTCTTCGCCGTCGAGATGCTTGGTCAGCGCCGCTGCCGGGTAGACATTGATCAGCGCCTTGTCGCGCGCCGTCTTCTGGACGAACTGCACCAGCGCGATATCGTCAATCACTGGATCGGTATCCGGCATGGTGATGATCGAGGTGACGCCGCCGGCAGCCGCAGCCCGCGATGCGGATTCGATGGTCTCGCGATATTCGCCGCCGGGTTCGCCGACGAAAACGCGGGCATCGACCAGGCCGGGCACGGCGAGCAGGCCGGTGCAGTCCTTGATTTCGGTGCCTGCGGGGACGCCCTGTTTCCGGGCGGAGGCTCCAGCGGCAACGATCAGGCCGTTTTCGACGATGATATCGCCGGTCTCATCGAGATTGCGCGAGGGGTCGATGATGCGCAGGTTTTTCAGGATAAGGGCGTTGCTCATGTGCGTGGCCCCTGATTCTGCGAAAGAAGAAGTGTTTCCATCACCGCCATGCGCACGGCAACCCCCATCTCGACCTGCTGTTCGATGACGCTCTGCGGTCCATCGGCAATCTCCGAGGCGATCTCGACGCCGCGGTTCATCGGGCCGGGATGCATGACCAGCGCGTCGTCCTTGGCGGCTTTCAGCTTTTCGGCATCGAGACCGTAATAGCGGAAATATTCGCGCACCGAGGGCACGAAGGAACCGGCCATGCGCTCGCGCTGCAGCCGCAGCATCATCACCACGTCGGCATCCTTCAGGCCTTCTTCCATCGAATGGTAGACCTCGGCGCCCATGTCGGCGATGCCGGAGGGGAGAAGCGTTGCCGGAGCGACCACACGGACGCGGGCGCCCATCTGGTTGAGGAGCAGGATATTGGAGCGGGCAACGCGTGAATGCAGTACGTCGCCGCAGATCGCGACGATGATGCGCGACAGCTTGCCCTTGGCACGGCGGATGGTCAGCGCGTCGAGCAGCGCCTGGGTCGGATGCTCGTGCTGGCCGTCGCCGGCATTGACGACGGAGCAGGAAACCTTTTGAGCAAGCAGGGCGGCGGCACCGGCCGACGAGTGGCGCACGACCAGTACATCCGGGTGCATCGCATTCAGCGTCATCGCCGTATCGATCAGCGTTTCGCCCTTCTTCACCGAGGAATTGCTGACCGACATGTTCATCACATCGGCTCCAAGCCGTTTGCCGGCAAGTTCGAAGGAGGATTGCGTCCGGGTCGAGGCTTCGAAGAACAGGTTGATCTGCGTCAGTCCGCGCAGCGTCGTGGTCTTCTTTTCTCTCTGGCGGGAAATCTTGACAGCTTCGTCGGCCCGGTCGAGCAGGAGCGTGATGTCCTGTTCTGTCAGGCCCTTGATGCCGAGCAGGTGGCGATGCGGAAAGAAATCCATGGGGAGCCGCCTCATTTGGTGAAGTTGCGTGGGTCTATAATGACTGCAGCGCCACCCGGCAAGGCAGACGCCGCGCAAACCGGCTCCATCCCCACGCTTTTGTGGCGATAACACACCGCGCGCAAATTGTTGCGGGAAGCAGCATTTATCGCGTGCCCGTCCTGTTCCTAAGCATAGGGACTTGGGTTAGAAACGCGGCATGACTCTGAACCGTACCGAACAGAAATTAGCCGATCTGAACCAGCCGAAACCCTGGTCGGGGATCAATGCCTTCCGCTCAGACCCGTTGCTGGTCGATATCGCCGCGTCGATGCCGCGTCCGCTGCGCGACGATTTCGAAACGATCGGTCGCTATGTGACCTCGCCCGAGGCGCAGGATCTGGCGCGCATGGCCAATGAAGGCCTGCCGAAGCTGCGCACCCACGGGCCGCGCGGCGAGCGGCTGGACGTGGTCGAATTCCATCCGGCCTGGCACGCGCTGATGCGCCGCTCGGTGACATCGGGCCTGCATGCCTCGGCCTGGGAAAACATTGCCGATGAGCGCGGCCGCTCGCACAAGGCGCGGGCGTTGCGCTTCTACCTGACGGCGCAGCTCGAATGCGGCCATCTCTGCCCGTTGACCATGACCAGCGCGTCAGTGGCTGCGATCTCCGCGTCGCCGGCCGTCCAGAAGGAGTGGGCGCCCAAAATCCTGTCGCGGAAATACGATTCGTCCAACAGGCCATGGATGCAGAAAGCCTCCGTCACCATCGGCATGGGCATGACGGAAAAGCAGGGCGGCACGGATGTGCGCGCCAACACCTCGACGGCTGAGCGGGTGGGCGAGGGCATCTACCGGCTGAACGGCCACAAATGGTTCATGTCGGCGCCGATGAGCGACGCCTTCGTGATGCTGGCGCAGACCCGCGACGGTCTCGGGTGCTTCCTCGTTCCGCGGCTTCTGGAAGACAGCTCGGCCAATGGCCTGCGCTTCCAGCGGTTGAAGGACAAGCTCGGCAACCGCTCGAATGCCTCCTCCGAGGTCGAGTTTTCCGATACGTTCGGCTTCGTCCTCGGTTCGCCCGATGCCGGCATCCGTACCATCCTCGACATGGTAACGCTGACGCGCCTCGATTGCTCGCTAGCCTCCGCCGGTATGATGCGGGCTTCGCTCGCCGAAGCCGTGCATCATGTGCGCGGCCGCAAGGTCTCCGGCAAGGCTCTGGTCGCCCAGCCGATGATGACGCGGGTGCTGGCCGATATGGCGCTCGACGTTGCCGCTGCCAGCGCATTGTCGTTCCGTCTCGCCGAAGCCTTCGACAAGGCCCGCGACAGTGCCGAGGATGCGGCCTATGCGCGGATCATGACGCCGGTTGCGAAATACTGGAGCTGCAAGATTGCACCGGCGCTGATTGCCGAGGCGATGGAATGTATCGGCGGCAGCGGTTACGTCGAGGAACGCCCGATCGCCCGGCATTATCGCGAAGCCCCGGTCAATGCGATCTGGGAAGGCTCCGGCAATGTCATGGCGCTGGACGTTCTCAGAGTGCTGACCCGTGGCAAGGACCTGTTCGAACTGCTGTTCCAGGTGATCAGCCGCGATCTCGGCCCCTCCGCCAAGAAGACCGTCGATGTGCTGCGGGCGGCGATGTCGCTTTGCGAGCGCGACGAAGGGGCAGCCCGCATGCTGGTCGAACAGCTGGCACTGGCTGCCGCTGCCGCCGAACTTTACCGGCTGGGGGCAGGGCGGATCGCCGATGCGTTCCTGGAATCGCGGCTGGCCGCCGGCTGGCGCTCGACCTATGGCATGCTCGATTCGCGGTTTGATTCCGCCTATATCGTCGATCTGCTCTATCCGGCGGCGATATAGCCGGTGACGGTCAGGACAAGCGGAATAGTAAAGAACGAGACGACCGTCTGGATAGTGGCGACCGCCGCATAGAGCGGCGCGTCGCCCCCCATCTGCTTGGCGAGCAGATAGCCGTTCATCGCCGTCGGTACGCTGGCGCCGAGCGCGATCACCAGCAGGGCATCGCCGCGGATTCCAAGCAGATAGGCGGTGCCGGCCATGAAAACCGGCATGACGATCAGTTTCAGAAAGACCGCCAGCAGCGCGACCATGCTCGGCCGCAGCGCGTCCGAGACCTTCAGCCCCGCTCCGACCATGACCAGCCCCAGGCTGAGCGAGGCGCTGGCCAGCATCTCGACGGCGGTCAGAACCGGGCCATAAACCGGAACCTGAAAGAAATTCAGTATGATACCTAGCACCGAGGCGACGATCAGCGGATTGGTGGCGATCTTGAAGGCGAAGAACCGCAACCCTTTCGGCCCGCCATTAAAGGCAACCAAAACGCCGATATTGTAGAGATTGATGGGAATGATGACCAAAGTCATCACCAGGGCCGTCAGGCTGAGACCGAGCGGGCCATAGAGTTTCTGGGCGATCGCCAGTGCCATGAAGCCGTTCCAGCGCGTCGCTGTCTGGAAGACCGAGGTGAAGGCGGCGGACGAGACGTGACGGGCGCGCAGCAATGGCCAGAGCAGGAGTAAGGCGGCGGACATCAGGGTGATGCTGCCGATCGTCGCCAGCGCCGTTGCATCCGTCTTCATGCCGGCAAAATCGGCCGTTGCCAGTGTTGAGAACAGCAGGGCAGGGAACAGGATGTAATAGCCGAGCTGCTCCAGTCCTTCCCACAACGTGTTGTCAACCAGCGAGGACCGCTTCAGCCAG
Source organism: Hyphomicrobiales bacterium (assembly GCA_900473045.1). Taxonomy (GTDB): domain Bacteria; phylum Pseudomonadota; class Alphaproteobacteria; order Rhizobiales; family Rhizobiaceae; genus Pararhizobium. The sequence goes on from UCKS01000032.1 coordinate 140,110, forward strand.
ACGCCCAGCGAAACGAGCAGGAAGATCGGCAGGATGCTTTCGAAGATGATCGTCATGGGAGGGAAGGCCTGAAGGAGGGGAAGAGCCCACCGATAGCCCCTTGTCCACAGCCCGGCAACCGCGCCGCCCGGAAATTAACCTTAACAAATGGTTTACGTTGCGCCGTCAGGGTTAACGGGCAAGAGTGGCCATGAAGAGATTGTTAACGTTTTTTGGAATGGAGCACGTTCGGTGAGAACTGGCTTGGTCATCATCATGACGATGTTTTTTGCGAGCCTCGCGCTCGATCTGGCGGTTCCGGCTGTTATCCTTGTGAGCTTGCTCGCTCTGGACCGGGTGTCGGCGCAGTTCAAGCACGGCCCATCGGTGGAGGGGAGAACAGCATGAAGTGGTTCCTGATCCTCTGGGCGTGCCCGGTCATCCTGCTCACCGGCTGGTACGGTCTTTCCTATTACGACATGAGTTTCGGCATCTTCATGCTGACGCGCCAGGCACATGATCTGGTCTTTACCATCTATGGCAATGTGCTCGGTATTCCGCCGGAAACCATTCCGCCGCTGGTCGCCCGCGCCATCGTCTTCGACAGCTTCTTGGTCTTTGCCATCATCGCCTTCCGCAAACGCCGGGAAATCCGTGCCTGGTACAACAGGCGTTTTCCGCCGGTTCAGCCTTCGGACGTCGCACCCGCACCCTTTGCCAAGGATGCCAACCTGTCGAGCGCGCCCTGAAGAATGAACGAGGCGGCTGCCGAATCGATCCGGTCGGCCCGCTTCTTTCTCGAAACATCCATCTCGATCAGCACCCGTTCGGCCGCCACGGTCGATAGCCGTTCGTCCCAGTAGATGAACGGCAGCTCTGTCTTCTGCGCCATGTTGTGCACGAAAGCCCGGGTCGCCTGGGCGCGCGGACCGGCCGAGCCATCCATGTTGATCGGCAGGCCGATAATAAAGGCGGCGATCTTTTCTTTCTCGGCCATGGCAAGCAGCGCCTGCGCGTCCAGCCCGAACTTGACCCGCTTGATCACTGCGCGTGGCGTGGCAAAGCGCCGTCCGAGATCAGACACCGAAATGCCGATCGTCTTGGTGCCGAGATCAAGCCCGGCGATGGCTTGGCTGGGCAGGAGGGCGGATGCGAGGTCTTCGATGCTGAGAACAGCCATGTGATTTGCCGATTCGGTCTTTTAGGATTACTCGGGTGATCCATATCCCTATCCCGTGGCCAAATCATCCCCCAGCAAATCCCGCCGCCAAATCCCCGCCGCCCAAACAAGGAGTAATTGTCATGAAGATCAAGTGGCTCGGACATTCCGCGTTCCATCTGGAAACCGCCAAATCGAAAATCCTCATCGACCCGTTCTTCACCGGCAACCCATCCTTCGATGAATCCTCTCGCAAGGATGCCGCCGCCGGGCTCACCCATATCCTCCTCACCCACGGCCATGGCGACCATGTCGGCGATACGATTGCACTGGCCAAGGAAACCGGGGCGACCGTCGTTGCCAATGCCGATCTCGCCGCATGGCTGGGATCGAAGGGTGTCAAGGCGATCGAAATGGGCAATACCGGCGGCACGATCCATCTTAACGGCTTTTCCACCACCTTCGTCAACGCGCTGCATTCCTCGGCGCAGCTGACCGAGGACGGCGTGTCGCATTCGCTCGGCAATGCCAATGGCCTGGTGCTGCATTTCGAGGATGAGCCGACGCTCTATCATATGGGCGATACCGACATCTTCTCCGACATGGCGCTGATCCACGAACTGCACCAGCCGGAAATCGGCCTCGTGCCGATCGGCGACCGGTTCACCATGGGCGGTGCCGTGGCAGCGCTGGCCTGCCAGCGTTTCTTCAAGTTCGCCACCGTGCTCCCCTGCCATTATGGTTCGTTCGGCATTATCGACCAGACGCCGGAGCTGTTCATTGCCGGAATGGACGGCGCTTCAGCGAAGGTCGAAGCGCCCGCCGTCGGCGGTTTTGTTGCCGTCTAAGCGGCTGGCGTTTGCATTCCCCCGTTGCGTGGCAGCACTGCGGCTATTATAGCGGGGGAAAGTTCCTTGAAGACCGGAGACACCCATGTCCGTAGACCTCGCCACCGTGAAGCGCGTCGCGCGCCTTGCCCGCATTGCCGTCACCGAAGAGGAAGCGCAGCGCATGACCGGCGAATTGAACGGTATTCTCGGTTTCGTCGAGCAGCTTTCCGAGGTCAATGTCGATGGCGTCGAGCCGATGACATCGGTGACCCCGATGGCAATGAAGAAGCGCGTCGATGCGGTGACCGATGGCAACAAGGCTGACGATATCGTCGCTAATGCGCCGAACGAGGATCGCAACTTCTTCCTCGTCCCGAAGGTTGTCGAGTAATCTTCGCCGCTGCCGCCGCCCGAACGTCCCCGATTTTGAAAGCCTGCCCATGACCGACCTGACCCGCCTGACCATCGCCGAAGCGCGCACCAAGCTGAGCTCCAAGGAAATCTCCGCCGTCGAACTGACGGAAGCCTATATCGGCGCGATCGACGCTGCCAACGGTGCGCTGAACGCCTATGTCGTCACCACGCCCGACAAGGCGCGCGAGATGGCGAAGGCTTCCGATGCCCGCATCGCCGCGGGCAAGGCCGGAGCGCTCGAAGGCATTCCGCTCGGGATCAAGGACCTGTTCGGTACCGAAGGGATCCACACCCAGGCCTGCAGCCACATACTCGACGGTTTCAAGCCGCGTTACGAATCGACCGTCACCCAGAACCTCTGGAACGACGGTGCCGTCATGCTCGGCAAGCTCAACATGGACGAGTTCGCCATGGGCTCGTCGAACGAAAGCTCCTATTACGGCCCGGTGAAAAACCCCTGGCGCGCCACCGGTTCGAACCTCGATCTGGTTCCGGGCGGCTCGTCGGGCGGTTCGGCCGCAGCCGTTGCCGCCTTCCTTTGCGCTGGCGCTACCGCGACCGATACCGGCGGCTCGATCCGCCAGCCGGCCGCCTTTACCGGAACCGTCGGCATCAAGCCGACCTATGGCCGTTGCTCGCGCTGGGGCATCGTCGCCTTTGCCTCCTCGCTCGATCAGGCCGGTCCGATCGCCCGCGACGTGCGCGATGCGGCGATCCTGTTGAAGTCGATGGCGTCTGTCGATGCCAAGGATACGACCTCCGTCGATCTGCCGGTGCCGGACTATGAGGCCTCGCTCGGCCAGTCGCTGAAGGGCATGAAGATCGGCATTCCGAAGGAATATCGCGTCGATGGCATGCCGGACGAAATCGAAACCCTGTGGCAACAGGGCATTGCCTGGCTGAAGGACGCCGGTGCCGAGATCGTCGATATCAGCCTGCCGCACACCAAATATGCGCTTCCGGCCTATTACATCGTCGCACCCGCCGAAGCCTCGTCCAACCTTGCCCGCTATGACGGCGTTCGCTACGGCCTGCGCGTCGATGGCAAGGACATTGCCGACATGTATGAAAAGACCCGGGCCGCCGGCTTCGGCACCGAGGTCAAGCGCCGCATCATGATCGGCACCTATGTGCTGTCGGCCGGTTACTACGATGCCTATTACCTGCAGGCGCAGAAGGTCCGCACGCTGATCAAGCGCGACTTCGAACTGGCCTTCCATGCCGGTGTCGACGCAATCCTGACGCCTGCTACACCGTCCTCCGCCTTCGGCATCGCCGACGAGGATCTGGCATCCGATCCGGTCAAGATGTACCTCAACGACATCTTCACGGTAACGGTCAACATGGCCGGTCTTCCGGGCATCGCCGTTCCCGCCGGTCTCGACCACAAGGGCCTGCCGCTCGGCCTGCAGCTGATCGGCAAGCCGTTCGAGGAAGAAACCCTGTTCAAGACGGCGCATGTCATCGAGCAGGCTGCCGGAAAATTCCAGCCAACCAAGTGGTGGTAAAACCGGCCTTCCATCTTCGCAATATGGCTGCCGCGGACACCGGGGCAGTCGCACGGATCGGGTTTGACGCCTGGAAATCCAACCGTATTCACCAGAGTTGGTTTGAGCCGACCGTCGAAACGCGCGTCGAAGATGGCTTTCTGACCTTTGCCGGACGACCGGACGCCGAAGTCGTTGTCGCTGTGGCGGAAAATCAGGTGATCGGCTGGGGCGCCCGCGACAGCCGCGAACATCCCGGCGACCGGTCACGCGGCTGGGATTATATTTCCGATATCTGGATTGCCCCGCACTGGCAGGGTAAGGGCGTCGGCTCGGCGCTGATCGGCGAACTTATTGCCCGGATGTGCGTTGAAAACCTTGGCGTCGCCAGCATCGAGACCGATGCGTCCAACGATCGGGCTCTTTCCCTCTACAAAAAACTCGGGTTTACCGAGATCTGGCAAGGTACGGATTTTTCTCCTTCGCTGGGTCTGGACCAGGCCAAGGTGCGTCTGGAAAAATCGATCCTATGATGCTCTACTTGCTGCGGGAGGGCACCGCTGCATGATCATTGTCCGCCTTGCGCGCGAAAACGAAGTTCCAACTCTTGCCACGATCGGGCTTGATGCCTGGGAAAAAGCCGTTTCCGGCGTGGCGGATGCGCAAGCCATGCGCCACGTCGCCGAACTGTCGTTCCTGTCCTTTCTGCGTTCGAACTGGTTTTCGGTGAGCGTCGCGGAAACCAACGGCATCGTCGCCGGGTGGGCCGCGCGCGAAGACAAGGACGGGACGATCTCCGACCTCTGGATCGAACCCTCGATGCAGCGATACGGTCTCGGCTCGGCCCTGCTTGCCGATCTGGAACACAGGATACTGGCTGACGGGTTTCAGGCTGTGGCGATCCATACGCATGCCCAGAATGCAAAAGCCATCGGGTTTTTCCGCAAGCACGGATATGCGATCAGCTCGCTATCGACAGCCTACGCGCCAAAACTCGACCGGGATGTCGAATCGGTCGGCATGACGAAAATGCTGGGAGAGCCTGCTGCCCATAACGACCAGCAGTGGTTCTGAATGCAAAACCCGGTGAAACCGAATGAACGGTCTCACCGGCTTTGTTTTGTTAGCAGTTGTTCAGCTGCGAGCGCGCGAGAACGAGGCCGCGTTGAGTGATCCGGTAAGGCTTGCCACCGGATGACGAAATCGCCTTCTTCCGCTTGAGCTTACGAAACATCTCCAAACCGAAACCGGGATAGAGCCAGCCGTCGCGGGTGAAGCATCGGGCGTCCTCGATCGTCTTCGTGTCCGAGCGGATGATTTCGATGCGGCCGCCTTGGGCCATGAGATGTAGAATACGCTGTTCTTCGCGTGAAATGTCCATTGATGTCGAGATCCGAAAAGCGTTCGCGTGAACGCATCAAAACGGGTCTGCCGTTCAGTCGAACGTCAGGGCTTCGTTTTCCGGCCCGTGCCCGCAAAAGACTTTTGCAGGCAGGGCCTTCAGGCAATCTCGGATATGGAAAACATCAAAACTCCATAGGGACGGCCGTTTTTAAGCCAAGGACGGCAGCACCGTCAAGAATGCGATGCGAACATCAGCGATTGGTGCATGCCAAGCCCGGCCATGACGCCATCGGCGGAAGCAAGCGTGATATTGCCGAAGGCACGGGCATTGTCGCCCGCAGCATAGACCCCGGCGAGGCTGGTCGCCTTGACGGCATCGGTGGTGAGGATTTTTCCGGCGGGGGTTTCCTGCAAGGTGCAGCCTAGGCTTTCGGCGATCGTGCCGCGCATATGCAGATCGGCCGCAACGAACAGCGCTTTGACATCAAAGGTCCGGCCGTTCTCCATCCGTACCCGCAACATGTCGCAAGTGCCTGCCTCGATCAAACTGACCGCACCCGGCTGGAGACGAGCGTTGCGTCTTTCCAGCAGCGCAAGCGTATCCTCATCCGGTTCCGGCATGCCATTTGTGAAGAGGGTGACATCGCCCCAGTCGGCAACGACGGCCGCCTGATGCGCCGACATCGGCTGTGTCGCCAGGACGCCGATCGGCCCGCCGCCGATTTCGTAGCCGTGGCAATAGGGGCAATGCAGCACCGTCTTGCCCCAGCGTTCGGCAAGTCCCGGAATGTCAGGAAGGCGGTCTTCGATGCCGCTGGCCAGAAGCAGCCGCCGGGTGGCAATCGAGCCGTGTCCGGCAACGCTGACATGAAAGTCGTCGATTGTGCCTTCCGCAGCGTCAGCCTCACCCTCGATGAAGGTCACCGTGGAGTAGGCGGCGAGCTGAGCCCGTGCATCGGTGAGGATTTCCAGCCCGGATTTGCCGTCGAGTGCCAGCACACCGTGGGAATGGGCGGCAAAACGATTGCGTGGTGTGCCGCTGTCGATGACGGTGACGTGCCGCCGGGCGCGGGCGAGAATATAGGCGGCCGACAGTCCGGCGAAGCCGCCGCCAATGATGATTGCATCCTGTTGCATGGTCTTTCTTTCCATAGCTCCGCCCTCCTGCAATGTCATGAGAACCGGACTGGGGAGACATCAGTGTTGATAGGAATGCTAGCCGGGCTGTGTTTCAGCCGGGCTGTTTCAGCGCGGCCCTGTGCTCGGCAAAACGCCGTTTGAAATCATCGGCAAGCGTGGCCAGCGTTACTTGCCCGAGGCGGGCAATCAGCATCGCCTCGGCATCGCGAAAGGCATCGTCGAGCGCATGATTGACGGCCTGTTCGACCAGGCAGCCCGGGCTTTCGCTGACATTGCCCATCTGGAACAGCATTGGCTCGCCCAGCGCTGCATAGATGTCGCGCATGGTGACGTCCTCGAGCGGCCGGGCCAGCGTCCAGCCGCCGCCATGGCCACGGCCGGAGGTGACAAGGCCTGCCTCGCGCAGCCCGGCCATGGTGCGCCGGACGACGACAGGATTGGCAGAGGGCGAGTTCGTCCGATGTCATCGGTCGTTCGCGTTCTGCCATGTGCAACAACGCGTGCAGCACTGCGGAAAGGCGGCTGTTTCTTTTCATGTAATAATAATAGTTACGAATTATTGTGCAAGTCAAGCCATGGCGACCGGATCAGAAATCAGCCAGCGAGGGGACGTGACCTTAAGAATTGAAAATATGACCGGCAAGCACCCAGGGCAGTGCCAGAAGTCCGACTGAGGCAACGGCGGCGTGTAGGACGAGGATCGCCGCCAGCCGGGTACGGAAGGGTTCCTTGCGGGTCTTGTGCCGCAACAGCCGCTGGGCGGCAAAGGCACCGAGGCTTCCGCCGAAGAATGCCAGGCTCAAAAGCTTGTTTTCGGCGATCCGCCATTTTCCACCGCGCGCCGCCGCTTTGTCCCACCAGAAGACGCAGAACGTCACGATGTTGAGGATAAGAAACGCAACGATGAGCAAGAGACAGATGGCCATTCGCGTAGAGTGCCTCAAAAAATTGAACAGATCGCAAACGCCCGGAGATTGGGCATCAATACGCCATGCCGGATGCGACAAGCCTTGCACGCCATAGCCAATTGTTCTACCCAGAGACACACGAATTGAAGCTTACAGAAGAGCATTCCATGACCCTCGTCGACGTCCGCATCTCAGAACCGAAACGCTATATTCCAGGCGCCACTGGCGATTGGGAAGTCATCATCGGCCTGGAAGTCCATGCCCAGGTGACGAGCAATTCGAAGCTGTTTTCGGGCGCCTCGACGACATTCGGCAATGCACCGAACTCCAACGTCTCGCTGGTCGATGCGGCGATGCCCGGCATGCTGCCCGTCATCAACGAGGAATGCGTCGCCCAGGCCGTACGCACCGGTCTTGGCCTGAAAGCGCAGATCAACAAGCGCTCGATCTTCGACCGCAAGAACTATTTCTATCCGGACCTGCCGCAGGGCTACCAGATTTCCCAGTTCAAGGATCCGATCGTTGGCGAGGGCAAGATCGTCATTTCGGTCGGTCCCGATCGTCAGGGCCAGTTCGAGGATATTGAAATCGGCATCGAGCGGCTGCACCTGGAACAGGATGCCGGCAAGTCGATGCACGACCAGAGCCCGACCATGTCCTATGTCGATTTGAACCGCTCCGGCGTGGCGCTGATGGAAATCGTCTCCAAGCCCGACATGCGCTCCTCCGATGAAGCCAAGGCCTATGTCACCAAGTTGCGGTCGATCGTGCGTTACCTCGGCACCTGCGACGGCAACATGGACGAAGGCTCGCTGCGCGCCGACGTCAACGTCTCCGTCCGCCGTCCGGGCGAGGATTTCGGCACGCGCTGCGAAATCAAGAACGTCAATTCCATCCGCTTCATCGGTCAGGCGATCGAATACGAAGCCCGCCGCCAGATCGGCATTCTCGAAGACGGCGGCTCGATCGACCAGGAAACGCGCCTGTTCGACCCGGGCAAAGGCGAGACCCGCTCGATGCGCTCGAAGGAAGACGCGCACGACTACCGCTATTTCCCGGACCCGGACCTGTTGCCGCTCGAATTCGACGACGCCTTCATCGAAGCCCTGAAGGCCGATCTGCCGGAGCTGCCCGACGACAAGAAGGAGCGTTTCGTTCGCGATCTCGGGCTGTCGATCTATGACGCATCCGTGCTGGTGTCGGAAAAGGCGATTGCCGATTATTACGAGGCGGTGGCTGCCGGTCGCGACGGCAAGATTGCTGCCAACTGGGTCATCAACGACCTGCTCGGCGCCTTGAACAAAGCCAGCAAAGCCATTGAAGAGACTCCGGTTTCCCCCGCCCAGCTCGGCGGTATTCTCGACCTGATCAAATCGGAAGTGATCTCCGGCAAGATCGCCAAGGACCTATTCGAAATCGTCTGGAACGAAGGCGGCGACCCGGCCGAACTGGTCGAGAGCCGCGGCATGAAGCAGGTGACCGACACCGGCGCCATCGAAAAGGCTGTCGACGAAATCATCGCCGCCAACCCCGATCAGGTCGCCAAGGTCCAGGCCAAGCCGTCGCTTGCCGGCTGGTTCGTCGGCCAGGTGATCAAGTCGACTGGCGGCAAGGCCAACCCGCAAGCGGTGCAGGCGCTGGTCAAGGCCAAGCTCGGTATCGAGGACTGAGCAATTCCGGAAAAAGCGTCAAGCGGTTTTCCTGGAATTGCGATTGAAAGGCCCAAAACATGTTCTTCGTGCGCACAGCCACCGATCGCGATCTGGCCAAAGTCTCGGCACTTCTCGGCGAGACCGCGCATGCGACCTATGATGCGCAATACGGTGCCGAAAAGATCAATGAGATGACGGCCAGGTGGCATTCGGTGACGGCGTTGAAGGCCAATCTTCAGCGCAAGAACGGCGAATTCCTCGTTGCCGACGACGGCAAGCTGATTGGCGGCATGGGCTTTGCTTCGATGTCAGAAACGCTGCATGAGACGGCCGTTCTGCACCAGCTCTATGTCCTGCCGCAGTTTCAGCGGCAGGGAATTGCCCGCGATATTTTTGCCGAACTCGAAACCTGCTTTCCCTATGCGGGCACGATGCGGGTCGAGGTCGAGGAGAACAACACTAAGGCCATCGGCTTCTATGACGCGCATGGCTTCGTCAGGGCAGGCATTGGTGCTGCGGCCTGGGGCATTGCAACGATCGTGATGGAAAAGCCTCTGGACTGAGGCTCGCCCTGGTTCTCCCGCGCGCTGCTGTCACATTTCCTTCTTCATCCGCTGGCAAGCCACGGTCAGAAATCGGAAACCACAGACATGCACGAACCAAAGCTTAATGTGTCCATCAGGCAGGCAAACCGCGAAGATCTTACCGAGATCATCGCCCTGTTCGCATCCGATCCGATCGGTGCTCACGGCGACACGACGGATATAGATGCCTTCCCTGACTATCTCGCGGCATTTGAGCGCATCATCGCCACATCCAACGAGACGCTGTATGTTGCCGAACTCGATGGTGCGGTGGTCGGCACGTTCCAGACGACGATCCTGACGACGCTGTCCGGCCGGGGGAGCTCCAACCTGCTGATCGAAGCCGTGCAGACCCGAAAGGACATGCGCGGAAAGGGGATCGGCGAGACGATGATGCGGTTCGCTGTCGATACGGCCCGTACGCAAGGGCTTTCCAAGGTGCAGCTAAGCTCGAACAAGCAGCGCATCGACGCCCACCGGTTCTATGAGCGGGTGGGGTTCGAGCCCTCCCATCTCGGGTTCAAGATTCGGTTGAAATAAAAGCGTTGGAACGGAATCACTGGACAAGCGACAGGCTGCGCGGCATAAGCGGAGCAGTAATCTAGGATATCCCGCGCGGATTTTGGCGCGGTCAAGGACGGACATCATGAAGTCTCTGCTGCAGATTTTTACCTGGTGGAATGGACAGACGATCGGCACCCGCTTCCACACCTGGCGCTTCGGCAAAAGGGTGGGCGAGGATGCGGCCGGCAACGTCTACTATCAGGGCGGCACGGATTCCGAGGGCCGCACCCGCCGCTGGGTGATCTATAACGGCTATGCCGACGCATCCGCCATTCCGCCGGGCTGGCATGGCTGGATGCACCATCGTACCGACGTTTCGCCGGCGGATGAAAGCTACAAAGAGCGCGAGTGGCAAAAGCCCCACCAGCCGAACGGCACCGGCTCTGCCCAGGCTTACCGGCCACCGGGCTCGATCAACGCCACCGGCGAGCGTCCGCGCGTCACCGGCGACTATGATGCCTGGACGCCACGCTCCTGAACCGGATCAGCAAACAATTCCTTGGGATTGTTGATTGCACCGCAGGCACCATGCCTCGGCCACATTTGATGTTTAGCGCCTGATACCCGGCACTGTGGCCGGGAATTGCGCGGGAGACGGGCGTTAGAATGGTAGTTTCAAGTCAGCGAATTCTAAAGCGCCGGATGTTTGCGGCAGCCTCGCTGTTCGCGATTGCCGGCACCGCCGTTCTTTCGATGATGACGGTCGCTGACGCAGCAAGGATCACCAATCCGGTCGCCGTGTTTTCCGGCATCGACAAGATCACTGGCCGCATCACCACTTTCGATGTCTATATCGGTGAAACCGTCCAGTTCGGCGCGCTGCAGGTGACGCCGCGCGTCTGTTACAGCCGCGACGAGACCGAAGCGCCGAAGACCGACACGTTCGTCGAGGTCGATGAGATCACGCTGGACCGCAAGATCCGCCGCATCTTCACCGGCTGGATGTTTGCCGACAGCCCGGGCCTGAATGCCGTTGAGCATCCGGTCTATGACGTCTGGCTGAACAGCTGCAAGGCCAAGTCCGACCTGCCGCCGCCGGATTCCGCGGCCAAGCAGTAATGCTTTAAAGGATCGCGTTGACCATCGAGCTGTGCACCGATCCCTTTCCCGGCAATGACCAGATGAATGGGCTTTGGGCAGAAGCCTGGGGCGAACATACGCCGAGAGATTTTTCAGGCGTCCTGTCGCACAGCCTTGGCCATGTCGGTGCCTATGACGAGGGGCAACTGATCAGCTTCGTCAACGTCGCCTGGGACGGCGGTATTCACGCCTTTATCCTCGATACGTGCGTGCATCCTGGTTGGCGCCGTAGGGGCGTTGCGACCCGGTTGGAGAAGGCAGCGGAAACGCTTGCTCGCGAACGGGGAGCGCTCTGGCTGCATGTTGATTTCGAAGCGCATCTGGCTGTGTTTTAACGCAGCTGCGGGTTTGGCGAGACTGAAGCGGGTCTGATTAAGCTGCGATAGGTTCAGCGTGTTTTTACTCCGGGTTGCCCCTCACCCTAACCCTCTCCCCGCACACGGGGAGAGGGGACGACGGAGTTTGCCGCATATCCCTTCTCCCCGCAGGCGGGGAGAAGGTGCCCGATAGGGCGGATGAGGGGCCATTGTCATGTGCCGTGGGTGATGAGTGGCGCTTGGCGCTGTAGCGACACGGCTGCGCCTAAAACTTCAGATCAGGTGTAGCAACCGCCCGTGCCAGCATTTTCTCATAGCGCGCTTTCGGCACATCGATGGCGCCAAAATTCTTCAGATGCTCGGTGGTGAACTGGGTATCGAGCAGGACAAAGCCGCGCTTGCGCAGGCGTTCCACCAGATGCACGAGGCAGATCTTCGAGGCATCCGTCCGGCGTGAAAACATGCTTTCGCCGAAGAATGCCGAGCCGAGCGAGACGCCGTAGAGGCCGCCAACCAGTTCCTCACCATCCCAGGCTTCGACGCAATGCGCATGACCCATGCTGTGCAGTGTCGCATAGAGCGAGCGGATCTTGCCGTTGATCCAGGTGGTCGGTCGGTCCGGGGCAGGAGCGGCGCATCCGTCCATCACCTGTTCGAAGGCCGTGTCGTAGCGAATATCGAACGGCGCGCGCCGGATGGTCTTGGCCAGGCTTTTGGAAATGTGGAAATCGTCGAGCGGGATGATGCCGCGCAATTCAGGCTCGACCCAGAACAGTTCGGGGTCGTCAGCGCTGTCGGCCATCGGGAACAGCCCGATGGAATAGGCCCGCAACAGCAAGTCCGGTGTGATGTCCGGCTGCCTGCTGCGGGTCCCCTTCATTCAAAACCTCATTCGGCCGTCTTGGCCAGATAGTTTTCCAGCCAATGGATGTCGTAGTCGCCGTTGGCGATATCCTGATTGTTGATCAGGTCCTGGAACAGGGGCAAGGTCGTCTTGATGCCGTCGATGACGAATTCGTCGAGAACGCGGCGCAGGCGCATCATGCATTCGACGCGGGTGCGTCCGTGCACGATCAGCTTGCCGATCAGGCTGTCATAGTAGGGCGGGATCTTGTAGCCCTGATAGACGCCCGAATCGACGCGAACACCGAGACCGCCCGGCGCATGGAAATGCGTGATCGTGCCGGGCGACGGCACGAAGGTGCGCGGATCCTCGGCATTGATGCGGCATTCGATGGCATGACCGGAAAAGACGATCTCGTCCTGCGTCACCGAGAGACCACCGCCGGAAGCGACGCGAATCTGTTCGTGCACCAGGTCGATGCCGGTGATGGCTTCGGTGATCGGATGTTCGACCTGCAGGCGGGTGTTCATCTCGATGAAGAAGAACTCGCCGTTTTCGTAGAGAAACTCGATGGTGCCGGCGCCGCGGTATTTCAGCTTGCGCATGGCATCGGCGCAGATTTCGCCGATCTTCATCCGCTGCTCGACATTGAGGGCCGGCGAATTGGCTTCTTCCCAGACCTTCTGGTGGCGGCGCTGCAGCGAGCAGTCGCGTTCACCGAGATGGATGGCATTGCCTTCACCGTCGCCGACGACCTGGACTTCGATATGGCGTGGCTTGCTGAGATACTTTTCCATGTAGACGGCGTCGTTGCCGAAAGCGGCAAGCGCCTCGGAACGGGCTGTGGACACCGCCTCGGACAGTTCGTCCTCGTTCTTCGCCACCTTCATGCCACGGCCGCCGCCGCCGGCAGTGGCCTTGATCAGCACGGGGAAGCCGATTTCGCGGGCGATCTCCAGCGCATTTTCCGGCAACACTTCACCGGCAGAACCCGGAACAACCGGAATGCCGAGCGACTTGGCGGTTTCCTTGGCCGTGATCTTGTCACCCATGATGCGGATGTGATCGGCGGTCGGTCCGATGAAGGTAATGCCATGGGCGTCGAGGATATCGGCGAACTTGGCATTCTCGGACAGAAAGCCGTAGCCCGGATGCACGGCGTCGGCGCCGGTGATTTCGCAGGCAGCAACGATCTGGTGGATATTTAGATAGCTGTCGCGCGACGGTGGCGGGCCGATGCAGACGCTCTCGTCGGCAAGCCGCACATGCATCGCATTGGCGTCGGCGGTCGAATGAACCGCGACGGTGGCGATGCCGAGTTCCTTGCAGGCGCGCAGCACCCGAAGGGCGATTTCGCCGCGATTGGCGATGAGGATTTTTGAAATCATCTGTTCGGCCTATTCGATGATGACAAGCGCTTCGCCGTACTCGACCGGTGCGCCGTCTTCAACGAGGATTTCTGTGACCTTGCCGGAGCGGGGCGCCGGGATCTGGTTCATCGTCTTCATGGCTTCGATGATCAGGATAGTCTGGCCTTCCTTGACGGTGGCGCCGACTTCGACGAACGGGCGCGAGCCGGGGGCAGGCGACAAATAGGCCGTGCCAACCATCGGTGCTGTCAGGGCATTCTTGGAGGTTCGTGCTGTTTCGGCAGCCGAGACTGCGGAAATGCCGGCAGATGCCATCTGGACCGGTGCAGCGACAGGAACCGGAGCGGAAACGTATTGCGGCGTACCGGCGCGCGACACGCGGATACGCAGGTCGTCCTGTTCCACTTCGATTTCGGTGAGATCGGTCTCGTTCAGGATGTTGGCGAGATCGCGGATCAGCGTCTGGTCGATGCCGGGTTTCTTGTCAGCCATGGATATGAGCCTCGTGTTCTTTTTATTTCGTGTGTTGCGTGAGTGTCTTTAGCGCATTGAGCGCCAGAATGTAACTGTCGGCACCAAAGCCGCAGATCACGCCTTTTGCAGCGGGTGCCAGCATCGATTTGTGCCGGAACTCTTCGCGGGCATGAACATTGGAGAGATGCACTTCGACGACCGGAATGCCGATCGCCTTTGCCGCATCGTGCAGCGCGATGGAGGTATGGGTGTAGGCGCCGGCATTGATGGCGATGCCCTGCGCAACGCTGCCTGCCTCATGGAACCAGTCGATGAGATCGCCTTCATGATTGCTCTGCCGGCAGACGACGTTGAGGCCGAGTGCATTGCCATGCTCGACGCACATTGCCTCGATGTCGGCCAGCGTCTTGCCCCCATAAATACCGGGCTCGCGTTTGCCGAGTGCGTTGAGGTTGGGGCCGTTCAGCACGAAAATGGTCGATGGCATATGGAATCCGGTCCGATAGTCGAACGCTACCTATAGACCGGCGGACTGCCGAGGAAAAGCCCTTTGGCCCACCTCGGCATTTGTCCACAAGCCATAACGCGCCGCTCATTCAAAAATGGAACTTAGCAGGCGGTCTTGCCGCAGGCGCGGACGTTGTTGACTTTCGCTTCAATTTCCTCGGCACCGACAGCGCCGTAAACGGCTTCCTTGCCGATCACGTAGGACGGCGTCCCGGTGATGCCGAGATCGTTGGCCAGCGTGTAGACTTCCTTGACAGCGTCGTCCTGGGTATTTTCAGCCATCTTCTTGCGCAGATCGGCCTCCGCAACACCGAGACCAGTGGCAACAGCCATCGCCGTTTCCTCGTTGGCGCGGTCCTCGCCGCCCAAGAGGGCGCGGTGGAAGTCACCATATTTTTCCGGCGCGATGGCGCGAAACGCGGTGCTGACCTTATGGGCGGCCATCGAATCGGGTCCGAGGATCGGCAGTTCCTTCAAAACGAAACGGACGTTCTTGTCCTTTTCCAGAATGGTTTCCATGTCGGACAAGGCGCGTTTGCAGTAGCCGCAATTGTAGTCGTAGAACTCGACGATGGTGACATCACCCTTCGGATTGCCGAGCGTCACATCATAAGGCGACTGGAAGATCGCCTTTTCATTGCCGGTGATGGCAGCCTGTGCCTGCGCCGACTGTTCGTCGGCCTGCTTCTTCTTCAACGACTGCTGGGCTTCGAGAAGGATTTCCGGATTGGCGACGAGGTATTCCCGGATGAAATCACCGATTTCCTGCTTCTGCTTGGCATCCAGCGCGTAGGCTGCCGGAGAGGTTGCAGCACTCGCCGTCAAAAGGATGATCGAAGCGGCGATGAATTTGCGAGTGTTGAATGCCATGGTGTTCCTCGTTGTCTTTCGTTGCTGCAGTCTGTCGTTCAAGTGCTAAGGCCGCGTCAACAGGCTTGTTTGAAGGACAACAGAATATCGTCGCCGACCATAGGGTGGCGTGGCGCCAAACGAAACCGCAAAATCGGCCGAAATGCGGCGCTCGCACACTTGTGAAGGCCTTTGCGATCAGGCACATGCCTGTCACGTCAAAAAATATCGAGGATGTGCCGTTGAAGCCTCTTTCCGTTCGCAGTTCCGTCGAGCCGTTTCATGCCATGGACGTTCTGGCTGAAGCCACCAAACGTCGCGAAGCCGGTTATCCGGTGATCTCGATGGCGGTCGGCCAGCCGAGCCATCCCGCACCAAAGGCGGCTCTGGAAGCGGCACGAACCGCACTCGGCCACGGGCGTCTCGGTTACACCGATGCGCTTGGGACCGCATCGCTGAGAATGGCCATCGCCCGGCATTATCGTTCACGCTATGGCGTCGATATTGATCCACAGCGCGTGGCCGTGACGACGGGATCGTCGGCCGGCTTCAATCTGGCTTTCCTGGCGCTGTTTGATCCCGGCGATTGTGTCGCGATCGCCCGCCCGGGCTACCCGGCCTACCGCAACATCCTGGCAGCCCTCGGCCTGACGGTCGTCGAGGTCGAGGCGGATGCCGACAGCGGCTTTACGCTGACGCCACAAAACCTCGAGGCAGCGGCCAAGAAAGCGGGAAGGCCGTTGAACGGTGTTCTGCTCGCCAGCCCGGCCAATCCGACAGGGACGGTGACGGGCAGGGCGGGGCTGAAGGCGCTCGCCGACTATTGCCACGGCAACGATATCGCCTTCATCTCGGACGAGATCTATCATGGCCTGACATTTGCCGGCGAGGAAACGACCGCGCTGGCGGTGACCGATGAAGCGGTCATCATCAACTCGTTCTCGAAATATTACTGCATGACCGGCTGGCGGATCGGCTGGATGATTCTGCCGGAAGCCCAGGTTCGCGCCTTCGAGCGGATCGCTCAGAGCCTCTACATTTCGCCACCGGAACTGTCGCAGATCGCTGCGGAGGCAGCGCTCGGCTGTGAGGCGGAACTGGATGTCTACAAGGCATCCTACGCCGCCAATCGCGATCTTCTGCTGAAGCGTTTGCCGGAGATCGGTTTTACCATTGCCTCGCCGATGGACGGCGCCTTCTACGCCTATGCCGATGTCAGCCGCTTTACCAATGACAGCATGGAATTCGCCCGCAAGATGCTCGCCGAGATCAATGTCGCTGCCACGCCGGGGCTGGATTTCGATCCTGTCGAAGGTCATCGCACGATGCGGTTTTCCTATGCGGGGGCGCATGCCGACATGGTCGACGCAATGGATCGCATCGCCCGCTGGTTGGCCTGATCCTGTAGCGATCCCAGACTGTTGACGGCTTTTCCGGATTCAGTCTGTCACGGCTGTGAATCGGATTGGCAAGTGGACGGGCGGCGGGCCGCCGGCATTTCATGCGCACCCCGCGGACGCGCATGCCTATAGAGCGAATGTCGAACCCGCTTGCCTCACCGGCAGATACGGACCTTCCGGATGACAGGGTTGCCGTGCGCGTCCGCCCTGCGAACCGTCCTGATCATACAGGCCGGTTCAAAGGCTGTATCATAACTCCGATAGTAGAAGTCGTTGTAACGCTGGCGGCCATTGCTGCCGGCTTGAGACGATGCGGCAAGCGAAATCGTGGGAATGGCGACGAGCGCCGCTGCGACAAGGAAACGTCGCATGATTGCCTCCTCTGGCTCATTACCGGACGAGCCCATCTCGTCCAGCAGGCCACACCTTGCCGCAACTGTGTTGCTTTGACAGTTACGAATGGAACAAGGAGCCGAAACGAAAAAGCCGGCCAATTGCTTGGCCGGCTTTTCATATCTTAGCTGTCAGTTTCGGCTCAGAAGAAGCCGCGCTTCTGCCACCAGCCGCCCTTCTTGGGCTTTGCCGGGTCCGTGTCGCCTTCGTCCTTCTTGACGGCGGACGACTTGACGACCGGTTCGCTGGCGATCGTTTCGATGTCGCGATTGGCGCGCACCGGCTTGATGTCTTCCTGTTTGGTCTCTTCGAGGTCTGCGGCAGCCTTTTCGACAGCCGGTTCTTCGACGACAGCAACCACTTCCGGCTTTGCTTCGACAGCAGCCTGGGCATCGGCATCGGCGGTTGCGACAGGCGATTCCTCGGCAACGGCTTCTTCAACAGCAGCCACGGCCTTCTTGCGGCTGCGCTTCGGCTTGGCGGGTTTTGCGTCTGCCTCGGTAACGACCGGAGCTTCGACGGCGTCCTCAACGGCTATAGCAGCAACCACGGATTCGGCTGAAACGACAGCAGCAGCTTCCGCTTCTGGCGCATCCGTCGAGGCTTCTCCGCCTGCGGTTTCGCCGTCGGCTGCCTGGTTTTCACCTTCTGCCTCGTCCGGACGATTGCGGCGGCCACCGCGCTTGCCGCGGCGGCGGCGCTTGCGCTTCTGGCGTTCTTCTTCGCTCAGGCCTGCATCCTGCGGATCTTCGGAACCTGCCTGCGCGGCAACGTCATCGGCTTCGTCCTCGTCGCCATCCTCATCGGAGGCATCGTCGGCGCTGACACCGGCTTCGGTACCCTGATCGCCACCCGGACGGCCACCACGCCGGCGCCGGCGGCGCTTGCGCTTGCGGTTGCCCTGTTCGTCGCTCTGCTCGGCAGGTGCGCGTTCACTGCGCTCGGCTCGCTCTGCACGTTCCGGCTTGGCTTCGACCACAAGTTCTTCGTCGTCCTCGATATCCTCTTCGATGATGATATCGTCGTCTTCGTCGATTTCCGGCTCGAACTGGATGATCTGATCGATCTTGACTGGGTTCTCGACGGCTTCACCGCGATCGATGGCAAAATGCTGGGCGCCGACATGGGCGTCCGCCTCGATGATGATCTGAACGCCAAAACGCTCTTCATAATCGATGATCGTGCCGCGCTTGTGGTTGAGCAGGTAGAGCGCGATATCCGGGGTCGTGCGCACGGTGATGTTGTGCGTGGTGTTCTTCAGCAGATATTCCTCGACGCCGCGCAGGACATGCAGGGCGACGGAGGACTGCGAACGAACGTGACCCGTCCCGTTGCAGTGCGAGCAGACCTGCATCGTCGATTCGAGAACCGAGGCGCGGATACGCTGGCGTGACATTTCGAGCAGGCCGAAATGCGAGATACGGCCGACCTGGATGCGGGCGCGGTCGTTCTTGAGGTGATCCTTCAGGCGCTTTTCAACCGAACGGTTGTTGCGCTTTTCTTCCATGTCGATGAAGTCGACGACCACAAGGCCGGCAAGGTCGCGCAGGCGCAGCTGGCGGGCGACTTCCTCGGCGGCTTCCAGGTTGGTCTGGAGTGCGGTGTCTTCGATCGAGTGTTCGCGGGTCGAGCGGCCCGAATTGACGTCGATCGCAACCAGCGCTTCGGTCTGGTTGATGATGATGTAGCCGCCGGACTTCAGTGTCACCTGCGGCACCAGCATCCGGTCGAGCTGGGCTTCGATGCCCGAGCGTGAGAAGATCGGGTGCACGTCGCGGTAAGGCTGAACCACCTTGGCGTGGCTCGGCATCAGCATCTTCATGAAGCCTTTGGCTTCCTTGTAGCCTTCTTCACCGGAAACGATGATCTCGCTGATATCCTTGTTGTAAAGGTCGCGGATCGAGCGCTTGATCAGTGAGCCTTCCTCATAGACGAGGCAGGGGGCTGTCGAGGACAGGGTGAGCGTGCGAACATTTTCCCACAGGCGCATCAGGTATTCGAAGTCACGCTTGACCTCGACCTTGGTGCGGTTGGCACCGGCGGTGCGCAGGATGACGCCCATGCCCTGCGGCACGTCGAGCGCGCGGGCAATTTCCTTCAGACGCTTGCGGTCCGGCAGGTTGGTGATCTTGCGGGAGATACCGCCGCCACGCGCCGTGTTCGGCATCAGAACCGAATAGCGGCCGGCCAGCGACAGGTAGGTGGTGAGGGCTGCGCCCTTGTTGCCGCGTTCTTCCTTGGCCACCTGCACCAGCAGGATCTGCCGGCGCTTGATGACCTCCTGGATGCGGTACTGCTTGCGCGGACGGCGGTTGACCTGCCGGTCCGGCACTTCTTCCATCGCGTCTTCGGCGCCGACGGATTCGATGACTTCCTTTTCTTCGTGATGACCATCGTCATCATCGTCGTCATGACCACGGCGTCCGCCGCGTGTGTCTTCCGAAATGCTGTCGGTATCGACCATGGCGGCCATTTCGCCACCATTGCCTTCGTCGCCGTCAGAACCGGTTGCTTCGGCTTCCGCGGCAGCAGCCTTCTTGGTGCGGCGCGGGCGCTTGGCTTTTGCCTTCGGCTTTTCTTCAGCCGCGACAGCCGTTTCCACGGTCTCGACCGGTTCTGCGGCCGTCTCGATGATCTCGACGACGTTTTCAACCGTCGTTTCTACTGTTTCATCGTCTGAGTCAGGGCCGAGATCCGTGCCGGTCTCGACATGCTCGATGTCGTCATCGCGGCGCGCGTCTTCGGCTTCCTGCCGCAAAAGGGCCTGCCGGTCGGCGAGCGGGATCTGATAATAGTCTGGGTGGATTTCGGCGAAGGCCAGGAAGCCGTGACGGTTGCCGCCGTAATCGACGAATGCCGCCTGCAGCGACGGTTCTACGCGCGTCACTTTCGCGAGGTAGATATTGCCGCGGATTTGTTTCTTGTGTTCGGATTCGAAGTCGAATTCTTCTATGCGGCTTCCGCGTACGACAACGACGCGCGTCTCTTCAGCGTGAGACGCATCGATAAGCATTTTCTCTGCCATGTAGGTGGTGCTCCTCGGCGTACCTTGGAAACAGCAGGAAAATAGCCTCCCGGAGGAGACTTTCCATGCAGTTCAGGTTTTTCGCCGGATGTGAATGTTCTTGTATGGTTGGAGAGATCGTCCAACAGCCAGACAGCAGCCGGAAACAATCTGTTCCGGGGCCTGTTTACTTCTGACCGATACTGCTGGGACAACGTTAATGACCAAACAAGAATGCCAATGTAGTAGGCCGTGAAGGCCCGATGAATGTGCCCGGTCACGGGCCTGCGGTGATCGTCACCATAAACGCTCCGGCCACCGCCGGAATTTCTCGATTCAGCATACGAAGAAAAAGTGGAGCGACGGCGGATGAAGCGCGACTGCTTGTCCGAGACGTGATCTGCGTTGAAGCGGTTTTACCCGTCCCGATCACGCTCTGGCGCCAGGGCTTTAAAAACCCTTTGGCTGCCGGTCGTCGATTCTATCCCGTCAACACTTTCTCCCTGCAAGGCTTTTATGTTTTCTATGTCACAATGGCAAGGGAAAAGCCGGAACCGCCATAATATTGATTGATTCGCTTGTCGGGGTGTGTACTGCCGGAGAGCCGGTTTGCCGCCGTCTTCATGGGCTTTAACAGCATCGGAAGAGGGCGGTCGGCGCTTCGTCAAGGGTGGGGAAAGCAAGGTTTGGTTAACCATATGGCGTCATGGATGCTACAGGCAGAAACGCGCCAGGTGTAGGGCTATGTCCCGAAACGAGACGTCGAGACCGGATTGCGGGAGACGCGACCAAAGGGTTCCGGCCAGCATGTGCAACAAGGAAAAGCGGATTTGATCCTGTCAGCGATGATACGACGGTGCCTGCTGGGCCTCTTGCTTCTCTCCGTAGCACCGGTAACCCATGCTGCGGATCCGCCATTGCTCGCCTATGGTGCCCGGATCGCCGGCGACGATGCCCGCACAAGGGTAGTGATCGATTTCGACCGCAAGCCGATTTTCTTCGTGCATTATGTGGCCAATCCGCCCCGTGTCATCGTCGATCTGCCGGAAACCTCCTTCGGTCTGAAGCCCGAGGATCTGAAGGCACGCGGCCTGTTCACCGAAATCCGGTATGGCGCCATGGGCCCAGGCAGCGCCCGCGTTGTACTCACGGCTAAAAACCCGGTGGCGGTCACGGTTGCAGACGTCAAGGCGGACGAGGAAGGCAAGGGCTTTCGCCTGGTACTGGATGCAGAGCGGGTGACCCAGGCGCGTTTTTCCAGCCTGATCGAAGAGCAGAAGTGGACCGGCACCGTCACGGCGGCAAAGACCGACAGGCTGGTCGAGCCCGCAGCACCTGGCGCCTTCATCGTCGCCGTCGATGCAGGCCATGGCGGTATCGATACCGGTGCGATCGGCAGCGAGACCAAGATGGAGGAAAAGAGCGTGACGCTGGCTTTCGCCACGCAGCTTGTCGAGACGCTCAACAAGGAGAACGGCGTCAAGGCCTTCCTGACGCGCGACAGCGATGAGTTTCTCTCCCTGCCGCAACGTGTGCAGGTCGCCCGCCAGCATAGCGCCAACCTGTTCATCTCCATTCATGCCGATACGTTGAAGCAGCGCGATATTCGCGGCGCCACCGTCTATACGATCTCCGACAAGGCATCGGACCATCTGGCAGCCAATCTTGCCGCACGCGAAAACCTGTCGGACGAGATTGCCGGCGTCACCTTCAAGAGCGAACCGGCTGAAGTTGCCGATATTCTGATCGATCTGACGCGGCGCGAAACGCAGGCGTTCTCGGTTAATCTGGCGCGATCCGTTGTTTCCTCCTTCGAGGGCCAGATCAATCTGATCAACAATCCGCACCGCCATGCCGGGTTCCGTGTGCTGCAGGCGCCGGATGTGCCATCGATTCTGCTGGAACTGGGCTTTCTGTCCAACAAGGAGGATGAAAAACTCCTCGTCGATCCGGTCTGGCGCAGCAAGGTCGCCGCTCTGTTGGCGGCTGCCGTGCGCGGCTATCGTGGCGAGGCCGTGGCTAACGGCGGCTGACAACGGTTTAGCTAGGGCTTATCCCTTGCCGCTGCATGATTTAAACCAATGATAATGTCTGTTGTGATTTGTGTCGCCCGAGTAACAGCGATACCGTTTTCAAGGGGATGGCCTATGCTTAATCGGCCTCAAGCCCTATTTTGCTCACAATCCGGTCGCTATCCGGAGACCTGAATTGCGCGGCGGGTGATCTGAAAGACGATGGCCGGTCGTAAACATGCAGCGAGGGGAGCATTGCCGGCGGGCCGGAATATGCCTCATTCGTTGTTTAATTCGTTGGCGTGATTGCATTCGGCCAAGGTGCGGGGTAGGCCCACCGGCAACGTGTGCTCCGCATAGATAAACGATAACTGGATACCGGTACCTGGCTGATGATCAGACTGATTGGATATTTCTTCGGCATTGGCGCGTTTCTGGTGCTCGGCGTAGCCGCAGCCGCCGCCATCTATCTTGGCCATGTGACCAAGGACCTGCCAGACTACGAGGTTCTCAACAGCTATGCGCCGCCGGTAACCACCCGCGTCCATGCCGGCAACGGTGCGCTGATGGCCGAATATGCCCGCGAGCGGCGCCTCTATCTGCCGATCCAGGCAATTCCCGATCGGGTCAAGGCCGCCTTCATTTCGGCCGAAGACAAGAATTTCTACCAGCATCCCGGCGTTGACATCACCGGCCTTGGCCGCGCCATTTTCGTCAACCTGCAGAATTTCGGTTCCGGCCGCCGCCCGGTGGGCGCTTCGACCATCACCCAGCAGGTTGCCAAGAACTTCCTTCTGTCTGCCGACCAGACGATCGACCGCAAGGTCAAGGAAGCGATCCTCTCCTTCCGCATCGAGCAGGCCTACAGCAAGGACCGCATTCTCGAGCTTTACCTCAACGAGATTTTCTTCGGCCTGAACTCCTACGGCATCGCCGGTGCAGCCCTGACCTATTTCGACAAGTCGGTCACCGAACTGACCATTGCCGAAACTGCCTATCTGGCAGCGCTGCCAAAGGGGCCGGCAAATTATCATCCGTTCCGCAGAGCCGAGGCCGCCATCGAGCGCCGCAACTGGGTCATCGACCGCATGGTCGAGAACGGTTATGTCGCCAAGAGTGACGGCGAAGAGGCCAAGAACCAGCCGCTCGGCGTCAGCGTTCGCCGTGGCGGATCGCATTTGTTCGCCTCTGACTATTTTGCCGAGGAAGTCCGCCGTCAGATCATCCAGCGCTACGGCGACAACGCCCTCTATGAAGGCGGCCTGTCTGTTCGCACGTCGCTTGACCCGCGACTGCAGGTCGAAGCCCGCAGGGCGCTGCAGAACGCGCTGGTCACCTATGACGAGCGCCGCGGTTTCCATGGCCCGATGAAGTCGATCGAGATCGGTGGCGACTGGGGCGAGCCGCTCGGCAAGCTGAACGCGTTCTCCGATGTGCCCGAATGGAAGCTGGCAGTCGTTCTGTCCGTTGATAGTAATGGTGCCGATATCGGCATCCAGCCGGACAAGGACGCCGGCGGCAAGGTCGGCGCCGACCGCCTGACCGGCCATATCACTGCCAAGAACATGCAATGGGCCTACCGTTCCTCCGCCGGTGACCGCAAGTCGGCAAAATCGCCAGAAGGTGTCGTTGGTCCGGGCGATGTTGTCTATGTCGAGCCGACCGATGCTGCCGGAGAGTATCGCCTGCGCCAGCCGCCGAAAGTGCAGGGCGGTCTTGTGGCCATGGACCCGCAGACCGGCCGTGTTCTGGCTATGGCCGGTGGTTTCTCCTACGGCCAGTCGGAATTCAACCGCGCGACGCAGGCGATGCGCCAGCCGGGATCGTCCTTCAAGCCTTTCGTCTATGCCGCAGCGCTGGATAACGGCTATACGCCGGCTTCCGTCATTCTCGATGCGCCCTTCGAACTCGTCACCGGCGGCCAGGTCTGGCGCCCGGAAAACTATGGCGGCGGTTCGGCCGGCCCCTCGACCCTGCGCCTCGGCATCGAAAAGTCGCGTAACCTGATGACGGTGCGGCTTGCCAACGACATGGGCATGAACCTCGTTGCCGAATATGCCGAACGTTTCGGCATCTACGACAAGATGCTGCCGGTTCTCGCCATGTCGCTCGGCTCCGGTGAAACGACGGTTCTGCGCATGGTTTCGGCCTATTCCGTGCTGGCCAACGGTGGCAAGCAGATCAAGCCATCAATGATCGACCGAATCCAGGACCGTTACGGCAAGACGATCTTCCGTCATGAAGATCGCACCTGCGACAATTGCAATGCCGCCGATTGGCAAGAGCAGGAAGAACCGGTTCTGACCGACAACCGCGAACAGGTCCTCGACCCGATGACCGCCTACCAGATCACCTCGATGATGGAAGGCGTGATTTTGCGCGGCACTGCCGCCGGCAAGATCAAGCTCGATCGCCCGGTGGCCGGCAAGACCGGAACCACCAACGACGAAAAAGACGCCTGGTTCGTCGGCTATACGCCGGATCTGGTCGCCGGCCTCTATCTCGGCTTCGACAGCCCGGCACCGCTTGGGCGTGGTGCAACCGGTGGCGGTCTGGCTGCTCCCGTGTTCAACGATTTCATGCAGGCCGCAATGCAGGGCACGCGCCCGGTCAAGTTCGTTGTTCCGGAGGGCATGAGTCTGATCCCGGTCAACCGCAAGACCGGCATGGCTGCCGCCGAGGGCGATCCGGATACGATCATCGAGGCCTTCAAGCCCGGTACCGGCCCGGCCGACACCTTCTCGGTGATTGGTGGAGCCGATCAGTATATTCCGCCGGAGGAAATCCTAAAGGCGTCGCCGCAGGCAAACGACGCCATCAACCGTGGCTCCAGCGGCCTGTTTTAACCCCACCCTTCCCATTTGCAGGCGCCTGCCGGTCTTTACATAACCGGCAGGCGTCGCTATTCACGGCGCACATTCCATACGAGCGCAAGAAGCAGGATCATGCGGACCGAAATCGAGAATATTGTCGACGAAATCAAGCAGGCCATAAGCCTGCTGAGGAGGCATCTTTGACTGGGATCAGGCGGTAAGACGACTGGACTGGTTGAACAACAAGTCGGAGGATCCAAACCTCTGGAACGATGCGACGGAAGCCCAGAAGCTGATGCGTGAGCGCCAGCATCTCGATGACGGCATCTCCAGCGTCCGCGCCTTCGAGCAGCAGATGCAGGATGCCATCGACCTGATCGAGCTTGGTGAGGAAGAAGGCGACGCCGACATCATCAAGGAAGCCGAGGACGCACTGCGCGTCTTGCGCACGGAAGCGGCCCGCCGCCAGGTGGAAGCGATGCTGTCAGGCGAAGCCGATAGCAATGACACCTATCTCGAAGTCCATTCCGGCGCCGGCGGCACGGAGAGCCAGGACTGGGCGAACATCCTGTTGCGCATGTACACGCGCTGGGCCGAACGCCAGGGTTACAAGGTCGAGCTGCTCGAAGTTCATGACGGCGAAGAAGCCGGCATCAAGTCGGCAACACTGCTGGTCAAGGGGCACAATGCCTATGGCTGGCTGAAGACCGAATCGGGCGTCCACCGCCTCGTGCGCATCTCGCCGTTCGACAGCAACGCCCGCCGCCACACCTCGTTCTCGTCGATCTGGGTTTATCCGGTCATCGATGATTCGATCCAGATCGATATCAACGAGAGCGACTGCCGGATCGATACGTATCGTTCGTCCGGCGCTGGCGGCCAGCACGTCAACACGACCGACTCGGCCGTGCGCATCACGCACATGCCGTCGGGCATCGTCGTGCAGTGCCAGCAGGAACGTTCGCAGCACAAGAACAAGGCCAAGGCCTGGGACATGCTGCGTGCCCGTCTGTACGAAGCGGAACTGAAGAAGCGCGAAGAAGCGGCCAATGCTGAAGCCGCATCCAAGAGCGATATCGGCTGGGGCCACCAGATCCGTTCCTACGTGCTGCAGCCTTACCAGCTGGTCAAGGACATGCGCACCGGGGTTTCCAGCACGGCACCCGACGATGTGCTTGACGGAGACCTGAACGCTTTCATGGAGGCGGCACTCGCCCACCGCGTCAACGGCGGTGCCGATGCCGTGGTCGACGATCTGGCCTAAGTCCGGTTCTCCTATCGTTTGAAAATGGAAAAAGCCGGGCGCGCCAATCGCCCGGCTTTTCTTTTGACCGGTTGTTTACGGGTCAGTTCGTTTCACGCTCGACCTTGATATCGCCGATATCGTCGATCAGCACGGTCCAGGTCTCCGGCTCGGCGGCCGTTGGATCGGTCTTCAGATAGACGGTGGCAAACAATCCCGGCTGGGCGGCGACACCGTCCGATGTGTCCGGCCTGATATCGGTGACATAGGCTTTCATCGCGGAAAACTCCTCGAGTTCTGCCGAGGAGACAATTTTCGGGCCGGAAGCATCCAGCGCCACCTGCTGCAGGAAGATGTGCGCATTACCCTCCGGCTGTCGAACCGCAACGAGCTTGTAATAACCGCGCTGTACCAGTGCCGGCGATGCCGGCTTGATGTCGGTCGCCGTCGCACCGGTTTGATCGGGCGCGCTCAGCGGGTCGCCGCTTTCTTCCCAATACCCGGTGCTTGTCACGAAAATGATGTTGGCAGGCATCAGCACGGTCTCATCGGCAAGAGCCGGAAAGCCGGCTGCGCAGATCAGGGCGAGGCAGCAGGCCGTCAGATACCGGGCAAAAGACAATGCCGTGCGGCCACGGTCGCGATGGACTGTTGTTCCCGCCGGATTTCCGCCCGCCGGCGAAGGTTCCGCGGTTCCGCCGTCATATCCTGTATGGAGCATCGATTACGCCCTGGCTACTGTCGCTGAAAACCGAGTGCTCTGGTGCCTGCATCCCTAGCGGGAACCAGAACACGTCTTACTCTGGCATAAGTTTCAGCCGAAATCGATTCCTACCAATGACTTTATCGGAAGGAGACGGCGGATGGCGGGTTTCAATTCGAGAATTGCTCGGCAAGAATGCGGTCCGACCAGGAGTAATCCGGATCCGAAAGAATATGCGCTGTGGTGTTTTCCGATTCGGCGATCCGCACCTGCACCACCGATTTAACCTCGATATGATCGGCGACCGCGTTGACCGGGCGTTTTTCCGGCTCGAGAATGGCGATATCGACGGTCACCTTGTTGGGTAAAAGCGCGCCGCGCCAGCGCCGAGGCCGGAACGGGCTGACCGGCGTCAGAGCCAGAAGCGGGGCCTCAAGCGGCAGGATGGGGCCATGGGCGGAGAGATTGTAGGCCGTTGACCCCGCAGGCGTGGAGAGCAGGACACCGTCGCAGATCAACTCCTCCAGCCGGACGCGATCATCGACCACCACCCGCAGCTTGGCCGCCTGATAGGATTGGCGAAACAGATAGACCTCATTGATCGCCAGCGCCTTGAAACTGTTGCCGTCGGCATCGGTGGTCTGCATTTCCAGCGGCCGGAACGTGTTCTCGACGGCCTCAGCCAGGCGCTTGTGCAGGTTTTCGGTGCTGTAGCGGTTCATCAGAAAGCCGATCGAGCCACGGTTCATACCATAGATCAATTTGCCGGAATTCATCGTCTTGTGCAGCGTCTGCAGCATGAATCCGTCGCCGCCGAGTGCCACGATCACGTCCGCTTCGTCCGGATCTTCCTGGCCGTACAGCGCGATCAGCTCTTCCGCCGCCGCCTGGGCTTCATCGGTGGCGGAAGCGGCGAAGGCGATGGTTTTGAACGTGCGAGCCATAAAATGCCTGTCTGTTTTACGATAGGGGCTGTCCCGAATGGAAAAGCCTGAAATATGGTCTATCCGGACGTTCGACAGAAGGCGTCGCAAGACGGGATACGGACATTATCATGCACAAAAGGCCATCGCGGGGAAGGGAAGATTGAACCTCATTCTCGCAAATGCCGGGCAGCCCACGGCGTTGAAAGGATATATGGACGCGGGTATTGAAGGGCGCGTTGTCTTCCTTCTGGATGGTGTTAAATTGCCCCTGCAGGGCAACCGGCGTGGCAGCCGGGTCCCTAACCGGGTAGGGGAATAGCGCGGTAGCTCTTCAACGGCAGGCCATGGCGCCAGCCAGCCGGCGTTGACGAGCGAATTGCCCCAAAAATGGCGCATCTCAGGCTAGAAATCACCCATACGAGGTTAAGGTTTTGCTAATATCACGGGATCAGGCTTTCAGCGTCCGATAGAGGAGTTGATTATGCCCAAGGCAATCGTCGATCTGCTTGAGAGTGCAAAGATTTTAGCCAAAGCCAACAATGATCAGATGCTGTGCTATTTGATAGATATGGCTTTGCACGAGGCCCAAGAAGGCAAGGCCGCATCGGCCGCGATCAAAAGGGCAGCATAGTTGCCGGACCGATGACGCTTGGTTCGAGGCGGACAGCGCGCTCTCGAAATAATCGCAGGAAAAGTCCGGGCAATTAGCCGGGTTCCGCCGTTGAACATCAAGTGAAGTCGATCGCAACACGACGCAACATCGAGAGAAGCCCTCTCGATGGTCATGTTTACAATGACTGTTTTCGTAAGAGAAAAATGGTGCCCCCACCAGGACTCGAACCCGGGACCCCCTGATTACAAATCAGGTGCTCTACCAACTGAGCTATAAGGGCAGCACTTGCGGCAGGGAGGTAGCATATTCTGATCGCGTGTAAAGCAAAAACTATCGGTAAGCAGATTTTTTGCACCGGCACCGGTTGAGTGCGCTGCGATCGTTGTTTTGTGGTGATCAAAGGCCGGGTTTTGTCGGTCGCATTTTGACTATTTGTAGTGGTGCCTGCGGAGCGAGGCGCCGCTGCAGGCGCGGTGGGATGAAAAAAGTGAGAATCGCCAGTGCGGCCGCCAGCGCACAGACCAGCCAAAGCACGCCGGTACCAAGCGCCCGTTCGAGAAAGGCGCCGCATACGCCGCCGGAAACCATGCCAAGCCATGGGACGATCTGCAGGGACCAGTCTGGCCGGGGTGCACCGATCATCCAGCTGCCGATGCCTTTGCCGAAGCGGGAGAGGGCGCCCGTCACGTAGGTCAGGCCGATCGGTAGTCCTTCGATGTGTTCGACGGCGGCATTGACGAGCCCCATGGCCAGCACGATCGCGTAGAATTGCAGCGTTGCAAAACCGGGATCGGTGATAACGGCGGCGAGCGCAAGCAGGACGGTCACGCCGGCAAGGACGCGAAACGCGCGCCGGGCCGCGTTGTGGGCGATGATGATCCCAAGCGCATTGCCGGCGATGAACATCAAAAGGGCGCCCAGCAGGATCCCCGCATAGGCCCGTTCCCCGTCGGCCAGCGCGACGGCAACCCGGGTGGTATTGCCGCTCATGAAGGAGACGAAGCTGCCGGCAATCAGAAGGCCGGCCGCGTCCGTCATGCCGGCGAGAAAGGAGATGGCGGCGACGAGAACGATACCAAGTCCCGTGCGCCGCTTCCGGATGATGCGCCGCCGCCGTTCCCGCGTCATGATTGTCCCTTGCCTGCGCCATTTGATTCGGCCGTTTCGAAACGTCCGTCATCATAGGCCCGGCAGCCTCGGAGACGCTATCTATTCCGCTGCGTCGAGCATGGCCGGGCGCGGGTCGATTTCCGTGCAGCGTGACATCGCACTGGGCAGATTGTCGGCAAGGAAGTCGATGAGCGCGCGGACCGACGGCAGCATGCCGTGACGCGAGGTGAAGACCAGGTGCGCAATGGTGGCGTTCGAGCACCAGTCCGGCAGCACCGGCACCAGCACGCCGGTGCGGATCCCCCGGCCGCAAAGGTGGTCGGGCAGAAGCGCGATGCCAACGCCTTCAATGGCGGCCCGTTCGAGAATACCGAAATCGCCACAGCCGATAACGGGGTGATGGGTAACATCGCGTTTCGTGCCGTCGGTGTGGTTCAAATGCCAGGTATCGGTGAGATGCTGCTCGTTCATCGACAGCGTCGGCATGCTGCCGAGCGTATCGATCGTCACATTGCCGATGCGCGCCATCAGTGCGGGGCTCGCCACCAGAAACTGACGCGCTTCGCCGAGTTTGCGCACGATCAGGTTGTTGTCCGTATCCAGTTGGTCGCGCGCCCGAAGCGCGATATCGATACGCTCCTCGACCAGATCGATCCGGCGATTGGTGGCGGTGATCAGCAACCGGACGTCCGGATAACGCCGGTGGAAGGCCGGCAGGATATGGCCGACGATGGGTGTAAAGCCGATCGGGCAGGCAAGGCGCACGACGCCGGTCGGCTCGCTTTTGGCCGCTGCAACCACAGCTTCGGCCGCTTCGACGCCGGACAGGATCGTTTCGCAGCGCTCATAGAAGGCCTGACCGATATCGGTCACCCGCAGCTTGCGGGTTGAGCGTTCAAGCAGGCGCACGTCAAGCTGCTGTTCCAGCCGGGCGACATGCTTGCTGAGCTTGGATTTCGGAATGTTGAGGGCGCGGGCAGCCGCAGAAAAGCCCTTGTGTTTCACCACGGCGGCAAACAGCGCGAGATCGTTCAGGTCCTGCATGTCACACCTTCATATCCATCGATGATTGACCATCATTGTTTCTATCAGGAAACGGCCTGTCGAAAAAGGGGCGGCTTATCGGCCGATTGTTTTAAAATCATATGTGATGCACCCGAACGCCACACACCCACAATAAAGGTGCCCACCATGAACATTCTGCATATCGACTCCGGTATTCTCGGAGATCATTCCGTTTCCCGCCGCCTGACGGCATCGATCGTCGCACGCATCAAGGCCGAGCGCCCAGGCGATACCGTTGTCTACCGCGATCTCGCCGCCGCTCCGCTGGCCCATCTCAACGGCTCGCATCTGATGGCAGCGTCCGCCAATCCGGAAGGCCTCGACGCGACGCTGGTTTCCGAACTTGATGCCGGCCGCGCCTCGCTCAACGAGTTTCTCGCCGCCGATGTCGTCGTCATCGGCGCACCGATGTACAATTTCGCTATTCCGAGCCAGCTGAAGACCTGGATCGACCGTATCCTCGTGGCCGGAACCACCTTCCGTTACACAGAGGCGGGCGTTGAAGGCCTCGCCAAGGGCAAGAAAGTGATCGTCGCCTCCACACGTGGGGGCCATTACTCCGGCGCCTCTCCGATCAGCGCCATGGATCACCAGGAAACCTATCTGAACACGGTGTTCGGTTTCATCGGCATCACCAATGTCGAATTCGTCCGTGCCGAAGGCTTGGCCATCAGCCCGGATTCCAAGGAAGCAGCCATCGTCGAGGCCGAAAAGGCGATCAGCGATCGCGGCCATTTCGATATCGCAGCCTGATACTTGGCCGCATCAAACTGCATCAAGGAGGCCGGGCACGTGTGTACGGTCTTTTTGCGTGCGATGTTTGGAGCAGATGCCCATTTTGAATGCCGTCAGAAATCTCTCTCTGTGCATGCGTTGCCGTATGGAAAACTGGACAGCCTTGCCGCGAGACGCTAGAGGCCTGGCCATGGGCCTTCGGGCGACAGTATGCGGATTGGAACGGCAATGACGGATGTCAGGGACAGCAACGGCACGATCCTGGTCGAGGGCGACAATGTTACCCTGATCAAGGATTTGAAGGTCAAGGGTACATCGGAGACCTTGAAGCGTGGCACGATGATCAAGGGCATTCATCTGACCGGCGATCCGGACGAGGTCGAGTGCCGTCACGCCAAGATCAAGGGGCTTGTTCTGCGCACCGAGTTCCTGAAGAAGGCCTGATCGTCAAAGATCGGCCGGTGGCAGCGCCGTGCGGCGCGCCGGGACTCGACGCCTTGTGTTTTTGCATTACACTCTGCTTATGAAGAGCGTTTCGGTATTTCGGATGGTCACGCTTGTTTCGGCCTTTGCCGGGATGTTGCAAGCCGTGTCCCTCGCGGCCCCGCAGGATGCGGCCTGCACCTGCCGGAACCGGGACGGCTCCAAGCTCGAACTCGGCCAGACCGCCTGTATCCGGGTTGGTGATGTTGCCTATCTGGCGCGCTGTGAAAAAGAGCTCAACGTCATGACGTGGCGCAAGCTCCGGGACGAATGCCCCGAAGCCCGGTTGTCGGTTGCGCTATTGCCTTTGACCCGGTAGCTGCCGTTCAGCCTTTGGCCAGATGACCGCGTGCCGCATACATGGCGATCGCGGCGGCATTGGAGACATTCAGCGACTTGATGGCGCCTGGCATGTCGAGGCGGGCAAGTGCGTTGACGGTCTGGCGGGTTCTTTGACGCAACCCCTTGCCCTCGGCGCCGAGAACAAGCGCGATCTTTGCCCCGGTAAGTGCCTGCTCGAGCGGCTCCGAGCCTTCCGAATCAAGACCGATCGAGACGAAGCCGAGCTTGTGCAGTTCTTCCAGCGCATCGGCGAGATTGGTGACCTGGATATAGGGGATCATTTCCAGTGCGCCGGAGGCCGATTTGGCCATGACGCCGGATTCGGTCGGGCTGTGGCGCTGTGTGGTGATCAGGGCGCCGGCCTTGAAGGCAACGGCCGAGCGCATGATGGCGCCGACATTGTGCGGATCGGTCACCTGGTCGAGGACGAGGATCAACGGGCTGTCGTTGAGCGCCGAAAGACGGCGAACGGGCAGGGGGGCGGTTTCCAGCATTGCGCCTTGGTGGATGGCGTCAGGTCCCAGAATCTTGTCGAGATCCTGCGGCGTGACGATTTCCACGGGAAAGCCGAGTTCTTCGACCGGGCCGGTTTCCAGCCGCACCAGCGCATTCTGCGTCACCGACAGCTTGGTGATCTTGCGCTCGGGATTGTCGAGGGCCGCCCGCACCGTATGAATGCCGTAGAGCAGCACCTGATCGGGCGCCAGTTGCGGCGCCTTCCAGTCTGGTGCAGCGCTTCTCTTGCGCTTGTCCTGCACGGGTGTTGGAATCTCGCCGCGTTCGCGTTTGCCATCGCGATGCGCGCGGCGAAGAGTGGCGTAATGGGTGTCTTTGGCGTTCTTGTCGCCCGGATTATCTTTGCTCATGCCTGTCTTATACTGACGATGCGGTTCGCGTGGAACCGTTTTTCGCGAAATTGGCGGCTGGCAATCTTTATCGCGATTTTCCCAACTTTTTCTGAGGCGCCGTGTTGACAGGATGAAACGGGACCGTCATATACCCGGCGCAGATTGAAGGGCTGACTTGTCCCGGCAAACAACACTTTGATCTGCAAAGCTTGGTCGCTTGATCCCGACAGAATAATGGAGGGATGCCCGAGTGGTTAAAGGGGACGGACTGTAAATCCGTTGGCTCAGCCTACGTTGGTTCAAATCCAACTCCCTCCACCATTCTGTCAGACGGATCTTGACCCGCGGGTATAGCTCAATGGTAGAGCAGCAGCCTTCCAAGCTGAATACGCGGGTTCGATTCCCGCTACCCGCTCCATTAAAATGCTCTCAGATTCTCTGCTTCTGTTGTTTTGCATTAAGAAATTCCGGCAAGTTATTGATTCGGAGCAATATCTGCGTTTGGCGCGGATGGCATTGGAATCGCACGCCATCATCCCCACATAGGCTTCATCCGGGCCGCAAGGCCTTGACTGCGCGCAAAATAATTAAGTCTTGCGCATTCCGCCCGAAACCCTTAAACGCCTCCCCAAACCGGCGCCGCCGGTATGGTGCATTCTCATTGATCACAGGAAACTTGACCCCATGGCAAAGAGCAAATTTGA
>UCKS01000045.1 GCA_900473045.1 Hyphomicrobiales bacterium
GCGTCATATAAATTACTTAGAGCCTGTCCGAGAATTGGGTTGAGTGATCTGGCCAATGATGATTCCAAGAAGGTGTCTGAAGCCTGAATGGAAGCGCCATGTGAAACCCGACCACCCGGCGGCAGTATAGTCGCAATCAGTCACTATACGAAACCGACCTGACGGATGCGGAATGGGCGGTCATTGCGCCCCTTCTCCCACGGCCTGCATCAAGAGGGCGTAAGCCAGCTTGGCCGTTGAGAGAGATCGTCAACGCCATCTTCTATGTTCTACGAGGCGGAATACCGTGGCGTCTCATCCCCAAAGACCTGCCTCCCAGGAGCACGGTGTTCGGCTATTTCAGCCGCTGGCGCGACACCGGTGTCTTCACGAGCATCAATCATCGCCTCGTCATCATGGATCGCGAGCGGACCGGTCGCCAAGCCTCCCCAAGCGCCGCTGTACTGGATAGCCAGAGCGTCAAAACCACCGAGAGCGGCGGTCCACGTGGCTACGATGCGGGCAAGAAAATCAAAGGCCGCAAGCGACAAGCAATGGTCGATATGGACGGACGCGCTCTCGTGCTCGACCCTCAACCGGCTGATGTACAGGATCGGGATGGTGCAGTTCCGGTTCTGCGACTGTCGCGAAAATCCTTCCCATTCGTCGCAAAGGCCTTTGCCGACATGGGTTATTCCGGTGACAGGCCGCAAAATGCAACGCTTATAGATGTCGAGATCGTTCGCAAGCCCAAGGATCAAATCGGCTTTGCCGTTCATCCAAAGCGCTGGGTTGTTGAACGCTTCTTCGCCTGGATTAGCCGAAATCGGCGGCTCTGGAAGGACCCGGAAGCGACAATCAAGTCCGCCAAGGCCTTCCTATATGCTGCATCCATCATGACGCTCGTTAGACGCATTGCCCGCAGTTCTTGAAATCTGCGCCGAGTGACAATGAACGTCTGCTGCGTTAGCGTCCGTCCATGATAAGCAGCCACGACGAAAATTCTCCCGGACTCTCCCACGTCATCATACTCAACGGGGTCGGCAGCGTAGGCAAGAGTTCAACGGCACGCGCCATGCAGGCAATTGCTCGCCTGCCCATGCTCCATGTGTCGATGGACACCTTTCTCGAAATGATGCCGGACCATCTGTTCGGCCACCCGGACGGCCTCGTTTCCGAAAATGTTGGCGGACGAGAGCCCGCCATTGCCCTTCGCGTTGGCCATGTGCTGGAGCGAGCGCTTGCAGGCATGCGTCATGCCATTGCTGCCATGGCTGCCCAGGGCAATCACCTCATCGTTGATGAAGTCATGATTGGGCGCGGTATCGATGCGGAGTATCGCAAGCTGCTGTCGGCCTACAACGTTAAAATCGTTGGAATATTCGCTCCGCTGCACATTCTCGAAGAGCGCGAGAAGATGCGCGGCGACCGAGAGATTGGCCTTGCCCGCTGGCAGTTCGATCGTGTTCATGACGGCAGAACTTACGATTTGGAAGTCGATGCTGCCACCCCGGAGGAGAACGCAACGCGCATCCTTCAGGCCTTTGGCCTCTTGTCGTCCGCATGATGGTGAATTCTCGGACGGACTCTTAGTCATCGGCACTTTCCNNCCGGATGAGGGGGCCGAAGGCACCGTGAAGACAAAAACCCGGGGAAACTGAAATTGGAAAAATAGGAAAACACTGCGATGAAAGGCCTCCCCCTGTATGCCGAACCGCCCCCTCATCCGCCCTTCGGGCACCTTCTCCCCGCTGGGGAGAAGAGGCAGTTCCACCTCCCCCTCGATGCGAGGCTGCCGCGAATGCCAAGCGTAACCGCGTGACAGCCCCGTATGGATCGGCTAAACCAAGCCCCGCGAAACAACAGGCTTTCTTGATGACCGCTATCGATCCCGTCGCCAATCTCTCCGCACTGATCCGCTGCCCGTCCGTGACCCCTGCCGAAGGTGGTGCGCTCACAGCGCTCGAAGCGATGCTGAAGCCGCTCGGCTTCGTTGTCGACCGGGTGACGGCGACCGAGGACGGGACGCCGGATATCGAAAATCTTTATGCCCGCCTTGGCACAGATGGCCCGCACCTGATGTTTGCCGGCCATACGGATGTCGTGCCGGTCGGTGACGAGGCCGCCTGGACGCATGGTCCGTTTTCCGCCGACATCGCCGACGGCGAAATGTATGGCCGCGGCGCCGTCGATATGAAGGGCGGAATTGCCTGTTTTGCCGCCGCCGTTGCCCGCCATGTCGAGAAACATGGCGCGCCGGAGGGCTCGATCTCGTTCCTCATCACCGGCGACGAGGAAGGTCCGGCGATCAACGGCACCACCAAGCTGCTCGAATGGGCAGCAGCCAAGGGCGAGCGCTGGGACGCCTGCCTGGTGGGCGAGCCGACCAATCCGGATCAGCTCGGCGACATGATCAAGATCGGCCGGCGCGGCTCGCTGTCCGGCACCATCACCGTGCACGGCGTCCAGGGCCATGCCGCCTATCCGCATCTGGCCGACAGCCCGGTGCGTGGCATTCTTTCCCTGACGCAGGCCCTGATGGACCCGCCGTTCGATGGCGGCACCGACAATTTCCAGCCGTCCAATCTCGAAGTGACAACGATCGACGTCGCCAACACAGCCGTCAACGTCATCCCGTCCAAGGCATCGGCGAGCTTCAACATCCGTTTCAACGACACCTGGGACGCCGACAGCCTGAAGGCGGAGATCATCGCCCGGCTGGATCGTGCCGCCGCAGAGAGCCCGCTTCGTCCCGCCCGCCCGCCGGTCCGCTATGATCTCGTCTGGAGCGAGCGCCCGAGCCACGTCTTCATCACCCGCAACAACGCCCTGATCGCCTCGCTGTCGGGCGCTGTCGAGGCCGTCACCGGCCGCGAGCCGAAACTGTCGACCACCGGCGGCACATCGGATGCGCGCTTCATCAAAGATTTCTGCCCGGTGGTCGAGTTCGGCCTTGTCGGCCAGACCATGCACATGGTCGACGAGCGTGTCGCCGTCGCCGATCTCGAGACCCTGACGCGGATCTACGAAACCTTCATCAGCCGCTGGTTTGGCCATGCCGCAGATTGAAGAAGTCGGAGCCTATCTGAAGGGTGTCTGGCTTCTGGTTCTGGGCGACAGGAGCGGCTTCGACTGGCTCGACATCACGGCGACCGGCGTCTGGCGCTCCTTCGCCGCATTCCTCTGGTGCCTTCCGGCCATGGCCGTCGGCTGGGCGGCATGGCGCCTTTTCTATCTGGAACAGATGCCGACAGGAACCGAAACGGGGCTCGGCTTCATTTTAAGGCTGTTTCTCGTCGATGCGACGATGTGGATCGTGCCTCTGATCCTGGTGGCCGTCCTGGCAAAGCCGCTCGGCTATGCCGACATGCTTGCCACGCTTATCGTCAGCACCAACTGGCTGGCTGTCCCGACGGTCTATGCGATGGCGGTCCCGCTGGCGATCAGGCTGGTTCTTCCAGGCGGCCAGGGGCTGGCCTACCTGTTGTCCCTGACCCTGCTGCTGGCCAATTTCACGGTGATTTTCAGGCTGGTGAAGACCGTGACCAACAACCAGCTGCTGCTCGCCTCGGCGATCTCAGCCCTTTTGATCCTGCCGTCTCTGATGTTGAGCGAAGCCCTGCCACCCCTGCTCGGTCTGATGCCGATCTATGCCGCGACCCTTCAGTAATCGACCTGCATGAAATAAAGCCCGTCGGGCGGCGCAACGGGACCGCAGGCCTTGCGGTCCTTCGCCTCCAGCGCTGCCCGCACGTCGTCCGGCGTCCAGCGCCCGTCGCCAACCATTTTCAACGTGCCCGCGAACGAGCGGATCTGATTGTGCAGAAAACTCTGCGCCGTCGCCCGGATTTCGATGACGTCGCCATCCCGCGTCACATCCAGCCGGTCAAGCGTCCGCCACGGGCTGTTGGCCTGGCAATGGGTGGAGCGGAACGTGGTAAAGTCGTGGTGGCCAACCAGTATCTGGGCGGCCGCGTGCATGGCTTCATGATCAAGCGGCTTCGACACCCACCAGGCACGCTTGGCTTCCAGGGCCAAGGGCGATGGCCGCGAAATGATCCGGTAGAGATAATGCCGTCTCAGTGCTGAAAAGCGGGCGTCAAAATCATCAGAAACCTCGGCCGCCTCGATGATCGACACCTGCTGCCCGGCTTGGCCGAGATAGGCATTCAGCGCATTGCGCAACGTCTCCGGCTTCCAGGCCCGCGACAGATCGACATGCGCCACCTGCCCCCAGGCATGCACGCCGGAATCGGTACGCCCCGCCCCCCGGATCAAAGCCGGCTCGCGGGTCAGAGCCAGGATCGCCTTTTCGACGGCGCCCTGTACCGACGGCCCATTGTCCTGCCGCTGCCAGCCGACGTAATTGGAGCCGTCATACTCGATCAGCATGCGAAATCGCGGCATCAGGACAGCCTTGTGCCGGCCGGAATCGGCGTGCCGCGCCGGAAATCCTCGGCACCCAGAACCTTGCCGCCAGCCTTCTGCAGCCTGGTCAGCCGCACAGAACCATCACCACAAGCGATCGTCAGGTCGTCGAACAGCGCCGTGCCGGTTTCGCCGCCTGCGGTTTCGACCACGGAGGACAGAACCTTGATCCGCTCAGGCTTGCCGCCGATCTCCAGTTCGAACCAGGCGCCTGGAAAAGGCGACAGCCCGCGAATGTGGTTATGCACTTCGGTGGCGGTCTTGGAAAAGTCGATCCGCGTCTCGGCCTTGTTGATCTTGGCGGCATAGATGACCCCATCGTTGGATTGCGGCGTCAGCGGCAGGTCACCGCCATCGAGCTTGTCCATGGCCTCTTTCATCAAACCGGCACCCGCCAGCATCAGCTTGTCATGCAGCTCGCCAGCCGTCATCTCGCTGCCGATGGCGATAACCTTGGTCAGCGCCACGTCGCCGGTGTCGAGCCCCTTGTCCATCTTCATCACCATCATGCCGGTCTCGTGATCGCCGGCCATGATCGCCCGCTGGATCGGTGCGGCACCCCGCCAGCGTGGCAGGAGCGAGGCGTGGCCGTTGTAGCAGCCAAGCCTTGTGCCGCTGAGGATTTCCTCCGGCAGCAGCAGGCCATAGGCCACGACGACGGCGACATCGGCGTCGAATTCGCGGAAGGTCTGGCGGTCGCTCGCATCCTTGAAATTGACGGGCGTCAACACCTCGATGCCGAGCAGTTCGGCCGCCTGATGCACCGGCGATTTCTGCAGGTCGAGACCACGGCGGCCGCCGGGACGCGGCGGCTGGGTATAGACGGCAACGATCTTGTGACCGGCCTGCGCCAGCGCTGCCAATGTCGGTACCGAAAACTCCGGCGTTCCCATGAAGATGATGCGAAGCGGCATGGCGCGCGGTTCCCCGTTCTGGTCAGGCCTCTTCAAACGGGTTTACGAGCTTCAAATCAAGCCCCTCGAAGTCTTTTGTATTGCGCGTCGCCAGCGTCGCATCATGCGACAGGCAGATCGCGGCAATCATGGCGTCCTTGGTTTCCATCGCTCGTCCCGCCTTCTGGCGCTGAGCGGCGATAGCCCCGTATCGCCCTGCTGCGGTTTGCGAAAAGCTCAGAATTCGTCCGGAAAACTCGTTCTCAGTTCGCAGGAATGTCTGGCGCAGGCTCTCCTGCCGCGCTCCGGGCTCCAGCAAGGCGTTGCCTAAATGAATTTCCGCCATCGCAATTGCCGTTAGAAAAACGACCTCGCTGTCATAGCTGTCCAACCATCGCAGGATGCGTTCGCTGTGCTGCCGTCCCTGAAGCTCGGAAATCACGTTGGTATCGAGAACGATCATGTGAAGTCCGGCGGGGCACGATCGGGCTGTTTGCGAAACGCATCGATGGCGCGCAGTTCGTCCTCCTCAAATGGCACATCACCCAAAACAGCGCGAAGCCGCTGTCCCGCCGTTTTCCGCCGGTGCTGGTCTCTCTCCAACGCCGCTCGAATTTGAACAATAGCCTCATCCGAAAGACTGCGGCCATTCCGACGCGCACTTTCCTGAAGCTCGACCTTCAAAGCATCGTCTATTCCGCGAAGGAGCAGATCGCCCATGCGCAACCTCCACTATGATATCACTGATATCATAGTCTCGTAGGTCTGCATTTTTAATGGAAGGCGTCAGATCGCCTTGGTGCCGCGGGTCTTGGCAGCCTTGGTGAACTTGCGGATCACCATTTCGCGCTTGAGCTTGGAAATGTGGTCGATGAACAGCACGCCGTTCAGGTGATCGATCTCATGCTGCAGGCAGGTCGCCAACAGGCCGTCGGCCTTCGCCGTCAGCTTCTTTCCCTCAAGATCGATATATTCGATCGTGATGGCCGCCGGCCGCTCGACTTCGGCATAATAGTCCGGAATCGACAGGCAGCCTTCCTCGTAGACGGACGGCTCGTCGGATGTGGTCAGGATCTTCGGATTGATAAAGACCAACGGCTGCTTTTCTTCGCCGTCCTTCGACACGTCGATCACCAGCATCTGACGCGGGATACCGATCTGGATTGCCGCAAGGCCGATGCCCGGCGCATCATACATCGTGTCCAGCATGTCGTCGGCCAGACGGCGGATCTCGGCATCGACTGTTTCCACCGGCTGGGACAGCTGGCGCAACACGGGATCGGGAAGAATGATGAGCGGCTTGATGGTCATCTGGCTCCCATAACCGATCTTTTGCGCCGATGGAATTCTCGTTTTCAAGATTTTTGCAGCAAATGCAGCAGTTTGTATCGATCGATTCACCAATGTTCTTGTTTTGATCTAGTCAACACACTCGAATCCCCCTAACTTGCTGCCATGGAACCGACAATTCTCACCCTCGATCAGCCGCTTTTCATTCTGGGCTCCTATACGGTCACGCTCGGCATGTGTCTGTTCGGTGCTGTCGCCATCCTGCTTCTTGGCGGTATCCCGGCAGTCCTCGGCAGACGGCGGAACCGGCAATCGGCTATCGATGCCGAGCAGCGCATGACGGCGCTTCTGGCCGCACAGACCGAGATGCAGGGCCGTATCGCTGCGATGACAGACGTGTTTGGCGCCCGCCAGTCCGAACTCAACCAGTCGATCAGCCAGCGGATCGACGGCATGACGCACCGGCTCGGCACCTCGATTACCGAGCAGACCAAGGCAACGCACGAGAACTTGCGGCGGCTGCAGGAGCGGCTGGCTGTCATCGACACGGCGCAGACCAATATCCAGTCGCTGGCCAAGGACATGGCCGGGCTG
The DNA here is from genome assembly GCA_900473045.1 of Hyphomicrobiales bacterium. GTDB lineage: Bacteria > Pseudomonadota > Alphaproteobacteria > Rhizobiales > Rhizobiaceae > Pararhizobium. The sequence goes on from UCKS01000045.1 coordinate 7,185, forward strand.
CAGAGCATCCTGTCCAACAAACAGACGCGCGGCGCCTTTGGCCAGTCGCGCATGGAAACGATCATTGCCGATAATCTGCCGATGGGCGCCTATGCTTTCCAATCGACGCTTTCCAACGGATCGCGGCCGGACTGCACGATCCGCATGCCAAACGGCCAGCCGGTGCTGGTGATCGACGCGAAATTTCCACTCGAAGGCTGGAATGCCATTCGCAGCGCTGAAAACCCGGAGATGGTCCGTCAGGCGCAGCAGCAATTCAGGCGCGATATGGAAGTGCATATCCGGGATATTTCCGGAAAATACCTGATCCCGGGAGAGACCCAGGAGACGGCCTTTCTCTTCGTCCCCTCCGAATCGATCTTCGCTGAAATCCACGAACATTTCGAAGGGATCGTCCAGAAGGCGCACCGGTCGCGCATTGTCATCGTTTCACCATCGCTTTTGATGTTGTCGATCCAGGTCATCCAGGCCATCCTGCGCGATGCGAGGATGCGCGAGCAGGCGCATCTGATCCAGGGCGAAGTGATCCGGCTGATGGAGGATCTGACCCGGCTCGATGACCGGGTACGCAAACTGCACGGCCATTTTCTCACCACGCAGAAGGACGTCGACGACATTCTGGTGTCGTCGGACAAGCTCAAGCGGCGCGGCACACGCATCGAGGCACTCGACCTCGAAACAGCCAGTGCGGCGGCAGACTCCAAACCGGATCAGAAATCCTTCGACACCCGTATCGGGCAATTGAAGCTGCGGGTGGTTGACGAGGACTGACGCTGTCAGGCACTGTCCCGCAAAAATCGACTGCCCCGGGAGAGACTTCAGATGATTACAGTCTTCGGCTCCATCAACATGGACCTGATCGCCACCACCGCACGCCTGCCGAAGCCCGGCGAGACCGTGACCGGCACGGGCTTTTCAACGGCCGCTGGCGGCAAGGGCGCCAATCAGGCCTTGGCAGCGCGGCGGGCCGGAGCCAGCGTTCGCATGGCAGGGGCCGTCGGATCCGACAGTTTTGCCGATGGCGCACTGGCGCTCCTGAAACAGGCCGGCACCGATCTGTCGTTGACGAAAACTGTCAGCGAACCGACCGGCACCGCGCATATTCTGGTTGGTGGCGACGGCGAGAACGTCATCGTCGTGGTGGCAAGCGCCAATGGCACGGTCAGTGTTGAAGATGCGCAGTCTTCTGTCGAGACGATGAGTGCTGGCGATACGCTGATGCTGCAGCTCGAGATCCCGGCTGCCTCGGTGGAGAGGGCGCTCATTGCTGCCAAGAACAAGGACATCACATCGATCATCAACATCGCCCCCTTGACGGCAGACGCTGCGCGACTTGGCCGGATGGCCGATATCGTCGTGGCCAACGAGACGGAATTCGAGCTGCTCGCCGGACGCGAGGGGCTTTCGGCGGCTGAACGTGAAGATGCCATGCAGGCTCTGTCGCGGGAAACAGGCCAGACCGTCATCGTGACGCTGGGTGCCGAAGGCGTCGTGGCCGTGCGCAGCGGCCAGATCCATCGCGCCAAGGGCCTGAAGATCGAGCCGGTCGATACTGTTGGCGCCGGCGACACCTTCTGCGGCTACCTCGCCGCCAGCCTCGATGCCGGGCTCGATTTCGATGCGGCACTGCGCCGTGCCGCCGTTGCGGGCTCGCTCGCCTGCCTCAAGCCAGGCGCCCAACCGGCCATCCCGCTGGCCACCGAGGTCGGCGCTAAAATCTGACCGGCGGCACGGTCAAACCGGCCGTTGCGCAATCAGGACAGCCAAAGTCGCCGACGCGGCACTCAGACCGAAATCCTGGCAAAACTACGGGATTTCGGTCTCTAACATTGTTCTAATTTTAATAAATCCCACGCTATCAAACACCTGCAAAGGCTTCCTTTCCAAGGATCAAAGGCAGCCTCACGATGCCGGTCGGCATCTGGCGCTCCATGAGGGGGCATCTCCCATCCAAAGATCGCGCCATTCCGCAGTTTGAAACCTGCGGACCTCTCACCATGCGGGGATATTCATGTTCAAGTTCCAGGCCAAATCGCTGGCGACAAAACTTATCGCGGTCACGGGCGGCACCATTGCGCTCGTGCTGCTCGCTTCCAACTACGTGCTGATTTCCCAGACGCAGGACCGGGTCGAAACCCTGGTGCTCGACCAGGCGCGCACCGAGGCGAAATCCATTGCATCCGACATTGCCAGCAACATCGCCGAACTGGCGGGAGCTGCCCGCTCGACGGCTGGTATCATCGGGCGCGGCCAGGAAGGCGGCTATCTCGACCGCAAGGCCGTCGTCGATTTGCTGAAGGCCAATGTCGAAAAGAATACATTCGCGTTTGGCAGCTGGTTTGCCGAGGAACCGAATGCCTTTGACGGAAAGTCCAAGGACTATGCCGGCCAGAAGGATTTCGGCGCCAGCAAGGACGGAACGCTGAACCCCTACTGGACCAAGAGCAAGACCGGCATCGCCTTCTCGACCTTTGATTCCGATTACGCGGGCGATTGGTATGCGCTGGCCGCCAAGAGTCTCAAGGGCGCGATGTCGCCGCCTTATACCGAAAGCACGACGGGCGACAGCAATTCGATGTCCTCGATCGCCTATCCGGTCATGTCCAATGGCAAGCTGATCGGCGTCAGCGGCATCGACGTGTCGCTGTCCTCGCTTGCCAACAAGGTGAAGGACATCCGCCCCTTCGGCACCGGCCGTGTGACGCTGCTCTCGCAGACGGGAAAATGGCTGGTCGCTCCGATCCCGGATCTGCTGATGAAGGAATATGACGGTGTCGGCACCGATGTCGTCAAGAACGCGCTCTCTACAGCACAGCCGGGCATGATCCATGACCTGACCTACGATGGCAACGAAACCTTCGAGCGGGTGGTCTATCCCTTCTCCCTGCCCGACGTGAACACCACCTGGATCGTCCTCGTCGATGTACCTCAGACTGCCATCAATGCACCGGTCGTCGATCAGACCTACATGATGATCATCGGTGGGCTGATCGTGCTCGGCGCCGTGCTTCTCGGCCTCTACCTCTCCGTTCGCAGCTTCGTTCAGAAGCCGCTTGCAGGGCTGGTCAGCGATGTCGAGAACCTCAGCAAGGGCGTCTATGCCAATGCCGTATCCGGTCAGGACCGCACCGACGAAACCGGTTCCGTCGCCAAGGCACTGGAAGGCTTCCGCCATCGGCTCGCCGATACCAAGCGCCTGGAAGCAGAGGCGCAGCAGGAGCGCCAGTCTTCCGAACAGCAGCGCAGCCAATCCGAGGCTGAGCGTGCCCAGTCGAACGCCACGCAGCGCGAGATTGTCGCCAAGCTTGCCAAGGGCCTGTCGCAGCTTTCCTCGGGTGATCTTGCCTATCGCATTAGCGACGATTTCCCCGGTGAATATGCGCAGCTGAAGACCGACTTCAACTCCGCCATGGACAGCCTCGAAGAGACGATCCAGACGGTCAACAGCTCCGTCGTCAACATCGGCACCGGCACCAGCGAGATCAGCAATGCCGCCAACGACCTGTCGCACCGCACCGAGCAGCAGGCCGCAAGCCTGGAAGAAACGGCTGCAGCGCTCGATCAGCTGACCTCGCAAGTCAATGCCAGCGCCGACAATGCCAAGGTTGCGGCAAAGTCCGTCGAGACCGCCAGCAGCGATGCCGAACAGTCCGGCGAAGTCGTGCAAAAGGCGATTGCCGCGATGAAGGGCATCGAGCAGTCGTCTGGCGAAGTCAGCCGCATCATCGGTGTCATCGATGAAATCGCCTTCCAGACCAACCTGCTTGCGCTCAACGCCGGCGTCGAAGCCGCCCGCGCCGGCGATGCCGGCAAGGGTTTTGCCGTTGTTGCGCAGGAAGTCCGCGAACTGGCCCAGCGCTCGGCCAATGCCGCCAAGGAGATCAAGCAGTTGATCAATACCTCGGCCGGCCAGGTTCGCGATGGTGTCGATCTCGTCGGTCGTGCCGGTGGTGCGTTGCAAAAGATCGCCGACCAAGTGGTCCAAATCAACGGCCTCATCCGTCAGATTTCCGGCTCGGCCTCCGAACAGGCCGTCGGCCTCAAGGAGATCAACACGGCGGTCAACCAGATGGACCAGGTGACCCAGCAGAACGCCGCGATGGTGGAAGAGACCACCGCCGCCAGCATGGCGCTGAACGAGGAAGCCCGTGCACTGAGCACGCTGGTCTCCCGCTTCCATGTCGCACGTCAAAACCTGTCTTCGGCTGATATGCTGCGCAGCACAGCCGACAAGATGCGTACCCCGGCCCGGGCGTCCGCACCGAGCTACAGCGCGCCTGCCAAGCCGGCGCCGGCCCGCTACAGTGCTCCGGCGCCAAGGGCAGTGCCACAGGTTTCCGGCAATACCGCTCTCGCCCAGGACAATTGGGAAGAGTTCTGAGCCAAAGGCATGTGAACCTTCGAGACGAATGAAAACGGCGCCCCTGTGGCGCCGTTTGGTTCGGTGGGCCAGTGCCGGAACGACGGTCAGTCACTTCCTCGACCTGTTCGCCAACCTCAAGTGGAACTTCCAATGACCTTCAGCGTTTAGGCTGCATTATCAACGCGGAGGAATTCGAGATGACTGATCGTGGACCCACAGTTATCAATACAGGACGCAGCAGCGCCGGTTGGATTGTTGCTGTCATACTCGCCCTTGTCGTCATCGGCGGGTTGCTGATGTTCACTGGCGTTATCAACGTCAACGGCGGTGGCGGCACCGAGGTGAATGTCAATGTGCCGGCGGTGGAAACACCATCGACCGACAAGCCTGCAACGGAGGCCCCCGCAACGGGGACGCCTGCGACCGGCACGACAACGACGCCCACAACGACCACTCCCACAACAACTACCCCAACCACACCTTAAATGTGAAGCTCGGTTGGGAGTTATGCTCTCGAAGCAATAAACAACGGCGCCTTGCGGCGCCGTTGTTTGTTTGCGGTTCTGTTGATGTTCACAGGCGCGCAAGCCGCTCCGTCAAGAGATCGAAGAAGCCCTGATCGTCGACCTCGCGCATGACCTTGGCATTGTGCTTGCGGCCGGTAACCTGCCACCAGTCGACCACCGTCATGCCGACGGTGAGTTCCGACCGGGTTTCGATCTCGACATTGCAATCGCGGCCCTTGAACAGCTCTGGGCGCAGGAGATACGCGATCACGGTCGGATCGTGCAGCGGGCCGCCATCGGAACCGTATTTCTCGATATCGAAGCGCTCGAAGAATTCCAGCATCTCTGCCATGGCAACGGCGGCCGGCGAGCCGATCGCCTTGATCTTTTCGACGCGGGCCTTGTAGGTCAGCACCCTGTGGGTGACATCGAGCGGCATCATGACGATGGGGATGCCCGACTTGAAGACGATATCGGCTGCATCCGGATCGACATAGATATTGAATTCGGCTGATGGCGTGATGTTACCGCCTTCGAAGAACCCGCCGCCCATCATCACGATTTCGCGGACACGCGGAGCGATCTGCGGCGCCTTGTTGAGCGCCAGCGCGATGTTGGTGAGGGCACCCAGCGTGCAGAGCGTAACGGTTCCGGGCTCTTCGGTTAGCAGGGTCTCGATGATGAAATCGACGGCATGCTGCGTCTGCATCGGCATGGTCGGCTCTTCGACCACCGGACCGTCGAGGCCGGTCTTGCCGTGCACATGTTCCGCCGTCACCAGTTGGCGCACCAGCGGCCTGTCGGCCCCGGCATAGACCTTGATGTCGCGGCGATTGCACAGCTCGCAGATCACCCGGATGTTGCGGGAGGTCAGCGCCACCGGCACATTGCCGGCGACAGCGGTGATGCCCAGTACATCGAGTTCGCCAGGGCTGCCGAGCGCCAGCATGATCGCGGCGGCATCGTCCTGCCCCGGATCGGTATCGATGATAATCTTTCTCGGCACGGTCATGCGGGTCTCCTCCAAATCAGCGAGCGGGACTATGATTTGCCTCTTGGCCCAGTGCAAGCGCCTTGCACTCGCTACGCACAACTACCATATTGAAGCCTCGCGGATGCTGCCTCGCAGGTCCGTCAGAACAGTCGCTTGAGCTGCAAGGACTAGATATGACCCGGATCACGCCCTTTACGAGCCCGCTCCTGCTCGGTTTCGACGCGATGGAAAAGACCCTTGAGCGCATTGCCAAGGGCAATGACGGCTACCCGCCCTACAATATCGAACGCGTGCGCCACGACGGTTCATCCGTCGAGCCGGACAGCCTGCGAATCACTCTGGCCGTCGCCGGTTTTTCGGAAGACGATCTCGACGTTACGACAGAGGAAAATCAGCTGATCATCCGCGGACGGCAGAGCGAAACGGGCGATCGCGACTACCTGCACCGCGGCATCGCCGCACGCCAGTTCCAACGCATGTTCGTGCTGGCCGAGGGAATGCAGGTTTCCAGGGCCGAACTGAAGAACGGTCTGCTGTCGGTCGACCTCATTCGTCCGGAACCTGTCCGCATGGTAAAGAAAATTAATATTTTGGTCCCAGAGTAGGATAACCGGCAGCTTATGCCGGCTGCACCAAGGACCCGGCCGCTCCCAATGGCCTCGAACTTCGTACAGGAAAATCAATGTGTTGCCGATTTCGGCCGTCTCCCGGACGATGAAATCGGCAAAGCCACGGAGTACGACTCATGGGATTGAAACACGTCAGCTCACATCTGTCGAAAAACGACCTGGCGCATCTCGGCGCCGGTGAAGTTGGCTATATCCGCAAGATGCGCTCGGACGAAGTATCGCGCGTCTTCCCGGAAGCCCCCAATATGGACCCCGACCTTGACCTGTGGGCCCTGTTCGGCGCCGACGGCACGCCGATCCTTTTGACCGACAACCGTTCCAGCACCTTCTTCAAGGCCGCAGAAGACGACCTGCGCACCGTCAGCCTGCACTAAGACAGGCTGTTGTTACATTCCGGCCTAGACGCGCCGGAATGTCAGATAGGCGGACTTGCGGCCTTCCCGGCGCGCCTTGGCCTCGTAGCGTGTGCTCGGCCAGCCGGCATAGGGCGTCAGCCAGTCACTGGCATTCTCCGCCGTCCATTCGAATGCCGCGTGATCATGGCAGTGCGACAGCGTCCAATTGACGTAGGTATCGATATCCGAGGCGAAGCAGAAAATGCCGCCGGGCTTCAGCACGCGCGCGAACCGGTCGAGATTGACCGGAGACACGAAGCGGCGCTTCCAGTGTTTCCGCTTCGGCCACGGATCGGGATATAGAAGATCAATCTGGTCAATCGAATTCTCCGGCAGCCAATCCAGCACCTGCGTTGCATCATCATCGTGAAGGCGGATGTTTTCAGCACCGCGTTCCTCAATATAACCGACCAGCTTTGCCATCGAATTGACGAACGGCTCGACACCGATAAAGCCCGTCGCCGGGTCTTCGACGGCACGGTGGATCAAGTGCTCCCCACCACCAAAGCCGATTTCCAGCCGGACGCGTCCGACAGGATGCTTGAACAGCGTCTTGATATCCGCCGGCGCGGTCGATGCGAGATCAAGCCGCAGCAAGGGCAGGACCGTATCGAGATGCGTCGCCTGCAGCGCGCGCAAAGGTTTGCCCTTGCGGCGTCCGAAGAAGGCTTCGGTCGAGCGGCTGCGGTGCTGTTCGGTCATAGCAAAGGTCTTTCACGATAAAAGCGGACGTCTCCGTCAGGAAACATCCGCTTTACAGTTTTATCGGCAGGTCCGTAAAGGCCGGATCAGGCGGCTTTCAACGCGTCTTCCTTCAAAGCATCCTTGAGTGGCTTGACGAGATCGAGCTTTTCCCAGGAGAAGGAGCCGTCGCGGCCAGCCTTGCGGCCGAAGTGACCGTAGGCAGAGGTCTTGGCATAGATCGGCTTGTTGAGGTCCAGGTGGCGGCGGATGCCCGACGGGGACAGGTCCATCGTCTTGCGGATCGCCCCCTCGACCTGGTCTTCGGTGACCTTGCCGGTGCCATGCAGATCGACATAGATCGACAGCGGCTGGGCAACACCGATCGCGTAGGCGATCTGGATCGTGCAACGGTCCGCGAGGCCAGCGGCCACGACGTTCTTGGCGAGGTAGCGTGCAGCATAGGCAGCCGAACGGTCGACCTTCGTCGTGTCCTTGCCTGAGAACGCGCCGCCGCCATGCGGAGCTGCTCCACCATAAGTATCGACGATGATCTTGCGGCCGGTCAGGCCAGCATCACCATCCGGTCCACCGATGACGAACTTGCCGGTCGGGTTAATGTACCAGTTGCAATCATCGGCAATGTCGATGTCGTGCAGCGCTTCGCGGATATAGGGCTCGACAACCGAGCGAACCTTGGCCGAATCCCAGCTTTCGTCGAGATGCTGCGTCGAGAGAACGATGGAAGTCACTTCCGATGGCTTGCCGTCGATGTAGCGGACGGTAACCTGGCTCTTGGCATCAGGACCAAGGCGGCCGGCTTCTCCAACGCCCTTCTTGCGGGCGGTCGCCAGAAGATCGAGGATGCGGTGCGAGTAATAGATCGGGGCAGGCATCAGTTCTGCCGTTTCCTTGCAGGCATAACCGAACATGATGCCCTGGTCGCCAGCCCCTTCGTCGCCCTGCTTGTCAGCGGCGCTATCGACGCCCTGGGCGATATCGGCCGACTGGGGATGCAAGAGCACGTCGATCTTGGCGGTCTTCCAGTGGAACCCGGCCTGCTCGTAACCGATTTCCCGGATTGCCTTGCGGGCGGCAGACTTGAATTTTGCAGGATTGATAACCGGGTGACCGGCTGCGTCCTTCAGAACGTTGCCGTCCTTGTCCTTCTTCAGAAGGGTGTCCGGAACCCGGACTTCGCCGGCGATAATCACGCGGTTGGTGGTCGCCAGCGTTTCGCAGGCGATGCGAACCCCCCAGGGATCAACGCCGGTTTTGGCGGCTTCACGATATACAAGATCGACAATTTCGTCGGAGATCCGGTCACAGACCTTATCCGGATGACCTTCTGCCACGGATTCACTCGTAAACAGGTAGTTAGCGCGCATGCGGGAAGTCCCCTCAAAGAAAAAACTGCTTCAAACGTGTTAGTGATCTTGCCACAGAATGACAAGCACACAAGGACATAAATATATCTTTATATGGGCGAAACAGGAACGATTTTCCGGGTTTTTGATGCTTTAAAGCCGCATTCGGGTCAGCCGCCCTTCACCGTCAGGGTGGCCAGGCCGTGAATCAGGGCGCAAAAAAAGCGGCACTGTCCGGCCGCTTTTTTTCATACCATGTCTGTGTCAGACTTATTCGGCTTCCGCCTCTGCGGCCAAAGCCTTGACCAGATCGACAAGCTTGCGGCGCACCTTGGGATCGCCAATCTTGACGAATGCGCGGTTCAGCTGAAGGCCTTCGGAGGAGGACAGGAAATCGACCACGTAGTTCGAGCTCGAGGCTTCCGCCATGCCGGACGCGCCGGTGGACGAATCGCCCGGAGCATCCTCGAAAAAGAAGGATACCGGAACATTCAAGATGCTTGAGATGTTCTGAAGACGGCTGGCGCCGACCCGGTTCGTGCCTTTTTCATATTTCTGAATCTGCTGGAAGGTGATCCCGAGAGCCTCTCCGAGTTTCTCCTGGCTCATGCCCAGCATGGTACGGCGAAGACGAATCCGGCTACCGACATGAATGTCGATAGGGTTCGGCTTCTTCTTGTTCTCTATCATAACGGTTTCCTAATAAGAGAAGTTTCAGTTGCTCCATAACCTGGACACTTGCCGAGAGCAGACTACACGTCACGTTGTGCAGCCGGGGCGGAAACCCCCCGAACATAGGTGAAGATCGATGGTGGATGCCACTATGCAATTTTAGGGGTTTTTGGTCAATTCTCTCTCAGAATAAAACTTGCGCGGGAAATAATCGCTAAACCGAGCAGAAGGCACCCAATCAGGATTGCGCTCCATTCTTGCTCCTCATGGCTCATTAGCAATTCATACTTTCCCGGCAAAATTGTGTCCACGAAGCCTCGTGTGCCCAGCGGAAATCCGGTGACGATCTCTCCGCGGCCGTTGATAACAGCGGAAATACCGGTATTGGCGTCGCGAATGAGTGGCAAGCCCGTCTCCACCGCGCGTATCCGGGCCTGCTGGAAGTGCTGGTAGGGTCCGGGCGTGTTACCGAACCAGGCATCGTTGGTGAGATTGAGCAGCGCATCGGCATGACGCGCATCCCCGCCGATTTCACCAGGAAAAATAGCCTCATAGCAGATCAGCGGATAGAGCGTTTTCCCGCCCGGCAATGTCAGCAGCGTGCGTGTTGCCGCTGCCGTAAAGCCACCGGGCATGGCGACCGTATCCAGCCCCGCTGCCGACAGGAGGCTCTCCAGCGGCAGATACTCCCCAAAGGGAACAAGGTGGACCTTGTCCGACGCACCAACGATCTGACCGCGATCATCGATGACATAAATCGAATTGTAATAGCGCGGTGGCTGGCCGGCACCACTGGCTTCAGCGCGCACAGCGCCTGCGATCAGCAACTGGCCGTCCTGCAACACGTCGGAAATTCTCAGCAGCGCATCAGGATTTTCGGTCAGGATGAAGGGCACTGCGGTTTCCGGCCAGACGACAATATCAGGCCGCTTGCCGCCATTGGCCGGCGGTGCCTGCGTCAGCGCCAGATGCTCTTCGAAGATCGTCATCCGTTCGCTGTCGTCGATCTTCTGCGATTGATCGATCAAAGGCTGGACAAGCCGGACCGTCAGAGCAGGATCGGCAGGCGGCGGCAACGGCTGTTCCAGCCGGTAATAGCCGTAACCGAAATGCGCGCCCAACAACAGCACGGCAAGGCCCAAGCCGATGCGCAGTCCCTTGCGCGTGCCGATAAGTGCCGGCGCGGCAAAGACGAACACCGCCAGCATCGTGACGCCGGCAAGGCCTATTACCGCAGCCGACTGCATCATCAGCGGAACGGGCATGGCGGCATAGCCAATCGCATTCCAGGGGAAACCGGTGAGGACAAAGCTGCGCAGCCACTCGAAAAGCCCGAAGGCAAAGGCGAGCGCTGCAATCCGGCCAAGGCCGTCAGACCAAAGGATGCGGGCAATTGCGGTGGCACCCCCATAAAAGACGGCGAGGAATGCCGGCACACCGATCACGGCCAGCGGCACCGCCCAGGCAAAATCGTCGGCTTCGACAAGAAGCGCATTACCCAGCCACCACAGGCCACCGAGAAAATAACCGAAGCCGAAACACCAGCCGATCCAGAACGCCGGAAAGCTGCGCCTGATGAGACCATGGTCGGGATTGCCCGATGCACCATCGATCAGCCAGACGAGAATAGGAAAAGAAAGGAAGGGGGCCGCGAAAATACCGAAGGGCGGCAATGCAAAAACGGCAATCAAACCGGCGACGAAGGCGATAAGAGCCCGGCGGGCTCCAGACAACAGCATGATCCTGCCCGCAAGCCACTCCATTCACTTCCCCCAATCGGCACAAAGCCGCCACCCGGTCATGCGCGCGGCAAATACAAACGCGTCAAAACCGTCAATCCGAATCAACGTGGCGGCAGTGTTCCAAAAAAGCAGCTGCTTGTCGTGCCTGGAAACGGCATTTTAGCCCCAGAGCGTGGGGCTTAGCCGGTTTCGCGCAGCGATTTTTCCAGCTCAGCGGTTGGTGTTGCCTCGAAAGGCACATCCTCTTCGCCCTTTGCAGGACGGCGTCGGGCCGGTGGGCGCTTTCGAACAATCCGCACGCGCTTCACACGGCGCGGATCGGCATCGAGAACCTGGAACTCGAAACCAGGGATCGCCTGGACAACTTCGCCACGGGCCGGGATGCGGCCGAGTGCCGCAAAGACCAGACCACCCAGCGTATCGACATCCTCAAGCTGCTCGCGCACGTCGAAATCCGGGCCGATCGCTGCGGCAATCTCTTCCAGTTCAACACGGGCATCGGCGACGAAGACATCGTCGGAGGTTTTTGCGAACATGACTTCTTCATCGTCATGCTCGTCCTCGATATCACCGACGACCATTTCGACGATATCCTCAAGCGAGGCGAGGCCATCGGTGCCGCCATATTCGTCGATCACCAGAGCCATCTGAATACGGGCGGCCTGCATGCGCTGCATCAGGTCGGAGGCGTGCATGGACGGCGGCACGAACAGGACCTGGCGGATGATGCCGGCCTCTTCGACCGTCTTTGACAGATCGATACGGCCGAGATCGAAACCTGGCTTCGGCTGGCGAACCGGCTTTTCAGGCTTTTCCGCCGCAACCGCCGCTGCGCTTGCCGTCGAGCGGCTGCCGCTGCGTCGCTTGTTGCGGGCCTGCTTGGTGACATAGGACAGCAGGTCGCGGATATGGACCATGCCGCGCGGGTCATCGAGGCTTTCGCTGTAGACCGGCATGCGCGATCGGCCGGATTCCTCGAAAATGACCATCAGTTCAGCAATGGTGATGCTGAGATCCACGGCCTCGATATCGGCGCGCGGGACCATCACATCCTCGACGCGGACCTCGCGGAAACGCAGGATATTGTTGAGCATGGCGCGTTCGGCCGGCGTAAAGGCCGTATCGCCATCGGCGCCACCCGTCATCAACGCATCGGTGAGATCTTCACGAAGGCTGGAGGCATTGCCCGCACGCCAGATCCGGGCTGCACGGCTCCAGAAGGAGGAACCTGACTTGCCGTTCTCAGGTTTCGGGGCGGTGCTACTACTGCCCGCTTCGTCCTGACTGGAGGCTTCCGCCTCGTCTCTAACAACCGGTGCCGGCTGCGCTCTAAAATCGCTCATTGTTCCAAACTATCAAACGGGATCACTGTCCCCATAGGGATCAGATAAACCAAGACCGGCCAAAATGCGAGTCTCCAGGCTCTCCATTCTTTCGGCATCATCCTCATCGATGTGATCATAGCCGAAAAGATGCAGAAATCCATGCACCAGGAGATGGGTCAGGTGCTCGTCGAAAGGCTTGCCGAGATCGTCGGCCTCGCGCACCAGCGTCTCATGGGCCAGGATGATATCGCCGAGCATCGGCCCCGGCATCTTGCCCGGGGTGACCGGAAAGGCGGGAAAGGACAGCACATTGGTCGGCTTGTCCTGGCTGCGCCATTCCGCGTTGATCGCGCGGATGGAGGCATCGTCGGTAAAGACCAGCGACACTTCCGGCGGCATTTTCGGAAACGGCTGTTTTTCTTCACGCTTGAGGAATTCGGCGCTCGCGCCAAGGACGCGTTCGCTGAGAGACGCAAGGTCGGCCTCGGAAGGCCATGGGCCTTCCTCGACGCTGATCTGGATATCAAGGCTCGTCATGATTGGCTTGCTTCCGCCTTAGCGGTCGCCCTGCTCGCTTTCGTCATGAACGGCGGTCGTTGCCTCATAGGCACGAACGATACGGGCAACCATCGGATGGCGGACAACGTCGACGTCCTTGAAGCGGACAACCGACACGCCTTCAACGCCTTTAAGGATCTGCAGAGCCTCGACAAGACCGGACTTGACGCCGCGCGGCAGATCGACCTGGCTCGGGTCGCCGGTGACAATCATCCGGCCGTTTTCACCGAGGCGCGTCAGGAACATCTTCATCTGCATCGCCGTGGTGTTCTGCGCCTCATCGAGGATGACAGCAGCATTGGCGAGCGTGCGTCCACGCATGAAGGCGAGAGGCGCAATTTCGATGACGCCAGCGGTGATCGCCCGCTCGACCTTGTCGCCCGGCATCATGTCATACAGCGCGTCATAGAGCGGCCGCAGATAGGGATCGACCTTGTCCTTCATGTCACCAGGCAGGAAGCCGAGGCGTTCGCCCGCTTCGACAGCCGGCCGCGACAGCACGATGCGATCGACAGCGCCTCGTTCGAGAAGCTGGGCGGCGTGGGCGACGGCCAGATAGGTCTTGCCGGTACCCGCCGGACCAACACCGAACACCAGCTCGGACCGCTCCAGTGCGCGCATATAGGCGTCCTGCGTCGGCGTGCGGGCAGCGACTGTCTTCTTGCGCGTCGAAATCTGCGCGAGGTTGAGCTTGGCCTTCTTTTCCATGGTCGGCAACTGTAGCTGGTCGTCGGCGGCGACAGCCATGCGGATGGCGCCTTCGACATCGGAGGTTTCAACGGTGCTGCCGTTCTGCAGGCGCCCATAGAGATAATCGAGCGCCCGGCGGGCCTGATTGGTGGCGACCACTTCGCCCGAGATCGAAACGGAATTACCGCGTGGCCGGGCATCGATATGCAGGCGCTGTTCGATCAATTTGAGATTCTGGTCGAACTGGCCAAACAACTCGCTAGCGAACCGGTTGTTCTCAAATGTGAGCACGAAGTGATTGACGTCTGTCGCGGATGTTTTCGACTGGCGCGGCGAGGATGAAACCAATTCGTGTCCGTTCAAGCGGTCAGGCTCCTTGAGTTAGCGGTCCCTCAGCTTACCACTTCGGCAAACAGACTGTTAGGGCCCGCACCAGTGATTCGTACAGAAACAATGTCACCGATTTGCGATGCGTTTGCATCAACATTCACCGACTGCAGCCAGGGCGAGCGGCCGATCAGCTGGCCCGGCATGCGGCCCGGCTTCTCCAGAAGCAGGTCGATGGTCTTGCCGATACAGGCTTGCGCAAACTCATTTTGCTGTTTTAGCAACAAAGCCTGCAATCTTTCCAATCGCTTGGCTTTGACGTCTTCCGGCACCTGATCGCCGAGGTCGGCACCGGGCGTTCCCGGACGGGTCGAATACTTGAACGAAAATGCCTGTGCATAACCAACGGTTTCGACCAGACGCAGCGTGTCTTCGAAATCCTCGTCGGTCTCGCCGGGAAAGCCGACGATGAAATCACCGGAGAGCGCGAGATCGGGCCGGGCTGCCTTGATGCGGGCGATCAGCGCGATGTACTCGGCCGTCGTGTGCCGCCTGTTCATCGCTTTCAGGATACGGTTGGAGCCAGACTGGATCGGCAGGTGCAGATAGGGCATCAACTGCTTCAGGTCGCGATGGGCCTCGATCAGGCTGTCTTCCATGTCGCGCGGATGGCTGGTCGTATAGCGCAGACGGGCAAGGCCTTCTATCTGCGTCAGGCGATGCAGCAGCTGCCCGAGCCCCCATTTTTCGCCGTCTGCGCCAAGGCCGTGCCAGGCATTGACGTTCTGGCCGAGAAGCGTGATCTCGCGCACGCCGGCATCGACCAGCTTCTGCGCTTCGGCAACGATCTGGGCGACGGGCCGGGAGACTTCGGAGCCGCGCGTATAAGGAACGACGCAGAAGGTACAGAACTTGTCACAGCCCTCCTGGACGGTGAGGAAAGCGGTGACGCCCCTCGCCCTGGTCTTGGCCTTGTCCGGTGCCGGCAGGTGCTCGAACTTGTCCTCGATGGCATAGTCGGTTTCCAGCACCCGCTCGCCGCGCTGGACGCGCTTGAGGGCTTCGGGAAGCCGATGATAGGTCTGTGGGCCGATGACGAGATCGACGGCAGGCGCCCGGCGCAGGATTTCGTCGCCTTCGGCCTGCGCGACGCAACCGGCAACGCCGATCATCATCTCGCGGCCTTCGCTGGCCTTTTTCTTCTTCAGGTCACGCAGCCGCCCCAGCGCCGAGTAGACTTTCTCGGCGGCTTTCTCGCGGATATGACAGGTGTTCAAAAGGACGAGATCGGCGTCTTCCATGACATCGGTCGAGACATAGCCGTCCTTGGCCAGCGCGTCCGTCATCCGATCGGAATCGTAGACGTTCATCTGACAGCCGTAGGTCTTCACAAAGACCTTGCGGACCGGTGGACTTTCAAGAGCCATCTCGGGCTTTGCGGATAAAACGGCGATTTCCTGTGTCATGCCCGGTTCCATAGAGCATCGAGGCCCAAAATTGAAGCCCTTCCCTTGCGCCAACAGCCTCAACGGCCGCGCAGCTTGAGGGCCAGCATCTCGCGGATGCTCTTTTCCACCTGACGGCTGACGACCTTGCGATTGCTCTCTGCCGTATAGGTAATCTGCTCGCCATAGATGACATCGACATCGACGGCGCCCTCATGGAGGATGCCAAGCAGATGCGGGCCAAGCGGAATATCGCCCGGCCAGGCGGCGACCGGCCGGTGATAGCGGCCCATCGGCATGCCGTGAATGCCGGTATAGGCAATGGCGACCGGCTGGACATGGACGGCGCCGGTTGGCGACATCGGCACGGCGGCGGCGGCGGCGCCGAACAGCGATGTCTTGATCTCCAGCAGCCGGTTGCCATCCGATGTCGTGCCTTCGGGAAACAGCACGACGATCTCGCCATCGGCCATACGCTTGCCGATCTCGTTGACCTGATTGCCGGTAGTGCGTTTCTGATCCCGCTCGATGAAGATCGTTGCCTGCAGGCGCGCCAGAAGGCCGAAAACCGGCCAGGCCTTGACGTCCGACTTGGCGACGAACACCACGTCAGCGATCGAACCGAGAACGAGGATATCCTTCCAGCTGGCATGGTTCGACACCAGCAGCAACGGGCGCTGCCGGTCCGGCGTGCCATGGACGCGAACCCGGATACCAACGAGACGGCAGGCCATCCGGTGCCAGAGGCGGGGCAGCGTGCGGCGCTGCGGTCTGTCCAGCCAGAGGAGGAGAATCTGCACAGGCGCCATGACAAGTGTGGCCGCAATCAAAACCGTCATGCAGAGCGCAACGCGCAGCCAATTGATCACGCGCGGCTTTCCAATCCGACGGTCGGCATCACCGTCAGCCGCGACGAACCGCGTCTATCGTCATCTCTGCATGGTCTGTCGGGATTGCAGCGCAAGCGCGTTTCTCTTCCAGGTCCGCTTCAAATCAGTCGGGTCAAGCCGGTACGGCTAGCCAAGATCGAGGCGCATGACAAGGGCGCCGGTTTTAGCGCCGTTAACACCTTGATAATATGCACGTCTCTCGCCAACTTTGGCAAATCCGAGTTTGCGGTAGAGAGCGATGGCGGCGGCATTGGTCTCGTCAACTTCGAGGAACACCGCTTCGGCCGCCTGATCGCGCGCCTCGCGCAATGCTGCCCGCATCAACCGCCAGCCAAGGCCCAGCCGCGAAAATCGTGGATCGATACCGATCGTCAGGATTTCCGCCTCACCGGCGGCAACCCGCGCGAGGACGAAACCGCCGACAAGCGGTTGCGTAATGAACGGTCGCGTATAGGCGTTGTTCTGACGGGCGATGAAGCCGAAAACAGTGTCCTGGATCAGCAACGAATGGAGCTCGCCATCGCTCCAGGCATGCCTGAAACGCGATTTGTGGATGGCGGCGGCGTGCGGCAAGTCGGCCGTTTCCAGGGCGAAGATTTCGAATTCCGGTTTGCGGACAAAAAAGTCGGTCAGCAGCATCTTAGGCTCGCGCTACCGCAAAACCGGCTTGAGACTTGACATCCGGACCGCGCAGATAGAGCGGGCTCGGCTTGCCCTGCGACGGATCCGCGGCGGCGGCGAGGCGGGCAACAAGACGGATATCCGTGAGATCCGTTTGCGCGGCGCTTGCCGGCGGCTGGTCCGTCAGATGCTTGGCTGCGGTGCCGCAGATGACGCCGTCGAAATCGGCAAACAGTCTCTGGGCCTCTGCAATTTCCAGCATCAACGCTTCGCTGCGCGGCGTTCCATAGGCTTCAAAACTCTGGCAGTAAAGCTCGTCGCGCTTGGCATCGATCGTCGCCAAAATGGCGCGCCCGGGGTTTGCCTCCCGCGCAGCTTCGGCAATGGCGGCAAGCGTTGAGACGCCGACGGCGGGCACGTTGAGCGCCAGCGCAAAACCACGCGCTGCGGCGACGCCGACACGGATGCCGGTAAACGAACCGGGGCCGACGGTGACGGCGATACGGTGGATATCCGCAAGCACCTTGCCGCTGGCCACCAACGCCTCGTCGATAAAGCCTATCAGCTGCTCGGCATGGCCACGGCCGATATCGGCGCCGGCAGAGGCGAGAACCATACCGGTGCCGCTGTCATAGACCGCAGCAAAACAACCCGACCCAGCCGTATCGATAGCCAGGACGATCATGCTTCTTCAACTTTGATGGATAGTCGCGGCACCGATGGACGCTCGCTCAGACGGCTTCGACGGACTGCACTTCGGGGATGAAATGATGCAGCAGGTTCTGCACGCCATGCTTCAACGTTGCCGTCGAAGATGGGCAGCCGGCGCAGGCGCCCTTCATGTTGAGGAAGACGGTGCCATCGCGAAAACCCTTGAAGGTGATATCGCCACCATCCTGGGCCACGGCCGGACGAACGCGGGTTTCCAGCAGTTCCTTGATGGTCGCAACGATGGTTTCGTCGCCTTCCTCGAAGAATTCGCCGTCCTGGTCGCTTTCTTCAGCGCGGGTATGCACCGCCATGACCGGCTGGCCGGACATGAAGTGTTCCATGATCGAGCCGAGGATCGCAGGCTTCAAATGCTGCCATTCCTGCGCTTCCTTGGTGACAGTGATGAAATCATAGCCGAAATAGACGCCGGTCACGCCGGGGATCATGAACAGGCGCGCGGCCAGAGCCGAACCGGCTGCAGCCTCTTCCTCATCGCGGAATTCCGCCGTACCATTTTCCATCACCACCTTGCCCGGCAGGAACTTCAGCGTGGCGGGGTTCGGCGTGGCTTCGGTCTGGATGAACATGTCTTTGCTCCGCGTCGGCCGGGGTCGGGTTCAACCAGCCTGTTTAGAATAATTCAAAAGAATATAAGCCGTTTGGACGGCAGCTTCAAGATGCATGGGCCATGCGTTTCAGCCACCCGAGGATCAATTCCGCTGATCCTGCCACAAAAGGCAGCGCTCAGCTCAGCGCGTCGATTTCCTCGTCGGTGAGCAAATCCGGTATCACCGTCACCGGGATCGGGAATGCTGCTGTCTTGCCGGCAATCGACGAGACCAGTGGCCCCGGTCCATCCTTGGCGGAACCGGCGGCCAGTACGAGGATGGCGATATCGCGATCTTCCTCGATCAGGCCGTAGATCTGATCCGTCGCACCGCCTTCGCGGATGACCATTTCCGGCTCGATGCCGATCGTTTCGCGCACCGTCTGGGCAATCTTGGCCAGCGTCGCTTCGGCCTCGGCGCGGGCCTCTGCCCGCATGATGCCCTCGACACCCAGCCATTGCTGGAAATCGGCGTCAGCGATGACATAGAGCAGAACGAGACCGCCATTGGAGTTTTTGGCGCGCATGCCGGCGTAGTGGACGGCGCGGCCACATTCCGGGGTATCATCGATCACCGCCATGAATTTGCGGCGGTGACCTTCCAGTCTTGAGAGTCGTGTTGAAACCATGAGGCGACTCTTACACCCGATATTTCTGGCTGCAAGGTTTCTTTTGCGGCGAATTATTGCAGAAAGCCGACGATTTCCCGGACCTGTTTCATCGTCACTTCCGCCCGCGCCCTGGCCCGCTCGCCACCATCACGCAGGATGCCGTCGATATGGGAGGTGTCGTCCAGCAGGCGGCGCATTTCGCCGGAGATCGGGGCGAGAACGGCGACCGCGAGATCCACCAGCGCCGGCTTGAAGACCGAGAACTGCTGTCCGCCGAATTCCCCGAGCACCTCAGCCTTGGTCTTGTCCGACAGTGCCGCATAGATGCCGACGAGATTATCGGCTTCCGGGCGGCCCTTGAGGCCATCGGCTTCGCTTGGCAAGGCATCCGGATCGGTCTTTGCCTTGCGGATCTTCTTCGAGATCGTCTCGGCATCGTCCATCAGGTTGATGCGCGACAGGTCGGACGCATCCGACTTCGACATCTTCTTGGTGCCATCCCGCAGCGACATGACGCGTGGGGCCGGACCGCCGATCAGCGGCTCGACCATCGGAAAATAGGCATGCACCGGCTCATCGCCGACCTTGATGTCAACGCCATAATCGGTCCGGCGGATATGGTCGCTGAAGTCGATGTTGAATTTCTGGGCGATATCGCGGGCAAGCTCGAGATGCTGCTTCTGATCGTCGCCGACAGGCACGTGAGTCCCGCGGTAGACGAGAATGTCGGCAGCCATCAGGCTCGGATAGGCAAGCAGGCCAAGCGAGACCTGCTCGGCGTTCTTGCCGCCGGACTTGTCCTTGAACTGGGTCATGCGTTCCATCCAGCCGATGCGGGCGACGCAGTTGAAGATCCAGGCGAGCTCGGCATGCTGAGGCACGGCGGACTGGTTGAAGACGATATGCTTCTTCGGATCGATGCCGGCGGCGATGAAGGCGGCGGCGATCGAGCGTATCTGGTTGCGCAAATCCTCGTGTACGAGTTGGGCAGTGAGCGAATGCAGATCAACGACGCAATAGATGCAGTCGTTGTTTTCCTGCAGCGCCACAAATTTGCGAATCGCACCCAAGTAATTGCCGAGGTGGAGATTGCCGGTGGGCTGGACGCCGGAAAAGACGAGCGGTTTGAATTCTGACATCGTGTCCTCATTCGGGCTTGTGGAGGGCCCGGCCTCTGTTGCTGTTGGCGGCTTATGCACACTGGAATAGCGGCGATCAAGAGGCGTGCAGTCGGCGCTTGCGGCAAAATCCGCCGAAGAACAATTAGCGGGGCAGCCAAGACATTGAATCCAAAGATCCAAATTGGAATTTTTTGCTCTAATGTTTCGTTTAAATTAACGAAGAAGGCAGTATTGCGGCATAGCTCTTTGGAGCTATCAGAAGAAAATTCCATAAAATTGCTTCATTTCGGATGAATTTGCCAATCCAACACTACACCCAGGTTCCCAGCCGAGTTCATTCCCGCTGTACCGCGCACATAAGGGTGCGCCGAACCGACATTTGCATGTAGCCCGATCCGATACCGGATACTGAACGGGCGCATGTCGAAGGATTGTCATGCGTAACCTATTGTTGCTCGCTCTTGCGTGCTTGCTCGCCATTTCCAGTTCTGCCATCGCCGAAGCCAAGGACGACCGCCCGCGCAAAGTCAAACTGCCCGTCCACAGCAGGACAACGGCTTATGCCGTCCAGACGGTATCGGTCAGAACCGGCTGCTTTTCACCGCGTCTCGAAGGCATTCTGGCGCATATCGCTGCGAAAACCGGGCGCCGGCCGCTGGTGACCTCCGGCCATAGGCCGCAGTCCCATCGCTCCGGTTCGATGCACCGGTTTTGCCAGGCCGCCGATATCCGCGTCCCCGGCGTTTCCGAAAGCAAGATCCTTGCGGCAGCAAGAACAGCGCCGGGCATTGGCGGCATCGGCCGCTATTGCAACGGGATCGTTCACGTCGATACCGGAGCCCGGCGTCAGTGGACCTATTGCGGCAAATCAAAAGGACATTTCCTCAGCGCCAAGCGCCGCTCGGGAAAGCGGGCCTGACGTTTTCGCCGCCTCAGGTATCCGTTGGCGGCGGGACAGCGGCCTTGCGCTTGATGTTGCGCCGGATCATCGACAGATCTGCTCCGCCGATCAGGAAAGCGACGGCGAAATAGACAACCATCGAGACGCCGATCAGGATTCCCAGCGCGCCCAGTTTCGTCCAGAATGGCGAACCTGACGCCAGCGAGACGGCAAAGACACTGCGCAGATAATAGAGCACACCACCCATGACCGACGCGGCAACTATCAGCAGGACGGTGCGGCGCAACAGCGCCCATTCCCATGTCAGATGCCCGCGCCGCAGCAGCGTGACGAAGAGCAGGACCGTGCTGATCCAGCCGGCGGTGGCCTCGGCGACGGCGATACCCGGGGCGCCGAGACGGGGAAACAGCGTGATTGCCAGAGCGCAATTGGCAGCAACAGCCACGGCCGAGAACCGCATTGGTGTCTTGGTGTCCTCGCGGGCATAGAAACCCGGCTGCAGCGCCTTGATCAAAACGAAAGCCGGCAAGCCGATACCGTAGATGGCGAGGATCGAGCCGACGACGGCGGTATTGCCGGCATGGAAGGCGCCGCGTTCAAACAGCACCCGGATGATCTCGTCAGAGAGGATCCACAGGGCGACGGCAGCCGGAACGGTCAGGAACAGCACGAACTCGATCGAGCGGTTCTGCAGGTTTCCGGCCTCGCGCAGATGGCCGCCTTTCAGCGCGCGCGACAGCTCCGGGAGCAAAACGACGCCAACAGCGACACCAACGACACCCAGCGGCAGTTGATAGATGCGATCGGCATATTGCAGGGCGGCGATGGCGCCATCCTGGGCCGAGGCGATCGCCTGGCCGATCAGCTGGTTGATCTGGGTGATGCCGCCGGTGATGGCTGCAGGCACCGCCAGGATCAGCAGCCGTTTGACGTTCGGCGTCAAGCGGGGAAACTTGAGACGGATGCTCATGCCGGCATGTAGGACACCGAGATAGACGACACCGAGCTGCAGCACGCCTGCCACCATGACACCCCAGGACAGATACCAGGCGGTCATGAGCGGATCGGCACCGGTGTAGAGCGCGTAAAACAGCGCGCCGATCATCACGACGTTGAGGAAAATCGGCGCGACGGCGGCGGCAAAGAAGTGGTGCAGCGAATTGAGCATGCCGCTCATCATCGCGGTCAGCGACATGCACATGAGATAGGGGAACATCACCATCGCCATACGTACGGTGAGGGCCGATTTCTCGGCATCGTCGGCAAAGCCGGGCGCGATGACGAAACGCACCAGAAGCGGCATCGACAGTTCCATCGCGATGGTGATCAGCAGCAGCACCGTAAACAGCACACCGAACACTTCTTCCGAAAAGCGCTTGGCACCATCCGTGCCGTTGGCTTCGATCTCCTTGGAAAACAGCGGCACGAAGGCGGCGTTGAACGCGCCCTCGGCAAAGAGGCGGCGGAACAGATTGGGGAACCGGAAGGCGGCATAGAAGACGTCGGCCATAGGCCCCGTTCCAAGGGCTGCCGCCATCAGCATTTCGCGGGCGAAACCGAAGATGCGGCTGCCGAGCGTGGCGCCGCCAACGGTCATGAATTTCTTGACGAGGCTCATGATTCCGCCTTGGCTTTTTTGGCACCGGTGACGGAGCGCGTGTGTTGCGGCGCGATCATGCCGGATGGCATGCGGTCACGCATTTCATCCGCCTCGTCCGACATTACGGCCTTCAGCCGCGCGACGATATTGCTCTGCCGGCTCTCATTCGTGATCTTCTGGCCGACAAGATCGGTGACATAGAAGGTGTCGATAACCTTTTCGCCGAAAGTGGTGATATGCGCCGAGGCGATATCGAGCGACAGATCGGAAAGCACGGCGGTGACCTCCGACAACAGGCCGGTGCGATCGAGGCACTCGACTTCGATGACGGTGAACTTGTTCGACAGGCTGTTGCTGATGGTGACGGCCGGCGGCACCGTGAAC
Source organism: Hyphomicrobiales bacterium (assembly GCA_900473045.1). GTDB lineage: Bacteria > Pseudomonadota > Alphaproteobacteria > Rhizobiales > Rhizobiaceae > Pararhizobium. The sequence continues at coordinate 30,325 of UCKS01000045.1, forward strand.
GCCTTGTTGCGCTTGCGGTGCTTCGTGCGGCTGGCGATCACTTCCGGCAGGCGCTTCTTGCCCGAAAGCACGTCCTCGATCATCTTGCCGATATTCGCCGCCCGGCGCATCTCGTCGTCATCGACAGGAAACTCGCGAGTGATCAGGATCGTATCCAGCGCCCGGCCATCCGAGGTGGTGAAAATCTGCGCATCGACGATATTGGCACCGGCGGCGGCACAGGCGCCCGCAATCACCGCAAGCAGACGTGGATGGTCCGGCGACAATATCGTGATTTCGGTGATGGCATGGAACTGGTGCGTCCGCACCATTGTCGCCAAAGCGCGGCCGGTCTTGTCGGCCTCGCGGATGAAGCGGGCGTGGCGCAGCTGGTCTTCGAGCGGCACAGACAGAAGATAAGGCTGGTAGTGCAGCTTGGTATAGGTCTTGCGGTCCTTCTGGCTCCAGTCGGACAGAGCCTCGAACAGCACGTCGGCCGCGTGCGCTGCGCGCTCCTTGCGGGGCAGATCGGAAAAGCCGCCTGATAACAGAAGTTCGGTCTCGTAGTACAGCGTGCGCAGCAGCTGGCCCTTCCAGCCGTTCCAGACGCCGGGACCGACGGCGCGGATATCGGCGATGGTCAGGATCAACAGCATTTTCAGGCGATCGAGCGATTGCACCTTTTCAGTGAAATCGATGATCGTCTTGCGGTCGTTGAGGTCGCGTGTTTGCGCCACCATCGACATGGTCAGATGCTCCTCGATCAGCCACGCCACCGTTTCCGTTTGCTTGGGCGTTAAGCCGAAGCGCGGGCAGAGCTTGCGGGCGACCTTGGCACCGGCGGTCGAATGATCTTCCGGACGCCCCTTGGCGACGTCGTGCAGAAGCACGGCGACGAACAGCGCCGTACGATCCTCGACGCCCGGCATCAGCTTGACGGCAAGCGGATGCAGTTCCTCGTCACGGCCCTGGTCGATCCGTGACAGCACATCGACGGCGCGCAGCAGATGCTCGTCGACGGTATAGTGGTGATACATGTTGAACTGCATCAGCGAGACGATCTTGCCGAATTCAGGAATGAACCGGCCGAGCACACCGGCCTCGTTCATGCGGCGCAGGATCAGTTCCGGGTCGCGGCGCGAGGTCAGCATCGACATGAACAGGCGGTTGGCCTCCTCGTTGTCGCGCACCGCAGGCGTGATCAGGCCGAGCGACCGCGTCACCTGCTTCAAGGCGGCGGGATGGAACTCCAAGCCGTTGATATCCGCGACATGGAAGATGCGGATCAGGTTGATCGGGTCACGCTTGAAAATGTCCGGACTTGCCAGCGCGATACGGCCGCCGTCATCGACGAATTCCAAAGTGCCGGCGATCTTGCGGACCCGGTGGGTGAAGCGGCTGAGAGCGGCGGTGAACCCCGGAAGCTGCTTGGCCTGCTGGTCCTCAAGGGCTGCGCAGAAGATACGGGTGAGATCGCCGACACTCTTGGCGACCAGGAAATAGTGCTTCATGAAGCGTTCGACCGCCGTCATGCCGGGGTGGTCGTGATAACCGAGGCTTTCGGCAATCTCGCGCTGGATATCGAAGGACAGCCGCTCCTCGGCCTTGCCGGTGAGGAAGTGCATATGGCAGCGCACCGCCCAGAGGAAATCGTCGGCCTTCTGGAAGAGCTGATATTCCTGGCGCGACAGGACGCCGAGCTTGATCAGGTCGGCCGAATCCTTCACCCGGTAAAAATATTTGGCGATCCAGAACAGCGTGTGGATGTCACGCAGGCCGCCCTTGCCTTCCTTGACATTCGGCTCGACCAGATAGCGCGTATCACCGGCCTTGCGGTGGCGCTCGTCGCGTTCGGCAAGCTTGGCGGCGATGAAATCCGGCCCGGTATTCTTGACGATCTCGGTATCGAAGCGGGTCTCCAGCTCCTCCGTCAACTCCTTCGAGCCGCAGATGTAGCGGGTTTCGAGGATCGCCGTGCGGATGGTCATGTCGCCGCGCGACAGCCGGATGCATTCGTCAATGGTGCGCGTCGCATGGCCGACCTTGAAGCCGAGATCCCACAGAATATAGAGCATGAACTCGATGGCGGGCTCGGCCCAGACGGCTTTCTTGACCGGCAACAGGAAGAGCAGATCGATATCGGAGCCGGGCGCCAGCGTACCGCGGCCATAACCGCCGACAGCGGTGACGGCGATGCGGGACCACGGCTGCGCATTGGCGGCGTTGAAGACCTCGTTGAGAACGAAATCATGCAGGACGGTGATCAACTGGTCCTGCAGCCAGGAAATCCGCTCGGCGCATTTCAGCCCGCTGCCATCCTTGAGCAACAGTTCATGGGCCTTTTCGCGGCCACCCAGATTGGCCTGCTTGAAGGCGGCGAGCAGCGCCTGACGCATCATGTCGCGGTGTTCCGCATGCGCCGAAGCGATGAAACTGCACTTGGCCCTGAGTGCCGCAACATTCAGGATATCGGGAAATGACGTCTCATGTATGGTCATCAAAGGCCGACCGTCTTCCTGTCCGGCAGGCTCTGCGAGCCGCTGCCAAAGCATGATGCCGAAAAATGCAAGCGGTTTTCGGACGACATCATGCTCTACTTTTGTTTCTGGAGCAGATTCAGATTTCAGGTCGATTCAACCTGAAATCATCCGGCTCCAGTGCATGCGCTATAGCCTTTTTGCCCGAGGCTGGACAAGACTTTAGCGATCACGAATTACCAAGCTGCTTCTTCAGCGCGTAAAGCGCGTCCATGGCCTCTCTTGGCGTCATGTCATCGGGGTTGAGGCCTTTCAAAGCCTCCTCGACCTTCGATGGGCCTGCCTTGACCTGTTCCTCGCGGCGGATGGCCACCTGGAACAGCGGCAGGTCGTCGATCAGCTGGCTGGCCGGGTTCTTGCGGTCGGCATCTTCGAGCTTTGCCAGCACATCCTTGGCACGCGCCACGACGGAGGCAGGCAGACCGGCAAGACGGGCGACCTGGATGCCGTAGGAGCGATCGGCAGCACCGGGGCCGACTTCGTGCAGGAAGATGACGTCACCATGCCATTCCTTGACGCGCATGGTGGCATTGGACAGCCGATCGAGCTTTTCGGACAGGACCGTCAGTTCATGGAAATGCGTGGCGAACAATCCGCGGCAGCGATTGCCCTCATGCAGATGCTCGACGGAGGCCCAGGCGATCGACAGGCCGTCGAAGGTGGCGGTGCCGCGGCCGATTTCGTCGAGGATGACCAGCGAACGGTCCGTCGCCTGATTGAGGATTGCCGCTGTCTCGACCATTTCGACCATGAAGGTCGAGCGGCCACGGGCGAGATCGTCGGATGCGCCAACGCGCGAAAACAGCCGGTCGACAATGCCGATATGGGCGGATGTTGCGGGCACGAACGAGCCCATCTGGGCCATGATGGCGATCAGCGCGTTCTGGCGCAGGAACGTCGATTTACCGCCCATGTTGGGACCGGTCAAAAGCCAGATCGCCCCATCGCCCTCGCCGTCATGCGGCGACAGATCGCAGGCATTGGCGACGAAGGCTGCACCCGACTGGCGGCGCAGCGCCTGCTCGACAACCGGGTGGCGGCCGCCGTCGATAGCGAACATCTTCGAGGTATCGACCAAAGGGCGGCAATAGGCCTGCTCCTCGGCAAGCGTTGCGAGACCTGTCGACACATCCACGACAGCGAGCGCGAGCGCTGCCGCCTTGATCGCTTCGGCTTGCGCAACCACCATGGCCGACAGCCTGTCGAAGGCTTCGAGCTCGATGGTCAGCGCCCGGTCGGCGGCGTTGGCGATCTTGGTTTCGAGATCGGAGAGTTCGGTCGTGGTGAAGCGCATCGCGTTGGCCATCGTCTGGCGATGGATATAGCGGGCCTTCGCCTCCGGGCTCTCGGTCATCGGCCCGGCATTGCCCTGGGTCACCTCGATGAAATAGCCGAGCACATTGTTGTACTTGATCTTCAGCGACTTGATGCCGGTTTCCTCGGCATAATCGAGCTGCAGGCCGGCGATCACCCGGCGGGACTGGTCACGCAGTGCCCGCATCTCGTCGAGTTCGGCGCTGGCGCCATCGCGCAGAAAACCGCCGTCGCGTTTCAAAAGCGGCAGCTCATCGCCGAGAATGGCCGCCAGCTGCTGGACCATATCCTGCGGCAACGCGCTGACGGCCTGAAGCGCTGCCCCCAGCTCTTGCGAAAGATCGCCACGGCCGAGCAGGCCGGAAACCTCGACGGCAGACTGGCAACCAGCAAGGATGTTGCCGAGGTCACGCGGTCCGCCACGGCCAAGCGACAGGCGCGACAGTGCACGCGGCATGTCCGGCACGTGTTTCAAGGCGGACCGCAGATCGCTGCAGAAGGACGGTTGGTCGGCAAGGGCCGAGATGGAATCGAGCCGGGCGTTGATCCGCTCAGGATCCGTCAGCGGCGACATCAGCCGCTCGGCCAGCAGCCGGGCGCCGCCGCCGGTGACGGTGCGATCCAGCGCCTTCAACAGCGTGCCGCTGCGATCGCCGGACTGGGTTTTCACCAGTTCGAGATTGGTGCGGGTGGCAGGATCGATGAACAGGGTCGAGGCCGCACTTTCGCGCTCCGGCGCGCCCAGAGGCGGACGTTCGGCGAGCTGGGTCTTTTCGACATAGGAGATCGCGGCAGACGCGGCGGCGAGTTCGGCGCGCGAGAAGCTGCCGAAGCCATCCAGTGTCTTGACGCCATAATAGCGGGTTACGCGGTTTTCCGCCGTGGCGCTGTCGAACAGGACGGCCGGCTGAGGAACCGCGACGCGGCCGAGAATATCGATAACCGGGCGCATCTCCGGATCATGGAAGACCGTGTCGGCCAGGATCAGTTCGCGCGGCTCGATGCGCAGGATATCGGCCAGAAGACGCGTCTCGGTGGTTTCGGCCAGCCGGAAGACGCCAGTGGAGATATCGATCCAGGCAAGTGCGATGGCCGGCTCGGTGCCGCGAATGCGGGCAAGCGCCATCAGATAATTGGATTCGGATGGCGACAGCAATTTGTCTTCGGTGATCGTGCCCGGGGTAACGAGACGCACGACATCGCGTTTGACGACCGATTTTCCGCCGCGCTTCTTGGCTTCTGCCGGGTCTTCGACCTGTTCGCAGACGGCGACGCGGAAACCGAGGCCGATCAGCTTTTGCAGGTAATCATCGGCCGCATGGACCGGCACGCCGCACATCGGGATATCCTGGCCGAGATGCTGGCCGCGCCGCGTCAGCGTGATGCCGAGTGCTCGCGATGCTTCGACAGCATCCTGGAAGAACAGCTCGTAGAAATCGCCCATCCGGTAAAACAGGATCGAATCCGGATTGTTCGCCTTGATCTCGATGAACTGTTCCATCATCGGCGTGGCCGTGGCGCGGCTTTCCTCCGTCGCCAACTGGGCGGCGGTCAGAACCTCGGGAGGGCGGGTGATTGGCGCGGTCACAAAAGTCATGCTGGTCCTAAAAAAGTGGTGCCACACTATCCATGCGTGTTTATAGAAGACAACAACAAAGCGGCTGTGGAGAGCCGTCGCCCACAAAAGGTTGGAGGACTTATGGCCGAGAATGACAAGACCAGTCGCAGCGCAAACAGCGTCACGGATCAGGAAGCGCTGGATTTCCATTCCCAGGGACGGCCCGGAAAACTGGAGATCTCGCCGACCAAGCCGATGGCGACGCAGCGCGACCTGTCGCTTGCCTATTCGCCGGGTGTGGCCGTACCGGTCAAGGCAATCGCCGCCGATCCGTCCAAGGCCTATGACTATACGACCCGCGGCAATATGGTCGCGGTTATCTCCAACGGCACCGCCATCCTGGGTCTCGGCAATCTCGGGGCGCTGGCCTCGAAGCCGGTGATGGAGGGCAAATCCGTGCTCTTCAAACGCTTCGCCGATGTCGATTCGATCGATCTCGAAGTCGATACGGAAGATGCCGACGAATTCATCAATTGCGTGCGGTTCCTGGGCCCCTCCTTCGGAGGTATCAATCTGGAGGACATCAAGGCGCCGGAATGCTTCATCATCGAGCAGAAACTGCGCGAAATCATGGATATCCCCGTCTTCCATGACGACCAGCACGGCACGGCGATCATCGCAACCGCAGGCCTGATCAACGCACTACAACTGACAGGCCGCGACCTCAAGACGACGCGACTGGTCTGCAATGGCGCAGGCGCGGCGGCGATTGCCTGCGTCGAACTCATCAAGTCGATGGGTTTTGCGCCTGAAAACATCATCATGTGCGATACGAAGGGTGTGATCTATCAGGGCCGCACCGAAGGCATGAACCAGTGGAAGTCCGCGCATGCGGCCAAGACCGACCGGCGCACGCTCGAGGACGCCATGGATGGCGCGGACGTGGTGCTCGGCCTATCGCAAAAGGGTGCTTTCTCGGAGGCGATGATCCGCTCCATGGCGGAAAAGCCGATCATCTTTGCCATGGCCAATCCCGATCCGGAAATTACGCCCGAGGAGGTGTCTGCCATTCGCGACGACGCGATCATGGCCACCGGCCGGTCCGACTATCCAAACCAAGTCAACAATGTGCTGTGTTTTCCCTACATGTTCCGCGGTGCGCTCGACGTGCATGCCTCGACCATCAACGAAGAGATGAAGATTGCGGCGGCACAGGCCTTGGCCAACCTTGCCAAGGAAGACGTGCCGGATGACGTTGCCGCCGCCTATCAGGGCAACCGGCCCCGTTTTGGACCACAATACATCATTCCGGTGCCTTTCGATCCACGCCTGATCTCCTCCATTCCGGTTGCCGTCGCCAAGGCTGCGATGGAAAGCGGCGTTGCCCGCAAGCAAATCCCGGATCTGGCCGCCTATGGCCGGCAGCTGTCGGCCCGCCGCGATCCGATCGCCTCGACGTTGCAGCGCATCTATGAGCGCGTTCGCCGCCAGCCCAAGCGCATCGTCTTTGCCGAAGGCGAAGAGGTGCAGATGATGCGGTCGGCGCTTGCCTACGCCAATCAGGAACTTGGCACCGCCATGCTGCTTGGCCGCGAGGACCGGATGCGCCAGACGGCAGAGCGCGAAGGTATCGATCTCGACCGCCCCGGCATCCAGCTCGTCAATGCCCGCATTTCCAAGCGCACCGCTGCCTATACCGACTATCTCTATGCACGGCTTCAACGGCAGGGCTATCTGTTCCGCGATGCGCAGCGCCTGATCAACAACGACCGCAATCACTTCGCCGCCTGCATGGTGGCGCTGGGCGATGCCGACGGCATGGTGACGGGCATTACCCGCAACTATTCCACGGCGCTCGAGGACGTCCGCCGCTGCATCGATCCGAAGCCCGGCCACCGGGTGATTGGCGTGTCTTTGGCACTCTGCCGTGGCCGCACGGTTCTGGTTGCCGATACCGCAGTCCATGACATGCCGTCGGCCAATGAACTGGCCGATATCGCCGAAGAGGCTGCCGGCCTTGCGCGCCGCCTCGGTTACGTGCCGCGCGTCGCCCTGCTTGCCTATTCGACCTTCGGCCATCCTTCCGGCGAACGATCCGAGCGGGTGCGCGAAGCGGTCAAGCTGCTCGACAAGCGCCGCGTCGATTTTGAATATGATGGCGAGATGGCGGCGGATGTGGCGCTGAATGCCAAGGTGATGGAGCAGTATCCGTTCTGCCGCCTGTCAGGCCCGGCCAATGTTCTGGTCATGCCGGCATTCCATTCGGCATCGATCTCGACGAAGATGCTGCAGGAACTGGGCGGATCGACGGTGATCGGCCCGCTGCTCGTCGGTCTCGACAAGTCGGTCCAGATCGTTTCGATGTCGGCCAAGGATTCCGATATCGTCAACATGGCAGCCCTTGCGGCACACAACGCCAATAGCTGAGCGAAGCCTCTAAACGCAAGCAGCCCGCCCCGGAAAACCGAGGCGGGCTGTTTTTATGCGCCATGTCGGGCTTGATCAAAACACAGCTGAATACACGTTACGCAGCACTGTAAAATGCCTGATCAAAAACACTCACTTGCATGTAAACTGAATTCCAGAACGCTGAACCGCATCAAACCGTTTCAGCTTGCGAACCGGCCGGCGTCGGCGCCGTAGTAATTCAGGTAGCGGCCGGAAATGTTGGTGATCGGCAAAACGATCAGCACGTCGGTGGTGCGGAATGCGTGATCGACAACGGCACCGTTGCCGACCATGGCGCCCAGACGCATGTATCCCTTGATCAATGGCGGTAAAGCGGCAAGCGCTTTGCGCATGTTGATCGCTTCGACCGGCATCAGGTCCATGGTGCGGAACAGTTCTGGGCGGGCAGACACGTCCCATTCACCACGCACGACCATGTTGTGATGCAAGAAGGACAACGCCAACGCGTGCTCTTCGGGAATGACGCCCGGGAACGAGCCGCAGCCGAACATGGCATCGACGCCATATTTCAGCGCGTAGGCCCAGTTGCCCTGCCAAAGGAGCTCTACCGTGCGCTTGGTGCGGTATTCCGGCAGGACGCAGGAACGCCCGAGTTCCATGAACTTCTTATCCGGATGACGGTCCAGAAGCGATCCGACCGAAAATTCTGAAGCCGAATAAAAACCGCCCGTACGGGCCGCCACATCCTGGCGAAGCAGGCGATAAGTTCCGACGATCTGCTCTTCCGGATCACCCTCGATCGACGTATCGAGCACCAGAAGGTGATCGCAGACCAGATCCCAGGCATCGGCGTCACGCTTGCGGCGATCGGCGTCCTGCGGGATCTGTGCCTTCATCTCCTCGACGAAAACCTTGTAGCGAACTGCCTGCGCGGCATCGATTTCGGTCGCGTTGCGGGCAAGGCGGGTCTCAAGGTTGCCGATGCGGCCAAGGATGTCATGCGCCGTAGGATTGACGCCCCGGACACGGGTCCGGGGCTGTTCAACCGCCACAACCATATCCAGAGTTTCGATTGTCATCGTACGTCATCCTAGCCGCTTCAATCCTATCCGGCTTAAACCATGTTTCTGCGACAGGATAGTGACATCAGGGCGCCAAGAAAACCGTTGAAATCACGAAGCAAGCAGGCGATTGATCTCGGCGATCAGCGCTTTCGGGTCGGCGGGTTTCGACAACACCGCGCTTGCTCCGGCAGCCATGAGTTTCTGGCGCGTGTGGAGTTGCGTATCGGACGTCAGGATGATGACCGGGACAGGTCTGCTGCCAGATTGACGCTCATGCTGGCGCAGGCGCTCCAGCATCGACAGCCCGTCACCGCCCGGCATGTTCAGATCGCTGATGATCAGTTCCGGTGCGACACGGAGGGCGGCCGGTCCATCGAACAAGGTGACGGCAAGCGCTGCAAAATCATCGACGACGCGAACGGTGTGGCCAGCCCGCTCGAGAACGGAGCGCACCATCAGGGCATTGATCGGATCATCTTCCGCCAGAAGCATGCCGCCTTCGGCTGGCCTTTCACGCAGGGCGGGGACCTCGCGCAGCACCGGCCGGTTGTCGTTGATCGCGTCGCGCACTTCCATTCCTTTCATGCGGCCGCGCAGTACCTCGACCAGAGACTTTTCCCGCAGCGGCCTGATAAGCCAGGCATGATAACCGTCCATACGATTGATCTGACGGCCGTTGCGCTCTTCCGGATTGATCAGATAGGTCTTGCGCAGCTTCTGCTGCTCAAGGCTCGGCATCTGCGCCAGCAACCGGCGGAACTGCGCGGCGTGGCGATGGTCGACGATGATGTCGGTCAGCGGCACCCCGGTCGACAGCGCCCGGACAGCGGTGGCTTGCGCATCCTCTATCGTTTCGGCGCGTTCGCAGAAGCCTCCGAGCGTCCGGATCGTTGCAGACAGCGCCGTGGATGCCGGACCGGCCGGTGCCATGACCAATACGCGGGACATCCCCAGCACGTCTTTTCTGGCCAGCGACGCGGTCGAAAGATCGCAACCGAGGGCGGGGAAGCGGATTTCAAACGTGCTCCCGGTACCGGGAGTGCTGGAAAGCGTCAGGGAGCCGCCATGTTCCTCCATGATCCGCCGCGAGATGGCGAGACCGAGCCCCGCGCCACCGGCGCGCTGGGCGCTGGTGCCGGCTTGCTCGAACTCGTCGAATATCCGTGCCTGTTCTTTGGCGTTCATGCCAGGACCGCTGTCATCGATGCTGATGACAATCGTGTCGCGTTCCAGCGCGGCACTGACGAGCACACCACCGGTATGGGTGAATTTGACCGCATTGCCAATGACATTGAACAGCACCTGGCGCAGGCGGGCCGCATCGAAATCCATCAGGCCCGGCACATCCGCAGCAATGGTGGCGCCGATCTCGATACCCTTTTCATGGGCCCGGTGCGACAGCATCTCGACGACGCTCTCGATGGTTTCGCGCAGGGGTTCCGGTGCCGGGCGCAACTGGAACCGGCCAGCCTCGATCGAGGAAAAATCGAGCAGATCATCGACCAGCTGCACCAGCGCATGGCCGGATTCGCGCATCCCGGCGAGGTAATTCTTCTGCTCGCTGGTCAGCCGCGTCTGGCTGATCAGATGGCTCATGCCGAGAATGCCCGAGAGCGGCGTGCGGATTTCGTGACTGACGGTCGCCAGCAGCCGCGACTTCGCCTGGCTTGCATGCTCGGCGCGGCGGCGGGCTTCCTCGCTTTCGCGGGCGATCCGGCTTTCTTCGGTGACATCGCGGGCGATGCTGTGCAGCATGAAGGCACCGCTTGCCGGCTCACGCGCGATCACATCATGCCAGTCGAATATTTTGGGACCCGCATCGGTGGCGATGCGAACGCGGTAGCGATTGGGAGCCGAGGCCGGTTCGAACTCGATGCCGAGCGCCTCGCAGGTCCGGCCTTCCGGCTTGAGCCATCCGGTCAGCCGGCAAAACACCGAATTGGACTGGACGATCTTGCCGCCAGGTTCTCGGATGATGGCAATATCGCCGAGCGCATCATGGATTGTGGAGAGAAGCTGCGATGTCTCGCTGCGCTCCCAACGGTTATCGATGGCTTTTTCATCCCGGGCGCGGCCCTTGGCGGCAGCGGGCCGGGCGCTGGCTCCATACCAATCCTTGAGCAGCAGCGCAGCGCCGGTGACGCCCGCAACGGCCAGACCGGCCGAAAGCAAATAGAACCCGGCATCGATGCCCGTGCCGAGAACGGCGGCGGAGCCCAGAAGCGCAATGCCGGCCAAGGCCGGTTTCAACGCCGGATAACGTTCCCTTGACCCCGTGTAGCCGTCTTCCGGCTCCAGCGAATGTGGATCATCAGCCAGCGGCGTCTCGGATGCACGCCGGTTGTTCAGCGTCCGTTGCGGGGTGCTGAATTCGGTTGCAATCCGTTTTCTCAGGTTTGACAGGTCGCTCATGACGCTTGCCCTAGCATGACAAGCGTTTTGATTGGCTTCAGCCGGTCTCTAAGATTTTAGCGATCCTGCTTTTTCATATGCAAGAGCTCGTCGAGAATAATCGAACCGGCACCAATCGTGATGAAGCTATCGGCCAGATTGAAGACAGCGAAAGACCATGTCGGCAGGTGAAACAGCACGTAGTCGATGACATAGCCAAAGATCAGGCCATCGATCACATTGCCGATGGCGCCAGCAATAATCAGCGCATAGCCGAAATGCGTCAAAAACCGATCCGGCGGCGTCTTGCGCCAGAGCCAGATGACGAATGCCACGACGACAATTCTGAGACCGATGATGGCCCAGCGCTCGACACCCGAAAAGAGCGAGAAGGCAACACCGTAATTGTAGACACGGTGCAGAGCGAGAAAGGGCAGCACAGCGACGCTCTCGCCATAGGGCAGCCAGAGTTCGACGGCCGCCTTGATCGCCTGATCGAGCAGGACGGCAACAACGATGAGAATGGCGATGGGCACGGGACGTGAAAAAAGGGCAGTCTTTTGCATCAGGTTCTATCATCCAGCGTCAGCAGATGGCGGCGTGCCTCAAACAGCATGATGCCGGTGGCAATGGCCAAATTGAGGGAATCGGCCCGGCCTTGCTGGGGAATGCGGGCAAGCGCTGTCGCTTCCCTGGCAAGTTCTTCGGGTAGACCGGCCTGTTCATTGCCCATCAGAAGAACGACCGGCTTCTTGCGATAGTCGATGGTACGGTAATCGACGGCGCCGGCCAGATGGGTGGCGGCAAGCTGCACACCGGCGGCCTTCTGCCACTTGACGAATTCGGCAACGGTGGCGCGCATCAGCGGCATGGCGAAGACCGAGCCCATGGTGGCCCTTACCGTTTCCAGCGAAAACGGATCCGTGGTCTCGCCGACCAGGATGACGCCGGAGGCGCCTGCGGCATCGGCCGTGCGGATGATGGTACCGAGATTGCCGGGATCACGGACGCGATCGAGCGCAACATAGGTTTCGCCGACAACCGGCTTCATGTCGCGCAGATTGGCGTAGCGCTGTTCGAAGACGCCGACGACCATCTGCGGATTGTCGCGGCGGGTAATCGCAGAGAGTACCTTCTCGCTGACTTCAAGCACCAGACCGCCGTTGGCAACCGTCTTCAACGCCACCTGCTCGACCTGCGTCTTGCCCTTGGCCGCCTTGGCATAGACCAGCGTCTTGATGGTCCAGCCGAGGTCCAGCGCATCGATGACCAGCTTCAGGCCTTCGGCGATGAAGGAGCGGGTTTCGTCGCGCTCCTTCTTGTTGGCGAGCGCCTTGATATCCTTGATGATCGGGTTGGCAAGGCTGGTGACTTCCTTGACCTGGCCGACGCGCCGGGGCCCCTGATTGTAGTCGTTCATTTCGGCACCCAACGGGAAAAGAGAGAGGTGGAGAGCGCGCGGCCCGGCTCGTTGCCGTCAAGACCGCCCTCGCGCAGGATCAGTTCGCCCGATTCCACCGCACCGCCGCGTCCGCGCATCGTCTCGCGCATCAGTTCGTGGATGGAATAGAAGCTCGCGCGGATCGAATAGGCGGTCAGCACCAGACCCTTGGCATCCGGCGACAAGATCTCGCGGCAGATATCCAGCATCAAGGCGAGATGATCGAAAAGCTGCCAGACTTCGCCATTCGGGCCACGGCCAAATTTCGGCGGGTCGGTGAGGATGATGTCGTAGCGGCTGCCGCGACGCTCCTCGCGCTGGATGAACTTCATCGCATCTTCGCAGATCCAGCGGATCGGCAGATGGTCGGCGCGTCCGAGCGCCTGGTTTTCGCGTGCCCAGCCGATCGCCTTCTTGGAGGCATCGACATGGGTCACTTCCGCGCCTGCCTTTGCTGCAATCAGCGAGGCAACACCGGTATAGCCGAACAGGTTAAGCACCTTGAGCGGCCGGCCTGCCGTTTCGATCTGCTCCTTCATCCAGCTCCAGTGGGCTAGCTGTTCGGGAAAGACGCCGACGTGGCGAAATGCGGTGAATCGGCCGTAGAATTCGGCATCCAGGATCTGCATCGGCCAGGTTTCGCCGAGCGCCTGGCGCGGGAAGCGCCAGCGCCCCATGCCGTCTTCATCGGTATCGCCGGTGAAAATCGAATCGGCATTCTCCCAGACATGCGTTGGCAGCGTTTTCGGCCAGAGCGCCTGCGCTTCGGGGCGGACGATCCGGTAAGGGCCGTATTGCTCGAGCTTCAGGCCATCACCACTGTCGATCAGGTGATAATCGCGCGCGCCCTTGGTCTCCAGAATGATCGGGATGCGTTCGTGCGGCTTGTCGCCGGTGCGGATGCGCACCTCGGCGCGCGGCGTTGGCTCGGATGCAGCTGGCTGCTTCTGCGGTATCTTTTCCGCTGCAGCCTTGGTCGTAGACCGGCTATCGCCGCTGCGCGAAGGCTGGGGCTTGGAGTGCGGCGGCCGGCTGACCGGTGCCTGTACGGCACGGCCCTGCACTCCGCGCGACGACGTTGCCGGTGCGGCTTTGCCCTTTGGCCGTCTATCTTTATCTTTCACGCCGTTTCGTCCGTCAGCTGCTGGGGTCCAAAGGCTGCAGATAGCACTGCTCTTTCTGTTGGCAAAGCTGTTTCCTATCTGAGATACAATCGCGCAGTGCCGGCAAGGAGAGAATACCAATGGACATGAAGGGTGAAGAACGCATCGCGGCTCCCCGCGACCTCGTCTGGGCGGCGCTCAACGACCCGGATGTCCTCAAGGGCTGCATCCCCGGCTGCACGGCAATCGACCGCCTATCGGCCACAGACTTTACCGCCACGCTCAAGGTCAGGATCGGACCGATCCCGATGACCTTTTCGGGCAATATGACGCTATCGAATGTCAATGCACCGCACAGTTACACGCTGAGCGGCGAAAGTGCCGGCGGCATCGCCGGGCTTGCCAAAGGCCGCGCCGATGTAACGCTGACGGCTGACGGCGAAGAAACAATCCTTGCCTATGACGCCACGGCCGAGATCGGCGGCAGGCTCGCGCATCTCGGATCGCGCCTTGTCGGCTCGAGCGCCAGCAAGCATGCGGCGAAGTTCTTTTCGGATTTCAGCGACGCGGCGCGCGCAAAGGCGATGCGGCAAGCCTGAACGGCGATCGCCTTCCAGGCAATTATTTGGAGGAGGCGGGTAGCAGCGTCTGCGCGGCGATGGTTTCGGCGCGGGTGCGGTGCTTTTCGGCCTCCGCGTGCCATTTCACCGCTTCATGCGCCTCGTTGCGGGCCCGCTTGCGATATTTGCCCTGTGTGAACCAGGTGGTCAGCGAACCGACGATCATGCCGAAGATCACCGCAAGAAACAGAAAGACGAAGAACGGGGCCGAGGCCGACAGGACGCTATCGGTGGGATTGAACGGATTGAGCGCCAGCGTCACCGTCTGCCGGTTTGCGACCGACAGCACGATCAGGATGATCGCGACCGGAACCAGCACCACGATATTCAACAGCTTCTTCATCACCATTCCGCGTCTCCGTCATGCCGCCTGCCCGGCGCTATCAGTTACCGGGCGGATCACCACGGCTCATTCATCATCTTCGTCATCGGCGCCAGGATTAAGGCGCTCGCGCAATTCCTTGCCGGTCTTGAAGAAGGGAACCCATTTTTCCTCGACGAACACGCTGTCGCCGGTGCGCGGATTGCGGCCGGACCGCGAAGGCCGGTTTTTCACAGAAAACGCACCGAAACCGCGTAATTCGACCCGGTTCCCCCCCGCCAGGGCATCTGTAATCTCATCGAGAACCGCATTGACGATATTTTCGACGTCACGGTGATAGAGATGCGGGTTGCGCGCTGCAACAATCTGCACCAGTTCTGACTTGATCACTGTCGCCCCCTGTTGTGAATTTGCATGTGATCTTAAAGCGTTAAGCCCATCGAACGGCCTTGTCCACCTCTTGTGCGGGGTAACATGCCGTTTTCAAGCCTCCAAAATCGGCATGCAAAAGGTCATCGTGTCTTTTCAGTCGCCGCCAACCTGCCAAACGGAAACCAGACCGTCAAGAAACAACTTCTCGCGACCCAATTTTTCGAGAGCGCCGAAAGACGGAAAAGCGTCATATCCCAAGGATTTGGCCACAGCAGCAGCGGCCGATCCGAGCCCAAACGGCAAGGAGGAACTCGGTGCCTTCCACTCGATGACGTCCAGTCCCTTGCCAACCTTGCGGCTATCCAGGAAGGCGCGGATCTCGTCATCGCCCCCAAGCTCATCAATAAGGTTGAGCTTCAGCGCCTGGCGGCCGGTAAAGATGCGACCATCGGCAAGCTTGAGTGCCTCGTCACGCGGGATTTTCCGCCGGTCGGCCACCAGATCGACAAACCAGTTGAAGCTGTCATCGATCATCGCCTGGATCACCGCCTTCGCGTCGTCGCTCGGCGGATGGAACGGCGACGGCTCGGCTTTCAGCGGTGCGGATTTGATTTCCTCCAGCGACACGCCGATCTTGTCCATCAGGTTCTTGAACTGCGGATACTGGAAGATCACGCCGATGGAGCCGGTAATCGAGCTATCCCCGGCAACGATGCGGTCGCCGGCAAGCGCAATCATATAGCCCGCCGAGGCGGCCAGGGTGCGGACATCGGAGACGACCGGCTTCTTGGCTGCCACCTTGCGGATGGCCTTGAACAGCACTTCGCCGCCATAGGTGGTGCCGCCCGGCGAGGAAATGGTGACGACCAGTGCCTTGACCGCGTCGGTCTTGGCAATCGTGTTCAGCCGTTCCAGCAGTTCACGGTCATCCTGGATGATGCCGGAAATATTGACGCGGGCAATATGTGGCTGGCCAAGGCCACCCATCCGGCCCGCACCGGAATAGATGTAGGCGGCAACGCCCGCGCAGAGCACGAGAGCGATGGACACAAGCCGCCAGAAACCGAGCTTTCGCCGAAGTTGGCGCCGGTCGGCGATGGCAAGCTGATCCATGATCTTTCCTCCAGTTCAGGGGCATAGGGACACACTGCCCCACGCGGAAAACGCATGGTTTAATAGCCGCAGCGCGGTCCTGTTGGAACCCGGCTTGAACAAAATTCGCGCCTCACATTGTGGTGGAACAAAAAAATCTCCATATTCGCGCTCACTCACATCGCTTGACGGACAGGGCCTGAGTGCATTTGCGCCGCGATGTATTTTGAATAATGGGTTTGTTTCATGCTCAATGACGTGCAATTTTCCGGCGCCTTGCCGCATTCGGGGCCGGTCCTCACCGACGCCTACACGGTTGCAGCCCAGCATTCACGCCGGGTCAGACGGCTGAAAATCGTGCTCCCTTTGATCGCGGTGCTGATCGGCGCTATTTTCGTTGCCGTTTCGGTGGTGCGGGCGTTTTTGCCGGAAAACCTGACAATCGAGAACGCGACGATCGAGAACGGCAAGATCGTCATGCAGAACCCGGCGATTTCAGGTCGCAACAAGCAGGACATCAGCTATTCGATGAAGGCGAAACGGGCGCTGCAGGATATCGCCAATCCGGACATCATCACGCTTGAGACGATCCACGCGGAAATGCCCGTGAATGACACGCTGATGGCCACCGTCGAGGCGACCAGCGGCATCTATGACCGCGGCCGCAACACGCTGGATATGAACGCTCCCTTCAGCATTACCATGAACAATGGACTGATTGCCGACTTCGAAGCGGCCTATCTCGATATCAATGCCGGCGAGATGGAAACGAAGAAGCCGATTGCAATCAGCATGAAGGGCGGTTCCATTGTTGCACAGACGCTGAGAATGACGGATAAGGGACGCATTGTTACATTTGAAGGCATGGTGAAGGTCATCGCTGATCCCGCAACCATCCGTAAAACCGCCAACTAGAAAACCGGGGCACATATGTCGGCCATTTCAGCCTTTTCCTTTCGGCTTGCCGGAACAGTTATTTTCTTGAGCCTTTTTGCCAGCGCTTCCTTTTCTCCTGCCGCCGCCCAGGCGACGACGAGCAAGATGAAGGGCATGCAGCTTTCCAACAATGAACCGATCCAGATCGAAAGCGACAAGCTGGAAATCAAGGATGCCGAAAGCAAGGCCATGTTTACCGGCAACGTGAAGGTCGTTCAGGGAACGACGACGCTGCAGGCCGGCAAGATGGTGGTTTTCTACAAGAAGGGCGGCGGCTCGATTTCCGGCGGCAATGCCGAGATCGATCGCATCGAGGTCGACCAGAAGGTATTCCTGCAATCGGGCACCCAGCAGGCGACCGCCGACACCGGCGAATTCAACATGACGG
The DNA here is from genome assembly GCA_900473045.1 of Hyphomicrobiales bacterium. Taxonomy (GTDB): domain Bacteria; phylum Pseudomonadota; class Alphaproteobacteria; order Rhizobiales; family Rhizobiaceae; genus Pararhizobium. Next base: position 47,851 of record UCKS01000045.1, read on the forward strand.
CGCAGACACTGGTGCTAAAGGGCAAGCAGGTCGTTCTGTCGGAAGGCAAGAACGTCTTCAGTGGTTGCCAGTTGAACGTCCAGATGGATACCGGCGAGGCACAGCTCGAGGCCTGCGGCGGCCGCGTGCAGATCCAGCTCGACCCGAAGTCCCAGAAAACGAATTGATGCAGACGCCCACGTGAAAATTCCCTTTCTTCACAATCGCAAACGCGGCGCTAAACCCGAAACCGCCGCGCCTGCCCGCGCCATCGACAAGGCGCGCTATGAAGGCACGCTGATCGCGCGCGGCTTAACCAAGGCCTATCGCGGTCGCCGGGTGGTGGACGGGGTGTCACTTGTGGTCCGCCGCGGCGAAGCCGTCGGCCTGCTTGGTCCCAACGGCGCCGGCAAGACCACCTGTTTCTACATGATCACCGGTCTTGTGCCCGTGGATGAAGGCTCGATCGAGATCAACGGCAACGACGTCACATCCATGCCGATGTATCGCCGTGCCCGCCTGGGCGTCGGTTACCTGCCGCAGGAAGCCTCGATCTTTCGTGGCCTCACGGTGGAAGAGAATATTCGAGCCGTCCTTGAGCTTCACGACAAGAACAGCGAACGGCGTGAAAACAAGCTCAACGAACTGCTAGGCGAATTCAATATTTCCCATTTGCGCAAATCGCCGGCTGTCGCGCTGTCCGGTGGTGAACGGCGCCGTCTGGAAATTGCCCGGGCGCTGGCCACAGACCCCACCTTCATGCTGCTCGATGAGCCCTTTGCCGGCGTCGATCCGATTTCCGTTGCCGACATCCAGGCGCTTGTGCGCCACCTGACCTCGCGTGGTATCGGCGTGCTGATCACCGACCACAATGTCCGCGAAACACTCGGCCTAATCGACCGTGCGTATATCATCCATGCTGGCGAAGTGCTGACGCATGGGCGGGCCAACGATATCGTCACCAACCCGGACGTCCGCCGCCTCTATCTCGGCGACAATTTCAGCCTTTAGCACCCGCATTCACCGGCAGAGTCCATGAAACCGGCGGCTGCAGACGAAATCCTGCCGCTTCTGGGACAGGTTTTACTTGACCGGCAACGGGAATTGCGCAAGTTTTTCCTGCCGGAAGAGACGGCATCGCGCGGCATTCTTTCTGGCCTGCTGCATGCATTTGCAGTCCGCAGCAAAAAGCCTTCGATAGGAGTGGGTTTGCGCGGTTCGCTTATATGAGGCGCCCCTTGCACATAAAATGCGCCGCAGGTCCGATATTCACCTTATTTTCCGCTGGCGCTTGACCAAACCACTTTAATAAGCAATTTTTGGGCCAGTTGACGAACTGGCATTTTCACCCCCTCGAAAAGATGAGAGCCGGCTCCGATCATCAAGGGGAGTTTTGCGTCAGAATGGCACTTTCAGCCAGCCTCTTCCTGCGGCAAAGCCAGACTCTGGCGATGACACCGCAACTGATGCAGTCGATCCAGCTGCTGCAGATGACGCATTTCGAACTGAACCAGTTCATCGAGCTGGAAGTCGAAAAAAACCCCCTCCTGGAATTCGCCGCCAATGATGACGCGCCCATCGGTTCGGACCGGCACGGCAAGGACGATCTGCATTTCAACCAGGACGAACGCAGCGACCGGGACAATGCAGACGGCGCGGCATTCGATCCGCTGGGTGACGTCTACGACAGCGCGACCTCTGCCACCGGGGAGCGGATGAGCGAACAGCTTGACGCCAATTTCGAAAATGTCTTTCCAGACGACACAGCGCCGCAGCGCGCCGATGCGCCGGAACTGCTCAGCCAGTGGAAATCCATGCCCGGCGGCGGCGAAGGTGAGAGCAGCGACGGGTACGACCTGGATGACTTCGTCGCCAACCGCGTGACGCTGCGCGATTTCCTCAACGAGCAGGTTCCTTTCAGCGTGCATGGCGCAGCCGACCTTTTGATCGCCCAGCACCTGATCGACCAGCTTGATGAAGCCGGCTATCTGCATGCCGATATCGCGGAGATGGCCGAGCGTCTCGGCTGTGCAACGGTGGACGTGGCGCGGGTGCTCGACAGCCTGCAGCAGCTGGATCCGCCGGGCGTCTTTGCCCGCACGCTCAGCGAATGCCTGGCGATCCAGCTCAGGGGCCGCAACCGGCTCGACCCGGCGATGGCGGCACTGCTCGACAATCTGGAACTGCTGGCGCGACGCGACTTTGCCAGCCTGAAGCGGATTTGCGGCGTCGACGAGGAAGACCTGCTCGATATGCTTGCGGAGATCCGCAAGCTCGACCCCAAGCCCGGCACCGGTTTTGAGGCAAGCCCCTCGGAAGCGATCGTGCCGGATATCGTCGTGCGTCCCGCACAGGACGGCAGCTGGGCGGTCGAGCTCAATCCGGATGCCTTGCCGCGCGTTCTCGTCAACCAGACCTATTACGCCACGGTCTCGCGTCACGCCCCGAAGAACAGCGCCGACCACGCCTTCTTGACCGAGTGCCTGCAGACCGCCAACTGGCTGACCCGCAGCCTCGACCAGCGCGCCAAGACGATCATGAAGGTGGCGACCGAGATCGTGCGCCAACAGGATGCCTTCCTGGTCAACGGCGTCGATCATCTGCGGCCGCTGAATCTCAAGACCGTCGCCGATGCCATCAAGATGCATGAATCGACCGTCAGCCGCGTCACTTCGAACAAATACATGCTGACGCCGCGCGGACTGTTCGAGCTGAAATACTTTTTCACCGTCTCGATCGGATCGGCAGAAGGCGGCGACAGCCACTCGGCGGAATCCGTGCGTCACCGCATCCGCAACATGATCGTGCTGGAAAGCCCGCAGGCCGTCCTTTCGGATGACGATATCGTCGATCTCCTGAAAAAGGGTGGTGTCGATATCGCCCGCAGGACTGTGGCGAAATACCGCGAAGCGATGAATATCGCCTCCTCCGTTCAGCGCCGCAGAGAAAAAAAGGCCATGGCGAAAGTCTCCGCCTGACCATTTGCAGCGCATGACCGCAACCTCACAAATTACCCGTACTTATCCCCGATATCCCGGCAATCGGCAGGCTTTGGGTCGCGAATTCTTGTTTTCTTAACTGTTTCGTTGACTCCGGGAACAACCGGTAGTATGAGGCGGCCGCAATGAGTACGGGCATAGAGCCTGCTTAAGCATATCCCTCCAAATCCAGGCCGTTCTGACGCAAATTTGTTTTGCGTGCGTGAAGTGCTTGGATGACGGATGCGGTTGGAATAGACTGGCTACGCAAATCACGAAAAGAGAGGAAACTCCATGAGTGTGCGTGTATCCGGTAAACATATGGAAATCGGCGAAACGTTTCGTCTGCGGATCGAAGATCAGATAGAACAAGCCGTAACCAAATATTTTGACGGAGGATATTCAAGCCAAGTCACTGTGGAAAAGTCTGGATCCCGCTTCAGCGCCGATTGCAAGATTCACCTCGATTCTGGTGCTGCCTTGCAGGCGAGCGGCGAAGCGAACGACCCGCAAGCTGCGTTTGACGCAGCGTCGGAACGGATTGCCAAGCGCATCCGCCGTTACAAGCGGAAGCTCAAGGACCACCACAATGGCAATGGCCATGCTGGATTTGCGGAAGTAGCCTACACCGTGATGGATTCTGTGCCCGACGAAGACGATGAGCTTCCGGACAATTATGCACCGACGATCGTGGCGGAGAGCTCAAAACAACTGAAGACGATGTCTGTCGCAAACGCCGTCATGGCGCTCGACATGACGGATGACCCCGTTCTGATGTTCCGTAGTCCTGGCAATGAACAGTTGAATATCGTCTATCGACGCAACGATGGAAACATTGGCTGGATCGACGCAGCCAATATAAAGAGCTAAGTGGATGATGTCCCGGGCCGGTCAGCCGGTTCGGGACAGTCTGCTTTTTTCTGGTGGTTTACGCATGGAAGACCGTTGACGGTCCGCCGGTAAAGCGCCGAGAGAAAGATGGATGGGGACCGCCGCCCGGCATTTTGCCGGACGATGCGGTTTCTACCTGCGAACGAGGACAAAAGAATGGCATTGGCAGGCTTGCTGCAGCAGAATGCGATACTTCCGGCCATGAAGGCCAATTCGAAGAAGCAGTTGCTTCAGGAATTGGCGGCAAAAGCATCCAAGATCACTGATCTACCCGAACGGGAAATTTTCGACGTTATCCTTCAGCGCGAACGACTGGGCTCGACCGGTGTCGGCAACGGCATTGCCATTCCGCATGGCAAGCTCGGGCATCTGTCGTCGATCGTCGGCATTTTTGCGCGCCTGGAATCGCCGGTCGATTTCGAAGCGCTGGACGACCAGCCGGTCGATCTGGTCTTTCTGCTGCTCGCGCCGGAAGGCGCCGGTGCCGATCACCTGAAGGCATTGTCGCGGATTGCGCGCGTGCTGCGTGACCCGGAAATGGTTGCCCGGCTGCGCGCAACGGATTCCGCCTCCGCCATCTACGCTTTCCTCAGCGACGACCAGGCCTCCAACGCGGCCTGATAAGATCGCCTCAATACAGTTTGTGCTGATTGAGGTGATCGATGAAGATGCGAAACAGCTCCGCCTGGCTGGAAATGGCCAGGCGCTTGTAGATGTTCTTGCGGTGAATCCGCACCGTGCCCTCCGAAATACCGATGCTTTCCCCGATCGACGCATTGCTGTGGCCGCGCAGGATGAGCCGCACGATATTGCGCTGCTGCAGCGTCAGCCGGTCGGCGCAAAGCCTGCCGAACGCCTCCTCCATCAGATCGTCCCGCCCGGCGTGTGGAAATGCTCGGTTCGCCTCGCGTTTCCACGTTGAGCGGATGACCGCCCGCACGATCGGTTCGTAGGCGCGCAGGTTTTCCAACTCGGCATCGCTGAAGCCCAGATGGCCTTTGACGCGCATCAGCGAATAGGTGGCCGTGACGCCGCCTTCCAGCGGCACCAGAAAGCCGATCTCCTCGACCAGCGAGCCCTCTTCCGTCGAGACGCAGGGATGGACTTCGCGCGAGGTGCTGAACTGCGTGTCGAAAAAATGATCCGGGGCGAGATCACGCATCCGCCAGAGCCCGGCAGGGTGGCGGTTGTTGCAGGCGACATAGAAGGGATCGAGCAGATAGGCGCCGCCGAGATAGGCCGCCCAGGCCTTTGGCGCCACGTGGCGGGTGTAGCCGTCATGCAGGAGCAGCGGCCGCGCATCATAGGGAAAGACGAAGACGCCGGAGAGATCGAACACCGCCACATGTCGCAGCATCGTATCGAGCGCCTCCCCGAATCCGGGCGTCGAGAGACCATCAATCAGGGCGGCAATCTGGCGGGATTCTTCTGGGCGCAAAGCAGGGCTTTCATTCTTCAAGCGATCTATCCCTTATGGGATATCGACAGCCCCCTGTCCGTCAACAATAATCCCCGGAAAGACATCAGCGAGGAGAACGGCGATGGCAGGCAGACTTTCCGGAAAGACCGCGTTGATCAGTGGAGGGGCCGGAGGATGCGGCCTTGCCGCCTCCCAGTTGTTTGCCCGCGAAGGCGCCCGGGTCGGCATTGTCGATCTGCCGCGCAGCAAGGGTGAAGACGTTGCCGCCGCGATCCGCGCCGAGGGTGGACAGGCCTTCTTCGCACCGGCGGATGTTTCAGTCTCTTCCGAGGTCAAAGCGGCCGTCAAGGCGGTGGAAGACACGTTCGGGGCAATCACCGTGCTGTTCAATCATGCCGGCATTCTGGCGGTCGGGCCGTTTCTGGAAACGGAAGAGGACGAGTGGGACCGGCTGATGGCCGTCAACGTGCGCTCGATGTTCCTGATGACCAAGGCCGTATTGCCCGGCATGCTGGCGGCCGGTGGCGGCAGCATCGTTTCGACCTCGTCGATCTCGGCCGTCGCCGCGACGCCGATGGAGGTGCTCTACGATACGACCAAGGGCGCCTGCCACATGTTTGCCCGGGCAATCGCTGTGGAATTCCGCGACCGTGGTATCCGCTCCAATGCCGTCTGCCCGGGCTTCATCGCCACCGATCACGGCAAGCGCGAACTGGTCGGCCTTGCCAAATATGGCGTCGATGTTTCCGATGCGGCGATCGCCGCCCAGCAGGGGCGAATGTGCGATCCGATGGAGGTGGCGCAGGCTGCGCTGTTCCTCGCCAGCGACGAATCCAGCTTCGTCAACGGCACGCATCTGTTCGTCGATAACTGCTTCACCGCGATGTGAAGACCAAAGGGGAGAACGAAACCATGATGGAATCAGGCGGTCACTGGCGCAACTGGGTGGGAAATCAATCGTGCATCGTTAGGCACCGGGGCGCTCCGGACAGCGAGGCGGCACTGGCGAATATGGTGCGCGAGGCAACCTCGAACGGATTGAACGTGCGCTGCGCCGGTTCGGGCCACTCGTTCACGCCGGTGGCCCTGACCAGCGGACTGCACCTCACGCTCTCGGGCCTGCAGGGTATCACCAATATCGACACGGCGCGCAAACGCGTCTCCGTCCATGCCGGCACGACGATCAACACGCTCGGCAAGGCCTTGAAGCGCAGCGGCCTGTCGATGATCAACCAGGGCGATATCGACAGCCAGGCGCTGGCAGGCGCGCTGACCACCGGCACGCACGGTACCGGCCTCACGCTGGGCAACATGGCCTCGCAGATCGTCGGCATGCGGCTGGTGCAGCCGGACGGCAGCATTCTCGCCATCGATGACAGCGAACCGGACATGCTGAACGCCGCCCGCGTGTCCATCGGCATGCTCGGCGTCATCTCCGAAATCACCCTGCAGGTGATGGACAGCTACAATCTGCATGAAAAACTGTGGCGCTGCACCTTTGACGAATGCATGGAGCAACACGACGATCTGGCCGCCACCCACCGGCATTTCGGCTTCTTCTGGTGCCCCGTGCCGGAAAGCCGCCATTGTTACTGCCTGCCCGACACGTCTTCGGTTTCGACCACGGCAAGCCTCTCCGATGTCTGCGAGATGAAGACGATCGACATCACCGATGCGCCACCGATGGAAAGTGCGTTCGAGAAGATCGCCTATTCCTCGGAAATCTACCCGATCGAATATGTGCCGAACTTCCACGAGCTGGAATATGCCGTGCCGGTCAAATACGGCAAGCAGGCCTGCACCGAGGTGCGCAAGCTGATGCTGGAGAAACACCCGACCTGCATCTACCCGATCGAGTACCGTTTCACCGCCGGCGATGGCGGCTGGATCAGCCCGTTCTTCGAGCAGGATTCGATCACGCTCTCGGTCTCGGGCCAGCCGGGCACGGACTATTGGAACTACCTCAAGGATGTCGACGATATCCTGCGCCAGTTCGGCTCACGCCCGCATTGGGGCAAGCTGCATTTTCTGGGCGCCGAGGATGTGACGGCGCTCTATCCCCGCGCTGCGGATTTCCGGGCGCTCCGCAACAAGCTCGACCCGGAAGGCCGGTTCTTGAACGATCACCTGAAGCAATTGTTTGGGTAATATTATGCAGTCTGGCCGTCGCGACAGACGATGCACTGCCACGCAAATTGTTGGGAGACGGTGTGCGTGGTAGAAAAAAGCTGGCGCTCATCGTTCTTGAGCGTTCACGCGGAATGGGCGGATGGGAGGCTGACCATGAACGGTGCTGATATTCTGTGCGATGTGCTTTTGGCCAATGACGTCAACATCTGCTTTGCCAATCCCGGCACGTCGGAGATGCATTTTGTCGCGGCACTTGATCGCCGACCGGACATGCGCTGTGTGCTCGGGCTTTTCGAGGGCGTGGTGACGGGTGCGGCCGACGGTTACGCACGGATGACCAACCGGCCGGCAGCCACGCTGCTTCACACGGGACCGGGATTGGCAAACGGGCTCGCCAACCTGCACAATGCCCGGCGCGCGCGCGTTCCTATGATCAACGTCGTCGGCGATCATGCCTCCTACCATCTGCCTCTCGACGCGCCCCTGACGTCGGACATCGAGAGCCTGGCTGCGCCGATGTCCAACTGGATAAGGCGGATCGAAGGGCCTGACGACGTTGCCACCGCAACGAAAGCCGCCGTTCATGCCTCGCTGTCCCCTCCGGGCATCGCAACCCTGATTCTGCCCGGCGATGCGGCGTGGGGCGAGGCAAAGCCGCCCGCGTCGGCAGTCATCGACCGTCCCCGGCCTTCCGCCACCAAGAGCGAGGCAATACGCGGCGCAGCGGAAGCGATCCGCAAGGCCCGTGGCCGGAGTGCAATCCTTGTCAGAGGATTGGCAGCACACGCCGATTCACTGGAGATCGCCGGACAAATCTCAGCCGCGCTCGACGTGCGCCTGTTCAGCGAAGTGCAGGTGGCACATATGCAGCGCGGTGCCGGCCGTGTCGCCCCAACCCGCATTCCGTACCCGATCGACGCGGCATTGGAGGTGCTGGCAGATATTGACGTTCTCATCCTCGTCGGCGCACCGGAGCCGGTTGCTTTCTTCGCATACCCGGGCAAGCCCGGACGGCTCGTGCACAAAGACTGCCAGGTCGTGACCTTGGCAGTCCATGGCGAGGACCTGAAAACGGCGCTGGAGGCACTTCGGGACGAATTGGGGATCAAAAGCTCGCAGGCAGTGCCGCAGACGAAGATCACCGCAAATGAAGGGCGGCCCAGCGGAGCACTTACCGAAGACGCAATCTCGGTGATCGTGGCGCAAAAACTTCCGGACAACGCCATCGTTTGCGATGAAGCCATCACCTCCGCGCGAAGGATCTTTTCACTCTCGGAACAATCGGCACCACATGACTTCATGATGAATACCGGCGGCGCCATCGGTATCGGTATCCCCTTGTCCATCGGCGCTGCGATCGCCTGCCCTGACCGAAAGGTTTTGAACCTGCAGGCCGATGGCAGTGGGATGTATACCGTTCAGGGATTGTGGACCCAGGCCCGGGAAAATCTCGACATCATCACGATCATCTTTGCCAACCGCACCTACGCAGTGCTGCATGGAGAAATGCGCAACGTCGGTGTTCAGGCGATCGGAGAAAACGCCCGGAGGATGCTGGATCTTGATAATCCGTCGCTGGACTGGGTGTCGATGGCAAAGGGAATGGGCGTCGAAGCGGCACGTGCGCGTACCTGCGAGGAGTTCACGGGTCTTCTCGACCACGCCCTGTCGCGTCACGGCCCCTTTTTGATAGAAGCCGTTATCTGACGCCCATCACCTCAATTCGGGGATGGGCGTCAGGAAGTCAGTTCGGCAGTTATCACCCGATGCTTGGCATCGAGCGACCTCAGCCTCAAGCCGCCGGTGTTTCGTCCGCAGCGACGATCTTCGGGCCGCCCTTGGCGACGCCGACCATGGCGGGGCGCAGGACGCGTTCGCCGATGGTGTAGCCGGCCTGGACGACCTGGACGACGGTGTTGTTCGGGACTTCGGCATTCGGCACTTCGAACATCGCCTGATGGAAGTTCGGGTCGAACTTCTGGCCGATCGGCTCCAGCTTCTGGACGCCGTGACGCTCCAGCGCCGACAGCATGGCGCGCTCGGTCATTTCCACGCCTTCGATCAGCGCGTTGAAACCGGCATCGCCGGCTTCGCGGGCCTCGGCCGGGATGGCATCCAGTGCGCGGCGCAGGTTATCGGACACGGCCAGCATGTCGCGGGCGAAGCCGGCGACGGAATAGGACTTGGCATCCTTGACGTCGCGCGCGGTGCGGCGGCGCAGGTTGTCCATTTCAGCCGCAAGGCGCAGGTAGCGGTCGCGCATGTCGGCGGCTTCAGCCTTGGCAAGCTCCAACGGATCCGGCTCGGAAACGGCGATATCGACCTGCTCGTCGGCGGCTTCTGCATAGGCGGCGGCTGCTTCGTCCGCGTTCACTTCAGCACCGTGTTTATTTATATCGTCGGTCATGACGGTCTCCGGAATGTCAATATGTCTAGGATTTGGTGTCGATATCGAGCTTTGAAGCCGAAAAATCAAGGGTACAATCGAAAGCTGCCGGAAAAACCGGCTGCTTGACGGCCGATTAGCGCGACAAACGCGACATCAGTTGCGCCGTATAGTCCACCATCGGCACGATGCGGGAGTAATTCAGCCGGGTCGGCCCGATGACCCCGACAGCGCCGACGATCTTGTCGTCGCTATCCCTGTAGGGCGCGACGATCAGTGACGAACCCGACAGCGAAAACAGCTTGTTTTCCGACCCGATGAAAATCCGTACCCCCGGCCCGCTTTCGGCCAGATTGAGGATTTCGATCAGGCTGTCCTTCTTTTCCAGATCATCAAACAGCATGCGCAACCGGTCGACATCTTCGGCTCCGGCCAGTCCCTCGAGAAGATTGGCGCGGCCGCGCACGATCAGCTGCGTCGGTTTGTCATCCGCCTCGCTGCCCGACCAGATGGCAAGGCCGCGCTCGACCAGATCCTGGCTCAGCGTATCGAGTTCGCGCCGGACAGTTTCCTTGACCTTTTCAAGCTGGCCACGCACCTCCGGCAATGTCTGTCCGGCAAGATGGGCGTTGAGGAAATTGGCGGCCTCGGTCAGCTGCGAGCTGGTGACACCGGCCGGCAACTCGATGATGCGGTTTTCCACCTGGTCGTGCTCGCCAACGAGCACTGCCAGCGCCTTGGTCGGTGCCAGCCGGACGAACTCGACATGACGCAGCACCGGATCGTTCTTGGCGGTGATGACCAGCCCTGCCCCGCGCGACATGCCCGACAGCATCTGGCTGGCATCGTTGAGCAGTGTCTCCACAGGCTGGTCCCGATCGACGCGGCGCACATGCCGGTCGATCGAGGCGCGGTCCTCGGGCGACAGATCACCGATCTGCATGAAGGCATCGACGAAGAAGCGCAGACCATTTTGGGTCGGCAGGCGTCCGGCGCTGATATGCGGGGAATAGATCAGCCCAAGATCTTCGAGGTCGCTCATGACGTTGCGGACGGAGGCCGGCGACAGCGACATCGGCAGGATGCGCGACAGGCTGCGGGAACCGAGCGGCTCGCCGCTTTCCAGATAGCTTTCCACGATGCGACAGAAGATTTCGCCCGACCGCTCGTCGAGCGCCGAAAGCCTTTCCCGCATTGCAGATTTATCCAGGACCATTCGAATGCAAAAACCCATCTTGTTGAAGTCAATTGGAATATAGTGATCCCGGCCCGGATAGCAAAAGGGAAATTGGCTGGAAAGCCCGCCGTACAACGCCTTTTGCCCCTCCTCCACTCTTTTAGAGCAAATGATTTCCCTTCCTTCCAAGTTAGGTTAGAAGGCTGACAAACATCACAGGAGTTCATGATGCGGCCTTCCGGCAGAAAAACCGACCAGATGCGCAAGGTTTCCTTCGAGCGCAATGTTTCCAAACATGCAGAAGGATCCTGCCTGGTGAAGTTCGGCGACACGCATGTGCTGGTCACGGCGAGCCTGGAAGAAAAGACGCCACCGTGGCTGCGCAACAGCGGCAAGGGCTGGGTCACTGCCGAATACGGCATGCTGCCGCGCGCCACCGGCGAGCGCATGAAGCGCGAAGCAGCGTCCGGCAAGCAGAGCGGCCGCACCCAGGAAATCCAGCGCCTGATCGGCCGGTCGCTGCGTGCGGTTGTCGACCTGCACGCGCTCGGCGAGCGCCAGATCTCGATCGACTGCGACGTCATCCAGGCTGACGGCGGCACCCGCACCGCCTCGATTACCGGCGCCTGGATCGCGCTGCGCGATTGCCTCGCCTGGATGGAAGCCCGCAACATGATCAAGGTGGAAAAGGTCTTGAAGGACCATATCGCCGCGATCTCCTGCGGTATCTTCGCCAATCAGCCGGTGATCGATCTCGACTATCTCGAAGACTCGGCGGCCGAAACCGACGCCAATTTCGTCATGACCGGCTCCGGCGGTATCGTCGAAATCCAGGGCACGGCCGAAGGCAAGCCTTTTTCCGAAGAAGAATTCGGCACGCTGCTCGGCCTCGCCAAGAACGGCATTGCTGAACTGGTGGGCATGCAGAAGCAGGCAATCGCGGGCTGAGGAGTGTAGCGTTCATGCGGTCAATGCCCTTCATCCGCCCTATCGGGCACCTTCTCCCCGTTGTGACGGGGAGAAGGACCAGACGGCAATCTCTGTCGTCCCCACTCCCCGCAGGCGGGGAGTGGGCCAGGGGGAGGGGCAATGCGCATGAGTGAACTGAAATTCGAAGGCATTCTGGAAACGGCGCTCTATGTTGACGATCTCGACAAGGCGGAGGCGTTTTACGGCTCCGTTCTCGGCCTTGAGAAAATCAGCCGCGCCGGTAACCGGCATCTCTTCTACCGCTGCGGCCCCGGTGTTCTGCTGATCTTCAATCCGGCGGAGACGATCAAGCCGCCGCTGCCACATGGTACACAAGGCCCGGGGCATATGTGCTTTCGGGTCACAGCCGGTGATCTTGATGGCTGGAAAGAAAAACTGTCGCTCGCCGGTATCGCGATCGAAACCGACGTGCTGTGGCCCTCCGGCTCACGCTCCTTCTATTTTCGCGATCCGGCTGGAAACAGCCTGGAATGCGCCGAGGCCAGCCTCTGGGCTATCGACTAAAACGAATGGCGGAATGCTCGCCGGATGAGAAAGACGCAGATGCGCAAGCTTGAAGACAAGACCCTGATCGTTGCCAGCCACAATGCCGGCAAGATCCGCGAAATCCGCGACCTGATCGGCCCGATGGGCTTCGAAGCCAAATCGGCGGCCGATCTCAATTTCATCGAACCGGACGAGACCGGCACGACCTTCGAGGAAAATGCCACGATCAAGGCGCTGGCCTCGGCGAAGGCCTCCGGCCTGCCCGCCCTGTCGGACGATTCCGGCCTCGTCGTCGATGCGCTGAACGGCGATCCTGGCGTCTACACCGCCAATTGGGCCGAGACTGCCGATGGCACCCGCGATTTCGCCATGGCGATGCACAAGGTCGAAACCGCCATCCAGGAAGCCGGCGCTACCGCCTTTGAGCGGCGCACCGGCCGTTTCGTCTCGGTGCTGTGCCTCGCCTGGCCGGATGGCCATGTCGAGCTGTTCCGTGGCGAAGTGGAAGGCCATATCGTCTGGCCGCCGCGCGGAAGCCAAGGATTTGGTTACGACCCGGTCTTTCAACCGCTCGGCTACGACACCACATTCGGCGAAATGAGTGGTGACGAGAAGCACGGCTGGAAGCACGGCGATACGGACGCGCTGTCGCACCGTGCGCGGGCATTCAAGCTTTTTGCCGAGACGTGCCTGAGTGCTTGAGGGTACGCAGGTAGGGGACCTTGGCACCGAAACGCTGGTTGCCTATTGTTTCTGCGTTGGATGTTGACGGGCATCTCCTCCTCCGTCATCCCTGTGCTCGTCACAGGGATCCAGTTGCGCCGCGTCTGCGGCGCGTAAAGACTCTTTCACGCGAAGGACTTCGCGTGGCTGGATTCCTGTGACGAGCACAGGAATGACGGTGTATTGGGTTACCCCGAATACATAGCAGACGACCTGACATTAAATACACCGCGCCCGAGCGCCTGAAAGACCCAAAACAGAATGGCCACTTTTTCTTCCATCGGCGACAGCAAGGAGCCCGGCTTCGGGGTCTATGTGCATTGGCCCTTCTGTGCTGCCAAATGTCCCTATTGCGACTTCAACAGCCATGTCCGGCATCAGCCGGTCGATCAGCCGCGTTTCGTCACAGCCTTTCTCACCGAAATGGCGGCGATGCGGCATATGTCGGGTCCGCGCACCGTCACCAGCATCTTCATGGGCGGCGGCACGCCGTCGCTGATGAACCCGGCAACGGTCGAAGCCATTCTCGACGGCATTGCCAATCTCTGGCATGTGCCCGATGGCATCGAGATCACCATGGAGGCCAACCCCTCCAGTGTTGAGGCGACCCGTTTTCGCGGCTATCGCGCCGCCGGCGTCAACCGGGTTTCACTTGGCGTTCAGGCACTCAACGACAAGGACCTCAAGTTTCTCGGCCGGCTGCACAATGTCGAGGACGCACTGAAGGCCATCGGCCTGGCGCGCGATATCTTTCCGCGCATGTCATTCGACCTCATTTATGCCCGCCCGAACCAGACCGTCGAGGCTTGGGAGCAGGAGCTGAAGCAGGCCGTCTCCTATGCCGTCGATCACCTGTCGCTCTACCAGCTGACGATCGAGGAAGGCACACCCTTCTACGGCCTGCACAAGGCAGGCAAGCTGATCGTGCCCGACGGCGAGCACTCTGCCGTGCTCTACGAGGCGACCCAGGAGATCACCGAAGGTTTCGGCATGCCGGCCTACGAGGTTTCCAACCATGCAGCGCCTGGCGCCGAGAGCCGCCACAACCTGACTTACTGGCGCTATGGCGACTATGCCGGCATCGGCCCCGGCGCCCATGGCCGGTTGACGCGTGGCCGCAACAAGATCGCTACCGCGACGGAGCGCAAGCCGGAAGACTGGCTGCAACTGGTCGAGGAACACGGCCACGGCATGGTCGAGCAGGAAGTGCTGGGCTATGACGAACAGGCCGACGAGCTGTTGCTGATGGGCCTGCGGCTGAAGGAAGGCATCGACCTCGTGCGTTGGCAGGACCTGTCCGGCCGCGAACCCGATCCTGACCGCGAACAGTTCCTGATCGAACACGGCTTCATCGAGCGCTTAGGCAATTCCCGCCTGCGCTGCACGCCGGCCGGCATGCTGATTCTCGATGCGGTGGTTGCCGATCTCGCCTGCTAAATTTTATTCGAACGCAGCCAGATACTTTTTGGCGATCGCATCCAGCGCCGCCCGTTCTTTCGGGGTGAGCAGCGCCGTCAACCGGTGCTGGTTGGCGACATGGGCGGTGACGGCGCGTTCGACCAGATCGAGCCCTTCCGGCTTCAGTGCAATCAGCACGCTGCGGCGATCGTCCGGATTGGTCAGCCGCTCGACGAGGCCAGCCTTTTCCAGCTGATCGATCCGGTTGGTCATCGTTCCCGACGTGATCATCGTGGTGGCCAGCAGGTCGCCCGGCGACAACCGGTAAGGCTTGCCGGAGCGGCGCAAGGCCGCCAGCACGTCGAAGCTCGCCGACGACAGCCCAAACTCCGAAAAGGTCTTCTCGACCTCGCGGCCGAGATAGGTCGAGAGCCGCGCCAGCCGGCCAAGCAGGCCCATCGGCTCGACATCGAGGTCCGGCCGCTCTGTGCGCCACTGGGCCAGAATTCTGTCGACGTGATCTTCATCCATGGTTTTCTGGTACGCAAAATTCATCTTGACGTCAAGATAATCGCTGTTATCCTGATTTTATCTTGAAATCGAGATACTTCAAATGAAGATAAAATCCGCATCCCTTACCGACATCGCCGTGACCGCGATTGCGCCCGCCATCTGGGGCAGCACTTATGTCGTCACCACCGAATTCCTGCCGCATGGCTATCCGCTGACCGTCGCCATGCTGCGGGCCCTGCCCGCGGGTCTCATCCTGCTGTTGATCGTCCGGCAATTGCCGCATGGCATCTGGTGGGCGCGCAGCTTCATCCTCGGCGCACTCAATTTCTCGTTCTTCTGGGCGATGTTGTTCGTTTCGGCCTACCGCCTGCCCGGCGGCGTCGCCGCAACCGTCGGCGCCGTCCAGCCGCTGATCGTCGTCATGCTGGCGCGGATGCTGATCGGAACGCCGGTAAAGACGATGGCGATTGTCGCCGGCATTGTCGGAATGGCCGGCGTCGGCCTGCTGGTGCTGACGCCTGGAGCAACTCTCGACCCGATCGGCATCATCGCCGGGCTCGCCGGCGCGGTGTCCATGGCGTTTGGGACGGTGCTGACGCGCCACTGGGCGCCGCCCGTATCCAGCCTGACCTTTACCGCGTGGCAACTGACCGCCGGCGGTCTGTTGCTGTTGCCGGTGGCTCTGCTGTTCGAACCGGCCTTGCCAGTGCCAACCATGGCCAATGTGCTCGGCATGGCTTGGCTGGGGCTGATTGGTGCTGCCTTCACCTATCTCCTGTGGTTTCGTGGCCTGTCCAAGCTCGAACCGGCTGCCGTCGCCTCGCTCGGCTTCCTCAGCCCGCTGGTCGCAACCCTGCTCGGTTGGGGTGTTCTCGGTCAGAACCTGACGCCGCTGCAGATTGTTGGCATGGCCACCGTGCTGGTCAGCGTCTGGCTTGGACAACGGGCGCAGATGGCGCCGCGTCCCACAGCGCCGATCACGGTGAAAACCGTCAGCCCTTAGCGGCCCTGTCCCTCGCGGCCGCCAGCCCCTTGGAGATCGGCCCGGCAATGCCAGCAGATAGCATCGCCACCAGACCGGCGGCGGTGGTTCCGCCATAGTCGGTAAAGACCCGAACCGTATCGGCCGGCGTTTCCAAAGCATCGGCCATCCACGTACCGGAACCGAGAAAGAGCTGGCGGACCGCAGTATCGGCAACATCGGGCGCCACGCCATTGGCGATGGCATCACGGATCATCGCATCGGCAAAGGCGGCGATGAAGGCCGGACCGGAACCGGTCAGGGCGGTGAAATAATCCAGTTCGCTTTCGGTCGACAACCTCGTTGTCTTTCCGGAACAAGAAAAGAAACCGCTGGCAAACGCAACGTCCGCTACAGTCGTTTCCGGTGTCGACAGCCAAGGCGTGAAAGACAGCCCCTGCTCGGCGCAGGCATTCGGCATGGCGCGGATGATGCGTTCGCTTTTGAAGCGCGCCAGCAGCGCTGCTGCAGGCACACGGGCCATGACCGAAATGACCAGTTTGCCGGACAGATCAAGCTCCAGCCCATCGGCGTCTTCCGGCCGTACCGACAGAATGACGATATCCGACTGAGCCGCCAGCGACGCGTTTTCGGTGACGAACCGGATATCCGGCCAGGGCTCAAATCCTGCCGTCTTGCCGCTGCGCGACGACAGGATGAGATCGGCGGCAGCGACGAAACCCTTGGCGAGCGCCGGGCGAAGCAAAGCGCCACCCAGCCAGCCGGTTCCGCCGATGACACCGAGCGTGGTCAAGCCCACTCGCCCTTGCGCATGACCGGAACCTTGGCACCATCAGCGCGCACGCCATCGATATCGACCTCGCCGGAGCCGATCATCCAGTCGATATGGATCAGGCTGGAATTGCCGCCCTGCGCGGCGATCTGGTCCTGGCTGAGCGATGCGCCATCCAGGAAGCATTTCGAATAGCACTGGCCGAGCGCGATATGGCAGGAGGCGTTTTCATCGAACAGCGTGTTGTAAAACAGCACGCCACTGGCCGAGATCGGCGAGGAATGCGGCACCAGCGCCACTTCGCCGAGGCGCCGCGCGCCTTCGTCGGTATCCAGCACCTTGTTCAGCACTTCCTCGCCCTTCGAAGCCTTGGCCTCGACAATGCGGCCGCCTTCAAAACGAACCTGGATATTGTCGATCAGCGTGCCCTGATGCGACAGCGGCTTGGTGCTCGACACATGGCCTTCGACGCGCAGCGCATGCGGCGTGGTGAAGACTTCTTCGGTCGGTATGTTGGGATTGCAGGTGATACCGTTCTTTGCCGTCGAGGCGCCGCCATGCCATTCATGACCATCGGCGAGCCCGACCGTCAGATCGGTGCCCGGGCCGGTGAAATGCAGGGCGGAAAAACGCTCGCCGTTCAGCCATGCAGAGCGCTTGGCGAGATTGGCGTTGTGTTCGGTCCAGGCGGCAATCGGGTCGGCGACATCGACACGGGAGGCGGCAAAAATCGCATTGGCAAGCTTTTCGACGGCAACCTGTTCGGCATCGTCCGGGAACATCTGCTTGGCCCAGGCGGGGTTGGGATAGGAGACGATGTTCCAGTTGATGTCGAAATTGGAGATTTTCTCCAAAGCCGGTTTGTAGGCCATCGACATCGCCTTGTTGGCGCGCGCCACCTTGGCCGGATCCTGCGCCGCCAGCATCATCGGGTTGTCGCCGGAAATGGCGAGACGGGCGGTGTTGGCGCCAAAAGCCTTGGCCATGCCGTCGTAAAGCCAGCCGCTGGCCTTGTCGAAACTCTCGTCAGGCGCGTGAGCATAGCGGGCGAGCGTCGTTTCCTCATCGGAATAGAGCGTCGTCACCAGCCCGGCCCCGGCAATATAGGCATGCTTGGTGATCAGCCGCACCAGCGGCAGCGCCGCGATCGGCGCGGTGATCAGCAGATCCTGCCCGCGCTGCAATTGCAGCCCGACCTTGATGGCGACTTCGGCGAGTTTGTCCAGTTTGACGGGATCGACGGCTTGATGGGCGGGGGAGGTCATGGGGCTACCTGTCTGCTGAATTGACATCACGCCAAAGACTTAGTGTGCTTTGCGGCGAAATTGAAGGTGCATTTGCGCGATGGCGGCGATCATAGCATGGCAGCGGTGATGGCTGCGATATTGCCCTGGTGGACTGTTTCATAGGCCGGAAAATATAGGATGGCACCGGACCCGATGTCGGCAGCGGCAAAGTCCTTCAGGGAGGGGACGGTCTCGCCTTGCGCAATCGCGGCCCGCAGGCGCTCCAGATAGCTTCGGTTCGCGTCGATCAAAGCTGGTGTATACCCACCTTCGGCGATGCGGGTCCTGTCACCATGGCTCGGCAGGATCTTGTCGATCGGCCATTCCCGCAGACGCCGCAGTTCGCCGATATGCGTGCCTATCTCCCTGGGCTCGGCAATGTAGGTGACGCTATCCTCCAGCGTATCGCCGGCCAGCAGCAGCTTTTCGTCCGGCAGCCAGATGACATTGCCGTCCGCACTGTGGATCGCGAAATGATGCAGCTCGATGCGGCGCTTCCCGACGAGAAGCTCCAGTTTTTCATCAAACAGCCGTGTCGGCATGACCAGCGGCGCAATCGGTGGAGTGGCGGCTTCGATCCTGTCGCGGTTCTCCCGCAGTTTCTGCGCCGTCAAGGTGAGGGCGGTGATCTCGCAATCGGCGAACACAGCGTTCCCGGCAATATGATCCTTGTGCCAGTGGCTGAGCACGACGCGGATCGTGCGGACGCCGAGGTTGTCGAGATGCGCGCGGATCGCGGCCGCGTGTGCCAGCGAGATATGGGTGTCATAAACCAGCGCGTCGTCGCCATCGACGATGGCATAGGAGGCAACGCCAAGCGAGTACGCGCCATCATCCAGCCAGTTCGGGCCTTCGGCATGCAACCGCCTGCCCTCAACCCTGCCGTCATAATAGGCGAAGATGCCGGGATAGGGTTCAAGGATGGCAAGCATCTCGGTCATCTTGGACATCGTGTTTCTTTCAGGCGATCAGGGGAGCCGCGACCGCGTTCAGGGCCTTGCGCGCATCATCGGGTGCAAGCCGCACCTGCAGGCCACGCTGGCCGCCATTGATATAGACCAGAGGCTCGGCAAGGGCCGCCGCCTCGATCGCCGTCGGCACCGGTTTCTTCTGCCCGAACGGGCTGATGCCGCCGACGTGATAGCCGGTGAGCCGCTCGGCCTCGGCCGGCTTCATCATATTGGCCGACTTGCCCTGAAATGCCGCCGCCAGCTTCTTCATGCTGACTTCGCGATCGGACGGCACGACGACACAGACCGGCTTGCCATCGACCTCCGCCATCAGCGTCTTCAACACGCGGTGCGGCTCCTCGTCCAATGCTTCGGCCGCCGCCATGCCGATCCGGTCGGCAGACGGGTCGTAATCATAGGTATGAACGGTGAATGCCGCTCCGGCCTTTGTCAGCGCAAGCGTCGCACGGGTGCTCTTCGACATGGTTTTCCGTCGGTTACAAAGAGGTGGATGTCAGCGTTTGTGATCGCGATCAAGCCGATCCAGGAGTTCCAGGCCTCGCTCCTTGTTACCGAGCTCTGCCCTTAGCCGGAATCGCGTCTCAGAATCAAATTCGGCTATCGCCTTGGTGGAAAACTCTTCGAAGAGCTTGTTGAGACTTGTGCCGCGCGCAGACGCCAGAGCTTTCAAACGCTCATGCTGATCATTCGGCAGCCTTATCGTTAACGTGCTCATATCAATACTCCTTTGCTGCAAGCAACTCACCGGCCGTCTGGATGGCCAGTTGCGGAAATAGCAATTCGGCGCGTGAAAAGTCCCGTTTGTTGGCCGTCACGATGACCGCCGCGCCGCCGCCAATCGCCAATTCGATCACATGATTGTCCGCCTCATCCCTGAGATTGGGCCGCCAAAGATAATAGATTGGCACCCAGAGACAAACGGACAAGAATGCATCCAGCAACTCTGCACGCTCATGAGATGAAAGAGATCTGCCGGCAAACAAGTTTTCTCTCGCACAGACATCTTCATACTCAGCAAATAGAGAATTACCCATCAATGGTGTCAATTGCCCTTGGAGGCACAGCCGGATAATGTCTCGCGGGGCGCCATCCGCGTTAATAATCGCGGATACAAAGATGTTCGTATCGACAACAACCTTCATCTCATTCTGATAGCATATCCGCCATCCGAATCGAGATCATGGTCTCTAAAACGCCGCCGCATAGATCTCCGGCTTGAAACCGGCGGTCAGTTTGCCGTCGTGGTCGAGCACCGGGCGTTTGATCATCGAGGGCTGGGCGAGCATCAGGGCGATCGCCTTGTCTTCGTTGAGGTCCTGCTTGTCGGCATCAGGCAGCGCCCGAAACGTCGTACCGGCACGGTTCAATACCGTTTCCCAACCAAGGGCCGCTGTCCAGCGCTGCAGCGTTTCGCGCGCGATGCCGGATGCCTTGTAGTCGTGGAAATCATAGCCGATCCCCTGGCCTTCCAGCCAGGTCCGCGCTTTCTTCATCGTGTCGCAGTTCTTGATGCCGTAAATGGTCACGCTCATGCTCAATCCCTTTTTGCCGGTATGCGGGATAGCATGAAGACGGTCGGCTGAGAACATGCCGGTCCGGGCGGATCAGCGCTCCAGCATGTCTATCAGTTGCGGCAGGTCGGCGACGGTTTCGATGATGTGATCGGCACCTGCGCCCTTGAGCTTTGCCCCAATCTTTTCGTGCAGCGCTGCCCGCTCGTTCGGGGAAAGCGCGGCAAGCTCGTCCGCTGTCACGCCAGCCTCGTTGCCCGACAGCGTCAGGCCAACCGTAATGCAGCCGGCCGCCACGCCTTCGGCGAGGCCCGGTTCGGTATCGTCGACCTTGATCACCGCGCCGGCCGGATAGACCATCAGGTCGAGGAAGCACTTGTACATGCCGATCGGCGTCGGGCGGCCAAGCGGCAGGTCATCGGCGCAGATGAGGTTTTCGGGCACAAAGCCCTGCTCGGCGGCAAGCGGCAAGACACGGTCCATGATGGAGCGGGTGTAGCCGGTGGTCGAGCCGATCTTGATGCCCTTGGCGCGCAGATAGGCCATCGTTTCGAGCGTGCCGGGAATCAGCGTGCAATAATCGACGACTACCTCCTCGTTCAAGGGCACGAAGAGGTCATAGACCTTGTCGATGGCGCCTTCGTCCGGAGCCGATCCTTGCGCTGCGGTCCAGCGTGCAGCGATATGCGGCTCGGACAGCATGGCGCTGATATGGGCGCGCTTCGGCAGTCCCATCGGCTTGCGCGCATCGGCAATGGTCACGTGCACGCCGAATTTGGCAAAGGTTTCGACAAAGGCGCCCATCGGCGCGAAGGAACCGAAATCGATCACGGTGCCGGCCCAATCGAATATCACGGCCTTGAACTTGCTCATGCGGCACTCCCATAGAGTTCATTGATGGTTTCCTCGCCGATGCCGAACGCCGTCGAGGCGCCGCATCCGGCGGTGACGACGACGACGCGGACGCTATCGGACGGCTTGTCGGTAAAGCGCCAGCGGTCGGGCGAAGACGCGTAGGTTCCAAGCCAGCGTCCGGCAATCACACGTCCCGGCAGATCGAGAACCCTGTCGAATTCACCGAGGATCAGGGCATCGACCGCATCCGAGGCGAACGGATCTGGCGTCACGGCATAGTGGTGGCTGTCGCCGACCACCAGCGAGCCGTCGGCGGACTGGGTGACGATCAGGTGGATGCCGTTGTCCCGTTCTGCCTTCAGGTCCGCATCGAGGCGCTTTTTCAGCGGCTCGGCCTCGGGCAGATCGGCATAGCCGAGATAGCGGCCGAGACCGAGATCGGACATCACGGCCGTCTTGAAACGGATCGGCTGCTGCGGCCGTACGCGCAGCATCTGCAGCTTGCAGCGGGTGACGTTGTAGGCAGCGATACGCTCGGCGAACAGGCCGGTGAAATCATCGCCGGGGCAGACGATCACCGTTTCGGCCTCGATGACGCCATCCGCCGTTTTCACGCGCGGCGGTTCGACCGCGATAACAGTGGTGCTGCGCAGAAAGGTGATGCCGAGCTGCTCTTCGAGAAACCGCGCCAGGAGCGGGATCGCCGTTCGCGATTCGACGCGGATTTCGTGCGGACTATAGAGCGAGGCGCGGGCGGCGTCCGTGCGCAGGCAGGGAATATGCGCCTGTACTTGCTGTGCCGTGATCTTCGCGCAGCCTTCTGCCATCTCCGTGCGCAGGAAAGCATCGATCACCGCTTCGGATTCGCCAAACCGGGAGGCCAGCACCATGCCGCGCTGGACGATGGCGATGCCGGCCCTCTCGACTGTTTCTGCCCAGATATCCCGCGCCCGCCGCGCCATCGTCCAGCAATCGCCGGCCCCCTGGCCGGTGACGGTGACGAAGCCGAAATTGCGAACCGAGGCGCCATTGGCCTGCGCATCGCGATCAATGACGACAACCCTTTTGCCACGCTTCGCCGCCGCAAAGGCATGGGCGAGGCCGACGATACCGGCACCGACAACGGCAAGATCATAGATGGGCATGCGTTCTCTCCTGCCTGCCTTGCCGGAACAGGCCCGGGTTGGCTCGCGGCTAAAGAGCGCAAGTCTATAAAGGGAATATGACAACCGCCGGCGACGCGGCGATTATCCACCTTATTCCCATGTAAGGATCATGTGACCTTCGCCTGAAAGTCACATGAAGCCAAAGCTGGCATTCAGGCTTCGAGCGCACCCGGTTTGCGCACGGCCTTTGTCGGCTCGTCGCAGGCGATTTTCATCAGGTTGTCGCGGCGGCGGGCGAAACGCTGCGAAGTGCGCGTCGCGATCAAACCGGCCTGTGGCGCGTGGATATCGATCGTGCCACCTTCCATGCCCGGCGCGGTGACGATCGTCGCCAGCAGATCACCGGCAGCGACGGTATCGCCGACGGTTCGGTGAAACAGCACGGCACCGGCCTGCGGCGCCCGGATCATCTCGATATTATCAAGCGGCGTCACCTTGCCCTTGTACGGCGGAAGAGCCACAGCAGTGCCGCCGACGGCGCCGCGTGCGGCCAGGAAGCGCCAGAGCCCGTCGGCATCCTTGCGGGCCATGTCGGGATAGACATCCCGCGTGCCGCGAAGCTCAACCGTCACCGCGAGGCGGCCGGGCAGCCGCTTTGCCTTTTCGGCAGTCTCGTGCTTCCAGGCGTAGCCGACAGCTTCCTCGAAGGCGCTGCTTTCGCCATCGGCCAGAAACACGGCTTCCATATCGAGTGCCGAGGCCAGATCGGCGGCTTCCGGCCAGAAGGCTTCGTCGACATAGGTGTATTGCACGGATTCATCATCGCAGTGCAGATCGAGCATCAGATCGGCACCCAGCGCCATGTGCAACAATTGCCGCTTCAGCTGTTCGACTGCCGGATAACGCTCGATATCCTCGATCAACGTTTCGCGCTCACCAACTGGGATCAGCGGGAACTCGCGGTTGAAATTGGTGCGCGAGCCGAGATCGAAACGGCCCTGCAACTCGCCGAAATGCGATTGCGCCGTGCCGATCGGATTGGCCTGCGGCACGACGGTGATATCGCTGAGGATCGCGCCATCGGCATCCGCCTGACGCAGCTTTTCGCACAGGAAATGCAGAAGCGCGGTGCCTGGAAGTTCATTGGCATGCAATGCTGCCTGGATGTAGATTTTCGGCGCCTTGACGTCGCTACCCTTGAACCGGATCACCGGCAACCGCCATTCGGTGCCTGGCGTATCTCCCTTGATGACGATTTCAGAAATGTTCATGAATACCCTCCCGTTTGCAATTTCAGGGGCTTATGCGGCCTCCAACCGGCGGGCGCAAGACGCCAAAAATTGCAGCTTGTCCGGCGGGGCGACAGCAACATCCTCCCAAAAGGCCGGATTGCCGCCTCTTTGAGGAAAGACAAACGTTTAGCCTGTGGCGCGGCAGGCTAAACGTGTGACGAAACGTCAATCCAGCAGCGGCCAGCGATCGAGATATTCATATTCGCTCTTACCGATGAAACTGCGGATGAGAACGAACTCGCGCGCAATCCACCGGACAGGCTCGGCGAGCATGTGCTCCGGCACCGGCGTCTCATCATAGAGCACCGTCATATGCGGCATGAAGCGCGGATTGTAGGTGAAGGTCAGACCCACCGCCCACATTTCCTTGGCGAGCTGCACGTGCAGGTCCATCATTTCCTCGCTGCGGAGCGCATTGGCCAGAACGATGGCGTTGGCGCTGGCGAAATGGAGGGCACGATCGAAGTTCACCTCGAAAGGGGCTGCCTTGACGGTGGCCATCGCCGCAGAAACGGCGAAGACGATATCATCCGGGAAATCCGGATATTTTCCGATGCCATTGAGCGAAACGTGCATCAGTTCATGCGGCCGGGGATGTTTCGACAGACCGTAGCGCCTGGCGATATCCCTGCCGGTCTCGACGGCCTGGAGCGCCACCTCCCGCTCGGGCACGAGGGCCAGGAACAGATTGCTCTTTCCAAGCTCGTCGGCATGCCTCTGGCGGGACCGGAGCACGGCGGCACCGCCGCCATGACCGAATGAAAATGACTTCTGTTCACTGCGCACAACTTCATTCCCGGCTTTTCCAAGCATGGCAGACCTCATCTCTCTTTGGATGTCGCCACTATACCCGAGTCGAGTTTGAGATCAAGAACAAAACACGAACAATATGAATTTATTCCCACACATCCGAGACGGATCGTGTCGAGATTTGCGCCAATTTGACCCCATGCTGCAGACGGAATGATCGCCTTGGACACAGGCATTGCAAGGCAAGAAACGGGTGGCGGGACGAGGAAAACTGCGCGAAACTCGGGCCATGATCTATGTTCACAAAATCATCGCCTCGCCCGTCGGCAGACTTGAGCTGGTTGCCCGGGGCGAAGGCTTGGCTGCCATTCTCTGGGAGAACGATGATCCCAAGCGGGTACGGCTCGGCGAAAGGGCGGAGCGCCCAGATCATCCCGTTCTGCTTGAAACGGAACGGCAGCTGGGAGAATATTTCGCAGGCGTCAGGACAGACTTTACCGTCCCGCTTGATCTGGCCGGCACAGAATTCCAGAAGGCGGTTTGGCAAGCGCTGCTGACGATCCCTTTCGGTGAAACCCGGACCTATGCCGGCATTGCCCGGCAGATCGGCCATCCCAGGGCATACCGGGCGATGGGGGCCGCCAATGGCCGGAACCCGGTGTCGATCATCGTGCCCTGCCACCGCGCCATCGGGACGGATGGCCGGCTGCACGGCTTTGCCGGTGGTCTGGATGCCAAGCGGTATCTGCTGGCGCTGGAAAGCAACCGGCTGAAGGCGGCGGCGTGACGAGCGGCACAGTATTTTTGACCCTGCTGCCTTGCGCGGGGAACGGAAGGAACGGAACGATGGCAGAGAAAGCACAGACCTACCACATCTTCGAAACGGCCGGCGGCTATTGCGGTATCGCCTGGAACGATATCGGCATCACCCGGTTCCAGCTGCCGGCGCAAAGCGCAGACGCCACCGAGCGCAACGTACTGCGCCGCGTGCCAGGCGCCGACCCCGGTGCGCCGACGCTAGCCATCAGTGCGGTCATCACCGCAGTCCGGCGTTACTTTGACGGCGAGGTCATCGATTTTTCAGATGTGGCCCTCGACCTCGACAGCCAGGACGAATTTTTCCGGCAGATCTACCATGCGCTGCGCCGCGTCGGCTGGGGCCATACGACCACCTATGGCAGTCTGGCCAAAGAGCTTGGTGCCGGGCCGCAAGCTGCCCGCGATGTCGGTCAGGCAATGGCCCAGAACCCGGTGCCCCTGATCATTCCGTGCCACCGGGTGCTTGCCGCCGGCGGCAAGGTCGGTGGCTTCTCCGCACCCGGCGGCGCAACCTCCAAGGTCCGCATGCTGGAACTGGAAGGCGTCCATGTCGGCACACCGGAACCGGCGCAGCAGTCGCTGCTGTTGTGAGCGGTCGCATTCATCGCTGGAAATGCGTTTTGCCGCCCATGCACCGGCGGCAAGTCTTCGCTGGTCATGGGCTGAAAAGCCAAAGGCCACGGCGCCTGAAATTCCGGGCCCCGCGCCTGCCCGCTGCCGCCGTCAGACGCGCGCCAAGCCTGCCTGCGCCTGGCCCGGCAGCGTCCGGATCGGGGATAGACCAGGCAAACCCGAGCCCCATGCAGGCGGCGCGCATCGAGGCGGACTTATGATTGACGGTCAGGCGCTGTTCATCAGCGCAGACAACAATGGCCGCGACACTCTGCGGGAACCTGTTCAGGACGTGAGATCATCCAGTTGAACATTGACGGCATCGCCGCCGGCGGTGGTGGAATTCACTGCACGACACAACAGCAGCCCGCTTGAAAATGTCCGGCTCCGTGGCATATCGCGAACGGGTGCAGGTTGACCGCTACGCGCTTCGTGAGGAGCACGTAGCGTATCGGCAGATGATGAACCGATGGGAATTGGCAAACTGGCCTCGACGCTCGCTGCCAGTCTGCCGCTTTACCCAGAGATTTCCGCTCCCTCCCCTTCAGGTCAGGACAACGATCTTCCCGCCGGCCATGTTCGTCTCCATCGTGCGATGAGCTTCGACTATGTCGTCAAGCTTGAATACGCGGCCAATGTTGATGCGAAGGATGCCCGCCGCGACCTGATCGGCCAGCGACTGCAACGGGGTTCGCATGAAATCCTCCGACCCGCCTGCATAGGTGGTCAGCGACACCGCCGTCGGGATGGCGTCCATCGGGCTGAAATGATCAAACGACCATTGGTCGCCGACCATTCCCGTCATACAGACAACGCCATGTGGGCGGGTGGCGCGCAACGAGTCCCTCAAAGTCGTCGTACCCACCAGTTCGAGTACCTTGTTGACGCCATTTGGGCAGATTTCGCGGACCTGTCCCGCGATGTCGCCGCTGTCGATCAACACCTGGTCGGCGCCGTTCTCGCGCAGTAAGCGTTCGCGGGCAGGATTGCGCGTCGAAGCGGCGCCAGAGGTGCAGCGCGTCGCTCAATGCGTGCGTAGCGTCCCGTTCAGCCTGCGTCGCTTCCACACTTGAAACTTGCCAGTGTCCATGTTAACTTTGGAGCATCAAGTCGATCCGCAACCTGACATGCCACCGAGCATCAGGCGCAAGATCTCTACCGTGTTTGGTATCGAGGATCTTGCATGCGCACTGAAATCCAACCTGTCTTTCTGCTGACCGCAGTGCCCCCCTCAAAAAGGGAGGGGTCCAGTCCGACGGGGCTTGTCGGTCGGCACCTCGCCGGCCAGTTGCTCGACTGCGGCGTGTCGGTTCGCGTGCTCGCCGAAACCGGGCAGCTGGAAGGCTGGCCGCCGGGAGCCGAGATCGTTCGCGGATCAATTTCGAGTCCGCAGGACGCCGCGGCGGCCTTCGCCGGCGTCGCAAGGGTTTTCCTGGCCGGCGCAGAACCAGGATCGGCGAAGGAGGTCGTCGAGGCCGCCGCCGCCGCGGGCGTCGAGCGGATAGTCGTGCTGTCGTCGCACGGCCCCGAGTACGAAGTGAAGTTTCCGCCCGAAACGTGGTTCTGGCTCGCCGTCGAGAAGGCTGTCGAGACCAGCGGCGTAGCGTGGACGCATATCCGACCATCAGCCGTCATGGGGGCGTGCCTTGAAGGAACCTATCCAGCGACGGGCTCGGACTGGGCGTTTTCAATCCGTCGCGAGGGCGTCGTGCGCGAGCCGCTGCTGGATAGCGGCTACTACCCCTTCATTCATGAGGCGGACCTTGCCGCCGTCGCGGCCGTCGCCTTGCTCCAGGACGGCTATACCGGGCGGGTTCTGGAAGCTGTCGGGCTTCCTATCAGCACGCGATCGCGGGTCGCGGCCATCGAGGACGCCATCGGCCGCAAGGTCGCGACGCAGGAGCTCACGGCCAACCAGGGCCGCGACGCCTGGCGCCGGCTGGGTTGGCCAAGCGGCGGCATCCAGGTGACGCTCTATGGGCTGAAGGCCTATGCCTCTCAGCTGAACGAGCTGACCGAGTGGACCTTGGCGCAGGAGCCGTCTGTGGAGGCATTGATCGGTCGCCGCCCCATCAGCTTCGAGCAATGGGCTCGCGAGCACATCGACGTCTACGCCCTGGATTAGAGCGATCCGCGTAGCGGCGTTTGAGCGCGACCTGAGCGATGCCTACGTCAAACGGCTTCTAGCTAAAACGTTTTGCAGTTTTCCTGATTCAGGATTCTCAAAGTTTGTGATTTATGATTCACTTGGCCCATGGAAGGAGAACGACCATGGGCAAGCCGCATCCGATCGAGTTGCGTGCGCGTGTTGTTGCCTTTGTCGAGGAAGGCAATAGTGATCGGGAAGCCGCCCGGCATTTCAGGGTTTCGCCTAGATTTGTGAACAATATGGTGATCCTGAAGCCAGCCTCCGGTGCCCTTGCTCCGGCCAGGCAGGGACATCTGGGTGACGGCAAACTGACGGGACAAGCGGAATGGGTTCGTCAGCGATTGGCCGACAACGGCGATCTGACGCTGAACGAATTATGCGTCGAGTTGACGGCGCGTGGCGTCTCGGTCGATCGCTCGACGGTTAGCCGACTTTTGCATCGACTTGGGCTGAGCCATAAAAAAAAGCCTACAGGCCATCGAGCAATTGCGGCCGGAGATCGCCCGCGCCCGTGATCTGTGGATCAACCGGCGAAAACGGTTCTTCAACAAGGCATTGGCGCGGCTGATCTTTATCGACGAGACGTCGACCAACACCAAACTGACAAAGCGAACCGGATGGTCGCCAAGGGGAAAGCGGTACCGTCAGCACAATTTCGAGAGGTCGTGGCAGAAAATTTCTTTTACCTTCAACGAGTTAAAGCAAACAAAGTACCGTCACGAACCTCATTGATCGTGACGGTACTTTCGAAAATACGGTTGAGCAATATCCCCGAGGTCCGTCAGCCGGGCCGTCGGTGCCAAACTCTACCCACCGATAGCTGTCGGTCGTTGTCGGGGCGATTTATTTTTATTTTCAGTAACTTATGTCGTACCGTAGCGTGAATTCGGCGGCGTTCGGATTGTCCTGAATCATTCCCACTCGATCGTACCCGGGGGCTTGCTCGTCACGTCGTAGACGACGCGGTTGATGCCGCGGACTTCGTTGATGATGCGGGTGGCGGCGCGGCCGAGGAAGTCCATGTCGTAGTGGTAGAAGTCGGCGGTCATGCCGTCGACCGAAGTGACGGCGCGAAGGGCGCAGACGAATTCGTAGGTACGGCCATCACCCATGACGCCGACGGTCTGGACCGGCAGCAGTACGGCAAACGCCTGCCAGATCGCGTCGTAGAGGCCAGCCTTGCGGATTTCGTCGAGATAGACGGCATCGGCTTCACGCAGGATTTCCAGCTTTTCGCGGGTGATGCCGCCCGGGCAGCGGATGGCAAGGCCCGGACCCGGGAACGGATGGCGGCCGATGAAGCTATCGGGCAGGCCGAGTTCCCTGCCGAGGATACGGACCTCGTCCTTGAACAGTTCGCGCAACGGCTCGACCAGCTGCATGTTCATGCGGGCCGGAAGGCCGCCGACATTGTGGTGCGACTTGATGGTGACTGACGGGCCGCCGGTGAAGGAAACGCTTTCGATGACATCCGGATAGAGCGTGCCCTGGGCAAGGAAGTCGGCACCGCCGAGCTTCTTGGCTTCGGCTTCGAAAACGTCGATGAACAGGCGGCCGATGGTCTTGCGCTTGGTTTCCGGATCGCTCTCGCCTTCCAGCGCATTGATGAACATGTCCGACGCATCGACATGCACCAGGTGCAGGTTGTAGTGCTCCTTGAACATGGCGACGACATCGGCCGCCTCGTTCTTGCGCATCAGGCCATGGTCGACGAGGATGCAGGTCAGCTGGGAGCCGACCGCTTCATGGATCAGCAGGGCGGCAACGGAGCTATCGACACCGCCGGACAGGCCGCAGATGACGCGCTTGTCGCCGACCTGGGCGCGGATATTGGCAACGGCCTTGTCGCGATAGGCCGCCATTGACCAGTCGCCCTTGAGGCCAGCGATCTTGTGGACGAAATTGGCGAGCAGCTTGGCGCCATCGGGCGTGTGCACGACTTCCGGATGGAACTGCACGGCATAGAATTTCTTCGCTTCGTTGGCGATGAAGGCAAACGGCGCGTTCGGCGAGGTGGCGACAACTTCGAAGCCGGCTGGGATCGCGGTGACGCGGTCGCCATGGCTCATCCACACCTGATGGCGGGAGCCGACAGTCCAGATGCCGTCAAAGAGGGCGCATTCCTTGTCGATCTCGATGAAGGCGCGGCCGAATTCGCGGTGGTGACCGGCCTCGACCTTGCCGCCAAGCTGTTCGCACATGGTCTGCTGGCCGTAGCAGATGCCGAGGACCGGCACGCCGCTATCGAACACCAGCTGCGGTGCACGCGGCGAGCCGATATCGAGCGTCGAAGCCGGGCTGCCGGACAGGATGATGGCCTTCGGATTGAGGCGCTTGAAGCCTTCTTCCGCCGACTGGAAAGGCACGATCTCGCAATAGACGCCGGTCTCGCGCACGCGCCGCGCGATCAGCTGGGTGACCTGGCTGCCGAAATCGACGATGAGAACGGTATCGGGATGGACTGTCGCTGTCATGACGCGCTTCCGTTGGCTTGGCTTATTTGATGGGGAACTATGGGGAGCCTTTAAATAAAGGCGACCCCAAGCGCAACGATTACATTGCACCCGGACAATTTTGCGGCCTCAGACTGCGATTTCGCCGGTTTTGACGGCCTTTTCCAGCGCATCGATGGCGCTCGCCAGCTTCTCGTCGATGACGTGCAGATATTCGGTCCAGTCGCCGATATGCTTGAGTTCGGCCTTGCCATCGGAAATGCCGCGCAGGCCGATCAACGGCAGGCCGAACGATTGGCAGGCCCGCAGCACAGCGAAGGTTTCCATCTCGACCATATCGGCGGCAATGGTCTCATAGGCAGCGCCGGAAACGATGTTGGCGCCGGTCGAAAGGCTGGCTGTCTTCACTCCAGGAATCCGCAAGGGCAGATCGACGATCACCGGCAGATCGAGAAACGGCGTTGCGCCCTTTTCAAAGCCGAGCGGCGAGGCATCCATATCGCGATAGGCAACCGAGGTGGCCTGATAGACTTCGGCCTGTTCCAGCCCCGCAGAGCCGGCCGAGCCGAGCGAGATGACGAGATCGGGCAGGCTGCCACGGCTGGCCAGTTCGGCCAGCGTCCGTGTCAGCGTCACCGCCGCCTCGACCGGCCCGACGCCGGTCATCAGCGGCGAGATGCGCTCGCGCAGGTGCATGCCGTATTCCGCATCGACGGCCATGACGTAGAGCAGGCTGTTGCCCGCCACAGGCTTCAGTTCGAATGTCATCCTTCGATCCCCTCGCGTCCGCGGATCACCATCATCGTGCCGGTCATCGAGGCGATCAGCTTGGCCGGGCCGTCCTGCGAAATCGCATAGCCGCGGCCGTCGGAAACGATGATCGTCGTGCCGGGTTTGGTGACTTCGCCGCGAAACAGGAAGCGTTCGCCCCGGCCAGGCGACATCAGGTTGACCTTGAATTCGATGGTGAGGATCGAGGCATCGGGATCGATCACCGAATAGGCGGCATAGGTCCCGGCGGCATCGAGTGCTGCCGAAATGATGCCGGCGTGCAGGAAACCATGCTGCTGAGTCAGCTTCTCGTCAAAGGGAAGCTCGATCTCGACCGACCCCTGCTCCACCCGCGTCAGCTCTGCGCCGATGGTCGCCATGGCGGCCTGACGATCGAAACTCTTGCGGATGCGCTCGCGAAATTCCACCGTATGCTCTCTATCGCTCGTGTTGCGGTGCGCAGACAGTTGCATGGCGGAAAAACAAGGACAAGCCTCAATTCATGAGGAAAATCGATGTGTTGAGCAATGTGGCGAAGGCGACCCAGGCGAGATAGGGCACAAACAGCAGCGCCGACAGGATATCCTGTTTACGGCTCACGACGATGAAGCCGACGATCGAGATCAGCAGCGCGATGATCACGATCAGCGCCATGGCAATCTCGCGAAATCCGAAGAACAGCGGCGACCAGGCGAAATTGAAAATCATCTGCGCCACCCAGAACCGCATCGCCGTGGTGTCGCGATGGTCGAGGAAGGTGCGGGCGCCGGTAAAACCGATCATAACATACAGGATCGACCAAACCGGTGCGAAAATCCAGTTGGGCGGATTGAAGGATGGCTTGACCAGCGATTGATACCATTCGCCGGGAATATTGTTGATGCCGATCAAAAGGCCGCAGCCGAGAACGGCGGCAATGAAGAGGATATGGATCAGGATACGGTTCATGCGGCCGAGATAGGGCGATCGTGTGCGGAGCGCCAGATGGACCGGGCTTTTAATTTGCCGCCGCTGATCCCACTATCAGCGTCATGAGCGACCAAGGACCTTTCGAGATCAGGCCGGGCACGGGCGATGATCTGTTCATGATTGCCGGGGTGCTGGTCGATACATGGCGGTCGACCTTTCGCGGCCTGCTGGCAGACGATTTTCTGAACCGCATGTCCCGCGAGGAACAGGCCGTGCGCCATGCCCGCAGGATGGGCGCTGCGGGTGTCTGCTACCTCGTCGCACTCGAACCTTCGACCCGTGAAATCATCGGCTTTGCCAATTTCGGGCCGGGTCGCGGCACGGTGCCTGACGATATCCATGAGATCTATGCGCTCTATGTCCGGTCTGAACATCAGGGACTTGGAATCGGCACGGCGCTTGTCTGTTCAGCTGCAAGGCATTGCGCGGAGCACGGGGCAAAATCGCTGTTTGCCTGGGTTTTGGCTGGCAATCCCAACCGGAAATTCTACGAGCAACTGGGCGCAAAAGCGGTTGAAACAACCAGTATCGAGCTGGGCAATCGGAGCTACGAACAGATTGCCTATCTCTGGGAGGAGATGACGCCTCTCCTAACGCGCTGATCGGCCTGTGATAAGAGCTTGCCGACCCTGACGATATGCTGGTCCCAGGCGACCCGGCTTCTGGTCTCGCCAAACGCGCCCGAATAGGACGATGCAACGAAACCATCCGCCGATGGCGCGATCCCGGCCGCATCGGCCAGGCTTTGCTGCCGGATGACCCTGCCGGTCTTGGCATCGACCGTCACCGCGGCTCCACCCTTCGGCGATGTCAGCCCGACCAGCCCGTCGCGCCGGTTGACGGCGATGGCGCCGACATAGTTGGCGAGCGCCAATGTCGTCTCTTCCGGCAGGTCAAGAAAACGGATGTCTTCACCGCGCGCAAAGGAACCGGCAAGCGGCGGCAGGTCGTTGCGGGCACCCTCGTACTGGCAGGCAAACCAGACCTTTCCATCCGAATCGATATCGACATGGCGGGTCGAGAGCTGCCGCAGGTTGCCGGGCATGGCGTGGCGCTCGATCAGTGCGCCGGTGGCCGTGTCGATCAGCGCCAGCGACGGTTCCATATGATCGAGATTGAGCTTGGTACGGCCGAAATCCGGATGGGTTTCGATGCCACCATTGGCAACGACCAGCATCTGTCCATCGGCCGACAGGGTCATGTCGTGCGGGCCGATACCATAGGAAGGAAACTCGCCGATACGGGCAAAGCCATTGGTAGCGTCATAGACGCCGATCATGCCGCGATTGCCGGCAAAATCGTTCTCGGTGGCATAGAGCAGGCGGCCATCGGCGGAAAAGCAGCCATGGCCATAAAAGTGCCGGCCTTCAACGGAGGTGATGACGATCGGCTCGATGCTGTTGTCCGGCGCGAAAATCATCGCATAGGTGCCCGGGCGGCGGGCAAAGGCGACCGCGCGGTTGCTGACCGACGACCAACTCATGCCATGCGCACGGGCGGGCAGCGGCACCCGCTCGATGATCGCCCCCTCCTCCGTCAGCGTCGCCACGCCATAGGACCCATCCGGCGCCATGAAGGCGGAAGCATAAATGGCATCGGTGCGCGACAGTGCGAAGGCGGCATGGGGGCCAAGGGTCGCTGCCCAGGCAGCACCGGCCATCGTCAGGAAGGTGCGGCGGCCGGTGAGGATCTGGCCGGTGGAGATGGTTTGGTATGCCATGTAAACAGATCCAAATTGGCCGGTGGCGCTTTCTAGCCTCCGTCATTCCTGTGCTCGTCATAGGAATCCAGCCATGCGAAGTCCTTCGCATGGAAGAGTCTCTTGCGGCGCGGACGCGCCGCAACTGGATCCCCGCCACAAGTCCTCGGGTTAAACCCGAGGAGAGGATGACGGAGAATCTGGGAAATCGCCAGAGACACCGGGGCGAACAAGTCGCTTAAAGCCAGCCCCGCCGCTTGAAATACAGGAACGGCAGGAAGGCCGATAGCACCATGATGAACAGCGCCAGCGGATAGCCGAACTGGAATTTCAGCTCCGGCATCGCATCGAAGTTCATTCCGTAGATCGAGGCGACCAGGGTCGGCGGCAGGAAGACGACGGAGGCCACCGAGAAGATCTTGATGATCTGGTTCTGCTCGAGATTGATCAGGCCCAGCGTCGCATCGAGCAGGAAATTGATCTTGTTCGACAGGAACAGGGCGTGGTCGCCAAGCGAGGCGGCGTCGCGCTGGATCAGCTTGATGCGCTGGCGGCTTTCCTTGATCGCCTTGCGCGTGCCGATCCCATCCAGCGCCGTATGATAGGCAACCAGTCGGCCGACGCTGACGAGGCTTTCGCGGATGACGCTCAAGAAATCGCCCTTCTGGCCGATCTGCTCGATCAGCGACTGCAGGTCGCGGGTCTTCTTGGTGACGCTCGAATGGTTCTTGCGGAACACTTCCCGCGAAATGGCATCGATCTCGTTGCCGATCCGCTCCAGGGCGTCGGCGGTGCGGTCGATCATCGCTTCCAGCAGGCCGAGCATGACCAGTTCGCCGCTTTCACAGGAAATGCCGTTCAGGCGCTGCATGCGGGCGGCGTAGAGATGAAACGGCTTGGGGTCCGCATGACGCACCGTCACCAGTGTGGCGCCCTTCAGGATGAAGGTCACCGGCACCTTGATCGGGTTGTCGCCATCCAGCTCGGTCGCCGCCGTCATCGTCATGAATTCGGCGCCGTCTTCCTGATAGAGGCGGTCGGAGAGTTCGATCTCCTGCATTTCATCGCGCGTCGGAATTTCGATGCCGAGCTGCTGTTCGACGATGCGGGTTTCATCCTGGGCGGGATTGAACAGGTCGAACCACACGATCGGCGTGATGTCGCTCATTTCCGGGATGGCGTCGATAACGGCAAGGTGATTGTTCTGGCAGGAATAGATGCGCAGCATGTCGGGTTCCAATCTGGCAAGTCATCGACCGCCAGCGGATACCCCTTGTGATCAGGGGCCTGACGGTCGAAAAAATCGAAGCTCTACTTCGACTGTCGGGGTTCATGATCCGTTGATCCTTGTTTGGCCGTGTTCGCGCGTGGAACACCGCCGATCCATTGCGCCAATGTGCGTTTGTTGTCAACCGCTTGCTAGGGACCGGAATGCAGTCTTTTTTGCTCAATCGCCATCGGCAAAAGAGAAGCCGGAGCTCAGCCCGATCGCGGCACCGAAATCCAGGTTCAGCCGCTGCAGGACATCGTTGGTGTTCTGCAGAATGCGGTTCAGCCTGCCGCGCTGTTCGTCATTGGCAATCGCTTCCTCGACCGGCAGATCGATCTCGTCGAGGTCATCGACGATGGCCTGCAGCAGATAGTTGACGGCGCTGACGACATCGTCCTTGCCATCCGGCAAAAGCGCCTTCATGTCGGCCGTGTTGAACAGGGTCTGCAACGCCGCAAAGTTCGCGGAGAGCGCCGGCATGGTGTTGCCGGAGCGCCAGTAGATCGCCATTTTCGGATGGCCCTTGTCGGGCTCTCCCTTGATGATGCCGGCATAGAACGGCCGCAGCCGCTGATCGCGGATGGCTTCGACACCATGAACGAGGATACCGAGCAGTTCGGTGACCGCTTCCTTGCCATCCCGGTAAATCGGATTGTTCGGGCCGGGGTTCTTCCAGGCGGCCTGGATACCATCAGGCTTTTCCCATTCGGCATGCAGTTCGCCCGCCACCGCTTTCAGGTTATCGGCGATCGCTGCGCCATAGCGGCAACGAAAGCCGTTCTTTTCGGTTGGCAGGACTTCTGCCCCGGTACCGTAGAGCACATATTCGAGAGCGCCGAGCCCCTGGGCTGCCACGCTCTTGCCTTTGAGAGTTTCCGCCGATGTCGCCGTCTCGTCATTCGTCGCCAGAATGCGCTGGACCTGCTTCAGGCCGGTGCTCTTGCGGTCCGGGAAGAACAGGAAGCGCTCGAAGCGGTTGCCCTCGATCACAGGCCCGACGCGGACGATCTCGATCGTCGACCATTGCTGGACGACTTCGTCAAAGCTCATCTGCACGTCGCCAAGTGTCTCGTCCGATGGCTTTTCGCAGAGCGTGCGCGCCGCCTCGGCCAGCGTCTCCGTGCCCTCCAGAAGATCGCGGTAGCCGGGGCGGATGAAATCGTCGACGGCCTTCTGCATGACGCCGGCCACCGCCTCCTGTTTCAGCCCGGCGCGTGGCGCCACCGCCTCTTCATCTTCTGCCATGACAGAGAGCGGCAGGAACGCGAGGCTCAAACCGAGAAACAGGATATGCCGGTGGCGCATCAGAGGGACTCCAGAAATGTGATCAGGGCTTGTCTATCGGCTTTTTCCAGTGCGGCAAACCGGTCGCGGGCTTTTGCCGCCTCGCCACCATGCCAGAGGATGGCTTCCGTCAGGTTCCGGGCGCGCCCGTCATGCAGGAAGAACGTGTGGCCGCTCACCGTCTTGGTCAGGCCGATCCCCCAGAGCGGCGGCGTGCGCCATTCGCTGCCGGACGCGACACCCACCGGCTGGCCATCGGCCAGACCTTCGCCCATGTCATGCAGCAGGAAATCGGAATAGGGCCAGATCAACTGGAAGGCGTGCGCGGGGTTGGCGGCATCGCGGCGGGTGACGAATTTCGGCACATGGCAGGACACGCAGCCGGTCTCGTAAAACACCTTCTTGCCATCAAGCGTCTCCGCAAAGCTCGCCTTGCGCCGCGCCGGGACCGCGAGGTTTTCGGAGTAGAAGGTGATGAGGCCCAGCACCGGATCGGGCGCTTCGGTATCGCCCAACCGGGCCTGGACGCCATCGGCCATCGCCAGACAGGCCGTCTGCGCGGCGGTGCAATCGCCGTGGCTGCGCCGGGCATCGGGCGACGAGATGCCGATATCATTGGCCAGCGCATCGGCCGCCTGCTGGCGCACTGTGGCACTCTGGGCTTTCCAGCCGAAACGCCCGAGCGCCAGTTTGCCGGATTGCGGATCACGCACCACCGGCACCTTGCCGCTGATGCCGTCTCCATCCGCATCGTCCGGATCGGCATGGGCGATGATATCGGCAGGATGAATGGCTTCGATCAGACCGAGCCCGGACATTACCTGCGTCACCCGTGGCGAAAGCGTGGTCGCCGGATCGAGCGGCCCGTAACCGGGCTTGTCGATCGAATAGCTTGGCTTGCGCAGGGAGACGTTTTCGCCTCCCGCCAGCGTCACAGGCATCTCGGTATAGCGGATCCGCATGTGGCCTTCAGCGGGAAGACCGGGCACGGCGCTGTCCTGCAATTGCTGGCCATAGACGGGATCGGGGAAATTCAGCACCTCGTGTGCCGCGATCGCCGCGCGCTCCGCATCGGTCTTCGGCGCGCGGGCAAGACGCAGGAACATCGACGTGGCATCATCGGAGCCTTCCGGCGGATGCCCCCGGCCGTCCTTCAGGTGGCAGGTCTGGCAGGCGCGGGCATTGTAGAGCGGCCCCAGACCGTCCGACGCCTGGGTCGAGGACGGCGACGACACCCAGAGCTTGCGGAACAGCGCATTGCCGAGCTTGAAGCTTTCCTCCTCGGCAAAGGTGATGTTGGCCGAGAATTGCGAGAGAATATCCTGGTTGACGGACGCGATCGACGTGCCAGCTCCGCCGGACATGGCTTCGAATTTTTCGGCTTTGGAAAAATCTGTGGCTGGGCGCGTGACCACCTCGACGCGCGTTCGGTCCGCATCGGTCAGATCATCGCGGGGTGAAGACAGCGGGGCTTTTTCAACAATGCTTTCCGTTTGTGCGGAAGCATTACCCCCCTCTGCCCTGTCTGGCATCTCCCCCTCAAGGGGGGAGATCGATGCGGCAACTTCCAGCGCCTCCTGATGTTTCGAAGCAGCGGTTGCCTTGCCTGAGGACGCTGCGGCTGGCTCAGAGTCGATGTCCCCCCTTGAGGGGGAGATGTCACGAAGTGACAGAGGGGGGTGACTCACGTCAGGCGCAGAGTTCTCCGCAAAAACGGAAAAGCCGCCCGCCGCGCAACAGAATGCGGCAGCGAGCGGCAGGACCAGACGGGGAAAGCCCCAAGCATTCATTCCGGAAAACCGGGCCGCTCGCGGCAAGCGGCGGCCCGCCTTTGCTTTCTCATTGGAAGACAGCGTTAGGATTATCCAGGCTGTCGGAACCTTCAAGCTCGATCGTGCCAAGCTCCAGCGACGCAATGACGCGCTCGACCGTCTTTGCCTGTGCAACAAGGCCATCGATGGCAGCCTGCACGACGGCATTGCCCTCGGCATTGCCTTCGCCGATCATCTGGTCGTACTTTTCGACCGTCTCGCCGCGCTTGGCCATGGCCTGCATCGCGGTGATCGTAGTTGCCAGCTTTTCCTTCATTTCCTTATCGAGCGCCGGATCCTTGGCGGCAACGAGTTCAGACAGCGACGGGCCGGTCACCTTGGTGCCGTCGACCTTGGTATAGTCGCCGGTATAGGCCGACTGGATGCCGATCGCGTCATGCAGATGCGAGTTGTAGGTGTTATCGGAGAAGCAATCATGCTCTTCTTCCGGATCATGCAGCAAGAGGCCGAGCTTCATGCGCTCGCCAGCCAGTTCGCCGTAGGACAGCGAGCCCATGCCCGTCAGGATGGCGCCGAGGCCAGCCTTGGGGTCGGCTTCGACATTCTTGGTGGCAGCGCCGTCCGGCGTCCAGTTGGCAACCATGTCCTTCAGGCCAGACACGAGCAGGTCGCTGGCAGCCTTCAGATAGGCAGCGCGCCGGTCGCAATTGCCGTTGGTGCAGGCCTTGGTGTCATAATCGGTATAGGGACGATTGCCGGCGCCCGGGTCGGTGCCGTTCAGATCCTGGCCCCAGAGCAGGAATTCGATGGCGTGGTAGCCGGTGGCCACATTCGCCTCGATGCCGCCGGCTTCTTGCAGGGTGCCTGAAAGGAATTCCGGCGTAATGTTGGTGGCGTCAACATCCTTGCCGTCGATCTTGATGGTCTTGTTGGCAATGACATTGGCGGTGAACAGCGCATTCTCGTCGCTTTCCGCGCCATAGCTCGGATCGACATAATCGATCAGGCCTTCGTCGAGCGGCCAGGCGTTGACCTTGCCTTCCCACTCGTCGACGATCGGGTTGCCGAAACGATAGACTTCGGTTTCCTGATAGGGATTGCGGGCAGCAAGCCAGGCTTCGCGGGCGGCCTTCAGCGTCGCTTCGCTGGGGGTGGCGATCAGCGCGTCGACGGCCTTGTCGAGCGCCTCGGCGGTCGAGAGCGCATCCGAAAATTTCGCATGAGCCACATCGGCATAGTGCTTGACGACGGCGGCGGCATCGGTTGCGGCATGCGCCGGCTGCAGCGCCAGCATCGACGTTGCGGTAGCAAGCGCCAGCGCGGCGCCGCGAAGGAATGATTTGGTCATGGCCTCTCCTGATATCTTTCCCGAATGAAATCCGGTGTTCCCGCCGCCCGGTATCGCCGGTCGCGCAAGCCGCGCGGCCCGTGATAGGCGTCGCTGTTCAGCCGGATTTTCATGAACCAAAACCAAACTTGTGTCAAAGTGTATAGTTTAGAATGTTTTCAATGTGGGTGCGGCAGAAAAGCTCGCCGCATCTGCTGCGACGAGCCTATCGGAAGCCTTAATCAGGCTCAGTTCTTGCGGCCCATCAGGCAGAAGAAGAAGCCATCGGTATCGGTGGATGCCGGCGTCAGCGTCACGGTCTTCATGTCTGCAGACCACGGCTGCCTCTTGTCGGTGCCGAACAGATCGGCCCAGGCGTCGGCAGCGGAGAGAATTTCGAATTCCGGATTATCCTCGCAGAACGCGTAGACCTGTGCCTCGTTTTCCTCCGGCAGCACCGAACAGGTGACGTAGATCAGGTGACCACCGGGACGCACGAAGGACGAGGCACCAGCCAGAGCTTCCTGCTGCTGGCCCAGCCGCTCCTCGAGGTTCTTCTGCGTCAGCCGCCACTTGGTATCCGGACGGCGGCGCCAGGTGCCGGTGCCGGTGCAGGGCGCATCGACCAGGACGCGATCGAACTTGCCGGTAAACGGCATCAGGCCGTCCAGCCGGTCATGCACCTGCACATTGCGTGTGCCTGCGCGCTTCAGCCGCTCGATGATCGGCGCCAGGCGCTTGCGGTCGGTGTCATAGGCGTGGATCTGGCCCTTGTTGTTCATGGCTGCCGCCATGGCCAGCGTCTTGCCGCCGCCGCCGGCGCAATAATCGAGGATCTGGTCGTTTTCCTTCGGCATGACGAGATCGGCGACGATCTGCGAGCCTTCGTCCTGAACCTCGAACCAACCTTTTTCGAAGGAGATTTCGGCGGTGACGTTGGGAAGGCGCGAAGCCCCCTCGCCTGCCTTGACGCGGATGCCGTTGCGGGCAATCGCCGCCGGCTCGACGGCGCTGCGATCCAGTGCCTTGAGCACCTTGTCGCGTGTCGCCTTCAGCGTATTAACCCGCAGGTCGAGCGCCGGACGGCCAGCCAGAGCCTGCGCTTCCTCCAGCCAGTCCTCGTCGAAGTTTTCTTCAAACGACGGCTGGACCCATTCCGGGATGTCGCCCTGTACATGCAGCGGCGCATCATCGAGCTTACGGCTGGCAAAGGCGGCAGTCATCTCGGCGGTCAGGGGCTCAGGCGCAAACTTGTCGCCTTCCAGCTCGGCGGCCAACTGCTCGGGCGAAACGCCCCACTGGCGGAACATGACGGCATGGCCGAGCGCCGTGGCGCTGTCGCTGTCCATCAGATAAGCATGCGAGAGCTTCATCCGCAGCGCGTCATAAACGATATTGCCGATTGCGGCGCGATCGCCGGACCCCGCGAAGCGATGTGCCAGCCCCCAGTCCTTGAGGGCTTCGGCAACGGGACGCTTGCGCGTTTCGATATCGGCAAGAACCTCAATGGCTCCGGCGAGCCTGCCACCCAGTCGCATCTTTCAAACTCCATTTTCCGCCGTGGTAGCGGTGATGGCCGTCAAGAGCAAGCCGGGAGGCGCTTGCGCGTGACGAATGCTGACCAGATGGGAGGCTGTGGTTTACCCCGGAAGGCGGCGCCTTTCCGTTGAAACCGTATCAAGTCCATCCGGAACAAATCCCGGACCGGGGTGTTTTGTCGTCAGCTGACGACGCGATAACAGATGCTGGCAGTACCGGAGCTGACCATGCCGATATGGGACGCGGCGGCCTTGGAGAGATCGAGAACACGGCCGCGAATGAAAGGGCCACGATCGTTGATGCGGACGACCACTGTCTTGCCGTTACGCTTGTTGGTGACGGCGACCTTCGTGCCGAACTTGAGATTGCGATGAGCGGCCGTCAGATAGCTGGCATTCATCCGCTCGCCCGACGCGGTGCGCGACGACAGTGCATACCAGGATGCACCGCCGCAATTGCCGGCGCGTGCTTGGCTTGGTTTTCCCTGACCAGGTGCTGCCTGGCTCGGCGTGACCGCCGTGAATGTTGCCCCCAAGGCAAACACCGCTGCCAGAGCAGCGGACGTTATTTTCATCTTGATCAAACAGATGACCCCTACGCTTGAAATTTAGTTAAGTCTTAATAACGAAGGCTTGGTTTTTCAGGGGGAAAAATGGCGAAAACGTGCTTCAACCTTTAACGTTGCATTAGGCTCTATTAACAATCTGAGATAATTTAAAATTGCGAAATTTTGAAATCCTATGATTTAGCCAGTTAAACCCTTTGGATTCAGCGATTAACCTTCTGGAAGCCATGCGTACCAGTTCGATCATCTATCACCTGAAGAAAAAGGATTCAATTTTTTGAAATTGGCTAAATCCATCCGCTTTCGAAGCTAGAGAATCCTGCATTCCCGCCATAGGTGTACGATTTCGGCAGTACTACGGGGATATTCTTGCCGGTCCGGCAGACCAACCGGCCATCTCGCGAGCGATATTTCGCCACAATTCGACCCGATCTATCGGAACCGGGACATAGACTATCTGCAGATGCTTTTACTTGAAATATTAGCCACGCCAGCGGCCGTTACTCGATAATTCGGCTAGCGAAATCCGATAGTCTGGAAAACGGAAGACGAAGCCGAGGTCGCGCAGGCGTCTATTGGAAACGCGCTTGTTTTCACCATAGAAGGACCTTGCCATCGGCGAGAGTTCGGCGGTTTCGAAGGGGATTTCCGGCGGCGGCGCAACACCCATCAGGCGGGCGGCCTCGGCCACGATATCCTGCGGCGGCGCCGGTTCGTTGTCGGTGACATTATAGATGCCACCCTTCGCCCGTCCGGACAAAAACAGGGCAGCGCCGGCAATATCCTCGACCCGGATGCGGTTGAAAACCTGATTGGGCTTGATCAGGCGCCGTGCCGTACCGGCGGCAAGATTGCAGAACGCATTGCGGCCGGGGCCATAGATACCGGAGAGCCGCAGCACCGCCACCGGGATGTTGCAGGCCTGACCGAAAGCCAGCCATGCCTGTTCGGCGGCGACCCGTTCGAGCGAACGGGCGGAAACGGGTTCCAGAGACGCATCCTCCGTCACCCAGGCACCGCCATGGTCGCCATAGACGCCAACGGTGGACAGATAGCCCGCCCATTGGAGGTTCGGCATCAACTCGGCAACAGACGGCGTGCCGGGGCGCATCATCGGATCGCCATCGCGGCCCGGCGCAATCGACTGGATCAGATGCGTCGTGCGCTTCATGACTTCGGCAAGTTCCGGCGAGATCGTTGCGCCGTCGTAGACCAGCGCATCGATGCCGAGCACGCGCAGGCCGGCAAGCTTGTCCTCAGAGCGTGTCGTTCCGGTCACCGATTGCGCCAGGGGCAAAAACGCCTTGGCAATCGCCGAGCCGGAAAACCCGGCCCCCAAGATCAAAACATGCATCAGACAACTCCAGCCAGTTTCCATTCGGCGAGAACCTCGGAATCGGTCTCGCCTTGTCGTCTTGCCGCAAAACCGGAGAAATCGCCAGCCGTCATCAGCCGCGACAGCGCCCAGACCGCCATCCCCCGCACCGTCGCCGACGGATCGGCGGACAGGGTGAGACAGAGATCGATCAGCCCGGCATCGCCGGAATTTCCGGCAGCGATCAGACAGTTGCGGACAAACCGGTCGCGGCCGATGCGCTTGACCGGAGAGCCAGAAAAGAACGTGCGGAATGCCGGATCATCGAGCGTCAGCAGAAACGATAGCGGCGGTTCCTTCAGGTCCTCGCGTGCCTTCAGCTTCATCTCGGAGGCTGCGGCGGCAAACTTGTTCCATGGACAGGCGGCCAGACAATCGTCGCAGCCATAGATACGATTGCCGATCTGTGGGCGAATAGCGGGATCGATCCGGCCTTTGTGTTCGATCGTCAGGTAGGAGATGCAGCGGCGGGCATCGATCCGGTAAGGCGCTGGAAACGCATCGGTCGGACAGGCATCGAGACAGGCGCGGCAGGAGCCGCAATGATCCCGTTCCGGCGCGTCGATCGAAAGGTCGGCTGTGGTGAACAGGCTGCCGAGAAACAGCCAGGATCCGAATTCGCGGCTGACGAGATTGGTGTGCTTGCCCTGCCAGCCAAGGCCTGCCTGTTCAGCCAGCGGCTTTTCCATCACAGGTGCGGTATCGACGAAAACCTTGACGTCCTCGCCTGCCCTCGCGGCAAAACGTGTCGCAACTTCCTTCAGCTTGCCCTTGATCACGTCGTGATAATCGCGATTGCGGGCATAGACCGAGATGGCACCAAGTTCGGGCTTGTCGAGGATAGAGCGCGGATCTTCGTCCGGCCCGTAGTTCATGCCGAACAGCACGACGGAGCGCACATCGCTCCACAGGACGCGCGGATCAGCCCGGCGGTCGGCCGTGTCGGCCATCCAGTCCATCGTGCCATGATAACCTTCGGCGAGAAAGTCGGCGAGCCGTTCCGGCGCTTTCGGAATGGAATCGGGAAGCGTCACCCGGCAGACGTCAAACCCCTTGTCGCGGGCCTCGTCATTCAGGAAGCTGGTGAGCGTCCGGCGCCTCCT
Organism: Hyphomicrobiales bacterium; assembly: GCA_900473045.1. Classification (GTDB taxonomy): domain Bacteria; phylum Pseudomonadota; class Alphaproteobacteria; order Rhizobiales; family Rhizobiaceae; genus Pararhizobium. The sequence goes on from UCKS01000045.1 coordinate 92,154, forward strand.
GTCATGCTTCTCCTCAAGGAGCGCATTGCCGGGCACGGGACCGCTCCTTAAAAATCGAGGTCGGCGTAATGGGAAACCGGCGTCACGCCGCGTACACGCTCGGCCAGCAGCGGACGGAAGGAGGGGCGCGACTTGAGGCGCTGGTACCAGTCCTTGACGGCAGGGGCTTCCGACCAGTCGATTTCGCCGAGATAATCCAGCACCGAGACGGCAGCCGCGGCGGCCAGATCGGCATAGGACAGCCGGTCGCCGGCCAGATAGGTGCGCGAGCCCGCAAGCCAGGCCAGGTACTTCAGATGCTGACGGATATTCGAGCGCGAGGTGCGCAGCATTTTCGAGTCCGGCGCACCGCCACCCTGATCCGGCGTCATCTGCAGCTTGAAGATACGTTCCCGCACCAACGGGCGCGTTACGTCGGCTTCCATCTTCTGCAGGAACCATTCCACCAGCCGGCGGATTTCCGCGCGCTGGAACGGGTCTTCCGCCAGCAGACGGCGATCGCGCTTCAGCACACCATGGGTTTCATCGACATATTCGGAAATGACCATCGCACCACAGAGCGCCCGCATGCTGTCATCGACATAAACCGGCAATGTGCCGGCCGGATTGAGCGTCAGGAAATCCCGCCGCTTTTCCCAGGGCTGCTCTTCCGCCAGTTCCGTCTGATAGCCGTATTCCGACAGGATCAGGCGGACGAACCGGGAGGATGTGGACATCGGGTGGTGATAAAGTGTCGGCATAAGCTATCGGATTTCGTCAGTTCGATGGGAGGGGATGGGTGTTGTCGTGGCGGTTTCGTCTGGCCACCGTGCGTTAGAAAAAGCTATAGGAACTTGCTGCCGCAAACACAAGCGAATCAGCCAATGCCCTTCGTTGGCCCCAGAGCCTAACCTCCAATGCTTCAGGGAAGCTTAATTCATGGCCGATCAATCGATCATCAGTGCGCTTATCCTTGGCCTTATCGAAGGCCTCACCGAATTCATTCCGGTATCCTCCACCGCCCATGTCCTGCTCGCGGGGCATTTCCTGGGCTTCAAGTCCCCCGGCAACACCTTTGCCGTGCTCATCCAGCTTGGTGCGATCCTCGCCATCCTGCTGGTCTATTTCCAGCGGTTGCTCGCCATCGCCCTTGCCCTACCATCCAGCGCCAAGGCCCGGCGCTTTGTTCTCTCGGTCCTGCTCGCCTTCCTGCCGGCTGCCGTGATCGGCGCCATTGCACATGACTTTATCAAGACCGTCCTGTTCGAAACGCCGATGCTGATCTGCGTCGTCTTGATCGTCGGCGGCGTCATTCTGTACGCGATCGATCGCATGCCTCTAAAGCCGATATATCGCGACATTATGGATTATCCACCCTCGCTGGCCTTCAAGATCGGTCTTTTTCAGTGCCTGGCGATGATCCCCGGCACCTCGCGCTCCGGCGCGACGATTGCCGGCGCGCTGCTGATGGGAACCGACAAGCGCTCCGCCGCCGAGTTTTCGTTCTTCCTCGCCATGCCGACGATGCTCGGCGCCTTCACGCTCGATCTCTACAAGAACCGGGCCGCGCTCGATTTCAACGACGTTACAGTGATCGCCGTCGGCTTCATCGCCGCCTTCGTGTCCGCGCTAATTGTGGTGCGCTCGCTGTTGAATTTCGTCTCGAACCGCGGCTTCGCACCGTTCGCCATCTGGCGCATCCTCGTCGGCACGGCCGGCCTGATCGGGCTCTGGCTGCTCGGCTAAGCCCAATAAAAAACCGCATGCACCTCAGTGAAGAGGATGCATGCGGTCCCTGGCCCCCGCCATAGTCCATGCCGCCTTCATCTGAAGGCGGAAATTCTTATTCTGCAGCGAGCGTACCGATCGACGCCGTTGTGCAGGGATCAACGCCATAGGCCGGCGCGCAACCGCTGTGATTGCTGGCGACCGTCTTCGGCGCAGCGAAGGATCCAGCCAGGATAATAAGTGCCGCGCACGCAAAGAAAATCGCGATCGACTTGCCCATAAAGAATGTGCCTCTCAAGGTGATGTGACTGCCCCGGTCATTCCTTGGGTGAACGATGCGGCGCGGCTGCTGTGTATGTGCTGGAACTGTCGTTATCAATATCGATACATGTTGAATCGACGGTAAAGACCAATCGCTTTTTTAAGTGAGGCAGAACTGCAACGTTTTATTCTGCGACGGTCAAAAACAAACCGCCGGTGGGCACCGGCGGTTTGTTCAACAACAGATTTTCAGGCTTCGCGCAGCGTGATCAGGCAGCGCTGCCGGAGCGGGTATACTGCCCCTGTGGGCGATAGCGGACCACGTAAGACGGCAGCACGGCCTCGACCGAGGTCGGCTCGATGCCGAACGCCTGCAAGGTGCGTCCCTCGGTCTGCGCGTTGGCAGAGACGATATTGTCACTCTTCAAAAGCGTGACCTGATCGGCGGTCAGCGGTGGCGCGATGAACGGTACCAGCGAGGCGACGGAACCGATCAGGGATGCGATGCCGAAGGGGATCGGCAACAGCGTGCGCTTGCGATCGATGGTCTTCAGGAGAATTTCAAGACAGTTCTTGAAGGTCAGAACATCCGGCCCGCCGATCTCGTAGATCCGGCCCCGGGCAACCTTGCCTTCAACGGCTTTCGCAACGGCTTCGGCAACGTCGGTGACATAGACCGGCTGGAACGCCGTGTTGCCACCGCCGACCAGCGGCAGAACCGGCGAGAAGCGCGACATTTCGGCAAACTTGTTGAAGAAGCCGTCCTCTGGTCCGAAGACGATCGATGGCCGCAGGATGATGGCTTCCGGGACGATATCGAGGATCGACTTTTCCGCGCGGCCCTTGCTGCGGGCATACAGCGATTGAGCATTGGCATCGGCACCGATGGCGGACACATGCGTCAATGTTGCGCCGACGCCACGCGTGGCCTCAGCGACGGCGCGGGCGCCAAAATCCTGGACCGAATCGAACGTGTTGCGCCCGGCCTCGAACAGGATGCCGACGCAATTGACGACGTGATCGGAACCGTGAACGGCCGCATCGACCGATTTGCGGTAGCGCAGGTTGGCCTGGACGAAGGAAATCTGGCCGACATTGCCCAGAGGCTGCAGGAAACCGGCGAGATCGGGGCGGCGGACGGCGACGCGAATGCGAAAGCCGCGCTTGGCCAGGGCCCGCACGACATGCCGGCCGACAAACCCGGAACCGCCGAAAACGGTGACGAGCGGCGGGAGATTGGACAAAGTCATGGCACAGGCACTCCTGATCTGCAGTATGGCGTATATGAGCTACATAGCCCAATCATCGGGCTACGGGAAGGCTTATCGCCATGGCTTTGCTGCCGCTTTCCGCCGCAGTTGCGGCTGCGCATCAGACGCCTTCGACGACGACCATTTCAGCATCGGCGACCTGCTGGCGGATGGCGGCGGCGATCTGATATTCCGGGGAGTGGTAACAGTCGATAGCGGCCTGCAGCGACGGGAATTCGATCACCACGTTGCGGCTGCGCACATCGCCCTCCAGACGCTGGAAAGCGCCACCCCGCGCCAGAAAGCTGGCACCATACTTCTCAAACGCCGGCTTAGCGGCTGAAACATAATCCTTGTAACGCTCGGCATCGCGGACATCGACCCGCGCAATCCAGTAGCCCTTGGCCATGGCAATCTCCCTCAATTCGTCGCAAGATGGCAGTATTCCTGTGGTTTCTCCGCCAAATTGCCCGGGCGGTCAAGACGGATAAAATGGCCACGGCAGCAACCGCTGGTGGTCGGCAGCTGAGCGAGCAGTGGGATGTTTTTGTGAAGAACGCAGTATTTTTCAAGGCAGTTGCATCAATCTGTGCTCTGGCCTGCCTGACAACCGCCGGTTCAGCACGGGTGATGGCCCAGGCTACTCCCATAAAGGCATCCAAAGCTGCCGCATGCAGCGCCGGCGTGCGTTCGGCCTTGACGGCTCCGGCAACGGCAGCAAGCCCGACGATAAAACTGACCTGCAGCATCACGCTTCAACCGGATGACGTGATTACCAAGCAAATCATCTATGCCGGCAGCAAAGCGTCGGGAATCACGCTCGACTGCGGCGGGGCGACCATCACTGAAGACACGCTCGAAACGCTCGGCATCAACAAGCCGATGATCCAGATCCAGTCCGTGAAGAAAGCCGATGGCAGCTGGGACGTTCCCACCGATATGACCATCACCAATTGCAGCATCACGGGATCCATCCGCCTGCAGGGTCTCGGGACGAATGGTCAGGCCAAGCAGGTTCAGCTCTCATCGCTCAGCGCCGACCACACCCGGAAGGCACAGGCGGCCGCGCCCACCCGGATACTGTTTTCCCGATTGAAGCTGACCGGCGACGGTCGCATCCCGCTCTATCTCGGACCGGGGTCGACGCAGGTCACGCTGACCCGCTCGCAACTGACAGGTACCGGCGTGACAGCGATGTATCTCGACGCCGAATCCGCCAACAACACGATCACCAAAAACACGTTTTCGGTTAAAACAAAATCGCGCGAACAAATTGCCATCGACGGTTCCGCCCGCAATGTCATTTCCGGCAATACATTCACCAACCCGGCGAACGGTGGCATTTTCGTCTATCGCAACTGCGGCGAAGGCGGAACGATCCGCCACCAGAAACCGCAATACAACACGATTTCCGGTAACACCTTCCACTACCAAACAGCATTTCTGGCAAAACCGGCCGTCTGGCTGAATTCACGCCGTGGGGCGCAGCGCTACTGTTTCCGCGACCCTGCACATCCCTTCGGCAGCAGCCTCAGCTCCCAGGATTTCGCCCAGTTCAACACCGTGACCGGCAACCGGTTTACCGGCGCAACGCCGTCGCTGATTTGGAATTCCGACCCGAGCAATATCGTTGCTGATAATGCCGGACGGTGACCAAACGGATGATTACCGGTTCGCGGGCCACGATGCCGTCAACATCTCATCCAGGATTGCCCGTGCCGCAGCCTTGGGATCGACCGCCTTGACGATCGGGCGGGCGACGACGAGGTGGCTCGAACCGGCCTTGAGCGCGTCATAGGGCGTCATCACTCTTTTCTGGTCTCCGGCTTCGCTGCCGGCCGGGCGGATGCCGGGCGTCACGATTGCCATGTCGGGACCAACGATGTCGCGCACAGCGGCGGATTCCTCGGCCGAGCAGACGATGCCGCCCATGCCGGCGGCGCGGGCCTGTTCGGCGCGGCGCAATACCAGTGTGCGCGGATCATAGTGATAACCGGCATCGATGACGTCCTGCTCGTCCATGGAGGTGAGTACGGTGACGCCGAGCAGGCAGAGACCGGAGCCTTCTGCCGCCTCAACAGCCGCCCGCATCGCCTTCGGATAGGCGTGCAGCGTCAGCATCGACATGCCCATCTTGGCAATATTCTCGACGCCCTTGGCGACCGTGTTGTCGATGTCGAGCAGCTTCATGTCGAGGAAGATCTTCTTGCCGTCGGCGGCGAGATCGCGGGCAAATTCGAGACCGCCGGCAAAGGCCAGCTGGTAGCCGATCTTGTAGAACAGCACGTCATCGCCCAGCGCCTTGACGATAGCCTCCGCCTCGCCGATGGTTGGGATATCAAGTCCGACAATCAGCCGGTCACGTGCGGTCACAGTCATTTTTGCCATCCTTGCCAGAGCTCCATGGCGGTCCAGTCGCATGCAAGGGAACGGTCCGCAAGGGAAAATGCGTAGAGGCAGCCACCGCCCGCCAGTTGATCGTGGCTGCGTGAAATCGGCAGACCGGCCAGATGACATTTCAGCAGCGTGCCAACGCCGCCATGTCCGACAAAGGCAATCGGCTTTGCCGGGTCATGCCGGTCGAGCACGGACGTAACGGCTGTGACAATCCGTTTCTGGGCATCAATCGCCCGCTCCCAGCCATGGAAACTCTGCTCGGGATTGGCGAAGAACCAGTTGGCAGCCTTTTCGAATTCTTCGGGTATGAGAAAGCCAGTCGCCGAGCGGTCGTTTTCACCGGAATGCTCGAGGACCTCGACATCCACGCCGCTTGCCCGCGCCAGGATCGCAGCCGTCTCGATCGCCTTGGTCTCGTCGCTGGAGAGGATGCGGGAAAGCTGCCTTGTCCAACTCTGCTGCGCCATCTTTTCCGCCCGCGCAATGCCGGTCTCGGACAGGCCCCAGCGTGGAACGGGCACATCCGGCTCCAGCCGGATTTGTGGATGCGTAATGTAAACCCCGAACATCTGAAGGCCTCAATGGGTCTTGCGATAGACCCACAGCTGCGCCGGCGGGATGTTGCGGACGACGAAATCATAATGGGAAATCTGATAGCGATCCGGCATGGCGACAACCGGCGAGAGCGGGCCGTAGGAAATCTGGATGACCGGGCGGCCAACCGGGATGCGCGACAAGAGATCGTCGATCAGCGAGACGCGCATGTGCATCGGGAAGTTCAAAAGCGGCACGGCGGAAATGACGCTGTCAAATTGCTGGTCGCGGCGCGCGCCGAGCGTCTTGTCGAGATCGAAGGCGTCGCCATTGATGAAATCGACCGCCGGATAGGTCTTGACCAGATGCTGGAAGAAATCGGTGGAAAATTCGACCGAGACCAGATTTTCCGGCTGAACGCCCTTCTGCAGGATCGCCTTGGTGATGACGCCGGTGCCGGGGCCAAGCTCGAGAACGGGAAGGCCGGAATGCGGATTGACGACGCTGGCCATCCGCCGCGCGGTGATGCCGGATGTCGGCACGATCGAGCCGACCGCCTTCATATTGCTGCGCCAGCCCTTGAAGAAACGGATTTCCTCATCGAATTTCTTGCCAAAGCGCTCTTTCAGACGAAAATTCATGCGTATCTCCAGCAATCCCTCGTCTGTGTCTCAAACAGGCTTCATGCCTGCCGGCGCAAACGTAGCGGCTCCAACTCCGAAATGATTATGTGTTGCCCTGAGCGACAAAAACAAGTCATTTCGCGTCATTATCTCCGTCTACCAACAACCGGTGCGTCGCCTCTGTTGCGATCGCCCCACAGGCTGCAGTCCCGATCGGCACTCGATCACCCGGGTCAACCGGATACGAAAACGGCCGGAGCAGACCCGGCCGTTTTCCATCTCAAAATTCCAGCCGGGCCTAAACCCGCATCGGCATCAGAACATAGAGAGCATCATCGCCCGCCATGTCGCGTACCAGCGTCGGCGATCCGGCATCGGCCAGCATAAACACGGCGTCGGTGCCGGACAGCTGCGCAGTAATATCCAGCAGGTACTTGGCGTTGAATCCGATTTCCAGCGGGTCGCTGTCGTAGCCGACGGCGAGTTCTTCCGTGGCGCTGCCGGAATCCGGGTTGTTGACCGTGAGCGTCAGCTGTCCATCCGACAGCGCCAGCTTGACGGCACGGCCGCGCTCGGACGAAATCGTCGAAACGCGATCGACGGCCTGCGCAAAGGACTGGCAATCGATCTTCAGTTCCTTGTCGTTATTGGCAGGGATGACGCGCTGGTAATCGGGGAATGTGCCGTCGATCAGCTTCGAGGTCATGATGATCGAGCCGATCGTCAGGCGGATCTTCGCATCCGACACTTCAACCGTGACAACAACATCCGGATTGTCGACCAGCTTCTGCAATTCGCTGACGGTCTTGCGCGGGATGATGATGCCCGGCATGCCTTCCGAGCCCGACGGGGCTTCGAGGTCGGCGCGGGCGAGACGGTGACCGTCGGTGGCAACGGCGCGCAGCTTCAGCTGGCCTTTGCTTTCGATCGTGTGGATATAGATGCCGTTCAGATAATAGCGGGTCTCTTCCGTCGAGATCGCAAACTGGGTGCGATCGATCAGCATCTTCAGGTCGGTCGCCTTCATGCGGAAGGTGTGGGTGAAGGCGCCGGCGGTCAGATCGGGAAAGTCGGACTGCGGCAGGCATTGCAGCGAGAATTTCGAGCGGCCGGACTGGACGGTCATGGCCGTGCCTTCGGCATTGGTGGCGAGCGCCACTTCCGAGCCGTCGGGCAGCTTGCGGACGATGTCGTAGAGGAGGTGCGCCGGCACCGTCGTTGCACCGGGCGTTTCCACCTGTGCCGGCGTCGCCTCGGTGATTTCGAGGTCGAGGTCGGTCGCCTTCATTTCAAGGCTGGCGCCGTCGGAGCGCAAAAGCACGTTCGAGAGGATCGGAATGGTATTGCGACGCTCGACCACGCGGTGAACGTGGTTCAGCGACTTCAGGAGATTGGACCGCTCAAGAGTAATGCGCATGAGATGCTACCGCTTTCAACCATCGCCGGGCGGGCCGCGCCTCCCGGCTTGAACTTTAAAGTGTCCCCTTTCGGACGGGGAAGATGTGGACGGGCAAAATGGCAGAAACAAGCCGTCAAAAGCAAGGGGTAACGGTGGTTGAGCCCAGTATTGTTTGCATTGCCGCAAATCTGCGGCTCTTGCCGAAGCGATGCCGCTCACCCATAAAGACCGGGCGCCGGCTGAACGGCGGGTAAAGGCATGAAGGCAGACGGTTTTGGAAAAGCAGGCATCGGGCGAAACGCAGACGAACGAGCGGCAGAAGGGCTACCGGCTGCACAATGTCGCAGTGCCCGCACGGCCGCTGGAACCGGCGCTCTATCTCGTCGCTACCCCGATCGGCAATCTCTCCGATATTACCCTGCGGGCGCTCGAAACTTTGGCCGGGGCGGATGTGCTGGCTTGCGAGGACACCCGCGTCACCCGCGTGCTGCTCGACCGCTACGGCATCGTCAACCGGCCCTATGCCTATCACGAATACAATGCCAACGAAGTTGGTCCGAAACTTCTGGCCGCACTTGACCAAGGCAAGTCCGTCGCCCTTGTGTCCGACGCCGGCACGCCGCTGGTGTCCGATCCCGGCTACCGGCTCGGCCAGATCGCCATCGAAGCCGGCCACCGCGTCGTGCCGATCCCCGGGGCTTCGGCGCCGCTCGCAGCCCTGGTCGGCTCCGGCCTGCCGAATGACGCCTTCCTCTTCGCCGGATTTCTGCCCTCCAAGGACAAGGCACGCCGCGACCGGTTTGCCGAACTTGCCAATGTTCCAGCAACACTGATGTTCTTTGAGTCCCCACACCGGATCGCAGCGACAATCGTTGCCGCCCATGATGTGCTGGGGGGTGAACGGCGGGCATCCGTCTGCCGCGAACTGACCAAGACCTTCGAGGAATTCCGCCGCGGTACGCTGGCCGAGCTCAAGGCATTCTATGACGAGGGCGCCACCGTCAAGGGCGAGATTGTGCTGGTCATCGGCCCGCCGGATGCACCGGCGGCACCGGAGGCTGACGATGTCGATGCGATCCTGTTGAAGCTCGTCAAGGACATGTCGACCGGCAAGGCAGCAACCGAGGCGGCGAAACAGACCGGCCTCAACCGCAAGGACCTCTACGACCGGCTGCTGGAGCTCAAAGACCGGGATGAAACCTGAGCCGCCGGACCAGAAAAGACTGAAAGCGCTCAGGCGCGGCTCGCTTGCGGAATATCGCGCGGCCCTTTGTCTCGTTCTCAAAGGCTACCGTATCGTCGCATTCCGCTACCGCACGAAACTCGGGGAAATCGACATCATTGCACGCAAGGGCAATCTGGCCGCCTGCGTCGAGGTAAAGGCCCGCCGCTCGCTTGAAGATTCCGTCTCTGCGGTTTCCGATCTTGCACAGCGCCGCATCCGTGCCGCAAGCGACCTGTGGCTCGCCAGACAGCCGGATTCCGCAGAGCTTTCAATCCGCTATGACATCATCTCCGTCACGCCCTGGCGCTGGCCGGTCCATCTCGCCGATGCTTTTTGAACAGCTGTGCACAGTTGTAATCGTCCCGACACAAAAGCGTTATGCTGATGTCATGAAAGGGCTTTAGCCGGTTCCTCACCCTAAACCTGGTGAAAGGAACGACAATGATCAGGAAATTCACGATGACCGGCCTTGCGCTGGTCTTCTCCGCCACCTCCTCGTTTGCCGCGACCAATATCAGCTGGTGGCACGGCATGGCCGGCCGCAACGGCGAAGTCATCAACGAGATCGCCACCAAGTTCAACGCCTCGCAGACGGCTTGCGCGCTGACCCCGGTTTCCAAGGGTACCTATGAGGAAGCGCTGGCTTCCGGCATCGCCGCTTTCCGCTCGGGCGAACAGCCGAACATCCTGCAGGTTTTCGACGCTGGTGCAGCAACCATCATCAACGCCAAGGGCGCCGTCATCCCGGCTGAAGACCTGATCAACAACGCCGGCTACACGTTCGACCGCGAAGCCTTCATCGACGGCGTTCGCTATTTCTACGCCGATAGCGATGGCAAGTTCGTCGGCATGCCGTTCAACTCCTCGGCCCCGATCATGTACATCAACGACGAAGCCCTGAAGAAGGCCGGCGTCGAAGCCCCGAAGACCTGGGAAGAATTTGAAGCCGCCGCTCCGAAGCTGAAGGCTGCCGGTTTCATTCCGCTCGTCCAGTCGCAGCTGACCTGGCAGTTCACCGAGAACTTCTTCTCGCGCAACAACATCCAGTTTGCCACCAACAACAACGGCTATGACAGCGTTACAGACACCCAGCTGAAGGTCACCGACCCGAACCTCATCATGATGTTCGACAAGTTGAAGGCCTGGGCCGACGAAGGCTACTTCGCCTTTTACGGTGCCGGCTGGAACGATAACCAGAAGATGTTCGAAGAAAACAAGGCCGCGCTCTGGATCGGTTCGTCGGGCTCGTTCGGCGGTCTGCAGAAGACTGCACAGATGCCGTTCTCGGCAACCTTCCTGCCCTACTGGGGTTCGATCAAGGGTGCGGGCACCTCGTCCTTCATCGGCGGTGCAGCGCTGTTCGCCATGGCCGGCAAGCCGGAAGCAGAAAACAAGTGCGTGGCCGACTTCTTCCAGTTCCTGACCTCGCCGGAAATCCAGGTCTTCTACCACAAGGCCACCGGTTACGTTGCCATCACCAAGGCAGCCTACGAGCTTGCCAAGAAGGAAGGCTACTACAACGAGAAGCCTGTTGCCGAAGTCGGCATCCAGCAGCTGATGCTGCCCGCCGGTGAATGGTCGAAGGGCTACCGCCTCGGCTTCTACCCGCAGATCCGCGAAATCATGGAACGCGAATACGGCCGCATCTTCGCCGGCGAAGTCTCCGTCAAGGACGCCTTCGACACGATCGAGAAGGAAGGCAACGAACTTCTCGCCCGTTTCGCCAAGACAGCTGGTTGATATCGTCTGGTCCTCTTCTCCCCCTCGGGGAGAAGGTGGCCGAAGGCCGGATGAGGGGGTGTTTCGGCGCGTTCAGAGTATGCCGGAATTCCCCCTCATCGCCTCGTTTCACTCGGCACTTCTCCCCGTTGGGGAGAAGAGGGAGCACTCCCCCGTCCCGATCACTTTGAAAGCTCGTTCATGACGAACACGCCCTCATCTTCGGCCATGTCCGCAACACTCGCCGCCCCCGCCGCCGGCGGGCCCTGGGGCCTCTTCGGCCGGCGCAAATCTGCCAGCAAGCCACCGGAAGAGACCGACGCCAAGCGCGTGCAGTTCAACTCGCGGCTCCTGCCCTATCTGTTCCTCGCGCCGCAGATGGCGATCATCTTCGTGTTCTTCTACTGGCCCTCGGTTCAGGCGATCCATTCGTCCTTCTACCTTGAGGACCCCTTCGGCTTCGGCTCGACCTTCGTCGGGCTGGCCAATTATACCGACGTGCTGAAATCCGGCGAATATCTCGGCATCGCCCGCTTCACCGCCGTCTTCACAGCACTCGTCACCTTCTTTTCGCTGGCGATCGGCCTTTTGCTCGCCGTCAAGGCCGACGGCGTCATCCGCGGCAATGCCACCTACAAGACGCTTTTGATCTGGGTCTACGCCATTGCCCCGCCGGTTGCCGGGCTGATGGGCATGATGATGTTCGACCAGCATATCGGTCCGCTGGTGAAGTTTGCCGCGTTCTTCGGCTGGGACCTGAAAGTCGGCCTCAATTACAACGATACCGCCTTCGCCATGATCGTCGTCTCGGTCTGGAAGCAGATCCCCTACAATTTCATCTTCTTCCTCTCCGGCCTGCAGGGCATTCCGGTCTCCGTGCGCGAGGCTGCGCTGATGGACTGCCGCTCCGGCTTCCGCCGTTTCTGGACGGTCATCCTGCCGCTGCTTGCGCCGACCGCCTTCTTCCTGTTGATCATCAACACGACCTACGCGCTGTTCGACACGTTCGGCGTCATCGACGTGATGGTGAAGGACAAGGCGGCCAACAACCCGATCACGCTGGTCTACAAGGTCTACATGGACGGCTTCCGCGGCAACGACCTCGGCGGTTCCTCGGCCCAGTCGGTCATTCTGATGATCATCGTCTTCGTGCTCACCATCTTCCAGTTCCGCTTCATCGAGCGGCGCGTCCACTATAATTGAGCGGAGCTAAGATCATGCATCGCACGAAACTTTTCGACCATGTCATCCTGATGATGGGCGTCTTCTTCATGGTCGGGCCATTGCTCGTTGCCCTAATGACCTCCAGCCACGAGGCCGCCGATATCCATCGCAATGGCTTGCAGATCCTGCCCGGTGGCCATTTCATCGATACCTACACCACCGTGCTCACCAAGCAGGGCGGCTTTACCGGCAAGATCACCGGTCTCAGAATGATGATGAACTCGCTGATCCTCGGCATCGGCTTTGCAGCCGGAAAGATTATCCTGTCGATGCTGGCGGCCTATGCGCTGGTCTATTTCCGCTTCCGTTTTGCCACCATCACCTTCTGGATGATCTTCACGACGCTGCTCCTGCCGCTCGAAGTGCGCATCCTGCCGTCCTACGAGGTGATGAACACGCTGAAGCTGACCAACACCTACACCGGCCTGATCGTACCGCTGCTGGCGTCCGCCACCGGCACCTTCTATTTCCGCCAGTTCTTCAAATCGATCCCGGACGAACTCCTGGAAGCCGCCCGCATCGATGGTGCCGGTCCATTCAAGTTCTTCATCGACGTGATCGTTCCGCTCTCCAAGACGATGATCGCGGCGATCTTCATCATCATGTTCGTCTATGGCTGGAACCAGTATCTCTGGCCAACCCTGATGACCACCGACGAGAGCTTCTTCACGCTGGTGCGCGGCATCAAGCAGATCCTGCTGGTCTGGGTCGGCTCCAACATTCCCGATTACAACGAGGCCTTTGCCCTGGCGATCCTTGCCATGGTGCCGCCTGTGATGATCGTCATGATCTTCCAGCGCTGGTTCATCAAAGGCCTCACCGAAAGCGACAAGTAGAGGAGACGCGGCCATGGCAGCGATCAACATCACCAATGTTTCGAAGATCTACGCAGGCGGCGTCGAGGCGGTCAAATCCGTCTCCATCGACATCGCCGATGGCGAATTCATCGTGCTGGTCGGCCCGTCCGGTTGCGGCAAGTCCACGCTGTTGCGCATGGTGGCTGGCCTTGAGGCGATCTCCAAGGGCACCGTCGAAATCGGCGACCGGGTCATCAACGATGTCGAACCGGCCGAGCGCGACATCGCCATGGTGTTCCAGAACTATGCGCTCTATCCGCACATGACCGTCTACAACAACCTCGCCTATGGCCTCAAAAACCGCGGCACGCCGAAGGCCGAGATCGATGCGCGCGTCGCTGAAGCGGCCCGCATGCTGGAGATCGAACAGTACCTCAGCCGCAAGCCCCGTGCTTTGTCCGGCGGCCAGCGCCAGCGCGTCGCCATGGGCCGCGCCATCGTGCGCAAGCCCGCCGCCTTCCTGTTCGACGAACCCTTGTCCAACCTCGATGCCAAGCTGCGTGTCTCGATGCGCGGCGAAATCAAGCAGCTGCAGAAGCGCCTCGGCACGACCTCGCTCTACGTCACCCACGACCAGCTGGAAGCCATGACGCTGGCCGACCGCCTCGTCGTCCTCAACGGCGGCCAGATCGAGCAGATCGGCAAGCCGCTCGATGTCTACCACACCCCGGCCTCAACCTTCGTCGCCAGTTTTATCGGCTCGCCGGCGATGAACCTCCTGCGCGGCACCCGCGACGGCAACCAGCTGCATTTCGGCAGCCAGGTCCTTGATCTCGGCCGCGCTCCGGCCTTCCCCGGCCAGGTCACCGTTGGCATCCGCGCCGAAGACCTGCGGATCGCAACACCCGGTGAACAGGCACTGACCCTGAAGGTCGACTATATCGAGGAACTCGGCGCCCAGCGCCTCGTCCACGGCACGATCGACGGCAAGAAGCTGACGGCATCGCTGTCGCCCGAGATCGAGATCGGCGAAACGATGCCGCTCACCATCGCCCCGGAACGCCTGCATTTCTTCGACGCCGACACCGGAAAACGCCTGGCGCAGCCATTCGCGGTATCCGAGGGCAAGCGCGTGGAGAGACTGGAAATCGCTGGGGCGTGAGTGGGGAAGGCCGGACTCGGCCCAAAGCAGACAAGCCGTCATCTGTCTGCTATGGAAGGTTTTGTCAGGACAAGGCAAATCAGGGGATGCAGTTTCAGGTCAGCTTGGCACAACAACATGATGTCGCACCTTGGCTACGGCTTGCTGAGGAAGTGGTTCCGCTCTTCGGCCCCATGCCCGGTTTCGATGCTGTTCTTACCCGCAAGATCGCACAGCGGCAGGCCTACTGCGCGAGAACTGACTTTGGAAACGACGGCATTCTAGGAGGCGTTCTGATAGGCGGCAGCGGCACGGATTGTGCAATCCGCTGGCTCGCAGTCTCATCGAACTTTCAGCGACTTGGCGTCGGCAAGGCACTTGTCGAGGCCGCCCTTTTGACCACATCTCCCGCATGCACTGTTCACGTGGACACCTTTGTTGACGGTAGTCCGGGAGCGAGTGCGGCTAGGCGGCTCTACTCGAGCTGCGGCTTCATTCCAGGAGACATATGGGGAGAGGGTGAATTAATTCGACAACGGTATGTGCGGCGACCGCGCACGGCCCTACCTTGACGACCGCAATTGGCGCGAAGCCGCCGCACGCCCCCGGCGCAGCGTAAATTCATCGTTTCAGAGCCTGCGCGCTTCCAGCCGCCGCTTGTCGTGGTCGATATATTTGGAGCCCAGCTCCGTAAGGCGGAATTGGCGTTTCTGAAATTCTCCCCGGATCAGGATGAAGCCTTGCTCTTCGGCTTCGCTTAACGTCTTCAGGCTTGTGCCTTTGGGCGGAGACTGCCAATCAACGCCAACGGCGCTGTGCAGCAATACCATAATCTTGATAATCTCGTTTCTCCATTGCTGTGCATACAGCCGAAACACATAGCTTCGGGCTTGCGCCGCCGCAACCGCTGCTTCTGGCGCGAAGCTGCCTTGGCGCCTCCAGCAAGGGGCCGGTCTCCCCGGAGCTATCTCTTCAAAAGCCGATGCAATCCATCGCTACCATTGACTTCAGCATTTTTCACCACGATAGGGTCAAGCCGAAAAATCTGGTAGGTGCCAGCCAAACAACAGCAGGAGTGCAAAAGTGAGCGAACTGACTGTAGCAGATGCGACAAACCGCATTTATGAATCGCTCCAGGCGGACAATGCCGACATCGATGGGCATATCGCCAATCTCAAGGCAGCGTTGACGCGGGCGGGTTTGAAAGAAGCCGTCTTCGACCCGGCCAGGCTCGTGCAGAACAACCGTTCCGGCAGGAAGCTGATGCAGGCCTACTTCCGGCAACGCGGCGTGAGCGTGACATTCTCGGCGTCCTGAAGCCTTCCCATGATGGCAGACAGACCGGGGCATGATGGCAGACAGACCGGGGCATGACGGCTGACTTGATCAACCTCTATGCGGCCTGAAACCGCGTCTTGGCCTTCGAATGCGAATTGCAGTGTCGCGTCTCCCATCCGAGGCGCGGTATTGCCGGCGTACCGTGGCAGATTTCGGCTCCTTGCGGACAGCCGGCCTCCTTGCCAAATCTGCCGTTCCCCCGCAGTGTGCCAGCCAGCCCCGGCTGCGCGAACGGCAGCTTCCTGAAGCTGCCAGGACACTTGCGATCTGCACACGATGTTACCGTAACGTACTTCCGTTTCGTTTCCCATGCAGCCAAGACCGGCCGCAAACCCAACATCCTGATCATGCTGGTGGATGACCTTGGTTATGGAGATCCCGGCGCATTTGGCGGTGGTGCCATGCTCGGCGCGCCAACGCCCAATATCGACCATCTGGCGGCCGAGGGCCTGAAGCTGACATCGGCCTATGCGACGCCCGTGTGCACACCCTCGCGCGCAGCCTTGATGACCGGACGCATTCCGGCCCGCAGCGGCCTCACCCGCCCCCTGCTCGCCAGCGACCATCCCACCAAAAATCCCTGGGCCGATGAAGTGTCGGCCGCGAAACTGCTGAGCGAGAATGGTTACATCACCGGGCTGTCCGGCAAATGGCATATTGTTGAAGGCAAGCAAGGCGGTGACCTGAAGATCGTCTATCCACTCGATACGCCAAAACAGATGGGCAATGTCGATCAGGACTTTGCCAACTGGTCTGTGGATTTCATCAAGCGGGCCGCCAAGGACAATAAACCGTTCTATCTGATCCACGCCTTCGCCAAGGTGCATTTCGACAATTACGCGGCCGACGGCTACGAAGGGAGAAGCGCCGCCAAGCTGCCATATCGCGATGCCGTCGTCGAAGTCGATGATATCGTCGGGCGGCTGACCAAGACGCTTGAAGACACCGGTCAAGCCGACAATACCTTCGTCTTCTTCACATCCGACAACGGGCCGGAAGAAGATTCCTATCCCGACTCCGGTTTCACACCGTTCCGCTCCGGCAAGGGCACGACCTGGGAAGGCGGCGTGCGCGTTCCGGGCATCGCCTACTGGCCCGGCATCATCAAGGCGGGTCGCATCAGCGATGG
Source organism: Hyphomicrobiales bacterium (assembly GCA_900473045.1). Taxonomy (GTDB): domain Bacteria; phylum Pseudomonadota; class Alphaproteobacteria; order Rhizobiales; family Rhizobiaceae; genus Pararhizobium. Next base: position 108,898 of record UCKS01000045.1, read on the forward strand.
GCTCTTCGATCTCATGGACCTGTTCAACACATCGCTCTCGCTTGCAGGCATAAAGGACAAAATCCCGAAGGAACGCTACATCGATGGCGTCGATCAGACGGGCTTCCTGCTTGCCGACGACGGCGTGACATCACGCCAGGCAGTGTTCTCCTATAACCAGGCCGATTTTTCGGCGATCCGGTGGGAGAATTTCAAAGCCTACTTCAAGGTCATCCAATATGACCAGCCCTTCGCCAATATCAGCATGTCGACCTTCGTGCCGGTCGGGGTCGCTCCCTGGATCTTCGACCTCTATCGCGATCCCAAGGAGCGGATCACCCGCAGCAACGGGGATTATGAATGGCTCTACGGCCCCGTTCTTCAGTTGCAGGGAGCGCATGCCGCGACCTTCGTGAAGTATCCGAAGAAGGACATCGGCCTGGGCATCGGCGGCGGTGGCAATCCGCAATAGGCGGATCGCCAAGGCTGAAAACGCGAGGGTGGAGAAGCCAATCTCCGCCTTCGCCGTGGCACAACAGAAGAGAACATCCCGCGCGGATAACGTTAAGAGGATGGGCAGTCTTTGGGGCAAAGCCGCCCCTTAAGTCACCTGCCGCACGAAAAAAATTATCCCCGTTCATCCCCGCCCATAAAACCCG
>UCKS01000036.1:2500-5926 GCA_900473045.1 Hyphomicrobiales bacterium
CATTGTGAAGAGAAGATATGTCTGGAAGCTTCCAGGTGTTGAAGATGGTCGAAAGGCCGTTGGAGATGTCCGAGCCCAGTCCTGTTAAAGCTGTCGACGGTCTAGCCGATCCGAGACAGTGGAGGGGCTGGAGGGAGGTAGGAAGCTTGTTACTCAAGGCATGTTTGTTGTTGGTTGTTGGAACCATCAAGACTTCAAGTCCGCAAGGGTTTGGGGATTTTGGTGTTTCTGGTCGCCTCTGACGACATGTCGATGGATGTTGCCTGACCGCGCATCCCCGGACAGATCTCGAGAAGCTGGTCTTAATGATCCGGCCCCGAAGTGCACCGGCGTGCCTTCAAATGGGGAACGGATCGAACACGTTGATGGCATCTGGATTGACTGTGGTTGTAAAAGGTAACCGCAGTGTTGGCCCGGTTTGGTCTGCCCTTTGAGCGCAAGCGAGAAGGATAGGCTTAGCCAAACCAGCTTAAGGATGGGCATTGGCAATGAGAACGATCAAGTGAAATAAGGGCAATTGGTGGATGCCTTGGCATGCACAGGCGATGAAGGACGTGATACGCTGCGATAAGCCGTGGGGAGCTGCGAATAAGCTTTGATCCATGGATTTCCGAATGGGGAAACCCACCTTAAATGCTTGGGAAATCTGAATTGTTTGACCGGACTTTGACCTTGAGTGATCGAGGGAAAAGGACCCGAGCCGAAAGGCTTGGCAAGGCCAAGGGCCGTCGCTGCTGATGCAGCGTAGGTTCAACGGCCTTGATGCTGGTTGGAGCACTTCAGGTTTCCAAGCATTATCAATAAGGTATCTACACCTGAATACATAGGGTGTAAGAAGCGAACCCAGGGAACTGAAACATCTAAGTACCTGGAGGAAAGGACATCAACCGAGACTCCGCAAGTAGTGGCGAGCGAACGCGGACCAGGCCAGTGGCCTTGGGGAATAAAGTGGAACGGAATGGAAAGTCCGGCCGTAGCGGGTGATAGCCCCGTACATGTAGAACACCCAAGGTCCTTGAGTAAGGCGGGACACGTGAAATCCTGTTTGAAATTAGGGGGACCACCCTCTAAGCCTAAGTACTCGTGCATGACCGATAGCGAACAAGTACCGTGAGGGAAAGGTGAAAAGCACCCCGACAAGGGGAGTGAAATAGAACCTGAAACCGGTTGCCTACAAACAGTCGGAGCCCGCAAGGGTGACGGCGTACCTTTTGTATAATGGGTCAACGACTTAGTGTGACGAGCAAGCTTAAGCCGATAGGTGAAGGCGCAGCGAAAGCGAGTCTGAATAGGGCGTTCAGTTCGTCGCATTAGACCCGAAACCGAGTGATCTAGCCATGAGCAGGTTGAAGGTTGGGTAACACCAACTGGAGGACCGAACCCGCATCTGTTGCAATAGATTGGGATGACTTGTGGCTAGGGGTGAAAGGCCAATCAAACTCGGAAATAGCTGGTTCTCCGCGAAAACTATTTAGGTAGTGCGTCGACCGAATACCCTCGGGGGTAGAGCACTGGATGGGCTATGGGGACTCACCGTCTTACTGATCCTAACCAAACTCCGAATACCGAGGAGTACTAGTCGGCAGACACACGGCGGGTGCTAACGTCCGTCGTGAAGAGGGCAACAACCCTGACCTCCAGCTAAGGTCCCCAAGTCATGGCTAAGTGGGAAAGGATGTGAGGATCCCAAAACAACCAGGATGTTGGCTTAGAAGCAGCCATCATTTAAAGAAAGCGTAACAGCTCACTGGTCTAAATAAGGGTCTTTGCGCCGAAAATGTAACGGGGCTAAAGCCATGCACCGAAGCTGAGGATAGCGCTAGTTCTTCGGAACTAGGCTGTGGTAGCGGAGCGTTCCGTAAGCCTGTGAAGGGATACCTGTGAGGGGTCCTGGAGGTATCGGAAGTGCGAATGTTGACATGAGTAACGATAAAGGGGGTGAGAGACCCCCTCGCCGAAAGACCAAGGGTTCCTGCTTAAAGTTAATCTGAGCAGGGTTAGCCGGCCCCTAAGATGAGGCAGAAATGCGTAGTCGATGGGAACCACGTTAATATTCGTGGGCCTGGTGGTAGTGACGGATTGCGTAACTTGTTTGCTCTTATTGGATTGAGTGGGCGAGGAAGCGGTTCCAGGAAATAGCTCCACCGTATAGACCGTACCCGAAACCGACACAGGTGGTCAGGTAGAGTATACCAAGGCGCTTGAGAGAACTATGCTGAAGGAACTCGGCAAATTGCACGCGTAACTTCGGAAGAAGCGTGACCTCTTCGTACGCAAGTATGGAGGGGTGGCACAGACCAGGGGGTAGCGACTGTTTATCAAAAACACAGGGCTCTGCGAAGTTGCAAAACGACGTATAGGGCCTGACGCCTGCCCGGTGCTGGAAGGTTAAAGGGAGAGGTGCAAGCTTTGAACTGAAGCCCCAGTAAACGGCGGCCGTAACTATAACGGTCCTAAGGTAGCGAAATTCCTTGTCGGGTAAGTTCCGACCTGCACGAATGGCGTAACGACTTCCCCGCTGTCTCCAGCATAGACTCAGTGAAATTGAATTCCCCGTGAAGATGCGGGGTTCCTGCGGTCAGACGGAAAGACCCCGTGCACCTTTACTATAGCTTTACACTGGCATTCGTGTCGGCATGTGTAGGATAGGTGGTAGGCTTTGAAGCGGGGACGCCAGTTCTCGTGGAGCCATCCTTGAAATACCACCCTTATCGTCATGGATGTCTAACCGCGGTCCGTTATCCGGATCCGGGACAGTGTATGGTGGGTAGTTTGACTGGGGCGGTCGCCTCCGAAAGAGTAACGGAGGCGCGCGATGGTGGGCTCAGAACGGTCGGAAATCGTTCGTCGAGTGCAATGGCATAAGCCCGCCTGACTGCGAGACTGACAAGTCGAGCAGAGACGAAAGTCGGTCATAGTGATCCGGTGGTCCCGTGTGGAAGGGCCATCGCTCAACGGATAAAAGGTACGCCGGGGATAACAGGCTGATGACCCCCAAGAGTCCATATCGACGGGGTTGTTTGGCACCTCGATGTCGGCTCATCGCATCCTGGGGCTGGAGCAGGTCCCAAGGGTTTGGCTGTTCGCCAATTAAAGCGGTACGTGAGCTGGGTTCAGAACGTCGTGAGACAGTTCGGTCCCTATCTGCCGTGGGTGTAGGAATATTGACAGGATCTGTCCCTAGTACGAGAGGACCGGGATGGACATATCTCTGGTGGACCTGTTGTGGCGCCAGCCGCATAGCAGGGTAGCTATATATGGAATGGATAACCGCTGAAGGCATCTAAGCGGGAAACCAACCTGAAAACGAGTATTCCCTTGAGAACCGTGGAAGACTACCACGTTGATAGGCCGGGTGTGGAAGTGCAGCAATGCATGAAGCTTACCGGTACTAATCGTTCGATTGGCTTGATTGTTCTCATTGCT
>UCKS01000108.1 GCA_900473045.1 Hyphomicrobiales bacterium
ACCATCGTGTCGCCATGACCGCCGAGAACGAAGGCCGTGACGTCCTGGACGGAAACGTTGAATTCCTGCGAAAGGAACAGGCGGAAGCGCGAGCTATCGAGTACGCCGGCCATGCCGACGACCATGTTCTTCGGCAGGCCGGAGAACTTCTGCAGTGCCCAGACCATCGCGTCGAGCGGGTTGGTGATGCAGATGACGAAGGCGTTCGGGGCATATTTCTTGATGCCGGCGCCGACCTGTTCCATCACCTTGAGGTTGATGCCGAGAAGGTCGTCGCGGCTCATGCCGGGCTTGCGGGCAACGCCGGCGGTGACGATGCAGACATCGGCGCCTTCAATTGCGGAATAGTCGCTGGCACCGGTCAGATTGGCATTGAAGCCTTCGACGGGAGAGGACTGAGCGATATCGAGACCCTTGCCCTGTGGAATGCCGTCGGCAATGTCGAACAGAACGATGTCGCCCAGTTCTTTCAGGCCGGCGAGATGCGCCAGCGTGCCACCAATCATTCCAGAACCAATAAGTGCGATCTTATTGCGTGCCATTTCTGGGTATCCTTTGCGATCAACTGTGGCGTTAGTCATGTCGGTCACAGCGGTATGGTGTCATGCTTGCGCCATCGCATATCGCTTCGCTTATTGCGCAAGGAGGCAAAGGCGCGGGCGATGCGGCGGCGCGAAGAATGCGGCATGATAACTTCGTCGATAAAGCCGCGCTCGGCCGCGACGAACGGATTGGCGAAACGCTCTTCGTATTCTTTTGTTCGAGCGGCAATCTTAGCTGAATCTCCGAGTTCCGAACGGTAGAGAATTTCTGTGGCACCCTTGGCGCCCATTACAGCAATCTCGGCAGTCGGCCACGCGTAGTTCACATCCGCACCGATATGCTTCGAGGCCATAACGTCATAAGCTCCGCCATAGGCTTTGCGTGTGATTAGCGTCACCATTGGAACCGTCGCTTGGCTATAAGCGAAAAGAAGCTTTGCTCCGTGCTTGATAACGCCGGCATATTCTTGTGAAGTACCGGGAAGGAAGCCGGGAACGTCTACGAGAGTGAGGATCGGAATGTTGAAAGCATCGCAGAACCGGACAAACCGAGCAGCTTTGCGGGAGGAATCAATGTCAAGACATCCTGCAAGTACCATTGGTTGGTTCGCCACGACGCCGACAGACTGCCCCTCTATTCGCATGAAGCCGGTGATGATGTTCTTCGCAAACGCCTCTTGGATTTCGAAAAAATCTCCCTCATCTGCGATCGCCCCGATGAGCTCGCGCATATCATAGGGTTTATTGGAAGAGTCAGGTATCAAGGTGTCAAGGCGCTGTTCCAGGCGTGCCGGATCATCGTAGAATGGACGGGTTGGCGCCTGTTCACGGTTATTGAGCGGTAGGAAATCGAAGAGGAGCCGGATTTTCTCCAGTGCCTCGACATCGTTCTCGAACGCCCCGTCAGCGACAGACGACTTCGTTGTATGCGTCCTTGCCCCACCAAGCTCTTCAGCTGTAACGATCTCGTTTGTGACGGTTTTCACCACGTCGGGACCAGTCACGAACATGTAGGAGCTATCACGAACCATGAAGATGAAGTCCGTCATAGCAGGCGAATAGACCGCCCCGCCTGCGCAGGGTCCCATGATTACTGAAATTTGCGGGATGACACCGGATGCTTCAACGTTGCGTTTGAATACATCGGCGTAGCCGGCAAGGGAGGCAACGCCTTCCTGAATACGCGCACCGCCGGAATCGTTAAGGCCAATGACGGGCGCGCCGTTTTTAAGTGCCATATCCATGATCTTACAGATCTTCTGCGCATGGGTTTCAGACAGAGATCCACCAAGAACTGTAAAGTCTTGAGAGAAAACATAGACCTGCCGACCATTGATCGTTCCCCAGCCGGTGACAACTCCATCGCCGGCGATTTTCTGGCTAGCCATTCCGAAGTCGACAGCGCGATGTGTGACATACATGTCGTATTCTTCGAACGAGCCTTCGTCCAAAAGAACCTCAATCCTTTCGCGGGCGGTCAGCTTTCCCTTCCCGTGTTGCGCGTCGATACGCTTCTGCCCGCCGCCGAGCCTTGCTTCTGCCCGCCGCAATTCTAGCTGCTCCAGAACGGATCGCATGTTGTTTCCCTCGTAGGTGCCGTGATTAACGGTCTTGTATCGGAGGACCCCCGTTCACAAAAGACTTGATCGGGTGCGTATGTGTAAAGTATAAAAGCGCAAATTAATTTTTGCGAAGTTGCGAACATGGCTGGTCCGAAACTTTTTATTGGAAGGCAGGTCCGAGACCTCAGGGAAGCGAATAAGGCAACTCAAGCTCTCTTCGCGGAACGGCTCGGCATCTCTACGAGCTATCTCAATCAAATTGAGAACAATCAGCGACCTGTATCCGCTGCAGTGCTCGTCGCTCTTGCGGAAAAATTCCAGATCAATGTCAGCGAGCTTTCGTCGGGCGAAGGCGACAGGCTACTGTCGGCCTTAATGGAGGCTTTGGCAGACCCGCTCTTCGAAAACATTGCGCCTACCGTCCAGGAACTGAAACTCGTCACCCAGGGCGCTCCAAATCTAGCGCGATCCCTGATCCAGGCGCATCAAGCCTATAAGCGGAACAACGAGCAGCTTGTGGGGCTAAGCGACAGTCTTGGCCGATCAGCGTCGCTTGCGGAAACGACGCCCTACGAGGAAGTCCGCGATTTTTTTCATTTTGTTGACAATTACATTCACGTACTTGACGTCGAAGCGGAGAAATTGTCAGTCGAATTGCAGCTTGGCGATGGTGATAACTACTCCGTTCTTTCTGGCTTTCTGAGGTCGCGGCATCAGGTCGAGATCAAACGGTCGGAGCCAGATGAGCAAGCGCTCCGCAAGTTTGACAAGACCTCCCGTACGTTGTCGATAAGTCGGTACGCTCCGGCGGCGACACGCGATTTCCAAATTGCCCTGCAGATCGCTCAGCTTCATGCCGCAGAGCTCATCCAGTCAATTGCTTCCAATGCCAATTTCCGCACGGGTGAAGCGTTGGAGATCTGTAAAATTGGGCTGCAGAACTACTTCGCCGGCGCGATCCTGCTGCCATACGGTGAGTTTCTGTCAGCGGCGAAGAGTTTGCGCCACGATCTGGACTTGCTCGCGGCACGTTTCGGCGCAAGCCTCGAACAGGTCTGCCATCGGCTTAGTACGATGCAGCGACCGGGAAATAAGGGAATACCGGTGTTCTTTGCGCGTATCGACCGCGCCGGAAACATCACGAAACGTCACAGTGCAACCAAACTGCAATTCGCCCGTTTTGGCGCAGCCTGCCCTCTTTGGAACGTTCACGAAGCATTCGAAGCACAAGGGCGGATCATCAGGCAGCTGGCCGAGACGCCCGATGGGGCAAGATATCTTTGCCTTGCTACACAGATCACGAAATTCGGCTCGGGATTTCATCGCCCCCAACCGCGTTACGCGATCGCGTTCGGCTGCGAAATCTCCTACGCACACGCGTTCGTCTATGCCGACGACCTTGATCTTCCTACGCGGAAGAACTTCGCGCCTATTGGCATTTCCTGCCGTATCTGTGAGCGAATTGCCTGTCCCCAGCGCGCCGTCCCTCCCCTGATGCGCAAACTTCACGTGGACCATGATCTAAGAACGATATTGCCTTACAAAATTGGCGATTCATAGATGGAGACATCCACGTGTCGCGAGACCCTAAGTGGATGGCGGACGCTCCACGTCCGACGGTGATTTACCTAAAAGACTTTGCTAAGCAACGAGTTCCAGCCACGTTGACCAGGTAACGCCCTCGCCGCTTGTCCTACATAAAACTTTCCGTTAGCTGCCCATGAGCCTCGAATGCGCATTGCCCGGTTTAGGCCCGGCATTGCCGGCCTGAAAGACGGCATCGGTCAGATGGTGGCTGTTGATGGGCGCGATGTCGACTTCACCCGTGCAGGCTGGACGCGTCACTTACCGTTCGCTGAGCGCTTCACTCGAACGGCACTGGCACAGGATAGACTCTACGACATCGATGCAGCCCGATGGCAGTATTTAATCGTTTTTTGTCGTTTCTGTCACTCACGACAGCACCCCTTTCTCCTTATCCAAGTAGATGCATCAAACGCCAGGACGCCCACCGGGGTGGGGATCCACAGGAGGACCTAATGGGGCAGATCGTAAACAAGCGGGCCAGGGTAAACGGCGTGTATCTTCACTATGTCACCGTGGGCACAGGGCCAGCAGTGCTCTGTTTGCACGGATGGCCGCAGAATCACCGCGAGTTTTTGCCGCTCGCTAGGAGTCTCTCGGGCAAATATAAGTTCATCATACCAGACCTGCGTGGGTTTGCGGACAGCGACAAGCCGTTCTCTGCCTCTGACTATATGCCCGCAACGATAGCGCAGGACATGATCGAACTTGCCGATGCGGAAGGCGCGGACAGCTTCCATATTGTTAGCCATGATTGGGGCGGCCCGCCTTCCGTGGCGTTGGCATATATGGCAGACAAGCGCGTGCTCTCACTGTCCGTTATCGACGCTCCATTTTTCGGGATCGATTACCCAGGCCGTATCGATCCGAATGCGGCTTACTGGCATCTCAAAATGCACGCTAACATGGACATCGCGTATGCTCTCATACAGGGGAGAGAAGACGTTTACCTCCGGCACTTTTTCCGGGACTTTGCATACAATCCTTCTGCTATCAGTGAAGAGGACATCCAATATTACGTGATGCAAATGCGCCAACCGGGCAACTTGAGAGCAAGCTTGAACCATTATGCGTACACAGACGAAAAATCGGCACAGTTGGCAGCGTTTGCTAAGAATAAGCTAGACGTTCCGATACTTTCTTGGGGCGGAAACCTGTCGCTTGCTTCGCACTGTGTAGACAGCGCACGGGTCCTGTCAGATCGAGTGGAAGGTGGCGTAATCGAAGATTGCGGTCACTGGGTTTTTGAAGAAAAGCCAGACTTCATCTTCGATGAGCTGAGCCGCTTCTGGGCAACCCATTCATAAGCGTAGCAAATTTTGGGTCCCGATGAGATCGTGTCCCGGGAGGTGGTGTAGGTCGCGG
>UCKS01000024.1 GCA_900473045.1 Hyphomicrobiales bacterium
CGTTGGTGAGCGGTTTATAGTCCCAGGCATCGTTCATAGTCAACAGGAATTTTGAAAAAAATGACAGTTTTTTGACAAAGGCTTGCGCCGTAAGGCTTTGCTGCATTGCGACAATCCGGATAACCCCTTGTATGGAACCGAAAACACAATGCCGCCCTCACTTCTTCACAATTGGCGCTCTAAACAGCGTTTCGCAACTGCGTTTTGACGGCTCTCCCTCTCTACAGGAGAGCCCATAGAGAGTGATGGCCGTTCTGTTTGACTTGAAGGTATGAAAGATGCACATCTTCGCACAACATTACCCGGACCATAATAAGAAACGGCGCGTAACCAGGGACCCTGCTCGATTGGCATGATCACGGACAAGACCATGATACGGTCGCTCGGCAACGAGCCGCCGATCCTTGCGGATGGACGCAAGGCTCCCGACCGGCGCGAGATTTCCCTTCGCTGGCTTTCGGGTACGTTTCTCACCGGCATCACGTCCAGTCTTCTGATGGGCGTCGCCCTGTTTGCGGCCCTGGACGGCCGCCAGCAACTGGCCATTCCCGCCGAAGCCTATGCCGCAATGGATCCGTCCGTGCGCGGTTCGCAGCCGACGGCTGCCGCCAAGCGCGGCGACCGTATCCTCAGCCCCAGCATTGTTGCCAAGCCGTCCGACCGCACCATCATGGAAGTCTCGACCATGACCCATGATGGCGAGAAGGAAGTGGTGCGCCGCCAGCCCTTCGCGCATGTCAAGATGACGCTGGCCGCCAACCATCAACCGTCGGAAAAATATCCCGCCTTCGATCCGCTGGCGATCTTTTCCAGCGATGAGGCGCAGGCAGCCCCGCCGGTCAGCCGGACCGGGACGCTGTACGGTTCCGACGTTGAATCCGAAGTGGCGCTGAAGACGGTGGATTTCCCGCTGAAGGGCTCGACGCTCAAATTCGCGCCCTCGATGTCGATGGATGAGGTCGAGGAGAATGTCCGCACCAATGGTTCGGTGCTGACCGACGGCAATACCCAGCTGGCCTCGCTATTCTATATCGATCCGCGCCGCTTTGCCTCGAACGCCTCCGATCTCGATCTGATCCAGGGTCTGTCGGCCCGGGTGGTCGAGGAAAACATGACGGTTTCGGCCTTCGAGACGATCACCGACCAGACAACCGAATATGCCGACGACGTCATTCCGGTGCGCCGGGCAACGCCGATCGCCACCGTTCTGATCAACGCCGGTTATGGAAAAGCCCAGGCAGAGGATATCGCCGGCTATCTGCGCCCGGCCCTCGGCGCCACCGACCTGCAGGACGGCGACGTGCTGCGCATCGGCATCATCCAGAAGGGTGAGAACGAAGAGGCCAAGGTCGTGCGCGCCACCGTCTATACGCGCGGCGCCCATGTCTTTACCATGGCGCTGGACGACAAGGGCAGTTTCGTCAAGGCTTACGAGCCGCCGCAGCTGGCAGCCGTTGCCAGCGCCTTCGACGACAATGGCACCCCGGTGATCAATGCCGGACGGGATCTGCCGCGCGTTTATGATGGCGTCTATCGCGCCGCCCTCTCCTACGGCATGAATTCGACGATGATCGCCCAGATCATCAAGCTGCTTGCCAGCAATGTCGATTTCCAGGCGCAGCTGAAGCCGACCGATCGTCTCGAGGCGTTCTTCTCGGTCGCCGACAGCAGCGGCAAGGCAACCGACGATTCAGAACTGCTCTACGTCAATGCCAAATTCGGCGATGCCGAGACGCGTTTCTACCGGTTCCAGGATCCGGACGACAATTCGATCGACTATTACAACGAGCAGGGCAAGAGCATCCGCCAGTTCCTGCTGCGCAACCCGGTTCCCAACGGCACGTTCCGCTCGGGCTTCGGCATGCGCCGCCATCCGATCCTCGGGTTTTCGCGCATGCACACCGGTGTCGATTGGGCAGCTCCGCGCGGCACGCCGATCATCGCGGCCGGCAACGGCATCGTCGAAAAGGCCGGCTGGGATTCCGGCGGTTACGGCAACCAGACGCTGATCCGCCATGCCAATGGCTATGTCTCGTCCTATAATCACCAGAGCGCCATCGCCAAGAATGTCACCGCTGGCGCGAAAGTCGTGCAGGGCCAGGTGATCGGCTGGATCGGCACCACCGGCCTGTCGACAGGCCCGCATCTGCACTACGAACTGATCGTCAACGGCAATCGCGTCGATCCCTTGCGCATCCGCCTTCCCGGCGGCAAGTCGCTTGATGGCCAGGCGCTGGCACAGTTCGACAAGGAACGCGGCCGCATCGACGAACTGCTGGCCAAGGACAATGGCAGTGCCGAAGTGGCGACGGTGCAGTAGGATAAGCCCTGTCTTTTGTGATCCGTCTTTCGGCGAACTCGGTTGGGTGCACCCAACTCGGGCGCTAGTGAGCGCAGTCACAGAAATCCGCTACACACTGCGCAACATGCGCATGGACGGTTCGGCGCACGACGCCCGGCCTATCCCGGAAGAGTTCTGGAGCGGCCTGATCACCGGTTTCTGTTCCTTCCGGCAGAAATGTATAATGTCCTGCACCAGTTATGACTTCATACCTGCTTCCCGGCACATTGTGATGAAGCCACTGGCAACACTCCGCTGCGGGAGCAACGGTATCTGCATCTCCCCCGAATAGCTGGACCGGCTTGTTGATGCCTTGCAGGCTATCCTTGGCAAAGCCCAGCACGGAACGGCCCGGCGCAATCGCAGTGCCCCGTTTGATCCTTGGATCGGTGTAATCATTCCGCCGCCGCTCCCATGACGCTTGAAAAACCGGGATATGCTGGAGCTTCGGTAGCTCATCCATGAGATTGGGAAACTCTCTCGGGCCGCGGATCGGGCTTTTGACGGGATTGCCGGGCTCGAATTGCGAATAGGCGACGCGCGCGCCCATCAGCAGCATCGCAGTATGGGCACCGGCCGAAAAGCCGGCGATACCGGCTTCAGTATCGATAAAACCTCCGATAGCGCTGCGCCAAGAAGGGTCATCCAAAAGCGCGCTAAAATCTGCCGCACGCTCCCATAGGCATAGAAACCCTTCAGCACGATAGGGCTCGCCGCCGGTATGACCGTGATGATTGATACCCAAAGCGACATATCCGCGTTGCGCAAGCCGATAAGCAAGCCACTCCAGCGCAGCCGAGCTGCTTCCACTTCCGTGTGATAACAACACCAGAGGCAATGGTGTTTCCGATGATGCAAGTCGCGCATCCCAGGCAACTGGTTCCCTCTTGAACCAGGAAGACGCAGCCGGGATGGTCACGCAAGCATGCCCGCCGGCGGGATACCAAGCCGACCACGACAGCGGCCGGGGACCGGAATCATCCCAATTCCGCCTTGCGCCGTCAAAGCTGATGCCCTCCCTGATCCCTATCGGCATCTGGTCATCCCCTATAGCCCCGGCTCTGTCTGCCGCATGCTCGCCCGCTCCTGCATCCGCGACCACCAGGCTCTGAGATTGGCGTGAACGCCGATCATCGGCAAACTGTCCGGAGCCTTGGCGAAACAATCGATCATCGGCGCGGCATGCAGATCGGCAAGCGTCAGGGCCGCGCCGCCGAACCACGGGCCATCGCCCATCAGATCGGCAAGCGCTTTCAGGATGACCGGCGCCGCAGCAAGGGATGCCGCAAGCCGCGTCTCATCGCCCGGTTCACCCCGCACGGGCTTCGATACCTGCTCGACATAGATGCCCCAGACGAGCACCGGATAGATATGGCCATCGGCAATGCTGATGATCTGGTTGACGCGGGCGCGGCTTCGCGGATCTGCGGGCTGGAGCGCGGGTCCATCGAAGGCCTCATCCACATATCGCGTGATTGCGCCGGTCTCGTAGAGCTCGAACCCACCATGCGCGAACGCCGGTATGCGGCCGAAAGGCTGCCGGGCAAGATGGGATGGCGGCGGTCCGCCTTCGGCAAAGACGTCGACCGGCACCAGATCGTAGTCGATACCCTTTTCATGAAGAGCAAGCCGGGCTGCCCGCACATAGACGCTGTAATCAGCACCGAACAGTACCGGCTTTCCCATCCACTCCTCCCCACATTTCATCAGGCCAACGAGAAAGGCCGCCCCGAAGGACGGCCTTTTTCATGTCTTGGATCAGGCAGCAGCCTTGTCGGCCCCGTCCCGAAGCTTGAAGTTCAACCGATCCGAGCCTGAAAAGGCCTTGATCGTCGAACCATCCGGGAAATTGCCCTGAAGAATCTGCTCGGCGAGCGGGTCCTGGACATATTTCTGGATGGCCCGCTTCAGCGGACGCGCACCATAGGCCGGATCGTAGCCCCGGTCGGCGAGGAAGGCGCGGGCCTCGTCGTCGAGTTCGAGCGTGATCTTGCGGTCAGCGAGCAACTGGCGCAGCCGCTCCAGCTGGATATCGACGATCGTGCCCATCTCGCCGCGCTTCAGTCGGTGGAACAGGATGATCTCGTCGACCCGGTTGAGGAACTCCGGCCGGAAATGACCGCGCACGACGTCCATCACCTGATCGCGCACCATGTCGCTGTCATCGTTCTCGCCAAGCCCGACGAGATATTCCGCCCCGAGATTGGAGGTCATGATGATCATCGTGTTGCGGAAATCGACGGTGCGGCCCTGACCATCGGTCAGGCGGCCGTCATCGAGAACCTGCAACAGCACGTTGAACACGTCCGGATGCGCCTTTTCGATCTCGTCGAACAGCACGACCTGGTAGGGCTTGCGCCGCACCGCTTCGGTCAACGCGCCACCTTCCTCGTAACCGACATAGCCCGGAGGTGCACCGATCAGCCGGGAGACGGAGTGTTTCTCCATATATTCCGACATATCCATGCGCACCAGCGCCGTATCGTCATCGAACAGGAAGCGAGCCAAAGCCTTGGTCAGTTCCGTCTTGCCGACGCCGGTGGGTCCAAGGAAGATAAACGAACCGATCGGACGGTTTGGATCCTGCAGGCCTGCCCGCGAACGGCGAACCGCGCGCGAAACGGCCTGAACCGCATCACCCTGGCCGACCACCCACTTGCCGAGCTCGTCTTCCATGCGCAACAGCTTGTCGCGCTGGCCTTCGAGCATCTTTTCCACCGGTATGCCGGTCCAGCGGGACACGACATGGGCGATGTTGTCCGGCGTCACGACCTCCTGAACCATCGGGTCAAGTGCGGAGGAATCCTGGCTTTCGGAAACCTCCAGCTCCTTTTCGAGCTTCGGGATCACCCCATAGGCAAGCTCTCCAGCGCGCTGGAATTCACCCTTGCGCTGGGCTGCCGCCAACTCGTTTCGGGCTTCGTCCAGCTGCTTTTTCAGATCCGCAGCCAGGCCAAGCTTCGACTTTTCCGCCTGCCAGCGCGCCGTCAGCGCATCGGCCTGTTCCTCGAGCCCGGTCAGGTCGAGTTCCAGCTTTTCCAGCCGGTCCTTGGAGGCACGGTCGGTTTCCTTTTTCAACGCCTCGCGCTCGATCTTCAGCTGCATGATGCGGCGATCGAGTTCGTCCAGTTCTTCCGGCTTTGAATCCACCTGCATGCGCAGCCGCGATGCGGCTTCGTCCATCAGGTCGATCGCCTTGTCCGGCAGGAACCGGTCGGTGATGTAGCGGTTGGACAAGGTCGCAGCCGCCACCAGCGCCGAATCCGAGATCCGCACCTTGTGATGCTGTTCGTACTTTTCCTTCAAGCCGCGCAGGATCGAGATCGTGTCCTCGACATTCGGCTCGTTGACCATCACCGGCTGGAACCGGCGGGCCAGAGCCGCATCCTTTTCCACATGCTTGCGGTACTCATCGAGCGTGGTGGCGCCGACGCAATGCAACTCGCCGCGCGCCAGCGCCGGCTTCAGGAGGTTGGACGCATCCATTGCCCCATCCGCCTTGCCGGCACCGACCAGCGTGTGCATCTCGTCGATGAACAGGATGATCTCGCCGGCTTCCGCCTGGACTTCGGAGAGAATGGCCTTCAGCCGCTCTTCGAATTCACCGCGGAATTTTGCGCCAGCGATCAGCGCGCCCATGTCGAGCGCCATCAGCTTCTTGTCTTTGAGGCTTTCCGGCACGTCGCCATTGATGATGCGCAAGGCCAGGCCTTCGGCGATCGCCGTCTTGCCGACGCCGGGTTCACCGATCAGCACCGGATTGTTCTTGGTGCGGCGCGACAGGACCTGGATGGTGCGGCGAATTTCATCGTCGCGGCCAATCACCGGGTCGAGCTTGCCGTCGCGGGCATCGGCCGTCAGGTCACGTGCATATTTCTTCAGCGCGTCGAAACCGGCCTCGGCATTGGCGCCATCGGCGGTGCGGCCCTTGCGGATCTCGTTGATCACCTGATTGAGCTTGGACGCCGTCAGCCCCGCCTTCGACAGGATGCCGGATGTGGCGGCCGATGTTTCGATGATCAGCGCCTGCAGCAGCCGTTCGACGGTGACAAAACTGTCGCCAGCCTTCTTGGCGGCCTCTTCGGCCGTGGTGAAGACCTTGGCGAGCGGCTGCGACAGCGAGATCGAGCCATTGCCGCCCGAAACTTTCGGCAGCTTGGCAATCGCGCTGTCATTGGCAAGTTTGGCGTCCTTGGCGCTGGCGCCGGCCCGCTCGATCAGCGATGCCGCCATGCCCTGGTCGTCATCGAGCAGGACTTTCAGCACATGCTCGGGAACGAATTGCGGATGGCCCTGGGCCAGCGCATAGGTTTGAGCCGATTGCAGAAAACCGCGCACGCGCTCGGAGTATTTTTCGATATTCATATGTCAACCTCCGGTAATCGGTCAGCCCACATTTGGCACTGCCGACAGTTGGAATGAGGCTCCCTGAAAAGGCAAGCCCGTGTCAGCCGCACCCT
The DNA here is from genome assembly GCA_900473045.1 of Hyphomicrobiales bacterium. Taxonomy (GTDB): domain Bacteria; phylum Pseudomonadota; class Alphaproteobacteria; order Rhizobiales; family Rhizobiaceae; genus Pararhizobium. Next base: position 6,802 of record UCKS01000024.1, read on the forward strand.
GCATTGCACAGGACCGGCCGTCTGGAGTGAATATGGGGCCGGGATTTTCGGAATTAAAGAGGATGAAACGCTCCGGTTGCCGATTTCATCGCAAGCTTTGCAAATTCACCGTCCGCGCCCAGCCATCGACGTTGTCGATCATGATGCGCACATGCTCCGGATTATCGGCAAGCTCCGCCAGCTCGGACAGACGGTGCGCGGCTGTCAGGATATCCACCCGCTGCCGGTCGATCGCCCGGCCCGTCCGTGTTTCATAGGATGCAATGATCCGTTCGGTCAGATCAGGCGAAACGAAGCGGGCATAGATGAACTCCTGATGCACCGGTGCAAAGCCGGAATCGGCAAAGTCGTACATACCGGTCAGGTGCTGGTTTTCGTGGTCAAACGCCATGTTCCAGCCATGACCATCGAAGAACCCGTAGGTCCGGCCATGCGGATCCGGCGGCAACTGTTCGAAGGCATCGATTGCGGCCGCAGCCTTTTGCCGGATACCGGCCTCAAGCAACGGCAGCGCCCTTTCCCGGATCACCGACACAGGTTGCCATGGCTCCACCGGTCCGGCCCCGGCCGCCCGCATCTCGGCCTGATCCAGACTGTGAAGCTCGGCATAAAACCGCCCGAGCCTCTCGCCCAGCCGCTGCCGCGCAATCTCGGGAAGACGCTCGTAATCGGCGGTGATCAGATGCACACCCTTCAGCTTCTCATGCACCGAAAACAGCGGTGGCCCCTCCTCGATGCGCAAATCGGGAACCGGCATCGAAATCTTCGGCCGGATAACGGCCAGAAGCTGCGCCTCGCGCAGCAACGCCTTTTCAGCCACCGCATGGCGCGGAAACTTGAAGATCAGCCGGTCATCGACATCGACGGCCACCGAATCCCAGCCTGCCGTTGCGAGCTCGAACGTTGAGGTGGCGAGGTCCGGAAATGTGGTGGTGATGATACTGCGAAAATGATCGGTATCGGATGCTTCCATGCGCAGGATATAGCGGCTACCCCGGCCGGAAAAAACCCTCCAGAAAACAAAACCCTCGCCGAGCTCGCTGGCGAGGGTTTTGTACTGACAACGCTCGAACCGATGGCTTGAGGAAACGGACATCCCACTCTCCGTCATGCTCGCCCTCGTGGCGGGCATCCAGCGACCCGACGTCCGTCGGGTCAAAAGACTCTTTCAACTCAAGGACTTGAGCTGAATGTATCCCTGTGACGAGCACAGGGACGACGGAGGTTTTGGTTGCCCTTCGTTTTCCCAATAACCTTTCAATAACACAAAATGACTTTGTCAGCGGCCTGCCGCCATTACGCCACAGCCCTTTTGCCTTCAAATAACGCCCCGAACTCCTTCATCCGTCCAACAAAATAGCCGGGATCGATCAGCACTTCCGGCAGATACAGACCGGCTTTTGGCGCATCACCGCCCGCAAGCCCGAGCAGCCGTTCCAAGCCGAGCGCAACGCCCAGCGCCGTCAACGGTGCCTGTCCCTGCGGATGGACGATCTGGTGCTGGTCCACCCGCTGTTGACCGTCCGCCCCCTGCCCTTCGATCTCGATGGTGATTTCTGTCGAGAACGGTTCACCACGGCGGCGGCTGGCGGACTGGCTGTAGGCGAGATCGAGCCGGATCGCCGTGGCACCGGTTCGGGCAGCCAGCGCCATGATGTCGAAGGGCGAATAGGCCTGCGCCTCCAGTTCAACGCCATCGACACTGACATACTGTGCCTTGGCTTCGCCGCCACTCACCCAGTGCATCCGGCCATCCTTCACCGTCAGCGCGGCCGGAGCAGCACCGGTAATGCGATTGTAGTCGGCCAGCGCCGCCGGTCCGCCCATGTCCTGCTCATCCAGCAGAACGCCGATACGGATCGCGTCGATCCGTTGAAAATCCCTGGCAAACGCCAGCACTGGGAAGATCGCCGCGCCCGCCAGCCAATGGCTGGCCAGCAGGATCGGCGCGCGGTCCGGCGCGTGGATATATTGCGCCACCTCCGGCCCGATTTCGAACGTGCCGCTGGAAACGCTGATATAGGGAATGCGGTGATGTTGCGCATACCGCATCGAGGAGAGCCGGCCATCCTTGACGAACACCGCGACGGCGCTGAAAGCCTCGCCTTCCGAAAGCCCGAGGTCCGGCAGGTCGAGATCGACCTTGACGCCCGTCGCCCCGCCAATGTCCCTTGCAATCGCCTCCGCCTTGGCAAGGTCGCGCCCACCGATGGCAAGCGGCAGATCGGGATGCAGTTTGCGAATAGTCCTTGCCGTCCAGCTTCCGACGACGCCGGAGCCGCCGATGATCAGGACTGGGTTTAATGTGCTCGACATGATCTTATCTCCTGGGACACTGAGACATCGGCGCATTGCCAATGTTACCAATAGTAAGTTACTACTGGTAGGTAATTTGGAAAATATCGCTTTCAAGAGGCAAACCGCCCCGTGGCAAAGAAATAAAGGATGGCGCCGATGGCGAAGCCCGAAATGCGCAAACTCCCCAAGCCGGAGAGGCGCACACAGCTGCTCGATACGGCAAGGGACATCCTGCGCGAATCCGGCGCCGACGCCCTGACGCTCGGCCATCTGGCGGAGCGCGCTGGCGTCAGCAAGCCGATCGCCTATGAGCATTTCGGCACCCGCGAAGGTCTGTTGATCGCCCTGTCGGAAGAAATCGAAGCGCGCCATGTCGGAAAGCTGAAAGCGGGGCTGGAAAAGGCGCCGCCATCCCTCCCCGCAATCGCCGATGTCATCAGCGCCGCCTATATCGGTTGTGCGCTCGAAAGCGGCCCGGAATGGCTGGCCATGTCTGGCGCGTTGCGCGGCAATGCCCAGATGGATGCCGTCCAGCAGGCGCTCGCCGACGATTACGTCGCCATTATCGCTGCGGCACTTGCCCGTTTCTCGAGCCTGCCGCCGGAGGACCTGCGGCTACGCTGCGCCGCTCTTGCCGGCGCTGCCGAAACCATCGCCCGTGAACTCATCCGCAGCCGCATCGATGAAAACACCGCATCTGCCAATCTCGCCGCACTGATTATCCGCGGCATCGCCTCCTGAGCCGTCTGCACGGGCGCAGGATCAGGATCAGGATCAGGAATCTTGTGCGCGCCGCTCCAGCCCCATGGCAAGCACCGTCGCCGCCGGCACATTCACCCACGTGGCGGCATCGATCTGCCCGGCTCCGGCCAGCCAACGCCCGGCAATCTGGTATCCCAGCGTGTAACCGGCCCAGCGCGGCCGCGCACCCGTGCCGAAGAACCAGCCGGCATGGTCGTAGTGAAACGATGCAAGCTCCTCTGCGCCGGGCAGATCGGCCTGCAGTATCTCCGGGGTCACGGCGCATTCCCATGGCTCCGGTGGCGTGCCCATGAGATGCCGCACGAACTGGCCGGCCAGTCCCTCGCTGACCAGTGCTTCACCCAAGGTAAAACCATAACCGGGTCCAGCCATGCGCATGCAATGATGCACCTCATGGACGATCTGCCGGTGCAGCGCGCCCTCGCTGAGGCTGCGGGTGAAATTCGGATTATCCAGATCAACCGTCATCGAAAACATCGTGCTGCGGTAGGCGCGCCCGACAAGGCCCATTTCCGGGATGGTTTCGCCGGCAAGCCGCTGGACGATGATATCGAGGCGCGGCGGCGGCATGATCGTCGAAACCGTCCGATAAGCCTGCTCGAACGCGGCGGTTATCTCGGTGCGATAGCCGGACAGATAGCCCGAGGCCTCCAGCCAGTGCAACGTCCAGCCATCCATTCAAGGGTCCCCTTATCGATTCCAGTCGCTCCGTGTCCTCGTTTACGCGAGATTGCGCCAACAAAAAACCCGGCCGCAAAGCGAACCGGGTTCTTCATAGGGTCTTGCGAACATCGCCTTGCGGCAAGTCTTTGCGGATTATTCCGTCGTCACGGGTTCCAGCGACGGCGCATCACCAGCTGGCTCCGCACCGGCTTCGCCGGTTGCAGCAGCATCGTCACCACCGGCTTCGCCGCGGCGCGGCTGGCGGCGTGGACGGGGAGCGGTGCGGCGGCGTGTCGGAGCGCGACCCGTGGGTGCCTCTTCCTCCAGCGCAACCTCAACCGGCGTGCCTTCGATGATCGGCTGCGGACCGGAGCCATCGATCACAGGCTGCGGAGCGAGATCCGGACGCGACTGTGCCTGCTCGGCGCGGGGCTGCTCAGTCCGTTCAGGGCGCGGCGGACGCGGGCGGTCCTGCTGGCGCTGACGATCCTGACGCGGACGCTCCTGGTCGGGCTGGCGTTCCTGATCCGCCTGACGGGGCTGATCGGATTGGCGGGGCTGGTCGGATTGACGGGGCTGACGCTCCTGCTGTTCCGGCTGGCGCGGCTGACGCTCACCTTCCGACTGCTGGCGCTGCTGACGCTGCTGCCGCTCGGCCTGCTGGTGGTGACGCTCCTGCTCGACCTGCTGGTCCTGACCGACGGAGTTCTCGTCGTTGTCATTGCCATCCATATCGTCGTCGCGCTCGTTGCCGTCGCGATCCTGGAATTCGTTGCGATCGTTGAATTCGCCACGATCGTCCCGCTGGAAGCGTTCCTGCATCTGCGCCTGTGCGGCCGCGATGATGCGGTTGTAATGCTCGGCGTGCTGCAGATAGTTTTCAGCCACGACACGGTCGCCGGAGCTCTGCGCGTCCCGCGCGAGCGTCGAGTATTTCTCGGCGATGTGCTGGGCAGTGCCGCGGATCTTCACGTCCGGGCCAGAGCTGTCATAGGTCCGGGTGAGCGGGTTGGAACCCTTCCGGTTATGATTGTTGTTGTTGTTGTTGTTACCACCGCCGCCACTATTGTTGTTGCTGCTGGTATTGTTGTTGTTACGCCCACGGCCGCGCTTGTTCTGCTGTCCTGGCCTCATCGTTCACTCACCTGGATTCTCTTGATATTGATGATCTTGTGGCTTCGCGGCTTGCCAGAAATTCCTTATCAAGGGATTCCGGATCAAGCAGACACGCGCCGCGACCCAACCGCCTTTTGACGGTACCGTCGCTGGTTAAAGTCAAATTAACAGGTACCCGCACCAGGCACTGTCCAACCTTAGCAACTCTTTTGTGAGAGCAATCCTGCGGCAGGTCTGACCGGAACTAACCTCTGGTCTCTGACCTTCTGCCCAGTGCGTAGCTCGCAACCTAGCCCGCTTCCCGCATGATTCCAAGCCTTTTCTTCAGGTTTCAGAAAAAGAACAGTCCATTATAGGCCGGTTTACAGGGCTTTGTTGCCGAAGGAGAACAGGATGGCCCGGTCGTTCCCGCCAAGGTCCTTCACCCGGTCGATCACCCGGAAGCCCTCGCCTTCGAAAAGCGCACCCACCACCTGCAACTGGTCGTAACCGATCTCGACGCCAACGATGCCGTCCTCCGCCAAATGGCGCGCGGCATGGGCGGCGATGGTGCGATAGGCGTCCAGACCGTCTGCACCGCCATCGAGCGCCAGCGCCGGATCATGATCGCGCACTTCAGGCGCCAGGGATGCCACCACGTCCGTCCGTATATAGGGCGGATTTGACACGATGATGTCGAACTTGCCGACAATTTCGCCGAACCAGTCGCTTTCCACGGCCGAGAATCGCGCGGCGAGACCATTGCGCACCGCATTGGCATGCGCCACCTCCACAGCCCCTGGCGACAGGTCGGATCCGACGCCGGTTGCTTCCGGCACGGCGCTCAACAGCGCCAGGCAGATTGCCCCGGTGCCCGTGCCGAGGTCGATCAGGTGGCAGCTGCCTTTCTCCGCCACGAATTTCTGCGCAAAGGGAATGAGCCCCTCGACGATCATCTCCGAATCCGGCCGCGGCTCCAGCGTCTCTTCCGACATGCCGAGCGTCAGGCCGTAGAATTCGCGTTGCCCGAGGATACGGTGAACCGGCTCGTGCGCCGCGCGCCGCTCGATCGCCTGGCGAATACGCTCTGCATCCTTTTCCGAAACGATCTCGTTTCCGCGCGTCATGAACGCCACCGCCGGCAGGTCGAGCAGGCCGGAAATCAGCACACGCGCATCGAGCGCCGCCTCGCCGATATGGGCCTGCAGAAACCGTGCTCTTGCCTCGGCAAACAGGCTGTCGAGCGTATCGGTCATCCCTTGACCCCGCCCAATTGCGCCAGCTGATCGGCCTGATAATCGGCGAGCAGCGCATCGACCACCTCGTCGATCTCGCCCATCATCATCCGGTCGATCTTGTAGAGCGTCAGGTTGATGCGGTGGTCGGTCACGCGCCCCTGCGGGAAATTATAGGTGCGGATGCGCTCTGAACGGTCACCCGAACCGACCTGGCTCTTGCGCGAGGCGGAGCGTTCGCTATCGGCCTTCTGCCGCTCCATGTCATAGAGCCGCGAACGCAGCACCTGCATCGCCTTGGCGCGGTTCTGGTGCTGGGATTTTTCCGAACTCGTGACGACGATGCCGGACGGCATATGGGTGATGCGCACGGCCGAGTCGGTCGTGTTGACGTGCTGGCCGCCGGCACCCGACGAGCGCATCGTATCGATGCGGATGTCTTCCTGGCGGATTTCGATATCGATATCCTCGGCCTCCGGCAAAACCGCGACGGTCGCAGCCGATGTGTGAATACGTCCCTGCGTTTCCGTGTCGGGCACACGCTGAACCCGGTGCACGCCGGATTCGAATTTCAGCTTGGAAAACACCCCGCGCCCGGTCACGGTCGCGATGATTTCCTTGAAACCGCCGGCATCGCCGTCGCTGGCCGAGAGCACTTCGACCTTCCAGCCCTTGCCCGCCGCATAACGCTCGTACATCCGGAAGAGATCGCCGGCAAAAAGCGCCGCCTCTGATCCGCCGGTGCCGGCGCGGATTTCCAGGATGGCGCTCTTTTCGTCGGCCGCATCCTTGGGCAGAAGCAGGATCTGCATCTCCTGCTCGAGCTTTTCGATGCGCGCCTCGATCTCCGGCTTTTCCATGTCGGCGAGATCACGCATGTCGCGATCGGTATCCTTGGCCGTCAAAAGCATGTTGACGTCGGCAAGCTCGGCCTGCGCCTTCTCGTACAGCCGGATCTTCGTCACCACCGGCTGCAGCTCGGAATATTCCGACGCCAGCTTCACATAGACATCCGCCGCCGGCCCCTCGGCCATGCGCGCCTCGATCTCGGAAAACCGGCGCTCCAGTTCGCGCATCTTTTCAACAGGTAAGGTTGCCAATGTGTACTCCGTGGGTGCCATTACGAAGAACGGCAATGTTCAAAACTTTCGAGGTCGCGCGAAGTCCTCAATCGATTCCGAATTTGAGGATTGCTCAAGCCTGATCCATTCTATTGGTCGCCGTCGATTAACCTTCGGGCTGGGACAAAAGTAAGATCAAACGATCTGACCTCCTGGACCAACCGGCCTTCAACGATTTCCACGATGGTCCCCAATACGCGTTCGCGATCCTGAAGAACACACCCATTCCAAAAACGAACAACACTCCAGCCATTCGTCACCATGTAAGCGTCACGCCTTGCATCATGGACGCTGTCTGCATGCTGACTGCCGTCAACCTCAACGACAAGGCTGGCCTGTCTGCACGCGAAATCCGCGAAATAAGGGCCTATCGGCAATTGCCGAACGAACTTGAAACCGTTGAGACGGCGTGCGCGAAGTTCAAACCAGAGAGTCTCCTCCGCATTGTTTTCGACTTTGCGCAAACTGCGGGCACGTTCCGTCTTGTCTTTATCCGGACCTCTCATCTCCTACATCCGTCAAGGTTCGCCCCTCACCCTAACCCTCTCCCCGCACGCGGGGAGAGGGGATGACCGAATTTGCCGCCCCTCCGTCACCATAATCATCGTTTTCAGGTGGAGAAGAAGAGAGAGTTCGCCGCTTGTCCCTTCTCCCCGTTCACGGGGAGAAGGTGCCCGACAGGGCGGATGAGGGGCAATCCGAGCCTCGCTACAGCGGAACCCCAGTCTCCGCCGCAAATGCCACCATCATCTCGCGCACCGATGTCTGGCCGCGTTTGTCGTCCAGCGCCGCATGCAGCATGGCAGAAAGCTTGTCGATATCGAGCGCCAAAAGCATCGCCTTGACCGGCCCGACCGCCGTTGGCGACATCGAGAGGGAGCGGTAGCCAATGCCCAGCAGTGCCATGGCTGACAGCGGCTTGCTCGCCATTTCGCCGCACAGCGTTACCGACGTTTCATTGCGATCGCCCGCCCGGACGATATCACGCAGGATACGCAGGAACGGCCGGCCGAGCACGTCAAACCGGTCAGACACCCGCGCATTGCCGCGATCGACAGCCATGGCGAACTGGAACAGGTCGTTGGATCCGACCGAAACGAAATCGACCTCGTCCATCAGTTCATCCAGCTGCCAGAGCAGTGCGGGCACTTCCAGCATGGCGCCGAACTGCAGCTTGCGCGGCAATTGCTCGCCGATCTTCGACTGCCGCTGGATTTCCTTCTGCAGCAGCTCGCGCACGATGCGCAGCTCGGAGACTTCCGTCACCATTGGCAGCATGATGCGCAGTTCCTGGCTGGCGGAGGCGCGCAGCATGGCGCGCAGCTGGGTGCGGAGCAGGCCGGGCCTGTCCAGCGACAGGCGGATCGCCCGCCAGCCGAGCGCCGGGTTTTCCTCTTCCGCCGCGCGGAAATACGGCACCACCTTGTCGCCGCCGATATCGAGCGTGCGGAACGTCACCGGCTTTCCGGCCGCCTGCTTCATGACGTTGCGGTAGAACAGCTCCTGTTCTTCCATCTTCGGCATGGTCGAGGCGATCATGAACTGCAGCTCGGTGCGGAACAGGCCGATGCCCTCGGCCCCGGATTCTGCCAGTTGCGGCAGATCGACCAGAAGGCCGGCATTCATCTGCAGCTTGATCCGCTTGCCGTCGCGCGTCACCGGTTCAACGTCGCGCAAAGCCCGGTATTGTTCCTGGCGGCGGGCGCGCAGCCGCACCTTTTCCTCATACGCCCGCTGCAGGTCGGCCATCGGCCGCAAATGCACCTTGGCGTCGTCGCCATCGACGATGATCGCGTCGCCATTTTCGGCCAGCGCCACGACGCCTGCAGCCTGGCCAACCACAGAGATACCCATCGCGCGTGCGACGATCACCACATGGCTGGTCACGGCACCGTCTTCGAGCACGAGGCCACGCACGTTTTCACGCGGATAATCGAGCAGTTCGGCCGCCCCCATGGCGCGCGCCACGACAATCGCGTCGTTGGGGAAATCCGTCGCCGACATCTTGGCGCCATAGCCGGTCAGCTGACGCAGCAACCGGTTGGCCAGATCGTCGAAATCATGCATGCGCTCGCGCAGATAGGGATCCGTCAACCGGATCATCCGTGCCTTGGTTTCGCTCTGCACCCGCTCGACGGCCGCTTCCGCCGTCAGACCGTTGCGGATCGCCTCTTCCAGCTTCCGCACCCAGCCGCGGTCATGCGCAAACATCCGGTAGGCTTCCAGAACCGCACGGTGTTCGCCCTCCATGGAAACGTCGCGGCGCGACAGCATGTCGTCGATCGAGATGCGTAAACTGCCCAACGCTTCGGCCAGCCGGCCGAGTTCATGGTCGGTATCGTCGTTCAGAAGGTTGGTGACGACGATGCGCGGCTCGTGCAGCACGACGTAGCCAAGGCCGATGCCGTCGTTGAAGCTTGAGCCGTCGATCGTCACCGGACGAGAAAGGTCGAGTTCCAGCCCCGGGCGGGTAAGCTTCTTCAATTCCCCGGTGGCGACCATCTCCGCCAGCACCATCGCCGTCGTTTCCATCGCTTCGACCTCGTCGTCGCGATAGGTGCGGCTCGCCTTGTTCTGCACGACGAGAACGCCGAGCGAGCGGCCGGTGCGCAGGATCGGCACGCCGAGGAAAGAATGATAGATCTCTTCGCCGGTCTCCGGCAGGTAGGTGAAGGCCGGATGCGCCTGCGCATCGGAAAGATTGAGCGGCCTTGCCGAGGCTGCAATGGTGCCGACGAGGCCCTGCCCCATCTTCAGCTGCGCCAGATGCACGGCGTCCTTGTTCAAGCCTTCGGTGGCGTAGAGTTCGAGCACGCCATCGGAGCGCAGCACATAGACCGAACACACTTCTGCGACCATGTTCTGCGCAATCTGGCGAACAATCTGGTCAAGGCGATCCTGCGGCTCGAGTGGTTCCGCCATCAGTTCGCGCAACCGCTTGAGAAGGACGCGTGGACCCGCAGAGAGGTCTCTCATCGCGCAACGTCTCCAAAATAAAAGTCAACAACTGCAGGCGGTAATTTGTTCCGGCTTATAGAAGCGAAAACGCCGTCACCGCCGCCCGCCTTAACTCTTATCCAGACCGTAGACGGAATGCAAAGTGCGAACGGCCAATTCGGCATAAGCACCATCGATCAGGATCGAAATCTTGATTTCCGAGGTGGTGATTGCCTTGATGTTGATGCCTTTTTCGGCAAGTGCGCGGAAAGCGGACGCGGCAACGCCCGCATGGCTGCGCATGCCGATGCCGATGACCGAGACTTTCACCAGGCCTGATTCGTTCTGGATGACGTCGAAGCCGATCTGGGCCTTGGCGTCGCTCAGAACCTTCAGCGCCTTGTCGACGTCGGTGGAGGGCACCGTGAACGTCATGTCGGTCTTGGAACCGTCTTCGGAAATGTTCTGGACGATCATGTCGACATTGATATGGGCCTCGGCCAGAGGGCCGAAGATCGCCGCCGAAACGCCTGGCCGGTCGGCCACGCGCCGCAGCGAAATCTGCGCTTCATCCTTGGCATAGGCGATGCCGGTGACGACTTCCTGTTCCAAAATCTCATCCTCATCACAAATCAGCGTACCGGGCGGGTTCAGAAAATCGCCCATGCCCGGCGCGTCGGGGTCTACGAAACTGGAGCGCACGAAGGTGCGAACCTTGAATACCATGGCAAGCTCGACCGAGCGAACCTGCAGGACCTTGGCGCCGAGCGATGCCATTTCCAGCATTTCCTCGAACGCGATCTTCTTCAGCCGCTTGGCCTTCGGCTCGATGCGCGGGTCGGTGGTGTAGACCCCGTCGACATCGGTATAGATGTCGCAACGGTCAGCCTTGACCGCAGCGGCGATTGCAACTGCCGATGTGTCCGAGCCACCGCGGCCGAGCGTGGCGATCCGGTTATCGGGTCCAAGACCCTGGAAACCGGCAATGACGGCGACCTGGCCTTCGCCGAAGCGGCGGATCAGTTCCGTGCCGTCGATCTCAAGAATGCGGGCCGCGCCATGGGCGTTGTCGGTCCGGATCGGGATCTGCCAGCCCTGCCAGGAGCGGGCATTGATGCCGATATTCTGCAGCGCCAGTGCCAGAAGACCCGAGGTCACCTGTTCGCCGGAGGCAACAACTGAGTCGTATTCGCGCGCATCGTGCATCGGCGAGGCATCGCGCGTCCAGGCAACCAGCTCGTTGGTCTTGCCGGACATCGCCGAAACCACCACCGCAACCTCGTGGCCGGCATCGACTTCACGTTTCACATGGCGGGCCACATTCCTGATGCGATCCATATCCGCGACGGACGTGCCGCCGAATTTCATCACGATGCGTGCCATGTGCCTCTACCGGTCGAAAATTGCGTCGCGCGCGGGCGCGATTTTTAAAAGTTGCGGTCTCTTAGCGAAATTGGGGGCGGCGTGCAATGGCGGCGCATCGGGCTTTTGGCCCGCCGTCACGGCGTGATGGAACGATACCCCGTCCAGCGGGTTACTCCAGCTTGGAAACAAGCATTGCCGCCCACCGGTGGAACACGCATTGCACAGCATGGAGACTAGATATGAACCTTCCCCAGAATACGATTATTGCCGTGGCCGATGGCGAAAAGCTCAGCCTGTTTCAAAACGAGGGCGATGCCGCCAATGTCAAGCTGCGGGCCATGCCTGCGGAAGATATCGACGCCTCGAAAATCTCCTCCGGCGGCCGCCATTCCAGCAGCGCTGCCAATCCGGATGACAGCCAGCAGGAGGAAGACGGCTTCGGCAATGGCGTCGCCAGCATGCTGAACAAGCAGGTGCTCGACGGCAAGATCAAGAGCCTCGTCATTATCGCTGCCCCCCGCACCCTCGGCGAGATGCGCAAGAGCTACCACAAGTCGCTCTCCGACATCCTGATCGGCGAACTCGACAAGGACCTGACCGGCCACTCGATCCAGGACATCGAAAAAGCGCTCGCAGCCGCCTGACCCTCTGTCCGGCAGGCACCCGCGGCACCGCAAAGGCCCGGCAGCGATGCCGGGCCTAAATATGACTGAAAACCCGAAATTCGGTGATTTGACGGGGGCGGAACTCCACTTTCCGTCATCCTCCCCTCGGGTTTAACCCGAGGGCTCGTGGCGGGGATCCAGTCACCCGACGTCTGTCGGGTCCAAAGACTCTTTCCGCTCAAGGGCTTAAGCTGGCTGGATTGCTGTGACAGGCACAGGAAATGACGCAGCGTTGGGCAATCGCATCATTCCCAAATGACCTGCAAAATGCCGCGAAAATGACTTTGGCGGCAGTCTGACACCCCGCCAGCAATGGCGGGCCTTTTGCGTGGATGCAACCGCCTGTCACATACCTGTCATCAAACCCTGCTCCTGTGCGCGCGACCAACGGGGATGTGACCAATGATCGACCAACTCGACCGCATCAAGGCGGAAATTGCCGACAGCTTTGACGAGGAGCTGGAAATGCAGATGGAGGAAGACCGGCTCGACGAACTGGTCGCCGAGGGCATGTCGGGGCCGGCCGAACCCACACTCGAACGCAAGACCTATTTCCGCGAGCTGTTCCGGCTGCAGCATGAACTGGTGCGGCTGCAGGACTGGGTCCAGTACAAGAAGCTCAAGGTCGTCGTGCTGTTCGAAGGCCGCGACAGTGCCGGCAAGGGCGGCGCCATCAAGCGCGTCACCCAGCGGCTCAATCCGCGCGTTTGCCGCGTCGTCGCCCTGCCCGCGCCGACCGAGCGCGAGAAGAGCCAATGGTATTTCCAGCGCTATGTGCCGCACCTGCCGACAGCGGGCGAAATGGTGCTGTTCGACCGCTCCTGGTACAACCGCGCCGGCGTCGAGCGGGTCATGGGCTTCTGTTCACCGGAAGAACTCGACGAATTCTTCCGCACCGTCCCCGAATTCGAACGCATGCTGGTGCGCTCCGGCATCATCCTGATCAAATACTGGTTCTCGATCACCAACGAGGAACAGGAATTCCGCTTCCAGATGCGCATCCACGATCCGCTGAAACAGTGGAAGCTGTCGCCGATGGACATGGAAAGCCGCATCCACTGGGAGGATTACACCAAGGCCAAGGAAGAGATGCTGGCGAAAACCCACATCGAGGAAGCCCCGTGGTGGGTGGTTCAGGCGGTCGACAAGAAGAAGGCCCGCCTCAACTGCATCGCCCACCTCCTGGCCCAGATCCCCTACGAGGACGTCCCCAAACCCGACCTCGTCCTCCCCGACCGCGTCCGCCACGACGACTACCAACGCCACCCGGTCCCGCCGGAACTGTACGTGCCGGAAGTGTATTGATCGAATAACGATGACCCGGCCGGAAAGCCGGGTCACAAGCCTTAGCCTCTATAGGTTTGGGGCACTGCCCTCCCCCCGTCATCCTCGCCCTCGTGGCGGGGATCCAGTGACCCGACGTCTGTCGGGTCAAAAGACTCTTCACCTCACAAGGCAAACAGTTCTCTCGCCGCGCAGACGCGCGGCGGCTGGATTCCTGTGACAAGCACAGGAATGACGGCAGAGGGTAAAACGCCAACATCCAACTTGTGGCAGCGTACCAAAACCTTACCCTGACGCCGTCAGACTACCTCAAGCCGCCCCCGCCCCCCGCATTCCTCGCCACCACCGCCAGATAGGCCGCCCGCAGTTCCGCAAACACGGACCGCTCCGGCGCCGGCGCATCCAGATGCAGCGCCCGCAATTCCTCCATGAATGCAGTCCACATTGCCGGTCCGCCCTCTTCCAGCAGTTCGGCGCGGATCGACAGCTCTTCGGACACCCGCGTGTGCCGCCTGCCCCAGGCGCCCATATGCGCCAGCAGTGGCACCAGCTGGATCGCCGGCTCGGTCAGGCTGTAGATGCCCTTCTGCTTGTGGCTCGGATCGTCGCGGCGTGACAAGAGCCCGCTTTCCGTCAGCCGTTTCAGCCGGTCGGCCAGGATGTTCGAGGCGATCCCCTCTTCCGAATGGGTCAGGAGCTCGCGAAAATGCCGCCGGTTGCCGAACATCAGGTCGCGGATGATGATCAGGCTCCAGCGATCGCCGAGCATTTCCAGTGTAAGATTGATCGGACATCCCGATCGCTGCACAGTGTCCACGGCGCGCCCCTTGTCAAAACCACTTGCAACATAGGAGCAGTTACTCTAGGAAACAACCAGTTGCATATTGAAATCAGTTTTGGAGGATATGATGAAACCGCAGCTCTTTGCCCATCCCTTCTCGTCCTACTGCCAGAAGGTGCTCGTGGCGATCTATGAGAACGGCACAGATTTCGACTACCGCATGCTCAGCCCCGAGGAGACCGGCACCGTCGAGGAGTGGCAGGCGATCTGGCCGATCAAGCGTTTTCCGGTGCTGAAGGACGGCGAAAATGCCGTGATGGAGGCAACCATCATCATCGAATATCTGATGCTGAACTATCCCGGTAGCGCCCGCCTGATACCCGACGATGCAAATGCTGCGCTGCGCACCCGGATGATGGACCGCTTCTTCGACAATTACATCATGACGCCGATGCAGAAAGTGGTGTTCAACCAGATCCGCCCGGAGGCCGATCGCGATCCCTATGGCGTCACCGAGGCCAAGGCGATGCTGGACGATGCCTATGGCTGGCTCGACGGCGTGGTGGCGAAAACCGAATGGGCGGCCGGTGACACCTTCAGCCTAGCCGACTGCGCCGCCTGCCCGTCGCTGTTCTACGCCGACTGGGTGCACCCGATCCCGGAAACATTTCCAAACGTCCGCGCCTACCGCGCCCGCCTTCTCGCCCGCCCCTCCTTCGCCCGCGCCATCGACGAAGGCCGCCCTTATCGCTCGTTCTTTCCGCTCGGAGCACCGGACAGGGATTGAGGGAGCCACTTTTTCTCTTCTCCCCAGCGGGGAGAAGTGCCGAGCGCATGCGAGGCGATGAGGGGTGCTTCGGCATACTCGGAGCGGACCGCCCCCTCATCCGGCCCTGCGGGCCACCTTCTCCCCACCGGGGAGAAGAGGGAAACGGTGCATCCGTCCGCCCACCGCGCTACGCAGCATCCCCAGCGCCGAACCGCAACACCACCTCAAACCCATCGGCCCGGCCACGGGCTGGGGAACGCACCTCGAACCCGGCATTCATCTGCTGCAGCAACCGCTCGGCGATCGACAGGCCGAGGCCGGAGCCCGGTGACAGACTGTTGCCGCGCCCGAAACGCTTGCGCACCGCCGCCAGCTCGTCCGGCGAAAGGGCCGCAGCACCGTTGACAATGCGGACGACGCCGCCGGTTTCCAGCCGGATGGTCACCGGCTCGTCGATGTCGCCGTGCAAGAGGGCATTCTCGATCAGGTTGCGCAGCACGATGGCAAAGGCATCTTCGCTATAGTGTCCCTTCAGCGCCGCCCCCGGTTCGCGGATGAGATGCAATCGTCCCGCGCCCGGATCGCTGCGCTCGAAATCGGTCACCACCAGTTCCAGCACACGCGCCAGATCGACGGTGACGGTACCGGCGCCGATGCCGGCCTCGGCCCGGGCCAGCTGCAAGAGCTTCTCGGTCGTATGGCCAAGATTGGCGAGCGAAAGTTCGATCTGCTGCGCACGCCGCTTGCGCGGCCCCTCCAGTTCGGCGATCAGCATCTGCGTCTGCGCCAATGCGCCGGCGATCGGCGTTCTCAGCTCATGTGCGCTGTTGGCGGTAAACTCGCGTTCCGCATCGAAAGCCGCATGCAGCCGGTTCAGCAGGCGGTTGACCGAGCTGGCAATCGGCCGCAGTTCGCGCGGCAGCATGCTCGACGGCACCGGCGCCAGGTTGCCGCCATCCTTTTCCTCGATCGCTTCGCGCAGGTCATCGACCGGGGCAAGCGCCCGGCGCACGATCAGCCAGATCAGCAGAATGCTGACCGGGATCAGCACCAGAACCGGCAGGAACAGCGCCATGCTGCCTTCCATCACCGCCTCGGTGCGGTTGTCCATGGCGTCGGCCACCTGTACGAAGGTCATGCCGTCGGCCGCCGTTGCGGTATAGAAATGGTAGGTGTCGTTTTCCCAGAAACCGCGCTTCAGCGGCACGTCGAACGGTTCGATCGGCGCATCGTGCGAGCGGATGAGGATTTTTCCCGTCGCATCGCGGACCTGGTAGACCAGATATTCCTCTCCCAGATCGGCGGCCTCGCTTTGAAAATGCCGTGGCGATGGCGGCCCCTCGCGCCGCTGCAGGTCGTCCAGCACCAAAGGCATCAGCCGCTCGGCCGTTTCCTGCAGCGACCCGTTGAAGAATTCGTCGAATTCGTCCTTCATGACCGCAACGCCAAGGCCGGCCGCGATCAGCCAGAACGCCACCGTCACGCCGGTGAGCCACAGGATCAACCGGCCGGTCATGCTGCGCGTGCGGGGTTTCGGCTGCGTCACACCGGCGCTCCGATCTTGTAGCCGACGCCGCGCACGGTCACGACATGATCCCGCCCGAGCTTCTTGCGCAACCGGCTGACATAGACCTCCACCGTGTTGCTCTCGATCTCGGAGCCGAAGGCATAGAGCGCCTCTTCGATGCGCGCCTTGGAAATGATCGCGCCGGGCCGTGACAAAAGCGTGTCGAGCACCGCCCATTCGCGTCCGGAAAGCCCGACTTCCGCCTCGCCGGCAAACACCCGCCGGTCAACGGGCGAGATCACCAGGTCGCCGAAGCGGATCAGCGGCGAAATATTGCCGCCGTAACGGCGGATGACGGCAAGCATGCGCGCAGACAATTCGCCGAGATCGAACGGCTTGACGAGATAGTCGTCGGCGCCGCTGTTCAGCCCTTCGATCCGGTCGGAAATCTGGTCGTGGGCGGTCAGGATGATCACCGGCGTCGCGTTGCCGCCTGACCGCAGTTCCTTCAGAAGGGAGATGCCACTGCCGTCCGGCAGGCGCAGATCCAAGAGGATCAGGCCATAGGAGACGGTGCGCAGCGACATCCGCGCATCGTCCAGCGTCTTCATCCAGTCGATGGCATGATCGGCGGCGGCGATATGATCGCGGACGGCCTCCCCCAGTATCTCATTGTCCTCGACGAGCAAAACACGCAAGCCGCTGGTCCTTTTATCGGTCAGCTCCACCGGCATTCTTATTTCCTCTTTGAACTGCGCCGTCAAATGGCCTTGAAGCCAACACGACAGGCCCGAGTCCCTTTCAGGAGCAGGCCTATCCTGTCCAACCGTCCTGCTGGCCGCTTAGGAGCCTGTGCGGGGCCTGCACATTGCCAAGGCGTCAAGCCCCGGCTCGTAAATCTTGGTCGAGACGTTCATCAGGCCAAGCACCGTGTGAAACAGGTTGTCATGCGAACGCGGCTCATTCAGCGTTGCCTGCAGGCAGGCCTGGTCGATGCCGGCCTTGGTTTCCTTGCCGGTCCAAAGCACAAACGGAATCTGGGTCTGCTGCGACGGTGCGATGAAATACGGCGCGCCATGCAGGTAGAGCCCGCGCTCGCCGAGCGATTCGCCGTGATCGGACATGTAGATCATCGATCCCGCCACCTTGTCCTCGCGGGCCTTCAGCATGTCGATCACCGACGAGAGAATATAGTCAGTGTAGAGCAGCGAATTGTCATAGGCGTTGACCACCTCCTGACGCGAGCAGCTGCCAAGATCGGCAGTCCGGCAATCGGGTGTAAAGCGGCGGAATTTTTCCGGGTAGCGCAGGTAATAGGCCGGCCCATGGCTGCCCTGCTGGTGGATGACCAGCACGCTGTCGCCTTTGACGCCGTCGAGCCAGGCGCCCAGCCCGTCCAGGGTGACGTCGTCGACGCACTCGTTGTTGTTGCAGAACCGCGGATCGTTGATGTCGGAAAACGAGGTATAGGCGATGCGATCGGCGATGCCCTTGCTGCCGGTGTTGTTCTCCCACCATTCCGTCTTGATGCCGGCACGGCTGAGCACATCGACAAGGTTCTCTGTCGCAAGGCCCTTGCGGTGGGTGTAGTTCGCCCGGGTATAGACCGAGAACATGCAGGGCAGAGAGACCGCCGTCGCCGTGCCGCAGCTCGACGTGTTGGTAAAATATTGAATATCCTGCCGGGCAAGCAGCGGGTTGGTTTCCCGGTCATAGCCGCCCAGCGAGAAATTCTCCGCTCGCGCCGTTTCTCCGGCAACAATGATGGTGACGCGCGGCTTTCCCGATTGCATCGGGGCAATCACCCGCGCATCGGTGCCGATCGGCTGAACGACGATGTTCTTTTCCGCCCCCGTCGCCACGGCATAGCGCACGGCATTGAAGATCGGCGCGGCCGGGTTCAGCGTGGCCACCAGATCGCGATGCTGGCGCAGCGTCGCTGCAAATGTCCTTATATTGGCAATGCCGACCGATAGGAAAACGGCGAGCAGGCACAGGATCAGCACGATATTGTGTTTGAATTTCTGGGGGAACGGCCGGTGCTTGATCCGCACCAGCACAATCAGCAGCGACGGCACGATCCCGAACAGGACCATGTGGGTAAGGAAACCTTCAGTCAGCAGATGGCCGGCCTCCGAGTTGGTCGTCTGCGCGGCGTTGCGGATCATGTCGAGGTCGATGATGGTGCCGAACGTATCCATGAAGCGCGCACTGGCGGCGGCAATCATGATCAGCAGGATGAAAAACGGCTTTGTCAGATATTGCACCGAAGCCGTGACACAGATCGCCGCAAACAGCGAAAACAGCCCGATGCTGAGCAGGAACAGCGCCGTGCTCGGGGCTCCGAGATATTCCACGGCCTTCGACCAGAACGTCCGGTTGGTGACGAAGACGAGATAGAACGCCACGATCAGGCTGAGAGTGACGCTGCCGATGACCGGGCGCAGCGTGCGCGTCGGGGCGAATGGTAGGCTTTCGACAGACAAGGAACTCTCCTGCAGGACATCAGACTGATGGATCCGGCCGCAGCACCTCCCGCTACCGGACAAACCGCCAGCCACGGTCCGTTTGCCGGGCGCAGTGCCGCAGCCGTCTCCATGGCGGGACATCTGGTCCGGATTTCTGACAGGAACCTGAACGTCCAGCAGGGCATGACGTTCAGGTCAAAGAACGCACGGCCAATGAACGTGCGCGCCTGCATTGCGCGCACGTTCAGGCTGCTGTCAGCATTCGCTGGCACGGTTCCCGTCAACACTGGAGATTGCTGTTTGAAAGCGCGTCGAATTCCGTTTGGATTGCTCTATATCGCCACCCTTGTCGTGGTGATCGTCCTCATCCCGCTGATCCAGTTTTCCGGATCGCAATCCCCTGCGCTGGCACACCGGCTGTCCTCGGCAACGACGCTTCGCATGGACAAGATGCGCCCTTAAGGCATCCGCCACCCGTACCGACGACTGTGTCTCGTGCAGGAACAGGGTGGCGGCGTCCTTCGTCGGATATCGCCCAAAACGGCATTCCAAAGCCCTTTTCAAAATGGATCTGTGCCCTAGTATTTCTGTCGAAATCCAACTTAAGCACCCCAAGGTCGACGCGATTAAGCAGCACATCGACCTGAAATTGCTCAGGAAGATAAAACAGAGATGATGCTGGAAGACCTTTATCGATTGTTGAAAAGCGGACACGTCCAGGCACAGGGCGTCGTCGACACGATGACGCAGCCCATCGTGGTTCTGGATCAGAATTTCTCCGTGAGCACCGCGAACAACGCCTTCATCAGGACATTCAAAGTCAATCGCGACGATATCCTCGGCGAGAGCTTCTTCAGACTCGGTGACGGCCAGTGGAACATTGCCGAGCTGAAAAATCTGATCGCATCGGTCATCCCGAAAGCCGCAGCCGTGATTGGCTTCGAGGTGAAGCACGACTTTCCAACCATCGGGCCGCGAACCTTTCTGGTCGATGCCCGCCGCCTGATCCACCCGAATGATAACGGCACGAATATCCTCGTCCTCTTCGATGACGTGACAGACCGTCAGCACCACGATGCCGAGATGGAGTTCATTGTCTCTGAAACACGGCATCGGATGAACAATCTTTTTGCTGTGGTGCGGTCAGTCGCGATGCAGACCAGCGTCGAAGACCGCACTGCGGTCGAGTATCGCGAAACGCTGCTCGGGCGCTTGGCAACGACCTTTCGGGCGCAGGAAATCGCCGCGACCAACGACGCCGCTGATTTTGAAGACATACTGAGACTGGCTGTCGGCGAGTTGGGAGGAAAGCGCCTCTTCTGCGAGGGTCCGGCTATCGAGATCGAAAGCCCGAAGGTGCTCTCGGTCAGCCTGATTTTCCACGAATTGACAACCAATGCCGCCAAATACGGTGCTTTCTCCACGTCCGAGGGGCAAGTCCACGTCACGTGGACGCTGGATACAGCCTCGCCGGAGCGGCCATACCTGACCTGCGAATGGCGCGAGGAAAACGGCCCTGCCGTCAAACCGCCGGAACGGAAAGGCTATGGCACGAAATTGATCAACGGCACCTCGGCTCAACTGGGTGGCGAAGTGGAACTTATCTATGACCCGAGTGGTTTAACCGCTGTACTCAAGATACCGGTGTGATGACAATGCGCAATCCTATGGGAGATCTCGAACATAGGAGCTGCGTTCTTGTCGTTGAGGATGAAGTGTTCCTGGCCATGGAACTTGAAACTGCCTTGATCGACGGCGGCTTCCGGGTGTTGGGTCCAGCGGCGTCTGTCAAGGATGCGCTCGATCTGCTCGGCGGCGAATGCCCCGATGCCGCTGTTCTCGATTTCAATCTCGGCAGGGACAAGGTCACGCCCGTCGCCCTGCAATTAAAGTCGCTGGGCGTGCCCTTTGTGCTTGCCAGCGCCAGTAGCCCGGCCGAACTGTCGCGCTATGCTGTGCTCGCCGATATCGCCAACCTTGGCAAACCAACGGATTTGATGCGCCTCGTGGCCGCCGTCCGTGCGCTCCACGCCTGAGCTTCATCAACGCGCCATGCCCGTCGATGGCGCCGCCACGATCAACCGGGTGTAAAAAGATCCTCGCAAATCCTGCCCGCAAAACCGTAGCATTATTGCGGCTGTCTGCGTATTCCTCTGGTTCGCAACGACCGCAGCCCCTTCTGAAGACTGAGCTGGATTTATATAAGCTGCCGATCGGTGCGAAAGGTCCCGCCGAGCCATAACTTTGAGAACTCCTATGAGCCCATATCAGAATGATTCCGTCAGCATCGAGCGAGGTTCAGTCGTCCACATCGAATTGTGGGCTCCCCTTCGGGCGAGGCTATGGCCGAGCCATTCGATCAAACAGCATTCCGATGAACTGAGAAAGTTGCTCGGCGAAACTACCGGCAATTCGTTTGGGTTTCTGGCGATACTCCCGAATGGAGGGTCTGCAGGCTTTGCGGAAGCTTCCCTGCGCAGAGATTATGTCAACGGATGCTCGTCCTCGCCCGTTCTCTTTTTCGAAGGGGTCTACGTCGAACCGGACTACCGGCGACAGAATGTTGGAAGGGCACTCTTCCAAGCTGTGAAAGCGTTCGGAACATCAGCCGGCTGCACAGAATTTGCCTCGGACGCCGCATTGGGTAATGTCGAGAGCCACCTCTTTCACGCGGCGCTTGGTTTTGAGAAGACAGAGCGCGTGGTGTTTTTTCGCCAATCTTTGTAGATGCTTGGCCCAACCTCCATGACCAGATTAACGCCAGGACAGCCGGCCCGTCATGCGTGTCGATGGTGCGTCTCGATCAACCGGACGTAAAAAAAATTATCCCCGCAAATCCCCGCCCCCAAAAACCGTGGCACAATCATCTCGTCCTGCCATCGGATACACCGGAAAGCGTTGCCGGCGAGGTGGGGCCGGTTCCTTCGGTCTGTGTTTGAAACGCAGGCGCGGCCGTTGGGGCCTGCAGAAAGTGATTTCCCTCCCGTCTGAAAAATGGCGGGGCGTGCCTGTGAGGCACACATGAGGACCGGCGACGGGTGTGTCGAAAGACAGGCCTTTCGTGGTGTAGCGCGCAAAATCGCGT
>UCKS01000109.1 GCA_900473045.1 Hyphomicrobiales bacterium
GAGGTGATGGCGATGGCGATAATCGCGTTCTGGATACCTGGCCCCATGGCGGCGACAAAGGCGAGCGCCAGCACCAGCTTCGGGAACGCGAGAAAGATGTCGGTGATCCGCATCAGCACCGCATCGACCCAGCCGCCGGCATAGCCGGAGATGGCGCCGACGAGGAGGCCGATGGGCGCTGCAATGATCGCCACAAGCACGATGACGAGCAGCGTCAGCCGCGATCCATGGAGCAGCCGCGAAAGAATGTCCCGGCCCTGATCGTCTGTGCCGAGCAGATAGCCTGGGCTTCCCGGCGGCAAAAGCCGCGCACCGCCCAGATTGCCGATGACAGGCGAATGCGGCGCCAGCACGTCGGCAAAGATGGCAATCAGAATCAGCAGCAGGATGATGCAGAGGCCGGCGACGGCCAGCTTGTTGGCGGAAAACCGCTGCCAGGTCATGTAGGCACGGCCGAGACGGGCCTGCAGGCGCGATTGCGGCCTGTCGGACATCAGCCATTGTCGCCGGGTCATGGGAGTGGTTTGAAGGCTGGACTGGCTCATCGCGCGCGCGTCCTCGGGTCAAGTGTCCGGTAGAGAAGATCGGACAGGATATTGATGGCGATGAAGACGGAACCGATAACGATGGTGCCGCCCAGAACCGCGTTCATGTCGGCGTTCTGCAGCGAGTTGGTGATGTAGAGCCCAAGCCCCGGCCAGGCGAACACCGTCTCGGTCAGCACCGAGCCTTCGAGAAGCCCGGCATAGGACAGCGCAATCACCGTTACCAGCGGCACGGCGGCATTGCGAAGCGCATGCCCCCAGATGATCCGTGTTTCGGAAAGCCCCTTGGCACGGGCCGCAACGATATATTCCTGGCTAAGCTCGTTGAGCATGAAGCTGCGCGTCATGCGGCTGATATAGGCGAGCGAGAAATAGCCGAGTAGACCGGCAGGCAGGATGATGTGGCGGAAGACATCGCGAAACACATCCCACTGTCCCTGCCAGAGCGAATCCAGCAGATAGAGCCCGGTGATTGGGGTGAAACTGTATTCGTAGACGATATCGATCCGGCCCGGATAGGCGACCCAGCGCAGCTTGGCATAGAAGAACAATAACGACAGCAGAGCCAGCCAGAAGATCGGCACGGAATAGCCGACGAGCCCGACGACGCGCACGATCTGGTCGGCAATCGAGCCGCGCTTGACGGCGGCAAGCACGCCGAGCGGAACGCCGATCAGGCTGCCGATGATGGTGCCCAGCGTCGCCAATTCCAGCGTGGCGGGAAAGACGCGGCGGATATCGGCCATGACCGGATTGGTTGTCAGCACCGAGGTGCCGAAATTGCCGGTCAGCGCATCACGCACATAGATATAGAACTGTTCATAGAGCGGCTTGTTGAAGCCCATCAGCTCGCGGGTTCGCTCGACGACATGCGCCGGCGCCCGGTCGCCGAGAACGGCGAGCACAGGGTCGATCGGGATGACGCGGCCAATGAAGAATGTCACGGCCAGAAGACCGAGATAGGTCGTGACGATGATGACCAGGAAGCGCAGGATGCTCTTTGCCCAGCCGTTGGCACGGGCGCGTGAGCGCCCGGCCGTTGGTACTGTTTCGGGAATGCTCACCGGCTATCTCCGGCTCAATCCTTGGAGACGGTGAAGACGTAGTTGGTATCGAAGCTTGGACCGAGCTTGAAACCCTTCACGTTGGCGCGGGTGCCTGCAACTTCCGTCTGCTGGAAGATGACCACGAACGGGCTCTTTTCGAGCACCTTCTTCTGCAGGTCCTTGTACATGTCGGCACGCTTGGTTGCATCCTTCTCGAGCAGGGCAGCCTTGCTTTCTTCCGTCCATTCCTTCGGAACGTCCCAGGTGTTGCGCCATGCGAGCGTCTTGTTCTTGCCTTCGTCGGAATTATCCGGGTTGACGGTGAAGGTTTCGGCATTCGAGTTCGGATCGAAATAATCCTGGCCCCACTGTCCGATATAGATGTCATGCGTACGGTTGCGGTACTTGGTCAGCGTCTGCTTACCGTCGCCCGGAACGATTTCCATCTTGATGTTGGCCTGGGCCAGCGTCTGCTGGATGGATTCAGCAATACCCGTGATCGGCTGGGTGTTGCGCACGTCCATGGTCACCGTAAAACCATCGGCAAGACCAGCCTTGGCCAGCAGTTCCTTGGCCTTGGCAACGTCGAGCTTGTACGGGTTTTCCGGCAGTTCGCCGAGAACGCCCTTTGGCAGGAAGGTCTGATGGATCTCGCCGATGCCCTTGATCAGCGTAGAGCCGATAGCATCATAGTCGACCAGATATTTGAAGGCTTCAGCCACTTCGGGCTTAGCCAGATTGGCGTTCTTCTGGTTGAGGCTGAAGTAGTAGACCGTGCCCTTCGGCGCATTGGTGGTCGCAAGCTCGGCATTTTTCGAAACGGCATCGAAGTCGCCCGGCTCGAGATTGCGCGCCACGTCGATGTCACCGGCTTCCAGCGCCAGGCGCTGGCCGGAGCTTTCCTTCATGTGACGGTAGATAACGCGGGCGAGCGGTGTCTTTTCGCCGTAATAATTGTCGTTGCGCTCCATGACGACGACTTCGTTGGCGCGCCATTCGCGCAGCTTGAAGGCGCCCGAGCCGGCGTAACCGGTCTTCAGCCATTCATTGCCGAAATCGTTGTCGTACTTGTATTCGGCCGATGGCGTGACGGCAGCCACGTGCTCCAGCACCAGCTTCTTGTCAACGACGGCACCGACGGTTGCAGTCAGGCAGTTCAGCACGAAGCTCGGCGCATAGGCCTTGTCGACAGTGAACGTGAACGTGCCGGCATCGGTCGCCTTGGCCTTTTCCGTGACGTTGTCGCCGGTCAGACCAAACTGCGTGAGAATGAAGGCCGGGCTCTTGTCGAGCTTGACGACGCGCTCGATGGAGTAAGCCACATCTTCAGCCGTCACGGGATTGCCGGAGGCAAATTTCGCGTCTGGCTTCATCTTGAAGGTGTAGGTCAGGCCGTCATCGGAAACCGTCCAGCTTTCGGCGAGATCGCCGACAACCTTGGACGTGTCATTGATATCGAGGCGGACGAGATAGCTATAGGTATTGGCGGTGACTTCGGCGGTCGAAAGCTCAAAAGCTTCGCCCGGATCCATGGTGATGATGTCGTCGATCGCCCAGCCTTCGACCAGCGTGTCGGCAGGCGTCTCGGCGAATGCGGGCCCACCCGCCATTAAAATCAGCGACATGGCCGCGCCAGCGGTCAACATGCGGACATGCCTGTTCAGTGAATGCATCATCTCTCTGTTCCCTTTTTTTACCCGCAATGGGCCTTCTATTTTCGGTTCAGGCGGCTTCGTGCCAGGCCTGCCCCAAAACCCTCAGCCAGTTTTCCCGGCATATTTTTGTCAGTTCCGTATCACCATATCCGGCGTCCCGCAGGGCAGCAATCAGGTTCTGGTTGCCAGCCGCATCGGTGATGCCTTCCGGAATGGTTGCGCCGTCGAAATCGGACCCAAGCGCCACGCAATCGATCCCCATGCGCTCGACCATATAATCGACATGGCGGACCATATCGGACAACGGCGTATCGGCATTTTCCAGTCCGTCAGGCCGCAGCATGGTGGTCGCGTAGTTCAGTCCGGCCAGTCCCTTGCTGTCACGGATGGCGTCCAGCTGGCGGTCCGTCAGGTTGCGGGCAACGGTGGTGAGGGAATGTGCATTCGAATGACTGGCGATCAGCGGTTGGTCGCTGGTCTTGGCTACATCCCAAAACCCCTTCTCGGTAATATGAGCGAGATCGATCAGGATGCCGAGACGGTTGCATGCGCGCACCAGGTCGAAACCGGCTTCGGTCAGGCCCGGCCCGGTGTCCGGCCCCATCGGGAAGGCAAACGGCACACCATGGGCAAAAACGTTGTTGCGGCTCCAGACCGGGCCAAGCGAACGCAATCCGGCGGCGTAGAATGTTTCAAGCGCAGTCAGATCAGCACCGATCGCCTCACATCCCTCCATGTGCAGCACCGAGGCAAAGATGCCGGCATCCATCGCAGTGCGAATGTCGGCGGTCGAACGGCAAAGCTTCCAGGCACCAGCCCGATCGAGCCGAAGGGCGATGGCGGCAAATTCCAGCGCTACATCGAGAGATGGCTGCCGCTCCAGCGGCTCGGACAGGTCCGTCGCGTAATGGCCATTCTCGTCTGGGGTCTTCAGGACGAGATGGTCGGATGGGATGTAGATTGCCGACAATCCGCCGATCAGACCGCCCTTCCTAGCACGGGGGCCATCGATATGACCTTCCGTTGTTCCTTCAGAAAACTCGATGACCGGGTCAGCGCCTTTTTTGGCATTGCTCCACAGTCTCAGCAACACATCATTGTGGCCGTCGAAAACCGCATGCATTGAAAAAATCCCGTCCTGCCTGGTACGTCTGTTGGCATCAGCCAATTTTTTGTCCGGTTGGTCAAGAACGGGATGCTAGTCAATCATATGACAAATAACAATGCGGCTTCTTCAAATTTCAACAACCGAAAAACAATGATGGTATAACGGCTTACTTGATCGCCCAGCTTGGGGTTTGGACCTGTAAAACCTGAAGAGTATAAAGCGTTTTCTCTTTGAAAAAATGCCCTAAACCGAAAAATCGAATGTCCTCCTGCCCGGAAATCTGGCATTACAGGCAGGTGAAACCACGGAGGCCTTCATGGGCATGGAACCGCGTCAAGAGCTTGCAACCCAAGCTTCCATGATGGTCGCTGATCGATGAGCGAGCCTGTTGAACGACGACGCTTTCATGTCCTTGGCATCATCATACGGGTGATTTCGACGCTGGCCATTCTCGGCTTCGCGTTTTGGGGAGCCATGGCGCTGTTCTACCAGGCGCCCGGCCCGGCCTCCGTCAAGACGTTGCTCGCGGCACTCTGGATTATCCTCTCGCTCGTCGCGCTCTACGCCTATGTCCGCAGGCACTCCCGTGTTGCGGCTCTGCTTTATCCGTTGATGATCGCCGGTCTTTTGTTCTGGTGGAACGCCATACCGGCGAGCAACAATCGCGATTGGGCCGACGAGGTCGCACATATCGTCTCCGGCGTCGTCAACGGCCCGGAAGTCACGCTTGCCAATGTCCGCAATTTCGACTGGCGGTCACCGACAGACTACACGGTGCGCTGGGAAAACCGCACCTACGACCTCGACAAGCTCGCCTCCGTCGATCTGTTGCTCTCCTATTGGTCAAGCCCGGCAATTGCCCATACGCTGGTCTCCTTCGGTTTCGAGGATGGCCAGTTCGTCACCTTCTCGGTGGAAATCCGCAAGGAACGGACTGAGAGTTTTTCGGAAATCGGCGGGTTCTTCAAGCAATTCGAGATGAGCGTGATTGCCGCCGACGAGCGCGATATCGTCGGGGTGCGCACCAATATCCGCAAGGAAGACGTCTATCTCTACCGCCTCAACATTCCAAAGCCGGCGATGCGCTCGCTTTTCCTGTCCTATGTCGATACGGCCAATGGCCTCAACGAAACACCGAAATATTACAATACGGTCACGGCCAACTGCACGACGATCGTGTTCGCCATGATCAACCATATCGCGTCCGGCGCTCTGCCACTGGATTACCGGCTGATTTTGTCTGGCTACCTGCCCTCCTACATCATTGACGTGAATGGCTTCACGCCCGGCTTTACGCTGGAGCAGTTGCGCAGCGGTGGCGCCATCAGTTCGCGGGCGCAAGCCGCATCGATTGCACCGGATTTCTCCCGCCGAATTCGCGAGGGCGTGCCCGGCATAGTTCCTTTGACGCAACCGTAAATCCGCTTACACTGAGACGACAGACAGCAGGAAATTCCGCATGAACCTCAAGGAGTTCGCAAACCGGCTCGAACTGTCGCAGACGACGGTGAGCCGCGCCTTGAGCGGTTATCCCGAGGTCAAGCAGGCGACTCGCGAACGGGTGCTCAAGGCAGCGCTTGAATATGGCTACCGGCCAAACACCAGCGCACTCGGACTTGCCACCGGCCGGGTCGGCGCCATCGGCATCGTACTGAAGGGTGGCGGCGAGTTCGGCCCCCACACCAGCGAATTCATGGGTGGGCTGGGCG
>UCKS01000035.1 GCA_900473045.1 Hyphomicrobiales bacterium
CCTCCCGGGACACGATCCCCGATGAGGTGAGTCCTAGACCTCAATACCAACATGTCACCACGGGTGGCGCTAACTTTGTTTGAGCCACACAGAGATACATAAGGGCGATGTCCGACAGAAGAAGCTCCTGCCATCGGCATGCGTTGTCGGATGGTAGCCGGGCGACCAGCAAGCGTGTCTGACCAGCTGCGGCGGAGCTTTGATCAATAGAGCGACAATCGCGCGTCCGACGTCTACGGCTCATTTAAACGGCGTTGCAACTCAACATCCGCAGCTAGATTCGGTCTCTGCAGCGGCACCCGAAGCCCCGGAGCGGAGCACACTAGTTGAACATAATTAGGGGAATAAGCTATGTCTAATCAACTCAAAGGTAAGAACATTATCATCACCGGAGCCGGCAGCGCGACGGGCATTGGCGCGGGGCTTGCCTTTGGCCTTGCCGAGCGAGGTGCCAATATCGCTATTTGCGACGTGAACGAAGAAGGCGCGAGAAAGGTTGCCGCAGATATTTCTGAAAAGTTGGGCGTCGAAACCATTGCCATCAAGGTTGACGTCACCCAGCGGGCAGAAATGCAGGAGATGGTAAAATCGACAGTTTCGGCATTCGGTCAGCTTGATGTCATGATCAACAACGCTGGTATCATTGAACACTCAGCTTTTTTAGAATTGACAGAGCTGAGTTGGCAGAAGCTGATGAACGTCAACGCGATGGGCACAATGATTGGCATTCAGGAAGCCGCCAAACAAATGATAACGCAAGGCCGCGGCGGAAAGATCATCAACATGAGTTCAATCGCGTCGAGGCAGAGCTTTCCCGCTTTCGCTCATTATTGTGCGTCGAAGTGGGCGGTTGCGGCGCTTAGCCAAGCGGCAGCCAGGCAGTTCGCCGAACACAAAATCAATGTGAACTGCATGGGCCCAGGCATCGTTAAAACAGCAATGCTGGACGGACTAGACCGAGAGTTCCTCAGCAAGGGTCTCACCAAAGAGCTAGGCGATGCGATCCACGATTTGAGCGCGGGTATTCCGCTCGGCCGCTATTCCTTGCCAAGTGACCTAGTGGGAACTGCCGCGTTCCTGGCATCACCTGATTCAGACTACATGACCGGCCAAAACATCTTGTGTGATGGCGGCATGGTGATGCTGTAAAGGGCCCCATACCTGAACCTTGGGTTACATGATCTTAGCTGTGTAGCAGATCCATCTGTCCGTCGAGACACCCCAAGCTTTCTGGACAACTTCAAGGAGACGGACATTGGGTTACGCCAATGGGACCGCGGCACTGAATCGCCGGCGATACTCGGTGGGCGTGAGTCCCACTATCCGGCGGAACCGCGCCCGAAACGTCACCGGAGAACCAAAGCCGGTAAGAAAGGCGGTCTGGTCTACCGACGTATCACTCCCCTCCAGCAATCCTCTGGCGCGATCGATGCGAGCAATAAGAAGCCATTGCAAAGGCGTTGTTCCCGTTTGTTCCTGAAAGCGTCGCGCAAAAGTTCGAAGGCTCATGTTGGCTCGTGCCGCTAGTGTCTCAACCGTGTGCGAGTGTTGCAAATTATTGCGCATCCACTCGATCACGGGGGTTAAGCTAGAGGGTGAACCTGGAGGTTCATGACGGATGAACTGAGCTTGACCGCCATCCCGGCTGAGCGGCGCGACCGCTAGCCGGGCTGTGTATGCCGCCACAGCCTGACCATGATCGCAACGGACAAGGTGGAGGCACATGTCAATGCCTGCGGAGGCCCCAGCGGAAGTGACAATGCGACCCTCGTCAACAAATAAGACGTTCGGCTCAACAGTAACTTTCGGATACAAGTTGGAGAGCGCTTCTGCAATACGCCAATGTGTAGCTGCACGTTTGTCATCGAGCAGTCCACTCGCTGCCAACACAAATGCACCGGTACAAATCGATGCTATTCGCGCACCTCGGTCGTAAGCTTTTCGAAGCGCCACAATTACCGATTTCGGGATTGCTTTGAATGGATCTTCACTGCCAGGTACTACGATGGTATCCGCCCATTCTAACGCATCGAGCCCATGGTGAACCTGCATGTCGAAACCGTCAGCCCGGACGGTCTTGTTAGGCCCACATACCAGCACGTCGTAAGCTCTGGTTCCGTCTGCAAAGCTCGCCAAGCGAAAAACTTGATAGCCGATACCGAAATCCAACGCCACCACATCGTTCAACAAAAGTACAGCGACTTTGTGCATCATAACGCTCCTCAGGCTTTGTCATCGACATGGCAGTAACCAATCGTCCCTTGTCGTTCCCGCCACTCACCTAGATGCTACGGCGGTGCTATTCAATAGGGTCGAATAAATAGCTGTTCGCGCCACCATTTCGGATGAATCGCTGAACAAAACTGAAAATACCCAGCTTCAGATTGGGATGCCTTCGTTTCCCGACATTGCGCTTCAGGATCTTGCCGCCCCCCAGAGGGCATTCGGGCTATAAAGCAAAACACAACTCATCCGGAAGACAGTGTAGCCCGTTCTGACCGACATGGGTTTCACAATGCGACCCGCCATCACGATCGACAATCTTCTCTACAAACTGAATGTGCTGCTCGTGCCGGACGATGGCGGCACGCCCGAAATCATGACCGATTAGGATTTTCGATTTTGTTCCCATGCAGGAGCAACTGCCAATATGTCACCGCTCCCAAGTTCCGTGACCGTTGCGATGGCCGGACCACTGGAGGGCTACCGAGCAGCGCTCTGCCTCTATTGTTTTGCCAGTTTCAGCGGAACCCGCTGGCCCCTACTATCGCGCCCGCTTCCACCGGATTTGCTAGCTGACCCGAAGGGATCCCGGATGGCATGATCCATTTCAAGGACCGGCAACAGGTAGCGTTTGCTAGAGGCGAAATAAACGGCGACGCCATGAACTTATTGGCCGACGTTTAAGCGCGTGTACCGGGTAACACTGCGATAGGCTTTGCGCGGACCGAGAACATTCCACATCTCGCTCCATTCGTCGTTGCTCAGGAAGATAAACCGCCCTCGATATACATCTTCACCACACCAATGGAGCACGCGTTGCACTGCGCTCAGTTTTATGCAGAAAAACGGCCGCCCGTCAGGAAATGTAACCTCGACTTGTTCTCCGCTTAAATGCAGACGGTACCTCCGACTGGTCTCTAAACGCGACCCACCCAAGAGCATCTCACCATTCTCATCAAAAGCATCATGGGTGATTTCTGCGACGCCATTGAACACGATCACCTGTTTTGGCCGGCTATCCAGGATCACCCTGCTAACACACCATTTCCCAATGAACGAATTCGGTCCCGCAATGTATTTCCTTGCACGACTCTTTTCCAGAGCATCACCAAATGGGGCCGACATCTGTTCGTCTTGATCCACTTCCATAGTGCCTTTTGGCGATATGAGCGCAAACTTTCGCCGAAAGCCAAGCTCCTTCCTGGAGAAGGGCGTGCTGGTGACGACCCCGGTTTCATCCCGCGACACTGATCCGCCAACTATTCCAGTTGAACGCCGCCTTTGTTTATGTGCTTTATTTGAAGGTGGCCAAAAATAACAATCGCGATACCGCTGACAACAACAGTCGCGATTCCAGCGATGGCCAATGGGTTAGGTATCGTTTTGAAAACGATACCACCAGCAATCAAAGCCCAAAAGGTTACGAGGTAAAAAAGCGGGGCAACTACCACTGTTGGGCCAAATCGATAAGCCATAAAGAGCAAATAATGCCCCGCAAACAGTAACAGCCCGGACATGGACAAAAACCAGAGGTGATGGATGCTTGGCATAACGGTCTCTTCCAGCACGAGATGCATGACCAGCGCACCGAACAATACGAGGACACAAGCGCCAAACGCAACGGAAAGGCCGGGGATCTCCCGAGGCACCCTTCGGCCGACCAAATCGCGCAGACCGCTGAGCACAGCTGTGGCAAGTGCAAGCAACGAAAACAACGAGAGACCTTCAGCCGTCGGTTGTGCCACCATTAGGGCACCTATAAAGCCGAAAGCAATGAGCACCATCGACAATCTGCTAAGATACTCTTTGAAGATCAATGCAGCACCGATGAGCATGACCAAGGGAGTGATTTGAAGGAGTGAAATGACGTTCGCAATTGGCAAATTCGCTAGGGCTATGACGTAGCAAAGGACGGCGGCCAACTCCAAACTATTGCGGATAGAGACCCACCTATTAAAAAACCCAGGTGCCGCCTTCCATTTGCGAAGGAAGCTTAGCAACAGGACCCCCCAGATCGTCGCGGAGAACCCACGCGTTGCAAGTGCTTCATATGGCGGCAGGTCAGCTGTCGAGAGCTTCATCAATGTATCGCTGGCCACATAGCATCCGGTCGATCCCACCATTGAAAGTGCACCGCGAAAAGAGATCATTTTACCAGGCATTATCAGTAACCTTTAGCTGGCCGGATCGATTGGCGCGGACGGGGTGCCGCCTGCCTCAATTGCCTCACCCGCTGACAGGCACAAATCCTCGCGGAAGCGAGCCGCTACGAGCTGGACCCCGACCGGGCTGCGACCAATCAAGCCAGTCGAGACTGATAATGCGGGGAGCCCAATCAAAGGAATGCCAACTTGGGGCATCTGCGCATGCCAAACCCGCTCCAGGGAAGCTTGGTCCTTGAGGTCGAGATCAACCGGGAAAGGCAGTTCTCCAGATACCGGCATGAGCAAAACAGGATATTTCTCAAAGAATGCAAACCAAATGCGCACAAGAGTGTCGCGTCTGATCAACGCCTTCGACAGGTCGAATGGGTGCACTTTGTCCCGCATCCCATTCAAGCACGCTAGGGCACCGGGATCTCCCTCGCGTTTTGCCATCTCAAGCTGAAACTCATAACCGTCGCCGAGCCATAGCCTCGCCTGCATTTCGGCAGCCTCACGGAGGGGAGGTGTCTCCGTGATTTCCTCGACGATCCAGCCAGCGCGTCTAAGTCGGTCGCCTGCATCAATTACAGCTGCAAGGACTTCGGGTACCGGGTCGAGACCGTCAGGATTGAGGCACATTGCAACTTGCTTCGGTCGTGGCGGACCTTCAAGCGGCACCGGTGCATACCAAGGATCGTGAGCATTGGGCGCGGACATCGCCGCCAGAGAAATGCGAAGGTCATTAATGGTTCTTGCCAGTGGACCGGAGACAGCACCGATCTGTCCTCCAATGGAGCGGCCATCAAAGGAGGGATTGAAGTGGGGAACCCGTCCTAGACTTGGGCGTAACCCATGTATTCCACAGGCATAAGCTGGGTAGCGGATCGATCCTGCGATGTCGCTTCCATGCGCGATTTGACCGATACCGGCAGCGACCGCGGCGCCTGCACCGCCTGAAGATCCCCCAGGCGTAATGCTGGGATCCCGTGGGTTTTTGGTGTCGCCATGAAGCAGATTACTACTAAACCAGCGGTAGGAAACGGCGGAGCAATTTGTGCGACCTAGTAGGATTGCCCCGCTCTTCCGCAGATTGGCTACCGCCGGGTTATCAGCAGTTGCGATATTGTCACGCTGTAAAATCATGCCATCGCTTGTCGCGAAACCCTGTTGGTCGGCCCCAATTTTGATGGTGATGGGCACACCAGCCAGGGGGCCCACGTCTTCGCCGCGTGCGAGCGCTGAATCTATCGCAGACGCCTGCATTAACACATCGTCCGGCCGATAATCGACCACGGCATTGATCATCGGATTGACCGTGTCGAGCCGTGCTAGTGCTGCTTCAGCAGACTCCCTTGCCGAAACCTGTTTCGATTTGATCAAGCTCGCGAGCTCGGTAGCCGATATGCGCCAAAGATCCTGCATGGATACTCCGCCTAATTTAGCTTGAGATGGTGAGTAAAACTCTTGCCAGGTCCCGGAACCGGGTTCACCAGCGGATAAAATCGTCAGTAACGACGTGTTGGGTCGATGACAGGCTTCGCGTACACGAAGGCATTCGCGAAGCTCTGTGAAAGCGACTTAGAAACTCTCGAAATCACGGGCGATGTTTGAACTATGAGGTGGGACAATCCGGCGCAATGCAATACTAGTGTCGCCTGGCTCCGGCCAAGCGATCGTAGCCGGGTCTCCCGTCAGGCGAAGTGATTTAAACACCACTTTCGCCTCTTTCTCCTTTATCGGTCGAACGCCATTTGCGACGATCAACTCAGCGACCAGGGGCACCTCATCGGATCCAAATTGCCGTTTCCATGAACGCCAAGCGTTTTCAATGGCCGGACGAGTTTCGCTGGCGCGATACACCCTGATCTCGATCGTCGATCCATACCAGACGGCATCACCATCAACCCGCATCCTCGCTGGCCGATTGTGGAGGACTAGCATTCCATCGACGGTTTGCTCAATGTCGCCCCACGTGGTTGGCGTCCGGAACTCTAAGGGACCGTAGGAGACGGTTTTCCAATCCGATCGCAATATCCGCCGCAGCGCGCGCGCCCCTTTGCGCGCGCTGCTCACCACATACCCCGCCCCGTAAGCGGCGAGCGCCAAGGGGAACAGGGAAACTGCAGCGATCTTTTTCAAGGACGTGCGAATAGCTTGCCTCCACGCTTCGAAAGGACATCGATATATACGGCAAGCATGAGAACTACACCACTCGTGATATTTTGGTAAGCGGTGGGGACATTCAACAGAGAAAGACCGTTACCAAGGCTCTGCATGAGCAAGGCACCCAACAGAACACCGGAGACCTTACCCGTACCGCCATAGAGGCTTGCCCCACCAATAACCACGGCGGCGATTGCATTGAGTTCCAAAAACAGACCCGATTCCGGGGGCGCAGAACCAAGGCGTCCAACGAACATAAGAGTCCCGATTGCAGTCAGCACGCCGATCAGGATGAAGGAGATTACCAAATGCTTGGTGATCGGAATGCCCGCTGACTTCGCCGCTGCTCGGTTGCCACCAACTGCATAAACGTGACGACCCCACACCGTGTTGGTCAGCATCCAGGCAAGAACGCCTGCCGCAGTCAGGGTGATGAACACTGGCATCGGTAGCCCACGATAAGATACAGTCGCCCAAGCTAGCAACACAACACTGGCAAAACCAAGGATCACTCGAACCAGCACAGCACGGGGATGTTCGCTCGTCTTGAGAGTGCGCAGCGGCCACAGCGCGACAAGTGCGGCTACCGCGAGGAACGCCCACAACGCTGGTCCTGCGAGGAAAGCGTCGCCGAAGAAGCGGATGCCATCAGAGATGCCCGAAAGTGTCCGTCCACCAGAAAGTGCCAGTGCCAGACCTCTAAGTAGCATCAACGACCCGAGAGTGGCCACAAAGGAGGGCAAACCGAGTTTTGCTATCCACGCGCTATTCCACAGTCCAACCGCAACGCCCATTGCAAGTGCTGCAAGGATCGTAACCCAAGGCCCCACCGTACCGCTCGCCTCGATCATGGCGACGACGGTGACGCAAAGGCTCATGAACGAACCGACCGAGAGGTCAATCTCCCCCTGAGCAATCACCACGAGCATACCAAGAGCCACTATCGCAGTGATAGCCGTCTGACGCATCAGGTTGCTCAGGTTTCGATCGCTGACAAAAACTCCATCAGTCAACACCGAGAAAACCACCCACACGAGCGCGATCGCAACAAGCAAGCCCGCCGCGGAACGCAAGATTGATATAATCGAGTTTGCGCGGTTCGGCGACGCGGTTTTCGCTTCCGAAGTCGTCACCGCAACCGCGTCACTCTTCAGATTTGCTAAATTTGAGGTCATTGCTGTTCCAC
The DNA here is from genome assembly GCA_900473045.1 of Hyphomicrobiales bacterium. GTDB lineage: Bacteria > Pseudomonadota > Alphaproteobacteria > Rhizobiales > Rhizobiaceae > Pararhizobium. Next base: position 7,717 of record UCKS01000035.1, read on the forward strand.
CGTTGTCTTAGTTGTAGTGCCGCCGGCCAGAGCAAGGAGCTCATGACGGTTTGTGTCTCTTGTATTTACGAGGGTGACGACTTTTCCGTCGCGAAGGACAAGGATGCGGTCTGAAAGTTCGAGTGCCTCATCCTCTTCCATGGTCGCGTAAAGCACGGATGTACCTGTTGCGGCTACGTTTCGGATGAGGCGATACACATCTTGTTTTGCGCCCAGATCGATCCCTCGGGTGGGTTCATCAAGCAATACGAGACGCGGCTCGTTGATCAGCGCTCGCGCGAGCAAAACCTTTTGTTGGTTGCCGCCGCTGAGATTGCTGATTGGCTGATCAGGGCCTTGTGTGCGGATCGCTAGATCACGAATAAAGGATCTACAGAGTTCCTTGGATTTTTCGTGATTTACTACCGATCCCTTACGAGGGGCCCCGCGATGCCATCCAAGCAACATGTTTTCCAACACTGACAAATGCGGGACCAGACCGTCCTTCTGGCGCTCGGCCGAAACATAGGCAATCCCGCGCGATATTGAGTCACGCGGATTTCGTGGATGAAACCGAGTGCCGCCGAGTTCAACTGAGCCGTTAGTCAGCTCGGGCATAAACCCGTAGAGTGACTCTACGAATTCCGTTTTTCCAGAGCCTAGAGGACCGTACACGGCAACTATTTCGCCGGACTCGAGCTCGAGATTGATCGGACCGACATCGCGTGGAGACTCGGCTGTCCGCGCACGGTTCCAATCGCGGAGACGGACTGCTGTCTCTCCTCGTCCTATTCGATCTTCACGGTCGACGTGTTTCGACGCCGCGAGCGCGTTGCCGAGCATGGCTCGGACAATGCTTGCCTGGTCCAGTTCGGATCTTGGCGCTTCCAGCGCAACGCGACCGTCCCGCAGAATTACTACTCTGTCACAGACCTTCAAAATCTCGTCCGTTCGGTGCGAAATGAAGATGATACCTGCACCCTGAGCAGCGAGTTCGCGCATACGCTCAAGTAGGAGACCTATTTCATCAGCGCCTAAAGCTGATGTCGATTCATCGAATACGAACACGCGGCTGCCGCTTGCGATGGCGCGTGCGATTTCCACTTGCTCCATCAGAGCGACGCCGCCCTGTCCCGCAAGTGGTAGCTTTGTGTCGATATCGAGTCCAAGTCGACGCATCGCGGCATCTGCTCGAGCGTACAGCTCTTTCCAGTTAATGACGCCGAAACGAGACGGCTCGATAGTGAGCATTACGTTCTCACCGATCGTCAACTGCGGAACGACAGCTCCCTCTTGGTGAACAAGTGCAACACCTGCATCATGAGCATCGCGAGCGTCGGCGAACGCCGCCAACTTGCCGTCACAAGTGACTGTTCCGCGATACGCGCCATGCGGAATTTCACCGACGATCACTTTAGCGAGCGTACTTTTCCCTGCGCCGTTTGCTCCCATAAGACCGACGACTTCACCGGCCGATACATTGAAGCTGACATTGTTGAGAGCTCGGGTCGCGCCGAACTCGACGGTGATGCCATCGAGTTGTAACAACTCAATGGCACCGTGCTTGCTGGAGGACGCAAGCGCTACAGACAGATCCACTGGTCTACTCCTACCCGGCCTTGAGCCCGATGTCTTCGGGCTTCAACCAGTCGGTCAGTTTGAGGAATTCGGGTAAAGTCTCTTTATTGACAACACGAGACTGAATACGCATTCCCGGTATTTTCTTTCCGCCGACATCAATGCTGTCATTGCTTTCGGGCGTCTCACCTTTGATAAGGGCGTGGGCCGCGTCGGCTGCAACACGCCCCATTTGGATGAGGTCTGTCCAAGCGCTCATCGCCATATTACCTTGAACGATCGCACGCGCACCTTCTGGCCAAACGTCTTCGCCGCAAATCCAGACTTTTCCGTTAAGTCCTTCATCTGTCAAGGCTTTAAGGGCACCAAGGGCAAGACCCTCTTCGTTCGCAACCACCGCCTGGATATCGTTGTTGTTTTTGGTCAGCGCATCTTCAATCTGCTTGAGTGCAGACTCGGGACGCCAATTATCGTGCCACTGGTGAGAGACGATTTTAATCTCACCGGAGTCGATGTAGGGTTTGAGGACACGCAGCGCGCCTTCAGTTTTCTGACGGGCAACGTCGATACCTTCCGGTCCGCTGACGATAGCCCAGTTCCCTTTTTTCGCTTCTTTCAGCGCTTGTTTTGCCTGAAGCTCACCAACCAGGTAGTTGTCGCGTCCTGCCCAGTAATCAATAGCCGCTGACGGGATTACGTAATTATACGAGATGATCGGGATATCGGGAGAATCCTGCTTGACGCGCTCGACGATCTTGGCGCCCGACTCGACGTTCACCGGAATGATAATGAGCGCCTGAATGCCCTGCGAAAGCATCGCATCGATCTGGGAGTCTTGCGTGGCAACATCTTCGTTTGCGCCTTGGATGATGTAACGCAGACCGAGCTCCTTTGCCCGCGTCTCGAAATAATGGCGGTCATGGGGCCATCGAAAAGCATCGAAGCTCGGGAAGCTGAAACCGACCAGCGGACCATCTTCAGCTCGAGCTGATAACGCACCAGCGCCCAAGGTCGCAGTTGCGGCACCATAGGCGGCCGCGGTCTTCATAAATCCACGACGCGAGATGCGGCCATCGGCCAGCATCTTTGCCAGTGAGAATAGATCACTCATTGAAAAACCTCCGGAAAGAAAATTTACGATAGGCGGCGAACCTTGCGGTTTTCTTCCCCTGTCGTTGTTCCCAATCAAACTGTCGTTGCAGCTGATTTATATAGAACATCCCATCTAAAAAAAATTGTCAAGGATCTCATGCTGAATTATCGTCGCATTTAAGCAGAATAATCGGAAATCACTTTTGTGCACCGCACCTAAAGCAGGTTATGCTGCTAGAGCGAAGGGTTGGTAAGAGGCAACCGAAGGCGTGCGCGCCCGTGCTCCGTCGCGTTGACTTCCCAATTTATCGCGGTGTGCCGGGATGCTACAGCGATATCACGATAAAAGCTCGCGATTAGGTTGGTTGCGTAGGCACCTCGCGCACCTATGAGGTCCCACACTACCTCTGAGGCTCGCCGAGCAAGTTGCCCCGCATACGCTGAGTTTGAGCGGTAATTCGATCGCTCTATGGCGGAGTATGTGGAATCCGCGGCTGCGAATTCCATGATTTCCCGACAGTCTGCACGGATAAGCATTTCGGCGGCCTGCAATGATGCCGAAACTTCACCCACGCGCATCTGATGAGTCGGGTAGCTAGCCGTGTCTTCGCTCGTCCTGAGCGCTTTCCGGTCTCGTGACTGGAAAAGGAAATTCTCGAACATCCCTTCAGCCATGCCGATCAGACAAGCCGCAGGTAAAATCCCGCTGATCATGTGAAGTGGCGGCCGGAAAATAGCGTTACGATTCACGGCTTTACCGGGAAAATCGCCACCCTTCATATGTTTTATTGATAAACTGAGATGATCGGGGATGAAGAGGCCTTCCACTTTGACATCGTGGCTGCCCGACCCATGCAGTCCGATCGGGTTCCAAGTGTCGATAATGGTCAGTGAGGAAGTTGGGACCAAAAAATATCGCTCCTCATCGGGGGCCGCTTCCTGCTCAACCATTCCGGAAAGTATGCACCAATCGGAAGGCTGCACGCCGCTGACAAACGGCCATTGTCCCGTCAGTTCGTAGCCGCCGTCGACTTGCCTGCCTTTGCCCAGGCGGGGGACAAGAATGCCACTGACGAGGTTTGTGGGATCCGCCCACACCTCCCTTTGAGCCTCCAATGGCCACCTGGCGATCATGTAATTGTGGAAAAGATATTGCGCCAGACACCAAGCTGTAGAAGGGCATCCGCTTGCCACGGGGATCAGAACGTCGATGAGGTGCTCCAGAGAACCTTCCGCACCGCCAAAATCTCCCGGTTGAAGGAGGCGTGCGAGACCCGAACGCCGCAGATCTTGACTCGTCGCTTCGGGCAAGCAGCGATTTCGCTCGGCCTCCCCTCCCCTTTCTCTAAGGGCTGGAATGAGGTTTCGCGCAGCATTAATCAGGGCTTGGCTATATACGCGCTTGCCCTTGAAATCGTCTGGATAAATGATTGTCACTAAGGCGCTCCTTGAGGTGACATGCTGGGCATACGGTAAGCTCGCAAGGCACCTAGTTCATTCACGGCACTCGTCGCGCCTTGGCGGAAGGCTCAGAATCAAGGGTTACGCCCAGATCTTGGCTCAACATATCGAGCAACAGCCTCCGGCAGCGGTCTGCGGGCATGTCTTGCGGATCAGCGACCATAAGAGTGCAAAGCCCAAACGACGTGCTTATGAATTTTACCGCAATATCTTCCGAGGCGCGAGTCGGTCGAAAATTGCGTTCTTCGACTCCAGCCTGAATCAGTCGAACGACTATTTCGCTATAAAGCCGATGAACTTTCTGAACTTCTGCCTGCAACACGCGGTCGAATGGCATTTGGCCAAAAAGACTTACCCAGAATCGCCACTCCGGCATTCCTGCTGGAGAAGGCTGACTGACGAAGTCGACAAGTGCGATTAGGCGATCTACCGCATCGCTGCGCCGATGTTCGAACTTGCTGAGTGCTTTGACGAACTGAAGCGTTGCATCGTTGATCGCGTCTAGCGTCAACGCCCTTTTGTTGCTGAAATAATGGGTAATCACTCCAGAGGAAATGCCGGCGACATCGCTGACCTCGCGGATCGTTAGGTCGCGCCAGTCATTGGTCGACAATATCTGGATAACAGCATCCATCACCTGTCGACGGCGAATTGCTTCCATCCCGAGTTTCGGCATTTTTTGTCCTTTCCGAACGTTCATTCTACTATAACAGCATCCACATTGCACCGCAACAGCACCAAATGTCTCGTTTCTGGGCTCGGATGGGGCTTGCGCTCGTTTTTAATATAACGTACGTTCTATAAAAATCAGATCGAACGGGAGCGTAATCGTGATCAATCAAACCGCCTTGAAGAATGAAGAACTGCCGGTCATCGAGCGTGCTGGGACCTCCGCCGAACTCATTGAGAGAGCCGAGGGACTTGCCCCTGCCCTCCGTGATCGTGCCATTGAGACCCAAGCGCTTAGGCAGCCACCGGAAATAACTCGCCTCGATATCAAGCGAACCGGCATACATCGGCTGTTCCAGCCCGCTCGCTTCGGCGGTGCTGACGCGCCATTCCGGGTTGCTGTCGACGTGATGAGGCCGCTCGGCCAGGCCTGTGGTTCCACTGCCTGGGCCATCGTGCAAAACATTTCTCATAACTCCATGATGTGCCGTTGGCCGGAACAGGCCCAGGAAGACGTTTGGAGAGAAGATCCGGCCGCCCTCCTCTCCGGAATCCTCATTCCAAATCTTGGCAAGGCGCGCCGGGTAGACGGAGGATACATTCTTTCGGGCCGATGGCCGTTCGTGAGTGGCGTGAGCCTCGCCGACTGGGCGATTTTCACCGCATTCACGAAGGGACCTAACGACGAAGAGGAAGACCGACATTTCCTCGTGCCTAAAAATGACTATCAAATTCTCGATACATGGTACGCCGTGGGTCTGAGGGGCTCCGCAAGCCATGATGTTGTGCTCGACGAAGTGTTTGTGCCGGAGCACCGCACGACAACAGGCGAGACGATGCGCGCACGCAAGCCTCTCTTTCCGGATGAAGCTATCAACATGCGCGCGCCCCTTTATTGTATGTTTGGCGTCTATATCGGCGGCACGGCTCTTGGGATTGCAGAGGGCGCGGTTAACACCTATCTCGACCAAGCCCGCACGCGGATTTCTCGCGTGACAGGGAAGGCCGTCAGTGATTTCAGCACTCAACACGTAAAGGTCGCTGAAGCTCTTTCATGCTTGCGAGCGGCGCGCCTGCTGATTTACGGCGCGTGCGAACAGATGACAGAGATCCTCGAATCCGATCGGCTGCCGACGGACGAAGAGCGCGCACGTTGCCGGGCCGAAGCAACGTTTGCTGGACAGCTCGCAACTCGTGCTGTGAACGTTGTTTGGGATGCTGCCGGTGGCGGGGCGATTTACGAACGCAATCCTCTATCTCGCTACTTCACGGACATGAGTGCCGCGAATCGCCACATCACTCAGAACTGGGACGTCAGCGCGATTTCTCACGGCCGGACCGCTCTCGGTCTGCCGTTGGATAATCCGACGCTCTAATAGCCGTTTGCGGTGCCGCGAGAGCGGCACCCCATTCGTAACTCTTTTAGAAGGCATTACCGCGATGACAACTCTTCTATCATCGACTGCCGAAAGCAATAACGACCTTCTGCGCAACCAATATGTGGCAGCCATGAGCCGGGTTCCGTTGAGCGTATCGGTGGTTGTGGCAGGGTCTCCCGATGAGAGAGTGGCTCTAACTGTCGGCACGTTTATTTCGGTGTCTGCCGATCCGCCCCTAGTGCTGGTCTCGGTTAAAGCCACAAGCCCAATCTGCGAGGCAGTCTTTGCGCACAGCCGCTTCTCCATCAACGTACTTTCTGCTCAGCAAGTGGAACATTCGGAGCGGTTTTCCGGGCGACCTCGTACAGGCCGCCCATACGACCTCGCTGCTGCGCAATGGGTTGGCAAACCAGGCGAGTGTCCACGCTATCTTGAGGGTGCTGTTGCGGCATTCGATTGCGAACTCGTGGAGGCACGCCCGGTGGCTTCGCACGTCTTGTTGATCGGCCGTGTCGAGGAGATCGTCTCGGGAGAACATCAACCGTTGGTCTATTGGTCGCGCTCTTATGGGTCTCCTTCACCTATCGTTCGTTCCGTTTGAGTGTACCAAATGGACGCTGTGGGCTCTCGCCCATTCCTCTCAACTCTAGCTCAGGCAAGGTCTGCGTTAGCACACGACCCTTGTAGAGCCAAAATATATATGGGGATCTCAAAAATGTCCGCTTCGCCAGCTTTCAATCTACAGCCCTTGCCCTTTAATGCAGCGCTATTGGACCAGCTCCTCGAAGAGGCCGGGATAGATATCTTGGTCGTGACGTCCAAGCATAACATCCAATACCTGCTTGGCGGATATCGCTTCTTCTTTTTCGACTACATGGACGCTGTTGCGTTAAGCCGTTATCTGCCGATCCTAATCTATCAAAAAGGAAAACCGGAAAACAGCGCCTACTTTGGTGCTGCCTTGGAGAATTTCGAAAAGCTTCTCGGTAAATTTTGGACACCTGTTACGCAGACGGTGACCTGGACCAGCCTGGACGCTATCGCGCTAGCGGTGGCGCACATCAAAAAGATTGGTGGTTCGTCTTCGGTAATTGGCGTTGAGAAGTCTTTCCTCCCGATGGATAGCGGGCAGGTGTTGCAAGACAGTGGATATCGCATTGCTGATGCGAATTTCGTGCTTGAGCGCCTCCGCCTCGTTAAAACTAGTGAGGAATTGGTTTTTCTACGTGAGGCGTCCGAGCGCGTTGTTGCTTCGATGAAGGCCACCTTCGATTATTGTGCTCCTGGGATGACGAAGAATGATCTGGTGACAAAAATCCGCAAAGAAGAGGTCAATCGCGACCTGAAATTCGAATATTGTTGGCCGACGGCTGGTGCCGACCTGAACAGATCTCCGTCTAATCAAGTTCTGAAACAGGGCGACATTATCTCGCTGGATTCTGCCGGAAATTTCCACGGTTATATAGGCGATTTGTGCCGCATGGGGATTCTAGGTGAGCCGGACACAGAGTTGGAAGATCTCCTCGGATTAATCACCCACATTCAAGACGAGGCGCGCAAGCCCATCCGAGCTGGGGCTCGTGGCGGCGAAATCTTCACCGTGCCAGATGAGATCATCGATAAGTCACCTCATAAACCGTACATGGAGTTTCTCGCCCATGGCATGGGTCTTGTCAGCCACGAGGGCCCACGCCTCACAGGTACGGGACCAGTTCCCTATGATGGCTATGACGAACATCGTCCTCTTCAGGCCGGGATGGTCGTGTCGATAGAGACGGCGATCAAGCATCCTAAGCGAGGATACATAAAACTCGAGGAAACCGTCGTGGTGACGGAGACCGGCTGCGAGGGTTTTGGCGATGATTTCCGAGGATGGAACCGCGCCAATGTCAGTGGCGCTGAGCCGTGCTGACCTGCGCTGCGCGGAAATTTTGATAACTGAAAATTTCGTTGAGTGGACCGCGGACGACGAACTCGTCCCCGCTCTCACTCAACAGAGTATCGCGGATAACGCCGCATTATGGAGACGAGCATGAAAGCTGTTGGATACCAGAAGTCGCGATCGATCGAAGAGGCGGATTCTCTCGTGGACTTCGAAATTGCGAAGCCCGAACCAAGCGGTCGCGACATCAGGGTTGCGGTGAAGGCCATCTCCGTTAATCCGGTCGACTACAAGGTTCGGAAACGTGCCGAACCGCCTGCAGGCGAGTACAAAATTCTCGGCTTCGATGCTGCGGGCGTAGTCGACGCTGTTGGCCCTGAAGTCACGCAGTTCAAGCCAGGCGATGAGGTCTTCTACGCAGGTTCGAACCAGCGCCAAGGCACTAACTCGGAGTTTCACCTGGTCGACGAACGCATCGTAGGCAAAAAGCCAGGTTCGTTATCGTTTGCGCAGGCGGCCGCGCTTCCACTGACGGCGATCACCGCCTGGGAGTTGCTGTTTGACAGACTTGGTGCCAAACCAGACGGAAGTGAAGACCCTCGTACCTTGCTTATCATCGGCGGTGCGGGCGGTGTCGGCTCCATCCTTATTCAGCTTGCACGCAAGCTGACCGGTCTGACGGTGGTCGCGACAGCGACAAGACCCGAGTCAAAGAAGTGGTGCAGTGATCTGGGCGCCCATGCGGTCGTCGATCACTCCAGGCCGATGAAGGGCCAAATCGAGGCTCTCAACCTGAACCCGGTTGGCCTTGTCGCCAGCCTTACGTTCACTCACGAACACTACATGGACGTCGCCGATTTCATCGCACCGCAAGGCAAATTCGGCCTTATCGATGATCCGACCGAATTCAATGTGGCAGTTTTTAAAAGCAAGACCGTCTCAATCCACTGGGAACTGATGTTCACCCGCTCCACTTTCAAGACTGCGGACATGGATGCACAGGGTAAATTGCTAAACCAAGTATCTGCCCTCATCGACAAGGGCGTATTGCGGACGACGCTGGACCAGACGCTTGGTACGATAAATGCAGCCAATCTGAAGCGTGCGCACGAGTTGCTGGAGAGCGGCAAGTCGCGAGGAAAGATTGTTCTTGAAGGATGGTGAGCCATCCAAGGTTTGATTGACCCAACATAAGCCGCTGCCGTTGATCTCGCGCCGATGATGTGTGTGCGGGATCAACGAAGCGCTTAGAACATTCAAAGGACCCCATCAATGACCGTAACCATCGCCTTATCATACGTGCCGAAGCCGCCTGCACATCTAATAGAGGGCTTTCGTGGAGCGCCTACGTCCGTTATCTCGGATAATCTTGGACGTTTGCCCGGCTCGGTGGGGCTCCGAGCATTTCATCGGGGTGGGCACATGGTTGGGACTGCGGTCACCGTTAAAACTCGCCCAGGCGACAATCTGGCCATCTTGCGGGCATTGGAATTGGTTGGCCCGGGTGACGTGATTGTCGTCGACGGAGGGGGCGATGAAAGCCGCGCCCTGATAGGTGAAATTATGAAAACAATCGCGGAGTCACGAAAAGCGGAGGGTTTCGTAATCGACGGCGCAATCCGCGACGTTGCGGCTTTCGCGGGTTCCGATTTCCCATGCTTTGCTCGTGCCGTTACACACCGGGGGCCCTATAAAAGTGGCCCAGGCGAGATCAATGTGCCCGTTTCGGTGGGGGGGTGCGTCATTTCTCCAGGCGACTTCGTCGTCGGCGATGAAGACGGTGTGGTATCGTTTCCTGCATCTGTCGCAGAGACTTTGTTGGAAGCGGTGATGGCCCAGCTTATGCGTGAAGAGCAGATGATTAAATCTATCCGGGAAGGCACCTATCAGGGAGCTTATGGCAAACCCTAAAGTGCCGTCGAACTCGGCCTAATCGTTTCTTTCAAAGACTATGGAGTTACATTATGACGACGCCTGCGGTAGCAATCTTTCTCGCCAAACCTGGTGCTGAGGAAAAGCTTGAAGCTCTGTTTCGTTCAGTGATCGCGACCACTCTCAAGGAAGAGGGTTGTATCAGCTATCAGCTCAACCGTGATCTTGATCAGCCACGCCGTTTTGTTTGGACAGAAGAATGGGCAAGCCGCGCGCTTTTGGACAAGCATGCTGCCGCCCCCCATATTCAGGCAATACTTTCGGAAATTCCTGAACTTGTCGAGAGCGCTGAGGTTATCCCACTTCGCAAAATCGACGGGGGCGTCGTTTAACGACAACCATCCTTTCTACACTTCGGAGCTGTGGACGGGTCGGATGACTGCCCACGTCCGTTTACCCGTCTCGGCGTCCGCTCAGATCGTCGGCCAATCTCAGTCATTTAGGTACTTGGCTTGCTACGCATTAATGCGAGGGCACCGGTCGATTCTTGCCGCCAAAGGCCGACGCCGGTCGGGTTGGAGCGGTAGGCCGGCGGGTTCGAACGTGATCAACATGCTTGTGGCCCCGCTCGAGATGCTAACGTTGATGCGGTTACCCCTCAATCTGCGATCTGTCTGACGGTGCAGCAAAGGTCTGATAGTAAGCCGTCTTTTAGTCCGTACACCCACCCGTGGATGGCTACCTCCTTACCGGCAGCCCATGCGGCCTGCATGGTTGGCGTCCTAGCGAGGCGTTGCACTTGCGAGATGATCGATGCCTCGCAAAGTTTATCCAATTCGCCATCGGTCCAAGACCCGCATTCCAGGCACCTGAACTGCTGATCGGCGACTTCGCGGATTGGTTCAAGCCAGTGGTCGATAAGCCCAAGGCGTTGTCCGCCAACTGAGGCTCGCACTCCTCCACAACCGTAGTGTCCGCAAACAATGATATGCTTGACGTTCAGTTGATTGACCGCGTACTCCACCACAGAGAGCATGTTGAGATCTGTCGGGTGGACGAGGTTGGCAACGTTCCGGTGAACAAAGACTTCTCCCGGCTCAAGGCCGGTGATGACATTGGCCGGCACGCGGCTATCAGAACAGCCGATCCAAAGATATTCGGGCTGTTGGAGCCTCGACAAATTTTCAAAGTAGTCCGAGTTTTCAGCTCTTCGCTGCTCAGACCAAGTCTGATTTCTGCTTAGCAGATCTTTGATCATTTTGCTGATTGCGCAGCCAAGAAGGCCCGCTCCTTCCAATTTGCAGAACATTTAGGCCGAGCAAGAGCCCGATCGAGTCCATACTGAGATCTCGACCGGCCTTGGACAAGAAATCAACGAACAATTATCGTCGCGGTGGAGGCAAATCCGTGCAGGTACCTTCTGCAACTTCCGCAGCCATTCCGATCGTCTCGCCTAGCGTGGGATGCGGATGAATCGTTTTGCCAATATCAACAGCATCCGCACCGAGCTCAATGGCCAGGCAAACCTCTCCTATCATATCACCTGCATTAGGCCCGATGATTGCTCCGCCGATAATCCGCCCCGTATCTTTCGAGAATAGGAGTTTTGTGAGGCCATAATCTGCACCATTGGCGATCGCCCTACCTGACGCGGCCCAAGGAAAACGCGACACCTTTACTTCGATCCCGTTCGCTTTCGCCGCATCTTCCGTAACCCCCACCCATGCGATCTCCGGATCCAGGTATGCGACCGAGGGGATGACCATCGGCTCAAAGGCGGCTTTGTGGCCAGCCGCAACTTCGGCGGCAACATGGCCTTCGTGAACAGCCTTATGGGCCAGCATTGGCTGTCCTACAACATCGCCGATTGCATAGATGTGAGGGATGTTCGTCCGCATCTGGCGGTCAACGGTGATAAAGCCACGCTCGCCGTGCAAACCTGCCGCCGGCAAATTGAGACTGTCGCCATTTGGCCGACGCCCGGCCGCCTGAAGGATGAGATCATAAACACCTTTGTCATGACCACCACCAAAGCTTGCCGTCAGTCCCTCTTCGGACGCGTTCACAGCCTCTAGTTTTGTGGATACCATTATGCGATCGAACCGATGGCCATTGCGCTTCTGCCAGATCGATACGAGATCGCGATCCACCCCGGCAAGGATGCCGTCTAGTTGTTCTACAACATCAACGCGGGTACCTAACGCACTGTACACAGTCGCCATTTCGAGACCAATGATACCGCCGCCTATGACGAGCATACGGTTTGGGAGCGTCTTGAGCGCCAACGCTCCGGTCGAGTTGACGATGCGCGGGTCATTGGGGAGGAAGGGAAGCGCCACAGGGGAGGATCCGACCGCTACAATGCAGGATTTGAAATCCACACGTCGTTCATTGTGATCGGCTGACACAGTCAGGTGGTTGCTTCCAGCGAATTGCGCGACGCCGGTGATACGTTCGACCTTTCGCAGCTTTGCCATCTGAGCCAACCCATCGGTTAGCTTGCGTATCGTTGCCTCCTTGAACTCGCGTATTTTCGCAAGATCTACGACAGGAGCGGCGAAGGTTATGCCATGTGCGCCGAGGCGCTCCGCCTCTTCTTTAATTGCCGCGACGTGGAGAAGCGCTTTCGAAGGTATACATCCAACATTAAGACAGACACCGCCTAATGTCTCGTAGCGCTCGACCAACGCGACCTTTAGACCAAGGTCGGCGGCACGAAAAGCGGCGGAATATCCGCCCGGACCGCCGCCAATGACGACGAGATCGAAAGCACCGTCGGCCGCCATGACGCTGCGGCTTGTGGTTTGAACGAGCGTTTCAGTCGGAACTAGCGCCTGAATTACGGCCTGCGCCGTCTCAACCTGCGAGGAGTCTGCAAGCTCAAGTGTGGCAAGCAGTGAACCCTTGCCAACCTTGTCTCCAACCGCAACCTTTACGGCTGCAATCCTTCCGACTGAAGGAGACGGAATGTCCATTGTAGCTTTGTCGGTCTCAACGGACACGATAGGCTGATCAACAGCCACACTATCGCCTTCCTTGACGAAAACTTCAGCAATTAACACATCTTTGAAGTCACCGAGATCGGGAACGAAAATTTCGACGTTTGTCATAGGGGCTCTTTCGCAATATTTGATGCGGGACGCGCGATCACAAAATGGCGCGGCGGAAATCGCCAAGTAAGGTCGCCAGATGTGCAAGGAACCGAGCCGCAGCGACGCCATCCACTACTCTATGATCCCATGACAAACTGACCGGCATGATCAGCCTCGGCTGAAATGCTTTTCCGTCCCAGATCGGCTGCATCTGCGAACGGGCTGCTCCCAGGATTGCAACTTCCGGAGCATTGATAATCGGCGTGAAGCCAGTGCCGCCGATCCCGCCCAGCGACGAAACCGAGAAACAGCCACCCTCCATGTCCGCCGGCACGAGTTTTCCTTGGCGAGCTTTCTCGGAAAGCGCACCCATCTCGTTCGCAATCTCGAACAAGCCCTTGCGGTCGCAATCGCGGATTACCGGCACCATCAGGCCCTTCGGAGTGTCTACCGCAAAGCCGACATGCACGTATTTCTTCTGAATCACCGTGTCCCCATCAAGCGAGGTGTTGAAGCGCGGGTAGGCGGCGAGGGAAAGCGCCGATGCCTTGATGAGGAAGGCGACCATGGTAAGCTTTACAGGCGGCTGACGCTTTTCCGCATTTAGTGCCACGCGGAACGCTTCTAGGTCTGTCACATCCGCGTTGTCGAAATTGGTGACATGGGGAATATTCAACCAATTCCGGTGTAGATTAGAACCAGAGATTTGTTGAATTCGTGACAACGGCACCCGGTCGATTTCACCGTATTTCGCAAAATCGAATGTCGGCATGGCTGGGATACCAGAGGCGCCTGCCGCTCGCGACGAGGACGCTGAAGTTTCACCACCTGAAAGGCGTGCCTTCACGAAGTTCTGTACATCCTCGCGTAGAATACGGCCGTTTGGCCCTGTTGCGGCTACACCTGAGAGGTCCACACCCAATTCGCGAGCGAATGCGCGGACGGAGGGCGTCGCATGCTTCGAGGTGGCTCCAGATGCTGCCAGAGCAGCTGGCTTCAGTGGCGTTGCGGGAGCATCACTTTTGGTCGGCGCGATAGCCCTCTGTGGCTCGGCAGATATCTGAGCCTGTTTCGGCAAATCTGAAGCAGCAGGCGTTGTCGCTGGAGTCGCGCTGGCGTTCCCCTCGCCGGCTTCGATAATGAGAACCGGAACACCTTTAGACACCCTTTTGCCGACTTCAACCAGCAACTCGATCACCTTGCCAGCCACAGGTGACGGGACTTCGATAGTCGCTTTGTCGGATTCCAACACGATCAGCGGCTGATCTATTTCAACAATATCGCCGGGCTTTACCATGACCTCGACCACCGGCACGTCCTTGTAATCGCCGATATCTGGTAGTTCAATCGTCTGCTGAACGCCCATAGATGTACCTCCCTCATAGATCTGTTCAAAGGCAGGTCGCAACGCCGCGACCTACCCAGGTTGTTTTTTGAAATTCAGCCAGTCGCGCAAGCGGAACGCGGCAAAGCTTTAACGCAGCCACGGAGCGGTTTGGTCACTTTTCAAGCCGTATTTTTTGATTGCTTCCGCTACTTTCTTACGGTCGATCTTTCCCTCGGCCGCGAGCGCTGACAAGGCGGCAACGATAACGTGGTAGCGATCGACTTCAAAAAACGAGCGGAGCGCCTGACGTGTGTCACTACGCCCGAAACCGTCTGTCCCCAGAGCTACAAAGCGTGCAGACACATAGGAGGCAATGAGCTGGGGGTATGCGCGAACATAGTCTGTCGCAGCGATGATCGGGGCAGGGCCCGCGAGAAGAGATTCAACGCGGCTTTTGCGAGAGGCTCCATCTGCGTTAAAGATTGCCTCTCGTTCGATCTCCCGCGCGTCGCGCGCGAGCTCGCTGAAGCTGGTGGCGCTGAACACTTCCGCTTCGACGCCCCATTCCGTCTTGAGTAGCTCAGCGGCCAAAACCACCTCTGGTAGGATCGCGCCGGACCCCATTAGTCTTACAGCAGCGGGGTCTTTCGGACCGCTGAGTCGATATAGACCTTTGATGATTCCCTCTTCCACGCCCTCGGGCATAGAGGGTTGCGCGTAGTTTTCGTTCATTGCCGTGATGTAATAGAACTCGTCTTCACCGTCCTGCATCATACGTCGAGCGCCGTGATCAAGGATCACAGCCATTTCGTAAGCGTAGCCCGGATCATATGCGCGGCAATTGGGAACCATCGCCGCCATGACGTGGCTGTTGCCGTCCTGATGCTGAAGCCCCTCACCTCCAAGTGTAGTGCGGCCCGCTGTCGCACCGATGAGGAAGCCACGCGCCCTCTGGTCGGCTGCGGCCCAGATCAGGTCACCAATACGCTGGAAACCGAACATCGAATAGTAGATGTAGAACGGAAGCATTGGCTTTCCGTGCACGCTGTAGGAGGTGGCGGCGGCCACCCAAGACGAGATAGCTCCGGCTTCAGTGATACCTTCTTCCAGTAGTTGTCCGTCTACCGATTCTTTGTAGTAGAGCATCGAGCCAGCGTCTTCAGGCTCATAGAGCTGGCCTACCGGTGAATAGATACCAACCTGCCTGAACAAATTATCCATCCCGAAAGTACGGGCTTCGTCCGCGACGATTGGCACAATGCGATAACCGAAATCTTTGCTTTTAAGGAGATTGCTGAAAAGTCTTACAACTGCGACGGTTGTCGACATTTCCTTGCGATCTGCCTTTACAGCAAAATCTGCATATGTCGAAAAGGCGGGAACTTCGACTGCCTCTGCATTCTTCTGTCGTTTAGGTAGGTATCCGCCCAGTGCCTCACGGCGCTCCCGCAGGTACGCCAACTCAGCAGAATCCTCTGCCGGACGGAAAAATTCGAGGTTCTCGACCTGTTCGTTGGTCAGCGGCAAGTTGAACTTATCTCTGAACGCGATCAGAGCATCAACATCCAGCTTCTTAGCTTGATGCGCGGTCATCCGAGATTCACCTGCACCACCCATACCGTAACCCTTTTTGGTCTTGGCAAGGATCACGGTTGGACGGCCTTTGGTGGTCTTAGCCGCTTTAAAGGCAGCGTAGAGTTTGCGGAAGTCATGGCCACCGCGTTTCAGCTGATCGATATCTTTATCAGACATATGCGCGACGAGCTTGCGCACCTCGGGATCGCCATCAAAGAAATTGGCAAGGTTGTACGCGCCGTCCTTTGCCCCGAGCGTCTGGTACTTACCGTCCACTGTTTCCGCAAAGCGCTTGAGAAGGCTATGATTCTCATCCCGCGCAAAGATCTGATCCCATTCCGATCCCCAGAGGACCTTGATCACATTCCACCCAGCACCCTTGAATATGCTCTCAAGCTCTTGGATGATTTGACCGTTCCCACGGACTGGTCCGTCAAGGCGCTGGAGATTGCAGTTGATGATGAAGGTCAGGTTGTCCAAATTCTCGCGAGCAGCAAGGGACAGAGCTGAGATCGATTCTGGCTCATCCATTTCGCCATCACCAAAGACGCCCCAGACATGTTGGGCGTCCGTGTCGTGTAGCTTGCGGTCGCGCATATAACGCATGAAACGGGCCTGGTAGATTGCACTGATGGGCCCAATGCCCATTGAGCCCGTCGGGAACTGCCAGAAGTCCGGCATGAGCCATGGATGCGGATACGAGCAAAGCCCCTCACCGGCGATCTCCTGGCGATAATGCGCAAGATTATTTGCGGTCAGACGCCCTTCCAGGAACGCGCGTGCGTAGACACCGGGAGCGGAATGTGGCTGAAAGAAAACCAGATCACCGCCGTGGCTCTCGGTTTTTGCTTGAAAGAAATGGTTGAACCCGATCTCAAAAATCTCGGCCGCCGATGCATAGCTTGCGACGTGACCGCCAAGTTCACCATATGCGCGATTGGCGCGTACGACCATCGCCAAGGCGTTCCAGCGAATTATCGAGGTGATACGCTCTTCCATTGCCAGGTCGCCGGGAAAAGGCGGCTGCTTCTCAAGCTCAATCGTGTTTCGGTAAGGCGAATAAGGGAGGCTTTCCTCAACGACACCTAGCTGCTTCGCCCTGCGGTCGAGCGCATCCAAAAGAAATCGCGCGCGGCGACCTCCTTCCACCTTATTCACGGCTTCGAGCGACTGCAGCCAATCGTTGGTTTCAACTGGATCGACGTCGCCTACGTTGGATGAGTTAGCTACCGTTTGACTGGAAATCACGTCCATGATTAATTCCTCCTATTTAGAACGCTTGTACCATAAACGGTTAAGCTGATTATGCTGAAGGTGAAGCTGGAATCCGGATAATCAGCACATCATGCTGCATGGACGAATTTTTTCAGCACGAAACGGATCGCAAATGAAACTCGACAGCTTTGACCGCAAAATACTCGCCGAGCTCCAGAAATCGAGCAAACTCACTAACGTTGAGCTCGCCTCCCGAGTTGGGTTATCTCCATCGCCCTGTCTCGCGCGCGTAAAGGCACTTGAGACCGCAGGCATCATCAAAGATTATGTGGCGCTTTTGGATTCCGAAAAACTTGGGGGAACCATCAGCGTGTTCATCCACGTCACGCTCGAACGACAGTCTGAACAGGTCCTTGAAGTTTTTGAAAATACGGTAAGTCGCCTGCCCGAAGTCATGGAGTGCTATCTGATGTCGGGGGACGCTGATTATCTGCTGCGCGTCGTGGTGCGCGACACGGTTGCCCTGAGGGAGTTCATCCTTGACAAACTTACCCGGACCGCCGGCGTCGCCAACATCAGATCAAGCTTCGCGTTGAAGCAGGTCAAATACAACACATCTCTCCCGATTGGAGAGCTTTGGCCAGCGACTGGCGCTCAGCGATGAGTTTCTAGCCGCAAGTCCGGTGCGGTCGCGCAAGTGGCTCGCTCACAACCGGTAGACAACGGAGAACTGCCAAGTGAAGGATTCGGCCCCATCGCCGCCCGTGAAGATGAGTATATCGTACGATTCACGCTAAAACGATTCGGTTAAAACTGCTAAGTTCGAGGAGCTTACGACGACGCGTCTTTCATGGGGGTACGAAGTTTGTGCGGGGTATTCTATCCTCGCGCTAGCAATCTGATTGGGTGGAGCCCAGCGCATTTGCCTCGGTAGACTCCTTTTCAGGCGGTAAGCAGCGGCGGGATAATCTTGCGTATCCATTCATGAGCAGGATGACCTTGTGTTCGCTCGTGCCAAAGGAGTTCGATTTGAAAACGCTCCGTCAACCACGGAACGTCAATCACTTCCAGCTCGGGTATCCGACCGTTCAACAGACGTCGCGGCACCAAAGCAACGAGTTCGCTAGCAGATACAAGATCCGGCACAACAAGAAAGGATGCTGCCGACGCGACGACCGTGCGTTGGTGGCCAGACGCACCAAGAGCAGCATCTACGGGCGTTGAGAAGCCCCCGCCAGATGGTGAAACAATTAGCTGTTTGAGGCTGGCAAGTCCCTCGGCGGTTGCCCCTCTCCTGATTCCTGGATGGCCCTTCCGACCAATGAGGACGTATGTCTCTTCAAACAAATGTTTAGTGTGCAGATGTAGGTGGCCCTCTTCCCGGCTGGCAATTGCCAAATCCACCTCGCCGTCAGCAAGCTGTTGCATCATTTTGCTCGGGTTAAGACGATGGACGGCGACGCGCGCATTCGGCGCTTTTTCTCGCAATTCCAGTATTAGCGGCATGACGACAACAGCTTCGACATAATCAGTACAAGCTATGGCAACGGTTAGTTCGGCTGTCTCCGGCGAAAAGCTATTGTGCATGCTAACCGTGTTGCGCAGCTGAGCCAGAGCCAATCGTAAGGGCCCCAGTAGATCCAGGGCCCTCGCCGTCGGTGTCATTCCGCGATGAGACGGTAGGAGTAGCGGATCTTCGAAAACGTCGCGGAGTCGGTTTAGTTGAGCGCTAAGTGCCGGCTGACTCAGATTCAGTCGCGCCGCCGCCCTTGTGACGTTTCGCTCAATTAGCAACGCTTCCAAGCTTACCAGTAGATTTAGGTCTATTCGGGTAATGTCCATGAAATGATTGTTATGGGAAAATCTGGTCGATTTCAAAATTGTTCGAGTATTCCAGTTCTCTCAGCAGATATCGACCGGCCGCTTTGGACGACGGTGCAATAAGAGGCTGGGTTGGCTATAGCGGTCACATGCCAGAGATGACCAGCGTTAAGAGGAAGCTCCTTTCAGGCCGAACCCCTTCTTTTGCCCGTCCCACCCGGTCACTTTCAAAAATTGCTCCCAGTTGAGGGTAGCCTTGTTGATATTCCGGCTCCATTCAAGGTCGCGATCCGAACGGAAGAAACCATGTTTCACCGCGTATTCAACCATACCCATCGTCTCGTGCACGAATTCGCTGCTGAAATGCGGGAAATTCTTGTGAAATTCCTCGAATGTATGCGCCGGCGCATACGCTGCCTTTTGTCCGCTTACCCGATTGAAGGTCTCTACCATTTCTGCTGGTGAGATAATGTCGCCGACTACCGGCATCGTTTTTCCAACATACGCGTCTGGATGATCAAATATCTCAAGGACAGCTGGGCCTGTAGCGGTTAACGGATCAACAAATGGCGCACGAAAATGCTCGGGTAAGTATATGGGGAATATCAGCGTGTCCCCATCCCTGCGCGGAGGGTAGTATTCGAGAAGGTTAGTGTAGAAGAATGCCATCTCAATGAAAGAGCTCTTTATCGGAAGGTCGTCGATGTATGCCTGTACCCTCGCTTTTTCCGTAAAATGCCGGGCGACTATTTTCGAGGAACTGATCTTGTCGACATTCTCCAGGGTACTAAACACGGCGTGTTGGACGCCCGCCTGCACTACCGCATCGGCCATTTCCTTGCCTATGTCGAACTCCGTTGTCTCAGGGGGCACGGTTCCGGGTGTCACCAAGAAGGCCCCGTATGAGCCTTGGAAAGCTTTAACGAAATCGTTTCTACGGCCTCCATTGAGTGGAACGGAGATAAGTTCAGCGCCTGCTGCCGCCAAATTTTTCGCTTCAAGGGAGTCGATGTTTCCGGTCAGGGCGCGGACCCGATAGCGGTTGCTTTGGAGAAGGGAGTGAGCGACGCTCCTGCCCTGCTTGCTCAGGCTACCGACGATTGCGATGATGGGTTTGTCTTCAATAGACATGTCAATTTTCCTCTTCTGATGTAGCGGCCATATCGAGACAAGTGACCGCACGATAAAATCGCGGGATCAGGACTATTTGTGAAATCGATTGATGTTTGTGATCCTATCCATCTGGGTGATAGTTGACAGGAATTTTCGTTGGTTTGCCTTTCGGCTCCGGGCGGCTGCGTCCAGATCCGATGTCTTCGGTTCGCGCGCCTATCTCACTGAACGAAGGACATGGCAAAGCAGCGGTCGTCGAGAAATCTGACACAGGTCAATGTGGGCCGAGTTGGCTTGAAGGAACGAATCAGTCATTTCGACCATTCGTGACGAATACTCAAGCTAAGCCGCCCCTCCCCGCTTATCATTGAGACGCCGTACGTCTTAGGCTTTGAGGGGGATGTCCGAAGATTCTAACAAATGCCCGTCGCATTCTCTCTGGATCGCTGAAGCCGACATGACGAGCTATAACCTCAATCGGCTCGACCCCTCGCTCGACTCGGACGCGGGCTACCTCAGCTCTTAAACGCTCCACAGCTTTGGCAGGGGTTTCCCCGGTTTCCGCCAGGAACGACCGCCCGAATTGCCGTGGACTGAGATGTGCCACGTCCGCGAGGCGCTCAGTCGAGAGTGTTTCCGTTAAATGTTCTCGCATGTAGGTTAGGACCGTCCGAATGCGATCAGAAGCAGGTTCCATGTCAAGCATCGCAGAGAACTGCGACTGACCGCCAGGACGGCGGTGGTAGACGACAAGCATCCTGGCAACGTCTTTTGAAATCTCAACTCCCAAATCCTCCTCGATCATCGCCAAGGCGAGATCAATGCCTGTAGTCACGCCCGCCGACGTCCAGACGTCGCCATCTTTTATAAAGATGCGATCTCCATCGACTTTGATCTTGGGAAACATTCGCTGAAGCTGTGTAACGTGTCTCCAGTGGGTCGTGGCGCGACGCCCATTCAAAAGACCTGTGGCAGCTAATAGGAATGCGCCGGTACAGACACTTGCAATCCGCCGCGCTGTCCGCGCACTCTCCCCAATGGGGCCATCGATCGCGAACTCTAACTCTGCGGGATTAGCAAGCACGTCCCCCCCGGTGAAGATGAGGGTATCATATGGCTCGGACCGGATCGCTTCAGTTGCAACCGCCAAACCCGAGGAGCTTACAATGAGCCCCCCGTCGCGCGAAACCACGTGAAGGTTATAGGGGCCGTACCCATGCTGCCTCGCCGCATTTTCAAACGCAGAGAGCGGTCCGCTCAAGTCCTGAATCTGAAACCGGGAATATACGTAGAACGCGATGTCTCTAGTAATCGCGGTTTTCTCATCGTCAAATTGGGCGAGCATGTTCATGTCGTGACTTTCCGCGGGCGTGTACTCAGGGGAGATAATCGATCTCTGTCCTAACACAATAGTTCCAGAATCACCTTGCAGTATGGCCAGAAATAAGGGAAGTGCGTCGTTTTCACACATGAAGTTATGCCGCAGAAATTGGGGGTTGCTTTGTCGGACCCGTCCTCATCAATCTTTGACTACCATCGCAGCCAGAATAAGTGGCTCAATATGAGGGATGTGCGTCATTTTTTTTCGCACCACGTTGAACTACGTTGCCTTGGTGTCGGAGTGACGTCCTACTCCGAATGAGCGGCCAGAATGCTTGCATTCGACGGTTTACGTTACGTCATAGAAAGTCGTGAAGTGGTGTCCCTTATGAACCGAACAGAAGAAGCTGATCAACTTCGTAAGATGCGCGTGGTTTCACAATTTGAGGGGACGACGCTGATATTGTTAGTGTTCATCGCCGTGCCGCTGAAACATCTCATGGGCCTATCAACGGCAACTGCAGTCATGGGGCCAATCCATGGCATTGCGTTCGTCTTCTATATTTGGATGCTAATTCAAACGCTCTCGAGTCTTGACTTCAGCAAGGCGGACGCTGCCTGGATGATCTTGGCAGCCTTTGTTCCTTTTGGCGGTTTCCTTAGCGGGCGCGCCCTAGCGCGCCGTCAAGCATTTTTACGGTGAATGCTATGGATTATCTCTGGTTCAAAGCTTTTCATATCATAGCGGTGACGACATGGATTGGGGGAATGCTGACAGTCGCAGGAACGACATCAGCATCCTCAAGCCTTCCTGATGAAGCTGCACGAGCCCAATTTTTTTCTCGCATCAGAGAATGGGATCGGCGCGTAACTACGCCAGCGATGTTAGCTGTGTGGGTATTAGGACTAATCCTGGCTGTCACTGGGCATTTGTTCCCTCAGCCATGGCTGCTCGCAAAGATCGCATTGGTGCTCGCGTTATCCGCTCTACACGGGATGCTGTCTGGTCGCCTGCGCCGTCTTGCCACTGGTGAGTTGCTTAAAAGCGGGACACTCCCGTTGGGCGAGGCAGCGATTGTCATCACGGTATCCCTCGTCGTGCTTCTTGTGGTCGTAAGGCCTTTTTAAGAAGACAATAGTCGGCAACGACCGCGATGGGTTTAGGAAAACCGACGTTGTGCAAGCTTCGTTTTATCGGAAGATTGCCTGCGGTGCCGAGTGCCTCTGTGCCACCTGCCGGGCCGCATGCTGAACCCGACAACCAAACTGCGCGATCAAAGACCTTCTTTGAGGAGCGTGCGCTCCGCAGCCGTCATCTTTGAATGGCAGACAAGAAAACCATGAACGAAAGCGGCTAACAACTCCGCCGAATGTCAATAAAGGACCTTCCATGAGACTTGCAAACAAGACAGCTCTGATAACCGGTGGGACAAGCGGAATTGGCCTGGCGACTGCCAGACTTTTTGTCGCTGAAGGTGCGCGCGTCGCGGTAACCGGACGTAATGAGTCGACGTTCGCTGCGGTGCAGACTGACCTAGGAGAGAAAGCTCTTGTTCTCAAGGGCGACGTAAGATCTATGGACGACATGCGCGCGGTCGCTACTCAAATACAAGAAAGCTTCGGCGGCCTTGATGTCGTATTCGCAAATGCCGGACACGCTTTCCCGTCGCCGATAGATAAGGTCAACAATGACCTTTACAATGAAATCATGGACATCAATGTGAAAGGAACCGTGGTCACTCTACAAGCCGTCCTACCTCAGTTACGTGAGGGTGCTTCCTTCATAATGAACACGTCGTTCACGGCACAGACTGGCAAGCATGGAATTTCATTAACGGCGGCGGCAAAGGCAGCGCTTCGTTCCCTTGCACGAAGCTGGTCGTTTGAATTCCTTGGTCGTAAGATACGTTTTAATGCAATTGCACCCGGCGCAATTGATACGCCCCTCGTCAGTAAGTGGGGCATATCCGATGAAGAGGTCCATCAGCTGAAAAGTGAGTTGGCCGAGTTCATCCCATTAGGTCATTTGGGCAGGGCCAAGGATATTGCCTTCGCAGCGCTCTACCTCGCCAGCGACGAGTCCTCTTATGTCGTCGGAACGGAGCTTGTTGTGGACGGAGGAGCCTCGCAACTCTAAACCCAAGGTGTTGGTGCGAGGAGGTGCAGACGGTAACGTTCATCTCGGATGAAGGCCGCAGGCTAGGCGCTCGCTCTTGGGCCGTCATGCCAGATGACCTTCATCAGACCACCCTCACGCCCCCCGGCCCACAAATAGGTGGGCGGAGGACGGGACGATCTTCGTTCCGGCCAATGGCTCGGTCCATGTCACGTTCTACGCCTTGAGGAATGGTTCGAGGCATGTATCGACCGAATGAAACAAGCTGACCAATGAGTACCCAAGAGGGCGCTTGCAGCGCTCAGCGGGCCGAAGAGCGTCCCGACCCCGATGCGCCAAAGTCGGCTAACGGGCGGAATGGGTCACCATTCCGCGGTCCCGCTGATGTCACCTGAGGCGCGATGCCGCAAGTGAGGTATCGCGCCGAAGGGTAAGACCTCCGAGATGAGGGCGCATCTCTCAATGCTACTTGTTCGAAAACGCTCTTACATCGAGGACGCGTTGCCGGAGCACACGCCTTTCATCTCTGATCCAGTACAGTGTCATGGCAGCGGCGATGGTGAGCATCGGGAGGCTCCACAAATTCAGCTGTTTCCAACCTAGCCATTGAAGCAGCGGTCCAGCTGCTAGCGATGTAAGGGCGGTCACCCCTGCGCGCAACATTTCGGCGATCCCTTGGATTTTGGCCCGCTCGACAGGCAGATATGAACGCGCCAACAAGGTGGTCCCACCTACAAACATGAAATTCCAGCCGACGCCGAGGCAAAGCAACGCAACGTAAAACGCCGAAACTTGGAGAGAACTCATTGCGATGATTGGGCAAGCAGCTGTAAGGGCCATTCCTGCGATCAAAATTCGAGCCAGTCCAAATCGCTTGATCAAGGCTCCCGCAAATAACGAAGGCGCGTACATTCCGACCAGGTGCCATTGGATCATGCCTGCGCCATCGTCCACGGTGTGTCCGGACATTACAGCCGCGAGTGGTGCAGCCGTCATGAGCAGCATCATAACGGCGCCCCCGATGACATTGTTAGCGAGAGCCGCCCAAGAGATCGGTTGGCTGAAGACGATAGCAAGCGCGCGCGGCTGGGTATCATTTTCCTGCACAGTGGAAGCAACGCCTCGACCATCTTTAAACGCGAGCGCGAAAAGAAATATCGATGCCACTCCCAACCCACAGACCAGAAGATAGGATCCAGCAAACATTACTGGCAAAATGTCCTTGGTCCACGATGCAAGAACAGGCCCCAGGATGGCTGCCACCACTCCGCCCGCAAGGACAAACGAAATTGCTGCCGCTTTCTTTTCCTCGCGAACGGCGTCCGCCGCAGCCAACCGGTAGAAGCCAGAAAACGCCTGAAAGACACCTACTCCAGCAGTGCCAAGACAAAATATCCAGAAGTTGCCGTGCAGTACAGACCACACTGAGACCGCTCCTCCGCTCGCGCAGGCGGCAGAGCCGATAATGAACGCTGCGCGGCGTCCTACACGATCGATCAGGTATGAAGCTAGCAGCGTCACAATCGCCCCAGCGACTGCGATTAGCGCCAATGGGAGGGTAGCAAGCGCCTTGTTGGGAGCAAGTTGGTAGCCGGTCAATCCCGTCAACGTTAGATCGACCGAGATCGCCGCTGTGAAAAGTGCCTGCCCGATAGCTAGCACCACAGTGTTTTGGTCAAGATGTGGAAATTTTAGTTCGATGGTCATACGTTTTAGTCCGCCCTTGCGTCAGCAAGCAAATATGCTCGTATCGACCTGACTTTAAACGCTTGCCTCGTGGCGCAAACGACTTAAACCCCTCATTTCCAGACAATATCTATGTTGACCTTCAACGGAGGGTTGGGGGATCTATTTCCGCATCCAAGGGACCCTGAGACGATGGTTTTGGTCGATGTGAGAAGAGGCTGACTGATGCCTTCCGCCGTTTAACATTTCCCTCCGACGACTGTCTTTACGCGCTGCAGCGGACAATCCCCCGTCTGACACGCTCGTCAGTGCATCGTTGAATGCAATGGCACAGCATCTCCAAACTTGCCGACGTCAAAGGCGACATCCAAGGGCATGCCTCGCAACAAGCTGACCGACAACGGCATCCGCTTCCCTAACCCAACGGCCGGTGGCTCCCCCGATCCTCTTTCGCCGCCTATTTATAGCAGTAGCTCCCGACAAAACGACGCGCGACGCGAAGCATATTGACCAAGCGACCGGTCACGTATAGACCACTATGGTCTGTATCAGTACGATTTGGTCCGCAACATGGGAGGGGCGTGTGATGAAATAAGTTCCCTGGCGTTTGAAAATACTCGCTGATGACCGGCAGGCCGATAACAAAAGCAGGCCAGCATTGCCGTAAGGCGTCCATCGATATGTCGCCACCCTCCAATGCGCAAACCCGTGCCTACGGCTACGCATAGGCCAACTTTCGCCTACTGGGACCCACAATCACAAAAAAACGAGAAAATGCAGTGGACAATTTTGAAATGAAGAAGACCGCTCGAACAACCATATCGATCGGCATGTTCGCCCTCACCCTGGCGCTTGCCGGATGCATGTCGCCTGAAGAGCAACGTCGGGCGAACCTGAATGAAGATGGTAATACATGCGCCGATTTCGGTACGCGATATGGTTCCCAATCCTATGCACATTGCATGCTCCAGCAGCAACAACGCCGGGATCAGGAGCAGCTGATTGTCGCAGAAAGCATGCGAGCCACGTCGGAGTGCAGAATCCGATGAAGCCG
>UCKS01000081.1 GCA_900473045.1 Hyphomicrobiales bacterium
AAGGATTGGAGGCGCATCGCGACCGATGCGCCCATACTTTCCTGTCTGCATCCAGATAGCCGCAACGTGCTGCTATTGGCTCGATTAATGGGTCGATTATGCACTGGGCAACGGCTGTAGTGCTGAAGCGAGCTCGTGATGATACCGGAAGCCTGATCTTTAAATTCGAACTCCCGTTATCCTGTTCGTCAACGGCCCAAGACGGCTTCGATTGCACCGGCTGCCGCCTGAACAACAATATCGGCTTCCGCGCGCGTCAGGCACAGCGGTGGGGCAAAGCCGAGGATATCGCCCTGCGGCATGGCACGGCCGATGACGCCGCGCTCAAGCAGTGCGGCGGAAACCTGGGGGCCGATTTTGCGAGAGGCATCGAAGAATTTCCGGTCGTCCCTGTCTTCGACGAATTCGATCGCCGCCATCAAGCCGTCGCCACGCACTTCGCCGACATTCCTGTGGCCGGAGACCGCGTTTGCCAGTTCGGCGCGGAAGTAGGCACCCGTCGAGCCAGCGTTTTCGACCAGGCCGAGTTCATCGACCAATTCAAGATTGGCGACACCGGCCGCAGCGCAGATCGGGTGGGCGGAGTAGGTCCAGCCATGGCCGATGGCACCCATCCTGTCGGAGCCCTCGACGAGCACCTGCCACATCGCGTCCGAGNNGCCCTTGGCGATGGTGATGAGATCCGGTTTCATGCCGTAATGATCAGCGCCGAACATTGAGCCGAGACGGCCGAAACCGGTGACGACCTCATCGGCAACCAGCAGGATGTCGTATTTTTCGAGCACGGCCTGAATCTTCTGCCAGTAGCCGGCCGGTGGGGGCACAATGCCACCGGTGCCGAGGATCGGTTCGCCGATGAAGGCGGCAACCGTCTCCGGGCCTTCCGCAAGGATCATTTCTTCCAGCTTGTCGGCGCAATGTTGCGAGAACTGTTCTTCGCTCATAGACCGGTCGGCACGGCGAAAGTAATAGGGGGCTTCCGTGTGCAGGATCGGCGCACGCGGCAGGTCGAACAGATTGTGGAACAGGTCGAGACCGGTCAGGCTTCCTGTCATGACGCCGGAGCCGTGATACCCACGCCAACGTGAAATGATCTTCTTCTTTTCCGGACGGTCGAGGATGTTGTTATAGTACCAGATCAGCTTGATATTGGTCTCGTTGGCGTCCGAGCCCGATAGCCCGAAATAGACGCGACTCATGCCGGCTGGCGCCCGGTCGATGATCATCTTCGACAGCGTGATCGACGCCTCCGTGCCGTGGCCGACATAGGCATGATAATAGGCGAGATTCTTTGCCTGTTCGGCGATCGCATCGGAAATTTTCTGACGGCCATAGCCAACATTGACGCAATAGAGGCCGGCAAACGCATCAAGGCTCGTGCGGCCGTTGGTGTCGGTGATGTAGACGCCTTCGCCACCAGTGATGATCCTCGTCGGGGTCTCGCCGCGCGCATGCATGCCCATATGGGTGGACGGATGGAAGAAGTGGTCGCGGTCCCAGGCGGTCATTTCGTTGCTATGGTCGGACATATGCGGATTCCTTGGATCTGTGTTCAAAAGGGGGGCCGCGCGTCAGGCGGCAGTGTCGATGCAGAGATATTTGAGTTCGGTGAAGGCTTCGATCCCGTGGCGCGAACCTTCGCGGCCGATACCGGATTGTTTCCAGCCGCCAAAGGGAATGGGGCCGCCGGTGATCTTTACCCGGTTGATTGCCACCATGCCGTATTCGAGTGCTCGGCCGAGCCGTATCTGACGCGCGCCGTTTTCGGTGACGATATAGGCGACGAGACCATATTCGGTGTCGTTGGCGCGAGCGATAACCTCTTCCTCCGTGTCGAAAACCGTAACGGCAGCGACAGGTCCGAAGGTTTCCTCCGACATGATCAGCGCGTCGCCCGGCACGTCCGTGAGCAGCGTTGGCGTGTAGAACAATGGTCCCGCCGCATGCCGTTTACCGCCGGTGAGGCAGCGTGCGCCGCGCTTGATGGCATCGGTCACATGCTCTTCGACTTTATTGACAGCCCGCTCATGCATCAGCGGACCGATGTCCACACCAGGTTCCAGACCGCTACCGATCTTCAGTGCCTCGATCCGCGCCTTGAAGGCAGCATTGAAGGCGTTGAGGATCGGGCGTTGGACGAAGATGCGATTGGCGGCGAGGCAATCCTGCCCGGATGTGGCGAATTTGGCGTTGATGGCGAGATCGACCGCCTTGTCGATATCCGCATCGTCAAAGACGATCAGTGGTGCGTGACCGCCGAGCTCCATCACCAGCCGTTTCAATGTCGGCGCGCATTGTCCGGCGATCAGCTTGCCGATTTCGGTGGATCCGGTGAAGCTGATGGCGCGGACGCGGCTGTCTTCGCACAGGCGGCCGACAATGGTGGCAGCGCCGCCGGTGACGACGTTGAAGACACCAGCCGGGATGCCCGCACGTTCTCCAAGTTCTGCGAGTGCCAAGGCAGAGAGAGGGGTCTCCGAGGAGGGGTGGGCAACCACCGTGCAACCGGCAGCCAGTGCGGCCGCCGCCTTGCGGGTGATCATCGCGGAAGGAAAGTTCCAGGGCGTGACAATGCCGACGACGCCCAGCGCTTCACGGCGCACGGTCATCTCGGCGCCGGGCAGATGGCTGGTAACGCTCTCGGCGTTCAGCCGCTTGCCTTCCTCGGCATACCACTCGATGAATGAGGCGGCATAGTCGATTTCGCCTTCGGATTCCGCCAGCGGCTTTCCTTGCTCCAGCGTCATGATCAAAGCCAGATCGTCCTTGGCGGCCAGCATCAGCTCGTACCAGCGCCGCAGGATTCTGGCGCGCTCCTGCGGCAGCAGCGACCGCCATTTTGGAAAGGCACGTGTGGCGGCATCAATAGCATCTGCTGTCTCCTCTGCGTCCAGCCCGGAAACCCAGGCAAGCGGCACGGATGTGGCGGGATCGCGGACTTCGAAAGTGCGGNNTTTCGGCATTGGCAACCCAGCGGCCGCCGACATAGGCGAGCGACTTCAACAGATGCTTGTCGTTCAGCCGCGCAAGAGCGTCGTGACAGGCGGGTCGTGCGAATACAGCGTTCATCTGCGGCTCCTCATGCGTCGGTTGACACGGAGTCTGACAGTTTCGAGGGGAGAGATGGTCTGTAGGACGCGACCCCAGCAGAGGATTTGTCCAAATGACGGGGCTACCGCAGAGGAATTGTCTAGCTGCTGGTCGCTTCACCTGGCGACAGCAGCATCGAGAGGGGCAGGGCGGTTTCCTCCTTTACCGTCTTGGTCACGATGTAGGTGAAGTAGCGTGCAATGCCGATGTCGCGGTCGAGCAGGTTATCCACCAGCCGCTGATAGGCATCGATGTCGGACGCCATGATTTTCAGGATATAATCGACCCCGCCGCCGACAGACCAGCAGGCGACGATCTCCGGAATGGCCGTTACCACGCGCTCGAAACGATCGAAATCCACCTGGCGATGATTGCCNNTTCCATCATCACGCTGGCAACCGGAGCCACGCGGCGCACGGCGACGCGGGCGTGATAACCCGAGACGATCCCGGCCTTTTCGAGTTTGCGCAACCGCATCCAACACGGTGTCGGCGACAGGCCGACCACCTCTGCCAGCGCCACCTTGGTGATGCGGCCATCCCGTTGGACAGCATCGAGAATGCGCAGGTCGATGGCGTCAAGTTTCATTCGGACTGGTATCCCGGCGTGGAAATTATGGCAAATGGTATGAAATCTGGATGGGAAATGCAATTTTTGGATTGTCAATTGACCTGATTTTTATCACTGTCAAATCATGACAAACTGGCGCCCCGATCCACAACAGCTTCGCCGTCCGGCCTATCTCTCACTTGCCGAGCAGATTGCCAATGCGATTCATGACGGTAAACTGGTCAATGGCGAGCGATTGCCGACCCACAGAAAGCTGGCCGAAGATCTGAAACTGTCGATCCAGACGGTGAGCCGCGCGTATGACGAGCTCATCCGCCGCGGCATGATCGCCGGCGAAATCGGACGCGGCAGTTTCGTGCAAACCCAGCCGAAAGAGCCGGAGCCGCCCTATCTGCCGGAACGGCTGGGCGAAGTCATCGACCTATCGATCCTGAAGCCGGTCTGCGAGCAGATCCATCTCGACCGGATGCGCGAGGCGTTCGGATGGCTGGCGGAGAACCTTCCGTCGAGTTCGGCCCTTTCATTTAGGCCCAACATGGTGTTTCCACGCCATCGGGCGGTGGCGACTGAGTGGCTGGCGCAATGCGGACTGGAGGTTTCACCGCTCAATGTCAATCTGACCAATGGTGCCACCTCGGGAATGACGGTCGCCTTGATGAGCGTTGCCCCGCCTGGATCGACGGTCGCAACCGAGGCGATCAGCCATCACACGCTGGTGCCGCTCTCGAGCTATCTGGGTATTCATCTGGAAGGCCTGGCCATCGACGAAGATGGAATGATTCCGCAGGCCCTGGACGAAGCATGCCGGAAGGGGCCAATCCGGGCCGTTTTCCTTCAGCCTTCGGTGGTCAATCCCACCGCAACGCTGATGAGCGCTGAAAGGCGGCAGGCCCTGGCGACCGTTGCGGCCAGGCATGACATCGCGATCATCGAGAACGATATCCTCGGCCCATTGGTCGAAAAGCGGCCGCCGCCGCTGCAGACCTTTGCGCCGGAGCGCACGCTCTATGTTACGAGCTTCACCAAGATCACTGTGCCGGGCTTGCGTATCGGTTACCTCGTAGCGCCAGACCGTTACGTTGCCGCCGTCGCCAACCGGCACCTTGTATCCAACTGGATGGCGACGCCGGCGATTGCTGAGATCGCCACCCGTTGGGTCAGCAACGGCACGGCAATGGAATTGGTCAACTGGCAGCGGCGGGCATTGGCGCGGCGCCATGAGATCGCGACCGAAGCGCTGGGCGAGCTCTTCTATCATTCCCATCCGCAAAGCCTGCATATCTGGTTGCCGCTGACCTGTCAGCATACCGAGGAGGGTTTTGTGGCGCAGGCGCGTCTGCGCGGCGTGGCGATCGCACCGGGCGTATCCTTCCAGACAGCCGACCATGGCCGCGCGCCAGCAGTGCGCATTTCGCTCGGCTCGACAACCGAGACGGAGTTGCGGACCGGGCTCGGTGTCGTAGCATCACTGGCCCACGGAAATCCGGAAGCGCTGCTGCTCGCCATTTGACGGTTTCGCCCGCCAAATAGGCAGGCAAAGAATAATTGTCATGAGATTATTTTGACAATTGACATGATTTGATAGGCTCGTCATCGTTAGGCATCGCTCGTCTCAACAGGAAGAGATCTGCATGCCCTCGCCGATTATCCGCATCGACAACATCACCAAGGCCTACGGGCCTCTGACAGTGCTCGATGGCCTGTCGATGGACGTCATGCCAGGTGAGAAGCTGGCATTGATCGGTCCGTCCGGCTCCGGCAAGAC
>UCKS01000033.1 GCA_900473045.1 Hyphomicrobiales bacterium
TCCCGGTTTCACCAGCGAGCGGCGTCAGCGCCGCGACTGAGACAAGCCGAAAGCGTCGGCGAACGCTGAATTTTGTGATCGTGAAAGGTCGCGGTATTTCGATCAGAGCGGGAAATTCTGGAAATCCCTTCTCAACACCTGGACGGAACTTCTGCCCATGCCGACAGTCAGAGCGACCTCTCTGAGGCTGCACCCGCTTTTCAGGAGCTTGATCGCGGTCATCCTTCGATGAAAGCGCCCCATCGTGCTCGGAATCTGGAGTTTCACGCCCCACGATTGTCCATAGTGTGTAGCGAGCTTCGTTGCTGCCTCGAGTCCGATGACTTCAACGACCCCCTTATCTTCTGTCAAAGTGACAGGAAGATAGAGTTCACCGCCGCCCCATTGGCAGCCGATTTTGACGGCCGCTTCGACGCCGACTAGACGGGCGATATCGGCCAGAAGTTGTGGCAAATGCCTGATCAAAGTCGCATCGGACAGACCAAGGCTGAAGATGTCATCTGGTTTGGTTTTCATGCTCCAAGCGATAGCTTGGCATGGTGTTTTTGTCCTCGTACCGGAAACAGCATCCGAAAGCGGGAAGACCAACAACGGCGGGGGATTTGGGGGCTGCTGAAGCCCAAATGCTAGACCGTTTCGAACGGTTTCACGGCAGGGAGATCAAGGCCGTGTCGCATTTCAAGAATTGGCTTCGACGTGAAGCTATGCTCTCCGGTCCACGATGACAAGCAGGCCGAAAAAGAGCCCCGGCGTTGCGCCGGGGACAGGAAAAGCCGTGAACACGCTCCACGGCCTTCAAAACCGCTTCAACGGTCAAAATTTCCTCCGGTGGAAGGAGCCGTGTTATAGAATCTTGGCCCATGCCATTAGGACAAACGGCCAAACCTCTTTAAGGACCGTCAGCCCAGCGGCTGCGCAAGCCCATGTGGCGCCAAGCCGGTTCCACTTTGATTGAAGGTTCAGAGTGTCGTGAAGGTCGATCCGTTCGCCCTTTTGGTTCCTCGAAATCAGATAGCCCCCCGGCATCGCGCCAACGCCGTGAGTTTCCTCAGGCGCTGGCACGTCAGTGCGTGTCGCCTTGAGCCAACAATAGGCGGAGATCGCGGCGGTAATGATGATCAGAATTGAAATTATCGCGGTCATGGTGCCTCCGTTTCCCCAACGACCTAGACGGTTTCAAGCCCCTCCCACAAGTCCAAAGTGGATGAGGATTGTTGCCGCCTCGTCCACCGTTGGCAGCAATACACCTGGTGGAAGCCGCTCGGGTAACTTCTGCCACGCCTGGCTAAGATTGCCATCCGTTTCCAGCTTCATGATCCGCATCAACGGCAGCACCCAAGGCGGCGCTGCATTCGAGGGTTCGCCCGCTGGCAACGGCTCCGGCGCTGGCGCGTTCGGTAGGATCGGCACGATTGCGTCAATCGCCGGGAGGTTCAAGATATGCGACACCAGCGCATCGAAGGCACGGCTTGGAAGGCTGGTGACATGGTAGGCATTGAGCCAAGCGCCTTGGAACTTGCCTTTACGCTTCATCCAGCGCTCTTTGCTGGCCTTGCGGCTCACGCCTTCGATGGTGGACGGCAGACCGGGAAGAAGATGGCCTGCAAGCTCGGCGGCTGAGAACCATTCCTGAATGTTGTCTTTGTCGCGTACGATGCGCAACAGCAGCGCCTCAAGGTACTTGAGACGCCTCTGAGCGTAATTCCATTCATCGGCGGGAACGGGCACTGTCAGGTCAAAACTGCTATACATGGTTCACCTGTTTGAACGCGCTCTACGGCGCTGTGATTGTTCGAGCGATTAGCGCTCCAGTTCGGTCGCCAAGAAGCGCAGAATTTCTGCAAGTCTGAGGCGCTCTTTTTTCGTTCCCATAAGCATTCCATTCGGCAAGGCGATGGGAGATTTTCTCACCGCTAGGCGGCCAAAGGCGCTGAATGACGGAACTTCGTGTTCCGATAGGCCTCTCTCCAACAG
This sequence comes from Hyphomicrobiales bacterium, assembly GCA_900473045.1. Taxonomy (GTDB): domain Bacteria; phylum Pseudomonadota; class Alphaproteobacteria; order Rhizobiales; family Rhizobiaceae; genus Pararhizobium. The sequence continues at coordinate 1,975 of UCKS01000033.1, forward strand.
ATCACTTTTCAGTGCAGCATACGCCTCTCTCTGCGGTAGCTTCTTTTCGTAAACAGCCTGAAGAGCGGCCGACACGAGCGGTGTAACCGTCTCCGGAAGTCCGTCAAATGCGGATGCTCGGGGATTAAGTTGTCTAGCCATGCTTCTATCCTTCAAACCTAACCGTTGATCACTTTTTGGGGTTCCGTCGCACGCTCTGCCCCATCCTCGCCAAGTAGCTTCCTGACAACTTTTTCTACCGTTTCTTTCTTGAGGTTTAGTGCGTTCGCGATGTCGCCCGCATCGTAGCCCTCGCTAATTTTCGCCGCGATGAACTCGGTCCGCATCGACTGAGGATTTACCGGCAACGCGGTCGCTTGATGGGCGGCTTCGTCAACACGACGATACTCTGCCCTCACGGCTTCCTCTATGTCTGCCAGCGCTTCGTTCTGCGTGTCGAAAAGTCGTCCCACGCCCAACGCAATCTGTTCAAGGCTATCGCCTTGCGACATCGTGGCGCTCAACATGTGGCTCAGCGCGCGCAGCGAGGCGCGAGTGTATTCGAATTCAATAAGGGTGGAATACTTTGTGTGGTTCGCTTGCATGATGGTCTCCAGCAGCGCTTTTGAAGGCGCATGGTTCTGCGGTCGGCGCAGAGCCGGGAGTTCAAAACCGTGCTGGACGGCAACATAGCCTTTAGGCTTTCGCCCTGGACATACGCCATGTTCTCCCGGCCGCAATACTAGCGACCGTGCCCGGATACCGGACATAAAAAAAGCGCCGTTCGGGCGCGACAAAGGAATTAAGTGCCAAGTTGGCACCGAACTATTTGACGGCCTTGGTGGCGCGTACCACCAGCAGGAGTTTTGAAGCTCCGCCATCAGAGATAGACCGATTTGCGGTGCTTGCCAAGCCCCTAAGTGTTGCAACACTTTTAGGTCTGACGATTTGCATAATCTGGAATTTGTCTCAAGCTTGAGACAATTAATTCGTTGCAACGCCGTTTCAACTCTGGTTGCAACTTCGCCTTATACGCTTGCGTCAGAGTTAAACTAAAGGTTAATGCCTCGTCTCGCGATGGCTAAACCTCGAAATACAAAGATTTTCTTCGGTTTTCCTTGTATCTGTTCTCGCCTAAATTTAACTCTGACGTTCGGTCAGACTTAAAGGCTTAAAACCGCGTTTGAACCGGGTTTTAGCATCCGGCCAGAGGCCCCGCGCTGCCATTTGATATTGCGGGACGATTTTTCAACCGTCACCGGCAAACTCGGCAAAAACTCAATCATAACCAGATGTTACTATGAATTACCGGATATTCTCAGATATCCGCCGTACTGCCATGTGATCTTGCGGGTTACACGCATTGAAAGGCCTGGCGGATAAGCGGCCAGGCTGGGGCATTGGAGGTTTTCCCGTCAAAAAGGAAAGCGCAGAAGAACCTGAGAAGCGCGGCAAAAGACACTGAAACGGGGCACGGCGTGTGTCACCTATTCTAATTTAACTGAGGCATACGTTGTGCCCCGGCCACCTACTCTTTGAAAACCCACGGCGAATTTTTCGCGCGTGGATGATGGACGTTAGGGGTGCGGCAAACGCCGAACTGCTCCCTCCCCCTTGTGGGGAGGGTTGGGGAGGGGCAAGACTGTAAACTCGGAGCAAAAGAACCCCTCCCGGCCCGTTGGGCCACCCTCCCCACAAGGGGGAGGGAAAGACCGGACAAGCCTCGCCTCCCCCCTAAATTCCCTCTGCCCCTTGCTTCCTGCCCGAAAATGCGTATAAGCGCGCTGTTCGCAACACCCGGTCTTCTGGCTGGTGGCTGAACGGAGGGCCGGTTTCCCTTAAGAGACCTGTAAGGACCTATAGGGGTCCAGCCTCCCGTGTCTCCGCTCTCGACCGTCTCGAAACAACACTTTCTTGCCGGCTGCTCGCAGCCACTTGAACAGTCGTTGAGGCTTAGCCGCCGATTTCCGGGTGACGATTAACGCAAGAAAGGCAAAGCCTCATGGCTCTTTATGAACATGTATTCCTTGCCCGGCAGGATATTTCCGCACAGCAGGTCGACGCTCTCGTCGAACAGTACAAGGGTGTACTGGAAGCTAACGGTGGTAAAGTCGGGCGCGTCGAAAACTGGGGCCTCAAGTCCCTGACGTACCGCATCAACAAGAACCGCAAGGCTCACTACGTTCTGATGGACATCGATGCTCCGGCACCGGCCGTTCACGAGATCGAGCGCCAGATGCGCATCAACGAAGACATCCTTCGTTACATGACCATCGCTGTCGAAAAGCACGAAGATGGCCCATCCGCCATGACGCAGAAGCGCGATCGTGACGACCGTCCGCGCCGTGATGGCGATCGCCCTGACCGTGGTGGCTTCGGCGACCGTGGCCCGCGTCCGCCGCGCGAAGGTGGCTTCGGCGACCGTGAAGACCGTCCGCGCCGTCCGCGCGAAGACCGGGCATAAGGAGAGACATTATGGCTGATACATTATCCGCTCCGGCACGCCGCCCGTTCCATCGCCGTCGCAAGACCTGCCCTTTCTCCGGCGCCAACGCTCCGAAGATCGACTACAAGGACATCCGTCTGCTGCAGCGCTACATTTCCGAGCGCGGCAAGATCGTTCCTTCGCGTATCACGGCAGTGTCCCAGAAGAAGCAGCGCGAACTGGCCCAGGCCATCAAGCGCGCCCGCTTCCTCGGCCTCCTGCCTTACGTCATGTCCTAAGACCTGACTCTCCGCTAGTCAGCTGACTCGGCGGAAACTGACTCAGGGTGAGGCGAACAGCCGATGGCATCGCCTCACCTTCTCCCTTCCGCGTTGGGCGCGGATCGGAAACACCGGCGCATTCAGCGCTAAAACCCATGTTGGGGCTCCGTTCCTGAGTCAGGAAACGCCTCTAACTGCTTGATAGCAGGACAGCGAACCGTGAAAACATTGAACCAGACATCGCTGTTGACAGGCGCATTCGCCGGCGTGACCGCTGCCTTGCTATCGCTTGGCGCGAACACGCAGTCGTCGTTTGCGATCGTGCTTTATGCCGCGTCTGCACTGCCGATCCTGATTGCCGGCCTTGGCTGGGGCAATACCGCAGCGATCACGGCCGTCGTCGTTGCCGGCCTGACGGGCACCGTGCTCGTCTCCCCCTATTTCGCCCTTCTGATCGCGGTCATCACGCTGATCCCGGCCGCCTGGCTTAGCCACCTTGCCAATCTGGCCCGGCCGGCATCCGAGCTCGGCGGCCCTGATGGCGCGATGGCCTGGTATCCCCTCTCGGATATCCTCACCAATCTCGCCGTGCTGGTGACGATCGGCATGCTGATCGTCGGCGTCATCATCGGTTACGATGGCACGATGTCGGACCGGATGATCGATATCGTCATGGAAGCGCTGAAGGCGCAGGAGCCCGGCTACAATCCGGATGCCGCCTCGATCGCCCAGATCAAGTCGATCTTTTCCGTCGCCCTGCCGATGGTTCAGGGCGCCATCTGGGTGCTGATGCTGTTTGCCGCCTATTACATCGCCACCCGCATCGTCCAGACCTCCGGCAAGAGCCTGCGTCCCCGCGAAGACATGCCGTCGACGCTGCGCATGCACCGCTTCTCGATCTTCGCCTTCCTCGGCGGCCTGCTGCTTGCCTTCATGGGCGGCGTTCCGGCGATCGTCGGTGCGCTCGTCTGCGGCACGTTCGGCGCGGGTTTCCTGCTGGCCGGGTTTGCCGTCTTCCATTTCCGCACACGCGGCAAGTCCTGGCGGCTGCCGGTGCTGTGGCTTGGCTATCTGTCGGTCGTGCTCTTCACGATCCCGGCATTCTTCTTTCTCCTGTCGGGTCTGATGGACACGCGGCGCGCCATCGCGCTGTCGCCGGCGGGGAAAACCACTGAAACTGAAACAAAAGACCTCTAAAACAGACAAACGAAAGGACACTATCATGCAAGTCATTCTTCTCGAACGCGTTGCAAAGCTCGGCCAGATGGGCGAGACCGTCAAGGTTCGCGACGGCTTTGCCCGTAACTACCTGCTGCCGCTCGGCAAGGCGCTGCGCGCCAACGAAGCCAACAAGAAGCGTTTCGAAGCCGAGCGTTCGACGCTTGAAGCCCGGAACCTCGAGCGCAAGTCCGAAGCCCAGACCGTTGCCGAAACGCTTGGCGGCAAGTCCTTCATCGTCGTCCGTTCGGCCGGCGAAACCGGTCAGCTCTACGGTTCGGTTGCCGCCCGCGACATCGTCGACGTTCTGGCTGCAGAAGGCTTCAACATCGGCCGCAACCAGGTCGACCTCAACAACCCGATCAAGACCATCGGCCTGCACGAAGTTGTGCTGCACCTCCACGCCGAAGTCGAAATCAAGGTTCAGATCAACGTTGCCCGTTCGGCCGAAGAAGCAGAACGCCAGCAGAAGGGCGAAAGCCTGACATCGGCCGACGCCATCTACGGCGTTGACGAAGATGCCCTGAAGCCGGAAGACTTCTTCAACCCGGAAGCCGAATTCGACGGCGACGACGAGTAATCGTCAGAGCGACGGGCACCTTCGCGGTGCCCCGCTTGCCTCTTGGACACAATGAAAGGCCCGCGATATCTATCGCGGGCCTTTCGCATTTGAGGGTATGACCGCCGTTACTTGACGGCCTGCGGCTCTGCCGCCTTGTCGATATGGACCTCTACCGACATGCCCGGCGCCAAAGCCTCTGCCAGCGGCTGGCCGGGATCGATCAAGATGCGGACACCGACCCGCTGGGCCACCTTGGTGAAATTGCCGGTGGCATTGTCGGCGCGGATGACGCTGAATTCGGAGCCGGCGGCCGGCGAGAACCGCTCGACATGGCCGTTCAGCTTTGCCTTGTTGAGCGCATCGACGGTAAACATCGCCGGCTGGCCGATCTTCATGCCGTCGAGCTGGGTTTCCTTGAAATTGGCGATGATCCAGACATCCTTCGGCACGATAGCCATCAGCTGCGTTCCCGCCGTCACATACTGGCCGACCCGCGCGCCGACTTCGCCGAGCGTGCCGTCCTGCGGTGCGGTGATGGTGGTATTGTCGAGATCGATCTGCGCCAGCTGAACGGCGGCTTCCGCACTGCGCACCGCGGCCTCAAGACCGGCCCGGGAGCCGATGGTGGTGGCAAGATTCTGGCGGGACACCTCGATGGCAGCCGTTGCCTGATCGACGCCTGCCCTTCCCTGTTCAAGGGTTGCCCGCGCCGTATCCAGATCGACCGATGTGGCTATCCCTTTTTCCGCCAGCGGCTTGATACGGTCCCACGCCTGTTGAGCCCGCGTCAGTATGGCAACGGCGCTATCGCGTTGCGCCTCGCTGGCGGCGATGCTCGCCTTCGCCGACAGCTCCTGCTGATAGGAATTTGATAGCGATGCCTTCTGTGTATCCAGCGTGCCCTTAGCCTGCGCCAGCTTCTGAGCATAGATCCGGTCGTCGATCTTGACGAGAACCTGCCCTGCCCTGACGGTCTCATAATCCTTGACCGTGACTGCGGCGACATAGCCGGACAGCTGCGGGCTGACGATGGTCACATAACCGCGGACATAGGCATTGTCGGTCATCTCCATGGTGGTCGCAAACGGCGGCAGCCGCCACGCATAGAGAACAAGCAGCACCCCGGCAAAACCGGCCAGCAGCGTCAGAATAGTCGTGGGGGAACGCAGGGTTTTCAGCATGAAATATACTCTGGACGGATCAGGACTGGGCGGCAGCCGCAGGTACGGCTGCCGTGTGCGGAATAAGCCACCGCCAGGCCAGATGGCCGAGCAACAGGACAAGACCGATGGCGCAGGCTATGGCAATGACGAGGAAGGCGTCGTTATAGGCAAGGATATTGGCTTCGCGCGTCACCTGCTGGCCAAGCAATTGCAGGCCTTCTGCATTCAGCAGCGACTTGTCGGTAATCACTTTGCCATAGGAGCCCGAGAGCTGCGACACCCTTTGGGCTACGAAGGGATTGGTGAGTACGATATGCTCGACCAGCACATTGGAATGGAACTTTTCCCGCAGCGTCACGAACGTCCCGAGTGCTGCCTGTGCAACGATGGCGCCGATGCTCTGGGTAAACAGAAAGATCACCAAAAAATTGACGAGGAAGGGCGCGCCCTTGGCGAGGGCTGCGGCAAACCCCTTGGACATCACCGGCGGCAGGAACATGGCAGCACCCGCCGCAACCATCGCCTGGCTCAGATACATCTGCTCCGGCCGGGTCAGGCTGGTCGATTGGCTGTCGAGAAAAGCGCCAGTGGCGATCAAGACCAGTGCCAGCACATGGGCGGTTTCGACATAGCGCGTCAACATTAGGACGGTACAGACCAGCCCACCGGCAATCGAGGCCATGAGGATGATCGCATACATGCTCTGCGTCTGATCGTTGAGCAAGCCAAGCTGCATGTAGAAATTCGCCGCTGTCGTCGTCTGCTCGGAGCTGACGACGCGGAACAACAACAGGATGCCGGCCATGTGCATGTTCTCTCTCGAGAACACCCAGCGCAGGTCGATCAGCGGCATTTTACGGGGCAGTTCAAGAGCGACCATCAGCGTCAACGCTGCGATGGACCCAGCCAACAGCATTCCGAGCCACGGCACCTCGAACCACCAATAGAGCCGCCCGAGCGTCAGGAAGACAGCCAGACAGCCAAAACCGGTGGCAAGCAGCAGATAGCTGAGGATATCCATCTTTTGAATGACATTGGCACGGGGCGGCGGTGTCAATGGTAGAAGATAGACGACCGGCAGCGCCATCAGCGCCAGCCCCATTTCGAATGTATAGAGCGCCTGCCAACCGCCAAGATCCATCAGCGGCGGCGAGATGATGCGGGCAATCGGCGCCGAGAGCGTCGTGTTCATCAAGGCAAGGCTCAGGCCCACCGACAGCTTGCGGGCCGCCGGGAATGCTTCGAGCATGTAGAGGAAACCGAGCGTCGACAGGGGCGCTGCGGCCATGCCGCTGAGAAACCGGACGACGGTTGCCGAATGCAGGTCGGAGACGAAGAGATTGAGAACGGAGGCAAGGACGAAGCAGACGATGCTGAGTTCGGCAAAGCGGCGAAGGCCGTACTGCATGCGGATCTTGAACAAGGCAATCGACATCGACGCATAGGGGGCGATATAGGCGGCCGAGAGCCAGGCGATCTCCGATGTCGTTGCCGAAAGTGAACCCTGAAGCTGGTAGATATTGGCGTTGAGCAGGTTCATGCCGAGGCCCTGCGTCAGGAACAGCAGCAGCGAAGAGGCCATGTAGATGGCGGCTCTTGCCGGGCTCATCGGTTCGGGCGGCGGTTGAATCGGTTGCAGCACTGGCTCGGCGGCCGGCGTTTCGGGCGCGATGCGGTTGTCGTTCGCACTGCTTGGGGCCGCCGTATTCATCTGCCCTCAATCCCTGCCGATGGAAACGAGATTGCCGGCCATCAGGCTGACGACCTGCAAGGCGATGGCCTTGTCCTTGTTGTCGACGCCGCCCAGAACCTGCTCACGTATTTCGCAGGCCAGCTTATCGATTTCGCCGGCGATGTCACGGCCACGGTCGGTCATGTGGATTTGTTTCGCGCGCCGGTCTGTCGCCTCGACCCGCCGCTCGATGAACCCCTGCTTTTCCATGCCGTCAAGCAAGCGCACGATCGTCGGGGTCTCGATGCCGAGTTCGTCAGCCAGTTCCCGCTGATTGAGGCCATCGCGCTTCGACAGGGCAAACAAGGCCCTGGCACGCGACAGCGTCAGCCCCCGCTCCTTCACCCGTGCATCAAACAGCGCCCGCAGCTTGCGGTTCACCGAAGCCAGGGCGTCGAAGAGTTCGCGATTAACGGCAGAGTTGAGCATATCGTACCTTTTTCATATTAGTAGCATACTACTTATTTTAGTCCTATTTAGTTCAACGAAGCCGGTCTTTCAAGCTGCTGATCGCGGCGGGGCTAAAAACCGTGTAAACCGCAGCCAACAAGGCTAGAATGCGGAACTCCATTGACCGGCACCGATTCGCATGAAATCCGGTCAACAGGAAATAGCGCTATCGACAGTTTTTTCGAGTTCGAGCATAAGCCCCTGTGAACAACGGTGACGGCTTGTCGCTGCAACCAATGCAGTGGCCACTGTTGCAGCCAAAGCATTGACGCTTGGCGGCAAGACCCGCAAACCGGTAACACACCAGAGAATGACGACAGACAGAGACGGGACGCCATGAACGAGATCGCGCGCAAATTTGCACCTATCGCCAAGGATCAGGCCGAAGCACAGTACCGCGAGGCGCCGAACAACCTTGAGGCGGAACAGGCGTTGCTGGGTGCCATCCTCGTCAACAACGACGCCTTCTACCGCGTCTCTGACTTTCTGAAGCCCGTGCATCTCAACGAACCCTTGCACCGCAAGATTTTCGAGGTTGCCGGCGATATCATCCGCATGGGCAAGATTGCCAATCCGGTGACGATCAAGACCTTCCTGAAGGCCGACGAGAAGGTCGGCGACATAACAGTAGCGGAGTATATGGCTCGGCTGGCGGGTGCCGCAGTCTCCATCATCAACGCGGAAGACTACGGCCGGGCGATCTACGATCTGGCGCTGCGCCGCTCGCTGATCACCATCGGCGAAGACATGGTCAACATCGCCTATGATGCGCCACTCGACATGCCGCCGCAGAGCCAGATCGAAGATGCCGAACGCCGCCTGTTCGAACTGGCCGAAACCGGCCGCTACGATGGTGGCTTCCAGGCCTTCAACGACGCTGTGGCACTGGCAATCGACATGGCCGGGCAGGCGTTTGAACGCGACGGCCATCTGTCCGGCATCTCCAGCGGCATCCATTCGCTCGATGCCCGCATGGGCGGCCTGCAGCGCTCCGACTTGATCGTGCTGGCCGGACGCCCGGGCATGGGCAAGACGTCGCTGGCCACCAACATTGCCTGGAATGTTGCGCACGCCTATGAACCCGAGGTTCAGGCGGACGGATCGTTCAAGGCAAGGAACGGTGGCGTCGTCGGTTTCTATTCGCTCGAAATGTCCTCCGAACAGCTGGCAACGCGTATCATCTCCGAACAGACCGACGTGTCTTCGTCGAAGATCCGTCGTGGTGACATTTCCGAGGCCGAGTTCGAGAAGCTGGTCGGCTTTTCCCAGACGATGCAGAAGACGCCGCTCTATATCGACCAGACCGGTGGTATCTCGATCGCCCAGCTGTCGGCCCGTGCCCGCCGCCTGAAGCGCCAGCGCGGCCTTGATTGCCTCGTGGTGGACTATATCCAGCTGATGACCGGCTCGGGCAAGTCGGGTGACAACCGCGTGCAGGAAATCACCCAGATCACCACCGGCCTGAAGGCGCTCGGCAAGGAGCTGAACGTGCCGATCATCGCGCTGTCGCAGCTCTCCCGTCAGGTGGAAAGCCGCGAAGACAAGCGCCCGCAGCTGTCCGACCTTCGTGAATCCGGCTCGATCGAGCAGGACGCCGACGTCGTGCTGTTCGTGTTCCGCGAGGAATACTATGTGAAGAACATGGAACCGCGCGACGAGTTCGACCCGAAATACGAAGAGTGGAAGCAGAAATTCGAAGCGGTCAAGGGCACGGCGGACGTGATCATCGCCAAGCAGCGCCACGGACCGACCGGTACGGTCAAGCTCGCCTTCCAGGCGGAGTTTACCCGCTTCACCGATCTCGCCGATCCGTCGTTCACGCAATACGAAGAACACTGACCGGGGAAAAATGCCGCTGAACTCCAGAACGGTCACCGGCCGTGTTGCAAATCTCCAGGCATGCGGTTAAGCGGAAAGAAAATTAGCAAAACCTTCGCGGCATTTTGCCGCGATTGCCGCTACCAGCCTGGGGAAATCTGTTCATGGAAGCTTTTATCGCGCTGCTGCAAGTGCTTGCGATCGATCTCGTTCTGGCTGGCGACAATGCCATTGTTATCGGTCTTGCGGCAGCCGGACTTCCGAAGGAACAGCGCGGCAAGGCAATCCTGATCGGCATCGCCGCTGCCACCGTCCTGCGCATCATCTTCGCCCTCCTCGCCACCCAGCTTCTGCAGATCCTCGGCCTGCTCCTGGTCGGCGGCATCCTGCTGCTCTGGGTCTGCTGGAAGATGTGGCGCGAACTGCGCACCGCCGCCCAGGAAGAAAATGCCGGTCTGGAATCGCTGACGGGCGAAGACGTCAACAAGGACGGTTCGGTTGGAACCGGAGCATCCCGCAAGACGCTGAAACAGGCGGCCCTGCAGATCGTCATTGCCGACGTCTCCATGTCGCTCGACAACGTTCTGGCCGTTGCTGGTGCAGCACGCGAACACCCCAACATCCTCATTCTCGGCCTTGCCGTCTCGGTGGCGCTGATGGGCATTGCCGCGTCGTACATCGCCAAGCTACTGCACAGGTTCCCCTGGGTTTCCTATCTCGGCCTTGCCATCATCCTCTTTGTCGCGCTGAAGATGATCTATGAAGGGTTTATGGAAGTCGAACCGATGATCACATCGTCGCTGATGTAATCCGGACAATCTCGGACGGGACTTCCCGCTTGCCCCGACAATCCGCGATCCCTTCAAAGGCGATCGCGGATTGACAGACTGAGGCGATTGCAGCCGCCGCCGCTTGGCTGTATTTCTCTCGCCATGGCCAAATTGCATACTCCCCTTTTCACTGACCCTGCCTTCGAAGCGGCGTCCAATCGCCTGACCATCGACCTCGGTGCGCTCGCCGACAACTGGCACCATATGGACAGGCTCTCCGGCAGGGCGCGGGCAGCGGCGGTTCTGAAAGCCAATGCCTATGGCATCGGCATCGAGCCGGCGGCCCGCACGCTCTACGCCGCCGGTGCCCGGGATTTCTTCGTCGCCAGCGTCGAGGAAGGCGTGGCGCTTCGACCGATCGTGCCGGGCGCACGCATCCATATTCTTGCCGGCATGTGGCCGGGCAACGAACAGCTGTTCTTCGACAATGGCCTGGTGCCGATCATCAATTCCGAGGAACAGCTGGCTTTCTTCATGTCGGTGCTGTCGGAGCGCAGCGATCACCCTTGCGTGCTGCATGTCGATACCGGCATGAACCGCCTCGGCCTGACGCTTGACGAAGCGCTGAGCCTGGCCGGTGATCCTGCACGACCGGCCAGCTTCTCGCCCATCCTGGTGATCAGCCATCTCGCCTGCGCCGACGATCAGGCACATCCGCTGAACCGCCGGCAGCTCGAATCATTCCGGGCGGTTACGGCCGCTTTCGAAGGCATCGAATCCAGTCTTGCCAATTCGGCCGGCATCCATCTGGGATCCGATTTTCACTTCGACATGACCCGGCCGGGTATTGCCACCTATGGCGGCGAAGCCGTCAACGGCGTGACAAATCCGATGAAACCGGTCGTGACGGCCGAAGCGCGCATCCTGCAGATCCGCCGTGTGCGAACCGGCGACACGGCAAGCTATGGCGGCTCGGCGCAGTTTGCCCGCGACAGCCGCGTGGCGATCGTCGCCATCGGCTATGCCGACGGTTATCATCGCTCCGTCTCCGGTGGCGGCGTCACCCTGCGCCAGGCAACACCATCGGGTGCGTACGGCTTCCTGCATGGCCAAAAAGTCCCGCATCTCGGCCGCGTCACCATGGACCTCAGCCTGTTCGACATCACCGACTTTGCCGACAATGCCGTCCGGCCCGGCGACTATATCGAACTGTTCGGCAACCATGTCGCCATCGACGACGTGGCAAGAGCCGGCGGCACGATCGGCTACGAAATGCTGACCAGCCTTGGGGCAAGGTACGAGCGGGCGTATCGAGGCATAGAAAAGTAGGAACTGTTCCTACCGTGTGATATGTTGGATGCAAAGGAGACCACCGATGTCCAATGCCAAGAAATCCTTCGTCATCGGCGATCATTTCGACGCCTTCATCGCCGAACAGGTCACACAGGGACGGTTCAACAATGCAAGCGAGGTCGTGCGGGCCGGGTTGCGCTTACTGGAGCGCGATGAGGCGAAATTTGCAGAGTTGAAAAGGCTCATCAAAGAAGGCGACGACGACATTGCTGCCGGGCGGGTCTATGAATATGCCGATGGAGAAGCCCTTTTGCAGGATTTAATGCACGGGCAGCATGACGATTAAGAGCCGCAAACCGATTTTCTCCCGCGCTGCCCGCGCCGATCTCCGGTCGATCTACAGGTATATCGCAGCGGACAACCCACACGCCGCCGCCGCGTTCGTCCTCGACATCCATTTGAAAATCAGTTCGATAGCCGAAATCGGCTTTCCGGGCGTCGCACGGGATCAGATCGGCCGCCATCTGCGTGCCTTGCCCTATCGCGACCGTTGCATTTACTTTCGCGTTGAAGATTCCCATATCACCATCGTCCGTATCCTTCACGGCCGCCAGGACGTTACCTCTGAAAACTTCCCCGAAAGTGAAATTTGATGGCGAAAGCCCGGACACAATTCATCTGCCAGAACTGCGGAACCGTTCACGCCCGATGGGTGGGGAAATGCGAAGGCTGCAACCAGTGGAACACGATCGTCGAGGAAGACCCAATGGGCGGCATTGGCGGCGGCCCAGGCCGGACGCCGAAGAAGGGCCGCCCCGTGGCGCTGACGACACTGTCGGGCGAGATCGAGGATGCGCCGCGCATCATGACGGGAATTTCCGAGCTTGACCGGGCAACCGGCGGTGGTTTCGTGCGCGGGTCGGCGGTGCTGATCGGCGGCGATCCCGGCATCGGCAAGTCGACGGTGCTGATGCAGGCCGCCGCCGCCCTGTCGCGGCAGGGGCACCGGGTCATCTATGTCTCGGGCGAAGAGGCGGTGGCGCAGGTAAGGCTGCGCGCACAGCGGCTGGGGGCTGACGATACCGAGGTGCTTCTCGCCGCAGAAACCAATGTCGAGGATATTCTGGCGACGCTCGGCGAAGGCCGAAGGCCGGATCTCGCCATCATCGATTCGATCCAGACGCTGTGGAGCGACACCGCCGATTCGGCGCCCGGAACGGTGACACAGGTGCGCACCGGCGTTCAGGCGATGATCCGCTTTGCCAAGCAGACGGGTGCGGCCATCGTTCTGGTCGGCCATGTCACCAAGGACGGCCAGATCGCCGGACCGCGCGTCGTCGAACATATGGTCGATGCGGTGCTCTATTTCGAAGGTGATCGCGGCCATCACTACCGCATCCTGCGCACCGTCAAGAACCGCTTCGGCCCGACCGACGAGATCGGCGTGTTCGAAATGTCCGACAAGGGGCTGCGCGAAGTCACCAATCCGTCGGAACTGTTTTTGGGCGAACGCAATTCGAAATCGCCGGGTGCTGCGGTCTTTGCCGGCATGGAGGGGACGCGCCCCGTGCTGGTCGAAGTGCAGGCGCTGGTGGCGCCGACATCGCTCGGCACGCCGCGCCGCGCCATCGTTGGATGGGATTCGGCGAGGCTGTCGATGATCCTCGCCGTGCTTGAGGCCCATTGCGGTGTCAGGCTTGGCCAGCACGACGTTTATCTCAATATTGCCGGTGGATACCGGATTTCGGAGCCTGCAGCCGATCTTGCAGTCGCTTCCGCATTGGTTTCCTCGCTTGCCGGTCTTGCCCTTCCCTCCGATTGCGTCTATTTCGGCGAAGTCAGTCTGTCCGGGGCCATCCGGCCGGTCGCGCATACCGCCCAACGCCTTAAGGAAGCCGAAAAACTCGGCTTTTCGCAGGCCGTCCTGCCGTCCGCCTCCGCCGACCTGCCCAAGGGCAGCGGTATGAACTGGGCGGAGATGGAAAGCCTGCCGGATTTGGTGGCGCGCATTGCCGGCTCGAAGGGAGCCCTGAAGCAGGCCGACAATGATGATTGAGGAAGCCGCTGCTTAAAAATGGCGAATTCCGGTGAAAACAGTGTTCAATCATGGACCATCGAAAGACGCCTCTCGCGTCATCATATATGGTTCGCGGACAATCAGCGTGGGGCCGCTTCAAGGCGGTTTCGGAGTAGGACAATATGCCCATTACAATTCTCGACGGTATCGTTCTCGGCGTCGCGCTTTTCTCAGCCATCCTGGCCATGGTTCGCGGCTTCTCCCGGGAAGTTCTGTCGGTCGCAAGCTGGCTCGGCGCCGCAGCTGCCGCCTATTTCCTCTACCCGTACCTGTTGCCCTATGCCAAGAACTACACCAGCAGCGATACGGTCGCGATGATCGGCTCGGCCGGCGTCGTCTTCCTGATTGCGCTGATCATCGTCTCCTTCATCACCATGCGGATCGCCGATTTCATCATCGACAGCCGCATCGGCGCGCTGGACCGGACACTTGGCTTTCTGTTTGGTGCGGCACGCGGTGTTCTGCTTGTCGTCGTCGCCATGCTGTTCTTCAACTGGCTGGTCGCCCCGCAGCAACAGCCGGTCTGGGTCACCACTGCCAAATCCAAGCCGCTGCTTGACAATCTCGGCGGCAAGCTGATCGCGCTCCTGCCTGAAAATGCCGATGCCACCATTCTCGACCGCCTGCGCGGCAAGGATACCACCGGCGAAGGCGAGCCGGAAGGCACCGGCGCCACCACGACCCAGCCGCCAGCCGAAGAAACGCCTGCCACCAATGGTGCAGCGACCAACGGCTAAGGCCGAACGAGAAAATGAGGGCCCGCTTTTGCGGGCTCTGTCCATTTTGCAACGATGACATGTTAAACCTTCAAGTCTCCTCGACTTGAAGGGCGGAAGACCTGATACAATATGCCAAACGCGTTCCAGCCGTTAACACAAAGGCCAACAGCGATGACCCATTTGCGAGCCGCAGAAATTCATGATGAAATCGACGGCGATACGCTGCACGAGGAATGCGGCGTGTTCGGCATTCTGGGGCATCCGGACGCGGCGACGCTGACAGCGCTCGGGCTGCACGCCCTGCAGCACCGCGGCCAGGAAGCGGCGGGTATCGTCACCTTCGACGGCAAGCAGTTCCACACAGAGAAACGCATGGGCCTGGTCGGCGATCACTACACCGACCCCGCAGTTCTCGCAAAGCTGCCCGGCACCATTTCGATCGGCCATACGCGCTATTCGACGACGGGCGAAGTGGCGCTGCGCAACGTCCAGCCGCTGTTTGCCGAACTCGAAGTCGGCGGTATCGCCATTGCCCATAACGGCAACTTCACCAACGGCCTGACGCTGCGCCGCCAGATCATCGCCACCGGCGCCATCTGTCAGTCGACATCGGATACCGAAGTCGTCCTTCACCTCATCGCCCGCTCGCGCCATACCTCGACGGCCGACCGTTTCATCGATGCCATCCGCCAGATGGAAGGCGGTTATTCGATGCTGGCGATGACCCGTACCAAGCTGATCGCCGCCCGTGATCCCACCGGTATCCGGCCGCTGGTGATGGGCGAACTCGACGGCAAGCCGATCTTCTGCTCGGAAACCTGCGCGCTCGACATTATCGGCGCAAAATACATTCGCGACGTCGAAAACGGCGAAGTGATTATCTGCGAAATCCAGGCCGACGGCTCGATCAATATCGATGCCCGCAAGCCGGTCAATCCGCAGCCGGAACGGCTCTGCCTGTTCGAATATGTCTATTTCGCTCGCCCCGATTCGGTGGTCGGCGGCCGCAACGTCTACGTGGCGCGCAAGAACATGGGCATCAACCTTGCCAAGGAATCGCCTGTTGATGCCGATGTCGTCGTGCCCGTTCCGGACGGCGGCACCCCGGCTGCCATCGGTTATGCGCAGGCGAGCGGCATTCCGTTCGAACTCGGCATAATCCGCAACCATTATGTCGGACGCACCTTCATCGAGCCGACACAGTCGATCCGCGCCTTCGGCGTCAAGCTGAAGCATTCGGCCAACCGGGCGATGATCGAAGGCAAGCGCGTCGTGCTGGTCGATGATTCGATCGTGCGCGGCACCACGTCGCTGAAGATCGTCCAGATGATCCGCGATGCCGGCGCGACGGAAGTGCACATCCGCGTTGCCAGCCCGATGATCTTTTATCCCGACTTCTACGGCATCGACACGCCGAACGCCGACAAGCTGCTCGCCAACCAGTACACCGACATCAAGGCGATGGCGAAGTTCATCGGTGCCGATTCGCTGGAGTTCTTGACGATCGACGGGCTCTACCGCGCCGTCGGTGGCGAAGACCGCAACAATGCCCGCCCGCAGTTCACCGATCACTATTTCACCGGCGACTATCCGACGCGGCTTCTCGACAAGAACGGCGATACGACAAGCCCGAAACTCTCCATGCTCGCCAGCAATGGCTGAACCGCTCGCCTGAGCCCGAAAGGGCTTGAGGGACTGCGCCTGCCTCCCTGAACCTCAGGTTCCTGACTTGCGTCAGAACCCGGACGTGTGGCACAGCAAGCCCGTATCAATGAATTCGGAGCCACCCAGACATGATCGATCTCAAGGGCCGCATAGCCTTGGTCACCGGCGCATCGCGCGGCATCGGCTATTTTACAGCGCTTGAACTGGCCAAGGCCGGCGCGCAGGTAATTGCCTGCGCCCGCACGGTCGGTGGGCTGGAAGACCTTGACGACGCGATCAAGTCGGCTGGCGGACTGCCGGCGACACTGGTTCCCTTCGACCTTGCGGATATGACTGCAATCGACAAGCTCGGCGGCGCCATCAACGAGCGTTGGGGCAAGCTCGACATTCTGGTTGCCAATGCCGGCGTTCTCGGCGTCATCTCCCCCGTCGGCCATGTCGAGGCCAAGGTGTTCGAGAAGGTCATGACCGTCAACGTCACGGCTACCTGGCGCCTGATCCGGTCCGTCGACCCGCTGCTGCAGCAATCCGATGCCGGCCGGGCGCTGATCCTGTCCTCAAGCGCCGCTCACAAGTGCAAGCCCTTCTGGGGGCCCTACTCCGCCTCCAAGGCGGCCGTCGAAGCACTAGCCCGCACCTGGGCCGGCGAAACGCAACGCCTGCCGTTGCGCATCCTCTCCGTCGATCCAGGTGCTACCCGCACGGCCATGCGCGCCCAGGCCATTCCTGGCGAAGACCCGTCGACCGTACCGCACCCGTCTGAAGTTGCTGCAAAGCTTCTGCCGCTGGTCGGCCCGGATCAGACGGAAACCGGCAAACTGTTCATCGTCCGCGAAAACCGCATCGTCGATTACCGCCTGCCGGACTGACCTTCAGATCAGATAGGGTCTTTGTCAAAGATGGTGATGCCCGCCGGCAACTGAACCCAGGAATGCCTGCGACAGGTGTAAACCGAGTCCTGCGGGGACGGGAAATCCGGGTCGGCGAAACCGCCGACGGCAACGGCCACCGAGACGTGATCCACGTCTTCTTCAGTGTGAAACAGATTTGTTCCACAGACAGGGCAGAAGCGAAACCGGAACCGGGCGCCCTGATCGCCCGTCCGGACATAATCCGTAGCAGTTCCGAAAACCGTATAGGGCACCGCAAATGCAGCCAATGCTGCAAAGACACTGCCGGTTCGCTGCTGGCAGGCGAGGCAGTGGCAGACGCCTACCCCCAGCGGCTCGCCGCGCACTTCTATCTGCAACTGGCCGCAACCACAGGACGCTCGTCTGGACAGCATGAAACACCTCGTCAGGCCGCAAGCTCTGATCGCCAGCCAACAGCCGTTTACAAACTTTTGTCCACCGGCAGGCCATCTTCCCCCGGCGTTGACAGATCAGGGTGCCCCGGCCATTTGCTGCCATACTTGCGGTGCCAGGCGCGGGCGCCGAACGGCAATGTCAGCAGATAGCCGACGGCGGTGACGACCATGGTTTCCCACGTAAAGCTCATCAACGTCGCGACATAGAGCACGACGAACAGGATGACCGGCAGAACCAGATCGCGGCGAACGCGGTTTTCGGACTTGCCCGACCAGACCGGCAGACGGCTGACGAGGAGGAAGGCAATCAGCACCGTGTACGCGGAGGATATCAAGCCGACGACGTGATCCGGCTGCACACCCAGCAGACCCAGATAGACCGGAAGCAGCACCAGCATGGCGCCAGCGGGGGCCGGCACGCCGACGAAATATTCCGACTGCCACTTGGCCTTGATATCGCGCTCGGCCATGACGTTGAAGCGGGCCAAGCGAAGACCAGCGGCGATGACGTAGATCAGCGCCGCAATCCAGCCGATCGAGCGGGCTTCGTCCAGCACATAGGCGAACAGCACCAGCGCCGGTGCGACGCCGAAATTGACGATGTCGGCCAGCGAATCCATTTGAACGCCGAATTTCGACGTGGCCTTCAAGAGGCGGGCGACACGGCCGTCGATGCCATCAAGGAAAGCTGCGACCAGCACCATGGCCACGGCCAGTTCGAAGCGCCCTTCGAAGGCGAGGCGAACGCCCGAAAGACCCGCGCAGATGGCCAGAACGGTGATGACATTGGGGACGAGCATCCGCAGCGGGATTTCACGCAAGCGTGGCCCTCGCGCTTCGTCGTCGTCGTTCGGGCCATGCGAGTCGAAGGGCGGAAAGGGCGTTTCCATGATCTGCTCCTGTTTCGCTGAAGGCTCGTCCATCAGCCGCGCCGGCTGATGACAGGTCCCTTGGCGGAGCCGAATTCCGCCAGAACGGTTTCGCCGGCAATGGCCGTCTGGCCAAGACTTACACGGGGCTCCGCGCCTTCCGGCAGGAAGACATCGAGACGCGAGCCGAACCGGATGAGGCCGAAGCGTTCGCCTGCCTGCAGCGTGTCATTGGGGACCGACCAGCAGACGATACGGCGGGCAACGAGGCCGGCAATCTGGACCACGCCGATTTCGCCATGGGCGGTATCGATGACCAGGCCGTTGCGCTCGTTCTCGTGGCTTGCCTTGTCCAGTTCCGCATTGACGAATTTGCCGGCACGGTAGGCGATGCGGCGAATGGGGCCGCGCATCGGGGCACGGTTCACATGGCAATTGAAAACATCCATGAACACGGTGATACGCAGCATCGGCACCGTTCCAAGCCCAAGCTCTTCCGGCGGCGTCATCATTGCGATCGACGAAACGCGGCCATCGGCCGGGCTGATGACAAGGTCATCGTCGAGCGGCGTCATGCGTTCGGGATCGCGGAAGAAGTAGGCGCACCAGGCGGTCAGGATAAAGCCGATCCACATCAGCGGCTCCCAGAGGAAGCCGAGAACCAGCGAAACGACGAAGAAAATGGCGATGAAGCGATACCCTTCCTTGTGCACCGGAACCAGCGTGTTGCGCACTGTATTGATCAAGCTCATCTTACGGCATCTCCTGCAAATTCGACGCCATGGACCTAACCTGAAAACAAGGCGGGAGCAATGCGGCACGGCGGCTTTGCCGCCATGTTGACAATCTCTGTTTCCCGGAAGAAAATCTCTCCGTTGCTGTAGGGCGCGTCGGCAGAAGCCGAAGGGGCTATGCCCACCTACGACAGAAACCGTAGCTGCGCCCATGTCGAACCTAGAAAACCTCAAGAAGCAGGCCAAGCAATATCTGCGCTGGCATCGTGAACGGCACTATCCTGTGGCTGCGGTCATCCGCACCACACTGCCCCGCTTCGGCCACCTTGCCGACCGCGAGGTGCTGGACGCGCCGTTCTCGCTTGCCGATGCCCAGGAGCTTGTTGCCCGCCAGAACGGTTTTCGCCACTGGACGGCGCTGAAGACAGGAGTCCAAGCCATGAGCAACCCGACCGCAACGATACCTGAACGCCCCTTCCTCAGCGGAACAGAGGCGGTCCTCTACGTCTCCAATGTCACCGCATCCCTCGCCTTTTTCACCGACAAGCTCAGCTTCGCCGTCGATTTTTCCTATGGCGAGCCGCCGTTCTATGGCGTCGTGGAGCGCGACAAGGCGCGGCTTTGCCTGCGTCTCGTTTCGGAGCCGGTTTTCGTTGGCGATATCCGGCAGCGTGCGGAACTGCTGTCAGCATCGATCACGCTCGACAGTGCGGCGGATATCAAGCAGCTGTTCCTCGACTATCAGGCCGCCGGTGTCGCCTTTCACCAGACATTAAAGACGCAACCCTGGGGAGCGCGGACGTTCATCCTGCTCGATCCGGACGGCAATCTGATCCTGTTTGCGGGACCGAGCGACTGACGCTCAGATTGCGGTAGGACCCCGCACCACCACACCGAGATCGTCGCTCTCGCGCACCTTCTTCAAAGTCTCTTCGGCCTGCGTTGCTTCGCGCTGACGGTTCCACATGGAGGCGTAGAGGCCGTCGCGGTCGATCAGTTCGCCATGGGTACCGCGTTCGGCGATGCCGCCGTCCTTCAGCACGATGATCTCGTCGGCATGGATGACGGTGGAAAGACGATGGGCGATGACCAGCGTCGTGCGGTTTTGCGAGACGATATCGAGCGCCGTCTGGATTTCCTGCTCCGTGCGGGTGTCGAGTGCCGAGGTCGCCTCGTCGAGGATGAGGATGGGCGGGCTTTTCAAGACGGTGCGGGCGATCGCCACGCGCTGCTTCTCGCCGCCCGAGAGCTTCAGGCCGCGCTCGCCGACCATGGCGCCATAGCCTTCCGGCAGGCTTTTGATGAAGCCGCCGATCTGGGCAATATCGGCTGCCGCCTCGACTTCCGCTTGCGAGGCGGAGGTGCGGCCATAGCGGATGTTGTAAGCGATGGTATCGTTGAACAGAACGGTATCCTGCGGCACCATGCCGATGACGGCGCGCAGGCTTTTCTGCTTCACGTCGCGCACATCCTGGCCATCGATGGTGATGGAGCCTTCCTGCACATCGTAGAACCGGTACAGCAGCCGGGACAGGGTTGACTTACCAGCGCCGGAGGGGCCGACGACCGCAACCGTCTTGCCGGCTGGCACTTCGAACGAGATGCCCTTGAGGATCGGCCGGGCCGGATCATAGGCGAAGTGCACATCCCTGAAGGCGATGGCGCCCTTGTCGATCGCCAGTTCCACCGCATCCGGGCTGTCGACGACCTCGGCCTCGACCTCGAGCAGGTCGAACATCTGCTCGATATCGGTCAGGCCCTGGCGGATTTCGCGGTAAACGAAGCCGATGAAATTGAGCGGGATGGAGAGCTGCATCAGCATGGCATTGATGAAGACGAAATCGCCGATCGACTGTTCGCCGCGCTGGACGGCGAGCGCCGACATCACCATCATGATCGCCGTACCGGCACCGAAAATCACCGCCTGACCAAAGTTCAGCCAGCCGAGCGAGGTCCAGACCTGCGTCGCCGAACGCTCGTAGCGCTCCATCGACTGGTCGAAGCGCTTGGCTTCCATCTCTTCATTGCCGAAATATTTGACCGTCTCGAAGTTGAGCAGCGAATCGATTGCCTTGGTATTGGCGTCGGTATCGCTGTCATTCATGGCGCGGCGAATGCCGATACGCCAGTCGCTGGCCTTGATGGTGAACCAGATATAGATGACCACCGTCACCGCAGTGACCAGCAGATAGCTGAACCCATAGCCCCACCAGAAGATGATCGCCGTCATCAGGAACTCGATCAGCGTCGGCACCGTGTTGAGGATGGTGAAGCGGACGATGGTTTCGATGCCCTTGGTGCCGCGCTCGATGATGCGCGACAGGCCGCCGGTACGCCGCTCCAGATGGAAGCGCAGCGACAGCTGGTGCATATGAATGAACGTGCGATAGGCAAGCTGGCGCACCGCATGCTGGCCGACACTGGCAAACAGCGCATCGCGCAGCTGGTTGAGCCCCGCCTGCAGCAACCGGGCCAAATTGTAGGCCAGAACCAGCATGACGGCGCCGGTGAAGATGACGGGCAGGACGCCGACAATATCGGTCTTGCCGTTCAGCGCATCGGTGGCCCACTTGAAGAAATAGGGAACCAGCAGCAATACGACCTTGGCGATCAAAAGGATGACCGTCGCCCAGACGACGCGCATCTTCAGGTCCGCGCGGTCACTCGGCCACATATAGGGCCAGAGATTGATGATCGTCTGCAGCGGATTGCCTGAATCCGCCGATACCGTCTTCTTCTGCGCCACGTCTTGTCTCGCCTTCGTTCCCCGGCCGCCTCGTCAGAGACAGCCGTCATTGCACGCCTTGAATGTCACGCGGATGAAGTGCATCCGGCAAAGGCGAACAAACGCAATTTTCCAATTGAAAGCGGCGCCCTTCTCAAGGCGCCGCTTTATGTTTCAGATAAGTCTGATCATCGCCCGCCGCAATGGAGCGGCACGCGAAAAGCCGTCAAGGCAGATGCTTCACATGCTTGCGGTGCATCTCTTCCGATTCGGTTTCCGACATCGCCTTGTCCGGCACGCCGAAGATCTGGCCCGGCAGGATCCGGTCGGGATCAGCGATCTGATCCTCGTTGGCCAGGTAGATCGTCGTGTAGCGGACACCGGCGCCATAGACCCGGCGCGAGATCTGCCAGAGCGTGTCGCCACGGCGGATGATCACCGAGGTCTTGCTCTGCTGCAGTGGTGCCTGCTGGACGGTTTCCGGTTCGGCCGAAGCTTGGCCCGTGGCTGCAGCAGCGTTTCCGGTTGCCGTAGCGGCCGTGCCTGTCTCAGCGGCAGGCGCGGTTGACTCTGCGGCAGGCTTCTGTGCGGTTTCCGCAGTCGCAGGCTTTGCAGGATCAACGTTTTCAGCAGGTGCCGTGCTTGTTGCTGCAGCGCTCTCCTGAGCCGGTGCCGGCGTCGTGGTCTGGCTGGCAACCGCATCGTTACCCGTACCATCGGTGCGCGGCATCAGCGCCGAGCCGACGCCACTCTCGATCTTGCCAAGCGATGCCGAGACGCTGGCCGCATCCTTCGGAAGCGCCTTCAGCATGGTCAGCGCCTCTGTCGCGGCCGTCGCGGTCTTCGCCACCATTTCCTTGACATTGGCATCCAGATTGTCGGCAACCTTGAAATCCGCAAGCGACTTCAGGGCGATTTCGGTAGCCGAACGCGCTGCCGCCAGCTCCTCTGCCGTCGGCACCTTGCCGTTGGCAAACAGGCCCTTCAGCAGGCTCAGCGCCTTGGTTGCCTCCAGGCGCAAGCCATCGAAGCTGCCGCCATCGAACGGCACGACAGAGCCCTGGGCGTTACCCTGCGCCACAGCCGCCACCTGATCGCCGACCGGCCGATCGAACGGCACGGCTGCACGCAGCTCGACCTTGCTGCCATCGGCGCCCATCATGTCGGCACGGATCGTGTGATTGCCGACCGGCAGCTCGATCGTGCCATCGACGACGAAGCGGCCCTGTGCGTCGGTCTTGGTTTCTCCCACCAGCGTGTCATCGGCATAGATACGCACCAGCGCACCGGCCTTGGCATTGCCGGCAACGAAGATCTTCTTGCCTTCGATCTCGACGGCAGAGACGGCAACCAGCGCCTTGTCACCGGTTGCCGTGGCCGCAGCCGCCGTCGCCGGGGTCTGTGTGGAAACGGCGGTATCGGCAGGCTTGGAGACATCCGTCGCTGTTGCGGCGGCTGCTGGCGCCGGTTCGACCTTCGCCACCTGACCGGAGGCGGCCGTCGCCTCAGCCACCGGTTTGGTGATGATGCGGCTTGCTTCACCGGGCTTCGAGACCATGGCCAGCAGTTCGCCAGTCTTGTCTTTCGGGATCGAGACGGTCGCGACTTCTTCCGAGGACTTGGTCACGCCGTTTTCGCCGACGCTGCGCAGCGTCAGCTGATAGTCACCGGCCGGCAACGGATTGTCGAAGATCGCGGCGAAATCGCCGGTCGCGCCGACATTGGCCGTCCCAACGACAGTGTCGCCGTTGACGATCTCAAGCTTGGTATTGGGCTGCGCCCGTCCGGCAATCACCGTCGAGCCATCCGGCTCGACGCGCAGCACGTCAAAGCCCGGCACCGTCCATGCGGCAGCCGGATCGGCAGGCTTCGAGCCGGTCCCGGTTGCTGTAGCCTCGGCTGCCGGAGCGTTCGCCGTTTCGCTTCCAGCGACCGGCCGCGCGCCTTTTGCGTCTGCCGTGTTGGCGTCCGCAGGCTTGACGTCGGTTGGCGTTGCGTCGGGTTGCTTGGCCACACTATCGGCCGGAGCTTGCGCCGTGACCTTGTCCTTGCTGCCGTTGATATTGGGCATGACAAAGAAAATCATCAGCAGTGACGCAATTGCCAGGACGATAAGGGCCACCCAGCCGGCCTTGTTCTTCATCATGCAAAATCTCCAAATGGCCCGGAACCGCCTGCGCCCGACATGAGCGCAGAAGGACAGCTTTTTCCAAGCCTTTATGCCCGCAGCTTTCCGCTTGTTTCTGCTGACCGGAATCAGCCAGCCCATAACGTCAGCCCATGCTTAAAAATTGCTAACGATTCCCGAGGTTTTCCACAAGCAGCGCCGCATGTTCAGACCGGCCGAAAACCCCGTTTCCCGTCATTTTTCTTGACGCATGCTGCCTTGCGATGTCTCCTTGGCCCATGAGTGAGAAAAATATCCCGATTCGATCCATCTGCGTCTACTGTGGCTCACAGCCCGGACGCGATCCGTCCTTCATGGAAGCCGGCCGGATTCTCGGCAAATCCATCGCCGAAAATCACCTTCGCCTGGTCTATGGCGGCGGCACCAAAGGCATCATGGGGGCCGTCGCAAGCGGCGTTCTTTCGCATGGCGGCCGCGTGACCGGCATCATACCAGAATTCCTGATGGATATGGAGGCCACACGTCATTCGCTGGGACAGCTGAGCGAACTGATCGTCACGCCCGACATGCATGAGCGCAAGCACAAGATGTTCGAGCGCTCGGATGCCTTCGTGACACTGCCGGGCGGCATCGGCACGCTAGAGGAAATCGTCGAGGTGATGACCTGGGCGCAGCTTGGCCGCCACCGCAAGCCGATCGTGCTCGTCAACATCAACGGCTTCTGGGATCCACTGATGAAGCTGATCCACCATATGGCCGATAGCGGCTTCATCCACACCGCTCATCTTGTCCAGCCATTGGTCATCGACGCCGCCGACGAAGTCGTCCCGGCCCTTCTTGCCCATTGGGGCAGCCAGGTCGACCGTGACGGCGACGACGGGATCATCGCCAAGCTTTGACGCTATCTGCCGGAATGCCATTCGACATGGCATCCGGCCCGATTTCTGCACTGTTGATCGCTCCACCACAGAGTTGTATCCTGCCGGTAATATTGATCGAGCGAGGAAGATGATTTCCATGAGCGATAAGAACGGTATTTCCGAAGATCTCAGCCGCCGCATCGACAAACTGACCGCCCGTTCCGCCCTGACGCGCCAGCAGATTATCGAGGACGCGCTTTCGCACGGCCGCTCCCTTGCCTGGCAGGAGAAGTGGATTGAGGGCGTGCAGGATGGTATCGAGGAAGCCGATCGTGGCGACTTTGCCACGGCTGAAGACATTGCAGCGGTTCTCAACAAATACAGCCCGACATAAAATCCGTGCGGATCGTATGGACGAAGCGCTATCTGCTGGAGCTTGCCCGTATCGGCGATTATGTCGCTACGCGCAATCCACGCGCCGCCGCACGCATTGTCAATGATATCCATACCAAAACGCACAGCATGTTATCCAACAACCCCTTCATCGGACGCCGAGGCGAGATCAAAGGTACGCGTGAACTCGTCATACCGAGCACGCCGTATATTGTTGCCTACCGTGTCGGAGACACACAAATCGAAATTCTCTTCGTCCAACACGGGGCGCGTGAATGGCCGGAAGATGCCTGAAGCCGGCGCGATCTTTCAGAATCGCTCCTCCTCACGCATGCCGTTTCCGTCTTGCTATTCGGCCGGGTTCGGCACCGCCGCCCGACGGGCGCGGCTTTCGAGGATCATCGACGTCGAATAGACGGCCAATGCTGCCCAGATCAGAATGAAGGCGATCAGCTTCGATGTGCCGAACGGCTCGTGGAAGACGAAGACGGCGATGATGAAGATCATCGTCGGGGCGATGTACTGCATGATGCCGATGGTCGAGAGTTTGAGCAGCTTGGCGCCGTTGGCGTAGATCATCAGCGGGATCGCGGTGACGACGCCGCAGGCCATCAGCCAGGCAACGTCGGCCCAGCCGGTATCGAGGAAATGTCCCTGACCGGTGAATTCCAGATAGGCGATATAGCCGAGCGCCGGAATGCTGAGCAGCAGCACTTCCAGGAAGAAGCCCTGGTTGGGGCCAACCGGCAGTGTCTTGCGGAAGAAGGCATAGAGCCCCCAGGAGAGTGCCAGGCCGATGGAGACCCAAGGCAGCCCGCCGGCATCGAAAGCAAGCACGACCACGGCGATTGCCGCCAGAACGATCGCGACGATCTGCGCCGGATTGAGCTTTTCCTTCAGAAGCACCGCACCGAGGAAGATCGAGAACAGCGGGTTGATGTAATAACCGAGTGCCGTTTCCAGTGCCCGCCCTGCCCCGATCGCCCAGACATAGATGCCCCAGTTGACGGTGATCAGCACCGCCGTCAGCATCGCCATCTTCAGCATGCGCGGCGTGCGCAGCGCCACCTTCACGTCGTCCGTGCGACCGAGCAGGATCAAGACGGCACCGGCCAGCGGTACCGACCAGACGATGCGGTGCGCCACAACCTCGAAAGCCGGGATATGCGCGACGGCCTTCATGAAGAACGGCAGGAAGCCCCAGAGCAGATAGGCGGTCAGCGCGAAGGCAAAGCCGCGGGGGGAATCACCATTTTGTACCGCTGGTGTTTGTTTCGCGTCAGACATGGCATTCATCCCGTTACGGCTTGCCGTCTGGCAGCCCTCAGTCATTTTGGCCGTCGTACTCCAAAGACGATTGATCAACCAATTCATTTCCGTGAACCTTGCTACAGCAAAGCTCACAATCGATGGTCAGAGAATTGTTATAGATTGACGAAACACCCAGATTTTACGGGGTGCATTTCACAGTCTGGCGCTTTACGTTCCCCCAAGGCAATGACCGGTCAGACGAAGGAACTTCAAGATGTCATCCATCCTCGCGCTCCACCCGATTACCCGCCGCTCTCTCCTGAGCGGTGTCGCGGCCACCTCCGCCCTCGTCTTTCTGCACCCCTTTGCAGGGCGCGCGGCCGCCAATCAGGCGCATCTGCGCATCATGGAAACCACCGACATCCACGTCCACGTCTTCCCCTACGATTATTACGGCGACAAGCCGAACGACACGCTGGGCCTTGCCCGCACCGCCTCGATCATCGACGCCATCCGCGCCGAGGCCGGTAATTCCTTCCTTGTCGACAATGGCGATTTCCTCCAGGGCAACCCGATGGGCGACTACATGGCCTATCAGCACGGCATGAAGGAGGGCGATGTCCATCCCGTCATCAAGGCGATGAACGTGCTCGGCTACGAGGCAGGCACACTGGGCAATCATGAATTCAACTACGGCCTCGACTATATGTTCAAGGTGCTGGGAGGCGCCAATTTCCCTTACGTCTGCGCCAACCTGACCAAGGGGCAACTGGCCGCCAATCCCAAAGACGACACGTTGTTCTTCAAGCCCTACACGATTGTCGAAAAAACCATCACCGACGGCTCGGGTGCGGCCAGCGAGCTGAAGATCGGCATTATCGGCTTCGTGCCGCCACAGATCATGCTCTGGGATATCAAGAACCTCGAGGGCAAGGCGCAGACACGCGATATCGTCGAGGCCGCCAAGGCCTGGGTGCCTGTGATGAAGGAACAAGGTGCCGATATCATCATCGCGCTGTCCCATTCCGGTATCGACGGCTCAGGCCAGAGCGACCGCATGGAAAATGCCTCGCTGTATCTGGCCGGTGTCGAGGGCATCGATGCCGTGTTTACCGGCCACCAGCATCTCGTCTTCCCCGGCCCGAAGAGCTTCGACGGCATCGAAGGCGTCGATCCGGTCAAGGGCACGCTGCTCGGCAAACCCGCAGTCATGGGCGGTTTCTGGGGCTCGCATCTCGGCCTGATCGACCTTCTGCTGGAAAAAGACGGCAACAGCTGGAAGATCGTCGATTTCACCACCGAGGCGCGGCCGATCTATCACCGCGAGGACAAGAAGGTGGTCGCCGATGTGCCCGACCGCGCCGATGTCATTGCCGCCGCCAGCGCCGAGCACGAGGCGACGCTCGCCTATATCCGCACGCCGGTCGGCAAGACCACGGCACCGCTCTATTCCTACTTTGCGCTGGTGGCCGACGACCCCTCGGTGCAGATCGTCTCCAATGCGCAGACCTGGTACATCAAGGACATGCTGAAGGAGACCGAATACAAGGACCTGCCGGTTCTTTCGGCAGCCGCCCCTTTCAAGGCCGGCGGACGTGGCGGCGCGGATTATTATACCGATGTACCCGCCGGCGATATCGCCATCAAGAACGTCGCCGATCTCTATCTCTATCCGAACACCGTGCAGGCCGTGGTCATTACCGGGGCGCAGGTGAAGAACTGGCTGGAAATGTCGGCCGGCATGTTCAACACGGTCGCACCCGGCGCCAAGGACGTGGCGCTGCTCAACACTACATTCCCCTCCTACAATTTCGACATCATCGATGGCGTCACCTACCAGATCGACCTGTCGCAACCGGCCAAATATGACGGCGACGGCAAGGCGGTGAACCCCGATTCCAACCGCATCCAGAACCTTGCCTTCGACGGCAAGCCAATCGACCCGGCGCAGAAATTCGTCGTCGCCTCCAATAATTATCGCGCCGGCGGCGGCGGCAAATTCCCGGAAATCGCGTCCGACAAGGTGGTCTTTGCCGCCCCCGACACCAACCGCGACGTCATCGTCCGCTACATCATCGCCGAAGGCACGATCAATCCATCCGCTGACGGCAACTGGAGTTTTGCGCCGGTGGAGGGTGCTACGGCGGTGTTCGAGAGCGGCCCGAAGGCACGCGGGCTGATCGCCGACGTCAAGGGCGTGAAGATCGAGGATGCGGGCGACGGCGCCGACGGGTTTGCGAAGTTTCGGCTGGTGTTGTGAATACGGGCGTTCCAATAGGCGTAACCGACCCGGCACAGCAAGAATCCCGAGCCGTGCCGGGACATGACTTTTGACTGCGCCAGATTATAGCAGATGCATACTCCCGCCCTAATACACGGCGATCCGCGTCCATCCCGAGCCGCCACTCGAACTTGAAAGCACATGCCGCATGGATAACAGTCCGTCGATCGCAAAGTCGGCAGCATGGATGGTGACGTCTGTGGTCCTGATACTGCTCATGGCGGTATCGGGCCGCATCATTACCCGCGAGATCGACGTCTTCCAGGCGATGGAGATGCGTTCCGTCATTGCCTTTTTCATGCTGTTGCCGCTGGTTTATCGTGAAGGCGGCATCAGGGCGATGCGAACCAGCATCCTGCCCAGACACATCGGCCGCAACGTTGCTCACTATGCGGGGCAATATGCCTGGTTGGTTGGCTTGACGCTGATCCCACTGGCTCAGGTCATTTCGATTGAGTTCACCGCGCCCATTTGGGCCGCTTTTCTGGCTGCCATATTCCTGGGTGAACGACTGACATGGCGAAAAGGGGTCGTGATCCTTTTTGGTTTGGCGGGCGTCGCGTTCATTGTGCGTCCGGGCGCAGTCCCTCTCAATCCGGGCCACTTGATAACACTGGGTGCTGCCTTCGCCTTCGCTATTTCCTTCATTTCCACAAAGGCACTGACCCGTTCCGACAGTGCAACCAAGATCCTCTTCTGGATGCTCGTCATCCAATCGATCATCGGCATCGTTCCGGCGATAAATGTGTGGCTTTGGCCGTCGGCCTCCACATGGCCGTGGATATTCCTGTTCGCGTTCGCTGGCTCATTTGCCCATTTCTGCATGGCGAAGGCGCTGGCCCATGCGGATGCTACAGTCGTCATGCCGATGGACTATCTGCGAGTGCCATTGTCAGCTGTACTCGGGTATCTGTTATATTCCGAGGCAATCGACGGTTTCACGGCGATGGGCGCGGGACTGATCGTTGTCGGCAACCTTTTCAATCTGCGACGGCCAAATGCCAAGCAAGTCGAGCCGACACCGACGTGACGACTGCCGCAGGAATTGGTCCCATGCGCGCGGGTGCACTTCATGATAAGGCAGGTACAGCCTTCTCCAAAACGAGCCTTGCAGTCACCAACTCCAGACCCTCGATGTCGGACGTATTTGCCAAGATCCTTGCGCAAGGCCGGATCGAGCACGTTGACAGGCCCGTGGCCATCGCACTGGTGTTGCGAGTATTGCCCCTATTCTTCGAATAGCGATTAGTTTGGCAGGACAAAGAGACCGAACTTAGACACTTGGGCGAACAAGAATTCAAGTTTCTGCGGTGTTTCCGCGATCAGCAGGTCGGTACGATCGTACCCGCCCATCACGCGCACTCCGAAATCGCTGAAGTAAATGTCCATTAAACACTCCTCTCGGAGACTGCCTATCAAGACCTTCTCAAGATCTACATCAACTGTCTCAAATTTTCGAACCGGGCGAGGACGATTGCAGATCAGTCCATGACGCCCAAGCATGCGATATAGTTTGATAAATTTGTGTTCACCGACGAGATAATCGTCCAGTCTGCCCTCCCGCAAGGCAAGCGAGTAGGCCATCAGGGGACTTGATTCAGCCTCATACGCTGAGAGCCAGTGGTCGAAGACAGAAATGAACGCATACGCAATTCCCATCTCAGACACGTCTTTTTCCCCGAAATCCAACTCAGGAAAATGCGCTTTTAGCGAAGTATTCGTCGCCATCTAATTTCCTACTAAAAATACGTCGCTGACTCTGACAGAGCTTTCAATAGTGCCCAAAAGATCAAAGAGGCGAGCGGCACCCCACCTCCGCCGTCATCCTTGAGCTTGACCCGAGGATCCACGCGGCACGGCAGCACGTGACGTTTCGCTAAAGCGCTGGCGGCAGAAATGGATCCTCGGGTCAGGCCCGAGGATGACAAAGTGTGTGGAGTCGCTTTGAAACTACAAAGCGGCCCCTGTCCCAAAGCCGCCCTACTCCGCCGCAGCCAAACCCGCCTGATCCCGGTTCTTCAGCAGCTTGAACACGATCGAATCCATCAGAGCCTGGAAGGAGGCGTCGATGATGTTGTCGGAAACGCCGACCGTCCACCAGCGGGCGCCGGTGCCGTCGACGGATTCGATCAGGACGCGGGTGATGGCCTCGGTGCCGCCATTGAGGATACGGACCTTGTAGTCCACCAGTTCGAGATCCTCGATCTCTGACTGGTATTTGCCAAGATCCTTGCGCAGCGCCAGATCGAGCGCGTTGACGGGGCCATGGCCTTCGGCGACCGACATGGTCGCCTGCCCATCGACCGACACTTTCACCACGGCTTCCGAAACCGTCTTCAGATGACCGTTGGCATCAAAGCGACGCTCGACCATGACGCGGAAACTCTCGACATGGAAAAAATCCGGGACGGAGCCGAGGATACGCTGGGCAAGAATGGCGAAGCTGGCGTCAGCACCTTCATAGGCATAACCGGTCGCCTCGTTTTCCTTGACGATGGAAATCAGCTTGTCGAGCTTCGGATCGTCCTTGGAGACGGAGATGCCGCGGCGCTTCAGCGCGTTGATGAAATTGGCCTTGCCGCCCTGGTCCGACACCATGACCTTGCGCAGGTTGCCGACGCTTTCGGGCGTCACGTGCTCATAGGTTCTCGGATCCTTCAGCAGTGCCGATGCATGGATGCCGGCCTTGGTGGCAAAGGCGGAGGCGCCGACATAGGGCATCTGGTGGTCGGGCGAGCGGTTGAGCAACTCGTCGAAGGCATGCGACAACTGGGTCAACTCCTGCAGCCGGTCGGCATCGATCGCGGTCTCGAAACGGCTCGTATAGGCTTCCTTCAGCGCCAACGTCGGGATCAGCGTCACCAGATTGGCATTGCCGCAGCGTTCGCCGATACCGTTCAGCGTGCCCTGGATCTGACGCACACCGGCCTCGACGGCGGCCAGCGAATTGGCAACGGCCTGGCCTGTGTCGTTATGCGCATGGATGCCGAGATTGGCGCCCGGCACGCCGTGGGCGATGATGGCCGTGACGATGTCGCGGATTTCCGGCGGCTGCGTGCCGCCATTGGTATCGCACAGCACAACCCAGCGGGCGCCGGCATCATAGGCTGTTTTGGCGCAGGCCAGCGCATAGGCCGGGTTGGCCTTGTAGCCATCGAAGAAATGCTCGCAGTCGATCATCGCTTCCTTGCCAGAGGCGACAACGGCTTCGACGGACGACTGGATCGATTCGAGGTTTTCCTCGTTGGTGCAGCCAAGGGCGACGCGGACATGATAGTCCCAGCTCTTGGCGACAAGACAGATCGCGTCGCTTTCCGCCTGCAACAGGCTTGTCAGCCCCGGATCGTTGGAGGCGGATACACCGGCGCGTTTGGTCATGCCGAAGGCGACGAAGCGGGCTATCTTGGTGCGCTTCCTGCTGAAGAATTCGGTATCGGTCGGGTTTGCGCCGGGATAGCCGCCCTCGACATAATCCATGCCGAACTCATCCAGCATCGTCGCAATGGCGATCTTGTCCTCGACGGAAAAATCGATGCCCGGCGTCTGCTGGCCGTCGCGCAGCGTGGTGTCGAAGAGGTGGATGCGTTCGCGGGTCATCAATGTTCCCTCCAAAGGAACGGAATACTCTTTTGAAAAGGCCCCTCACCCTAGCCCTCTCCCCGCACGCGGGGAGAGGGGATGACAGAGGGTGCCGCTTGTCCCTTCGCCCCGTGTGCGGGGGGAAGGTGCCCGACAGGGCGGATAAGGGGCGAGCCCCTACTGCTTCCCCGCAAACCCATCCGTCGCGCGAATCAGCCTGTCGAGGATTCCGGGCTCGGAATAGGCGTGTCCCGCCCCTTCGATCAGGTGAAACTCGGCTTCCGGCCAGGCCTTGTGCAACGCCCAGGCATAGGTGGCTGGGCATGGCATGTCGTAGCGGCCGTGAACGATCACACCCGGAATGCCGTGGAGCTTATGGGCGTCGCGCAACAGCTGCCCCTCTTCGAGCCAGCCGGCATTGACGAAGAAATGGTTTTCGATGCGGGCGAAGGCGTGGGCATACTCTTCCTGCTCGAACGGTGTCGAGGTCGAAGGCTCCGGCAAAAGCGTGATGGTTTCGCCTTCCCAGATACTCCAGGCCTTGGCGGCTGCAAGGCGGGTTGCCCGGTCGTCACTGGTCAGCCGCCGGTGATAGGCGTGCATCATCTCGTGGCGTTCATTTTCCGGGATAGGCGCGATAAAACGTTCCCATTTATCGGGGAACATTTCCGAGACGCCGAACTGATAGTACCAATCGAGCTCGGCCTTGGTCAGCGTGTAGATGCCGCGCACGACGAGTTCGGACACGCGCTGCGGATGCTTTTCCGCATAGGCGAGCGCCAGTGTCGAGCCCCAGGAGCCGCCGAACACCAGCCATTGCTCGACGCCGGCCATCTCGCGCAGCCGCTCGATATCGGCAACCAGATGCCAGGTGGTGTTGGCTTCCAGTTCCGCATGCGGGGTGGACTTGCCGCAACCGCGCTGGTCGAACAGCGTGACGTCATAGAGCTTCGGATCAAACAGGCGGCGATGGTTCGCAGAGATCGTGCCGCCGGGGCCGCCATGCAGGAAGACGGCGGGCTTGGCGCCGGGCGTTCCGGATTTTTCCCAATAGATCGTATGGCCATCGCCCACGTCGAGATGTCCGGAGGCATAGGCCTCGATTTCGGGATAAAGCGTGCGAAGAATTTCGGTCATGCTGTCTGCTTTCAAGGATGATTTAAAGCGGGCGGTCAGGAGATGTGCGGAAATTGTGGCCAGACCTCGGTGTCATGGTCCGGATGCTGGAAGGAGATGATCTGCTCCTGCTGCATGTAATAGTTGGGATCCTCATGCACCGGCTGGTCGAAGATCGTCGTCACCCAAGGATTGCGGGCAGCGAAATTGACCTGGATCTCCGGCGCGAGATCGGAGCGGTCGTCGAAGGCGCCGATGGCGATTTCCAGCCCGCCCGGATGCCTGTAGGTCAAAGGCGTGCCGCAGGCAGCGCAAAAGCCACGGGCAATGTTGATGGAAGACTGAAAATAGCTCGGCTCGCCGCGCGTCCATTCGGTCTCGCCCCTGGCGGTGACGAGCGGGCCGAAGAAACCGCCAAAGGCCTTCTGGCACATGCGGCAATGGCAGATCGACGGGCGGCCGAGCGCGCCGTGAATCTTGAAGCGAACGGCACCGCACTGGCAGCCTCCGGTTCGAGTGGTTTCGGTCATGTCAGTCCTCCGGTGGCCAATGTTGCGTATCGTAGTCGGGATGCTGGCGGCTCGATTCGAGAATGGCGATATGCCGCTCGGTGATCGGCTCGCTGCCGTCGTCCATCTCCGTACCGGGCAATCCCGGCAGATGCGAAAACCATGGCATGCGTGACTCGACGCCGGATTGGGTCAGCGGCCGCACATCATAGGGATCATCGAGCGAGCCCAGCACGATATTGATGAAATCGGCCTCGGGCATTTCGTAAAACAGCGGCGTGCCGCAGAGGAAACAGAAGCCGCGCCGCACCAGATGCGACGAGCGGAACCACCCGGGCGCGCCGCGTGTGATGCTGAACTTGACGCGCGGCACATTGGCGAGCGGCATGAAATAATTGCCGGACGCCTTCTGGCACATGCGGCAATGGCACAGATGCGGATCGCCGAGCGTTCCCTCTGCCCGGTAACGCACCGCGCCGCACTGGCAGCCGCCGGTATAGATGCGGCTGATGCTCATCCCCGATCCTTTGGCGGCCATTCGGCCGTGTCGTGATCGGGATGCTGATAGGAGACGAGATCGGCCAGGAAGGACGTGGCATCCTGATCCGCCATCGTGTCCTCGCCCGGCAATTGCGGGATGCGATCGACATAGGGCAGCTTGGCCTCGATGCCCCACTGGATCGTCGGGACGATGCCTTCCGGCCTGTCGAAGGCGGCGATCGCCAGCGCCACGCCATCCGGTGCCTCATAGGTCAGCGGTGTGCCGCAATCGCCACAAAAGCCACGCGACGCTGCATTGGAAGACTGGAAGCGCTTCGGCTCGCCACGCGTCCAGACAAGCTTTGCCTGACGCACGGAAACCAGCGGCAGATAGAAATTCCCCGCAGCCTTCTGGCACATGCGGCAGTGACAGACGGAGGCATCCCCCAGTTCGCCCTCGACGCGAAAGCGAACGGTACCGCATTGGCAGCCGCCGGTGTGGACGAGAGCGGTCATGGGCGTTCCTCCGTCGCCAACCAGTTTTCGATTTTCAATCCATCGACCCGCGAAAATTCACGAACGTTGTTCGTCACGATGGGTAGACCGAGCGAATATGCGTGGGCGGCGATAAAGAGGTCAGCCAGACCGATCGATTTGCCCTGACGCTCCAAAGCGTCACGTATGACACTGTAGCTCTGGGACGCCGCGTCGTCATAGGGAAGAATGGCAATGCGGGATAACGTATTCTCGACCAGATAGGATAACCGGGGTGAACTCTTCTTTCTGATCCCATAGCGCATCTCGGAGGCGACAATGGCACTCACGCAGAGGGCATCCTCACCGATACGCTCCATGTATTGGCTTGCAATACCGAACGGGTTGCGGATCGTATCAGACAGAATATTCGTATCGAGCATGTAAACCAGGCCGTTCACAGACTGAAGTCCTCCGGCGGCGGGCTGTCTTCATCTAGGTTCGGGAATTCCTCATCAAGCGGTTCCTGCGCCCGAAGCCACTCCAGCAAGCCACTTTTCTTTTTCGGCTCGATGATCAGCCGGTCGCCTTCCTTGCGCATGATCGCCTCGTTTCCCGGCAGTTCGAATTCCACGGGAATACGGACGGCCTGATTGCGGCCGTTGCGAAAGAGTTTGACCTCGCGTCCCTGGTCAGCCTGGATCACATTCATGACAGCCTCCTTCAGCATAGGCCAAAGCATATGCCTGCATCGTCAGAAAGACAAGTTTAGCGCCTGACCTCCCACGCCGTTGTCCGCTCGCCGGTCGCGGCATCCTTGCCGTCCTTCAGCTGGATGCCCTTGGCGGCGAGGTCGTCGCGGATCTTGTCGGCCTCGGCAAAGTTCTTGGTTTTCAGCATTTCAAGCCGCATCGCCACCAGAGCGTCCACCGCCGATGCAACCGCACTGTCAACCTCCGCCTCCTTCGGCAAAACACCCATTAAGGCGGCACTTGCGGCAAAGACCGGCAGCACGGCCGGATCAGCATTGGCAGCAGAGGCCAAGGCGTGCAGGGCGTGTACCGCCGCCACCGTGTTCAGATCATCGGCCAGTGCGTTGAGCACGGACGCATCCGGCTGCGCATCGCCCGGCTTTCCCGCCGGCCACTTGGCCAGCAGACGCTCCGCCTCCTCCAGCCGCTTGATCGAAAAATCGATCGGCTCGCGGTAATGCGTCATCAGCATGGCAAGGCGCAAAACCTCGCCCGGCCATTTGCGGCCGCCGAAGGTCTCGGTGTGCAACAATTCATAGATGGTGACGAAGTTGCCTTCGGATTTCGACATCTTGCGGCCTTCGACCTGCACGAAGCCGTTATGCATCCAGACGTTCGCCATCACGTCCGTGCCATGGGCGCAACGCGACTGGGCGATTTCGTTCTCATGGTGCGGAAAGATCAGATCCAGCCCGCCACCGTGGATATCGAAGACCTCGCCGAGATAGGCGGCGGCCATGGCCGAGCACTCAATATGCCAGCCGGGACGGCCCCGGCCCCAAGGCGAATCCCAGCCGGGTTCCTCCGGCGAGGAGAGCTTCCAAAGCACAAAGTCGCCAGGGCTTTTCTTGCTGGCGTCCACAGCGACGCGTGCGCCAGCCTGCTGTTCGTCAAGGTTGCGTTTGGAGAGCTCGCCATAGTCGGACGTCGAAACGGTATCGAACAAGACTTCGCCATTGGTTTCATAGGCATGGCCGCGTTCGATCAGCCGCTCTATCAGCGTGATCATGTCCGACTTTCCGTCGTCACGCGGTTGCACGAATTCGGTGGCACGCGGCTCGTGCGTCGGCTCAAGGCAGCCAAGTATCGCCACGTCGGAGTGAAACTGGTTCGCTGTCTTCTCCGTCACGCGGCGGATCGCCTCGTTCAGCGACAGTGTACCATTGCCAATCTCGATACCGAAATCCCGCAGCGCCCGCGCATTGATCTTGTCGTCGAGGTCGGTGATATTGCGGGCATAGGTGACGTGGCTTTCGCCGTAGACATGACGCAGCAGCCGGTAGAGCACGTCGAAGACGATCACCGGGCGGGCATTGCCGATATGGGCGAAGTCATAGACCGTCGGGCCGCAGACATACATGCGGACATTGTCGGGATCGATCGGCGCAAAGACCGCCTTCTCCCGCGTCAGCGTGTTGTACAGTTTCAGTTCCGGCAGTCCGTCCATTCCAATCTCCCATTCCGCATATGACCGAATCACGCAGGCGCCCGGCTGGACCTTCGCGTTGTCATCTTGATTTTTGGGAGACGAAAACGGCCAGGCCAGCTTTGAGGCTAGCGAATAATAATCCGGCAGGTGATGCAGATAACCGTTTTCATGGGCCCACTTATCGCGCTTCGATCCGTCCCGGTCAAGAGGTCAGCTGCGCTCCAGCATCTTAAGTTGAAATACTGGATTATTCGTCATTGTTTTGTCATGATTGGGCTTATCTGGAGACACCGGATGTCCGGGTAGACAGGGCTTTGAGCCCTTGCACATTAAAGCCTGTTTCCTGGGGCACAATAAGGAACGCCGTTTTGGTGGCAAAACACCGGACGAAGCGCTTCCGCTTAGGGAAAGCATCTGAGGAGAGATTGAAATGCCTGGCAAAAACACCGACAAGAACAGCCCGCGAGCGGCGGCCGATCTCGTCGAGCAATACCGTCCGCTTGGCCTGAAAGCCGTGCTTGCCGCTGCGCTGCAGATCAAGCCGAAGCCGGTCAAGAAGCCGGCCTGATCGCTCAAAAGAGCGACAGTTGCGGATTTGCGGGCGGGTCCTTGGGTTTTGAGGCAGGCCGTGCTGACACATGCACAGGCGTCTGAAGATCGGCGCCGGTGTTGGCCACCTTGTTAACCCGGTCCGACACGGCGATGACGTCGAAATAATCATCATCGACCGGCGCCAGCAGGTCAGCGACATCGCGCGACTCCTGCGTGCGGCAGTCAAGCCAACGGGCGAAATCCTCCGGCTTGATCACCACCGGCATCCGGTCATGAACATCGCCGATGCGCGTATTGGCATGGGTCGTCAGGATCGCCGCCGTATCGACCTCGGAGCCATCCGCAGCAGACCACGTCTCCATCAGCCCGGCAAATGCAACAATGCCGCCGTTGCGAGGCTTGATCCAATAGGCCTGCGATGCAGTGCCGCTTTCCTTTGATGGCCGATGCCATTCGTAGAAACCGGATGCCGGTATCAGAACACGCCGGTGGCGCATCGCCGCCTTGAATGAGGCCTTTTCAGCCGCCGTTTCAGAGCGCGCATTGATCAAAAGCGGAAAATCACGCGGGTCCTTGACCCAGGATGGCGTCAATCCCCAGCGCACCAGAAGCGCCCGGCGGTCCGGCAAATTGCTGCCCGGCTGCTGCCGCTCGCCGGACATGACGATGATGACCGGTTGCGTCGGGGCAATATTGAAGCGCGCCGGAAAATCCTCCGTTTCCAGAAGACCGAAAATATCTGCCAGTTCCCTCGGTGTCGCCGTCAGCGAAAATCGTCCGCACATTATGCCGTTACCCCGATCGACAGGCTGTTATCGATAATCTCCACGCCTGGGATGATCCTGACTGCTTTGACAGCATCGACAAGCGTCAGACGATCCTGTCGCGACAGTTGATGCAGATCGCCGCCTTCGAAATAGGTGAGAGCCTTCAGGCTTTCGCTCGGTTGGAATGATGCCCCGTACAACGCCCGCGCACCGCCCAACGCATTTGCCAAATCCCGCCCATCGCCGATCAACGCAGCAATATCCCTATAGTCCTTCACCTCTATTCGCTGGAGCAGAACCTTGACCTTGGTCGCAAACAGATCATCCAGCGATGCGACCGCCAGGACGCCATCGTCCGTGAACTGCGGCGTGCCAAGCCTTCCCGTGCGTACCGGACCGAAGAAGGATATTTTTACGGGGCTGCCTGACAATTCGGCTGAAGTGGCGAGCACAGTCAGCGTACTCGGCTCCTGCTGAATGACGGTGGCTGCGCGTAGAAACGGCATTGCATCGTAAAGGACGTCAAAATTGAGCGTTTGTTCGGTAAAGAAATCGAAATCGATGGATTGCCGGTGCCCGAGACGCAATGCGATTGCGGTTCCGCCATAAAGCACCAACCCCAGTCCGGCTGCAGGTCTCAGCAGCGGCCATATGGACTGCTGCTCTAGCGGCAACGTCTCAAGGTAAGGAACGAGAGTGATCACCCCAATCTCCGCGACGGCAACGCCGGTACCTCGCCGATTGCAGCGATACCAAGCCGGTAATGCCAGTAGGACCAGGAGCGCGGCGTGAATTGCCCGATTTCTGCCTGGGTCAAAACGTCTACCAGCATTTTGGTTCCGGCCAGTGCTTCGAGGCGCTGGATATCCTCGAAATCGCCGATATTCATCACCTGCGCGATCACACGTTCAGGCTGATCCACGGCATCCTGTGGGGATTTCCACCAAATATATTTTTGGGCAAGGAGCGCCAAGCCATCCCGATCCATTGTGCGTGCCGTCCTGTTCGTGCTCTTGCTTCGCTGGCGTTCATTGTATTTCGTTGGCGAGCCAGA
Organism: Hyphomicrobiales bacterium; assembly: GCA_900473045.1. GTDB lineage: Bacteria > Pseudomonadota > Alphaproteobacteria > Rhizobiales > Rhizobiaceae > Pararhizobium. The sequence goes on from UCKS01000033.1 coordinate 41,386, forward strand.
ATATAGGCCAGAATATAGGAATGCCTGCGATGAAAGACGACATGACCCCGGCCTCTCCCCAACTTGCCTCGTCGGCCATTCTCGAACGCAACGGGCGTTACCTGCTTGTGCGCCGCGCCAACCCACCATCGGCCGATATGTATGCCTTTCCGGGTGGCCGCGCCGAGGCGGGCGAAACGCCGGCGGAAACGGCGGTGCGCGAGTTTCATGAAGAAACCGGCATTTTGCCGCGCAATCCGCTGCTGTTTGAAACCTACGATCTGCCACCGAGCGAATCGGATGGGGTGAGCGCCCGGCACTTCTTCCTTTCGGTGTTCAAGGTCGAGGCCGATGACGATCGTGTTGCCGTCGCGGCCGACGATGCAGCCGATATCGGCTGGTATACGGCCGATGAAATTTTTGGCCTTCCGATCCCCGAAAGTGTCCGGCAATGCGTGGAAAAACTCGAAACGCTCCGCCGGCGATAAGAGCCTCGCCAAAATCCGCTTGCCCCAAGGCATGATTCGGGGCTTGAAAGGGAAATGATCCGTTTTCTGGCCATACGATCGTTTCTGCTGCTGGCTTTCGCCGGCCTGCCGCTCGGCGCGCAGGCGCAGGGTACGCCGCCCTTAGGCGTCCCGGCAGCCGCTACGGAGAAACCCGCCCCCTATGATGCGCGCCTGCTGCGCTTGTCGGAAATCCTTGGTTCCGTTCACTATTTACGCACACTCTGCAAGGATCCGGCCGCCGACAGCTGGCGCCAGTCGATGCAAAATCTGCTCGACAAGGAGGCACTCGGCGAGGCCGAACGGCGCGCCCGCATGACGGCTGCCTTCAATCGCGGGTACCGGGCGTTTGCCTCCGTTTATACTGCCTGTACGCCTCCTGCCGTGGTTGCGGATGAGCGATATCGTGCCGAAGGAGCAACACTTGCTTCAGAAATAACCGCCCGCTTTGGAAATTAACGATAAATTAACCTCTTTCTTCAGGAGCCCGTGTCGTTTTGGGAAAAGGCTGCTAAGGTTGTTAAGAGAGTGGTAAGAAGTGGCATCGCCCCGAGTCTGGTGCCAAGTAAAGAGCGTGAAACGGCATGGAACGAATGATGGAACCAAGTCTGAATGACATCGACGACATGATTGTTCATGAGAAGATGCAGGCAGCCCTGGAACACCAGAATGAAGCCTGGGCGGATGGAATGGCCGATGGTATCGAGCCTGAAATCATTGCCGACGCCGCCATTGCTCTTGCGATGCGTGAAACGATCCGCCTTCATGGCGAAGACGGTGCCGAGGCCATGCTGAACTCACTTCGCGAGCGGATGCTGGCCGGTGAATTCTCGCCGGAACGCACCCTGCAGTAGTTTCGAGGCCATCATGGAACGTCAGATATCAGCATGCCGTCCGCGTGCGGTTCGCCTTTCCGCATTGCTGTTTGCCGGTCTTTTTGCATCCTGCCTGCTCACGCCGCATGCGGCGCTGGCGCTTAGCGAGTTGAAGCAGATTCCCGGCGAAGTCAGCCAGGACAACAAGGCCAAAGACGTTCCGGCCGAAGAAAAGCCGCGCGACAAGGCGCCGATGCAGATCCCGATGCCGGATCCGCTGGTCAACAAGTCCAAATCCCATGCCAAGGACGAGACGGTTGAGGATACGGCGCCCGCAGCGCCAGTCGAGGTGCTGTCGGATGTCTCGAAAATCCCCGAGCCGGTTGCGCGGATGCGCGAGCTGATTGTCGAGGCTGCCGCCTCCGGCGATATCGAGCGGCTACGGCCCCTGCTCGGCAAGGGTCCGACCCAGACGCAGGTCGGCGAGGCCGATGCCGATCCTATCGAGACGCTGAAAGGCCTGTCGGGCGATCCGCAGGGCATCGAAATCCTGGCAATCCTGCTTGACGTATTGTCGACCGGCTTCGTGCTGACGGAAAAAGGCACGCCAGAGGAAGCCTATGTCTGGCCCTATTTTACCGAGAAGCCACTGGCATCGCTGACCCCGCCCGAAAAAGTCGATCTGTTCCGGCTGTTAACGGCGGGCGATTTTGCCGAGATGGAAGAAGGCGGCAACTATAATTTCTACCGCGTCGGCATCACGCCCGACGGTCAATGGAAATTTTTCGTGGCTGGCGACTGAGGACGCACGCAAAGCGCTTGCCGCGACGCCTGCGAAATCCTACCTGTTTGACTTGATGAACAGGACAAACGCCATGCAGCCCGTCGCCCTTCAAGATCGTGCCGTGATTACCGTGTCCGGACAGGACGCGCAGGAGTTTCTCCAGGCGCTGATCACCACCGATCTCGACCTGCTCGAAGACGGCGAAGCCAAACCCGGTGCGCTTCTGACACCGCAGGGCAAGATTCTCTTCGATTTCATCGTCACCCGCGACGCTACCCAAATCCGCCTCGAAACCGGCACTGACCAAGCCGAATCGCTGTTGAAGCGACTGACCATGTACAAGCTGCGCGCACCGATTTCGCTGGCGCTCGCCAATCCGGCCACCGTCACCGTCCGCTTCGATGCGGCGCCGAGCGCCTATCGCGATGCGCGGTTTGCAAAAGCCGGACAGGCCGTCTACCGCGAATATGACACTGAGGGCGAAACCGCTGGAACCGATGACTATGACCGCCTGCGCATCCTCAATGGCATTGCCGTTTCGGGCGCGGATTATGCCCTGCAGGACGCATTTCCCCACGACGTGCTGATGGACAAAAATGGTGCGCTCTCCTTCAAGAAAGGTTGCTATGTCGGCCAGGAGGTCGTGTCGCGCATGCAGCATCGCGGCACCGCCCGGCGGCGGGTCGTGATCGTCGCTGCAGAAATGGCATTGCCCGACACAGGAACGCCGCTGACCGCCAAGGGGCGCTCGATCGGCGTACTCGGCAGTGTCATCGGGTCGTCGGGGCTTGCGATCGTGCGCATCGACAAGGCCGGAGACGCCATTGCCTCAGGCGAGCCGATCCTTGCCGGCGAGGTTGCGGTGACGCTCACCCTGCCTGCCTGGACGGGACTGGATTTCCCGGTTGAGGCTGGCGAGGAAAGTGCCTGATGTCTGCCCGTGCCTGGCAGCGCATGCTTTCGGGACGGCGGCTTGATCTGCTCGATCCCTCGCCGCTTGATGTCGAACTGTCCGATATTGCCCATGGGCTCGCCCGTGTCGCCCGCTGGAACGGCCAGACGGACGGTGACCATGCCTTTTCCGTTGCCCAGCACAGTTTGGTGGTCGAGGAGATCTTTCGCCGCCAGTTCAACTGCACGGCCGAGGAATGCCAGATGGCACTGCTGCACGATGCGCCGGAATATGTGATCGGCGACATGATCTCGCCGTTCAAGGCGGTGGTCGGCGGTGGCTACAAGGTTGTGGAGAAGCGGCTGGAAGGTGCCATCCACCTGCGTTTCGGGCTTCCTTCCGCAGCGCCGGCCGAGTTGAAAGCCCGGATCAAGAAGGCCGACCAGATCGCCGCCTATTTCGAGGCGACCGTTCTTGCCGGATTTTCACTGGCGGAGGCCCGCAAATTCTTCGGTCAGCCGCGGGGCATTACCCGTGAGATGATCCTGATCGATCCGCTGCCGGCCATCGACGCGCAAAAGCTTTTTGCCGAACGGTTCGACGCCATCGAGGCGGAACGTGCAGCTGTGCGGGCGGTGTCCTGAGATGCCGGTGATTGTTGTCTCGCCCTTGTCGCGCATCGCCGAAATGGCCGTGCGCCACCGCGCCTGCGAAATGATCAGCCTGATGGCGAAGGAGCAGGCCTTCCATCGCCCGGCGGTGATCGCGTCCGACCGGCATCTGCTGCTGGGGATGAACGATATCACCTTTGCCGGCAATGAAGCGCTTGTCGCACCGGGCGAAGAGCATGTGCTGCAGATCATCGAATTTGCGCGGCAATGGGACCGGTCGGCGCCGCTCTTGATCCATTGCTGGATGGGCATTTCGCGTTCGCCAGCTGCCGCTGTTATCGCAGCCCTGGCTGTTGCGCCCGATCAGGATGAGACCGCGCTTGCGCTGCGGCTGCGTGCCGCCTCGGCCTATGTCACCCCCAATTCCCGTCTGATCGAGATCGGCGACCGGCTTTTGTCGCGCAATGGCCGGCTGATGGCGGCGATCAAGGCGATCGGCCGTGGCGCCGATACGGATGGCAATGTGCCTTTCGTCTTCTCCCCCTTGCCGGAGCCTGCCGTCCATGACGGCTGACCGGACCGTCACCGTCGAAATCGGCCTCAACGCGGCGATCGTTGCGGTGACCAGCCGTTCGCCACGCATTCTCGCGGTCAGCGACGAGCAGGGTGACAACCGCGACGGCCTGCCGTTTGGTCCGTTCGATCCGGCCCGGCACCGGACGTTCGAAACCAGCCTGCGCGCCAGCGTCGAACAGCAGACGGCGCTCGACCTTGGCTATATCGAGCAACTCTACACATTCGGCGACCAGGGCCGCCACCGCCTGGCCGGTGAAAGCAGCACCCATATGGTGTCTGTCGGCTATCTGGCGCTCACCCGCACCGACGCGGAAAACAATGCGCGGCTGGCCGAGGCCGGCGCGCATTGGCGCGACTGGTACAGTTACCTGCCCTGGGAAGACTGGCGGCAAGGCCGCCCGGCGCTGATCGACCAGCTTATCCTTCCGGCGCTCCGCCAATGGGAACAGGGCGGGCATCAGGACGAGCGTATGGGGCTGCCGCAGCGGCGCACCCGCACGCGTCTTGCCTTCGGCCTCGACGATTTCCCGTGGGACGAGGAGCGCGTGCTGGAACGCTACGAGCTTCTCTACGAGGCAGGCCTTGTCGGTGAAGCGGTGATCGACGGCCGGGCTGCTACGACCGGCACCCCGCCGTTAGGCCTGACCATGCGCCACGATCACCGCCGCATCGTTGCCACCGCCATTGCGCGGTTGCGCGGAAAGATCAAATACCGGCCGGTGATCTTCGAACTGATGCCGCCGGAATTCACCCTGACCGACCTGCAGGCGACGGTCGAGGCGATTTCCGGGCGGCACCTGCACAAGCAGAATTTCCGCCGTCTGGTCGAAGGTGCCGAATTGGTCGAGCCGACCGGCATGCTGACGGCTGCGACCGGCGGACGGCCCGCCGCCCTCTTCCGTTTCCGCCGCCAGATCCTCGACGAACGGCCGGCTCCCGGTCTTAAAGTCGGCGGACGATAGGCGCCGTCGAACCGTCTGATGCGTTATTCGATCACGGCGCAGGCGAGCCTGTCGCCAGCATCGCCCGAGGGCTGGCTGCGATTGTCGTCGGATTTGGCGTGAACCATCAATGCCCGGCCGCGAATGCCGTTTTCGGCATTGTCGAGCGCCACCATGCTGTTGAAGACCTGGGCGCGCATGACACCATCGGCGCCGACATACTGATTGGGCATATCGCCGGCATGCGGACCATTGGCGGCAAGGAAGCCGTGCTCGGTCTTGCCGGGATTGAAATGCTTGCCGGCGGATTCGTGATTGTGCGCGGCGTCGCATTTGCCGGTTTCATGGACATGGAAGGCCACCCATTTGCCGGGCGGCAGGTTGGTCACTTCCACTTCAATAAGCACGCCGTTCTTACCTTGGGTCAGCGATGCCCGCCCGGTCTCCTTGCCATCCTTGCCGACGAAGTTAGCGATGGCCGTCTGCGATGACGATTGCGCAAAGGCGGCCGTTGCGGTGACGAGAACCATGGCAAACGTGGTGATCAAGCGCTTCATGAGACATTCCTCCGTGGGGATGATTTCCTAAACTCTCTCAGGATGCAACGCCTGATGAGAGCAGCGGTTCCAAAATCAACCGGCGCGATTGGAGAAACCGGATCCGGCAGATCAGAAGATTCGAATAGCTGATGTTGCAATGATCACCAGGGAAACGGCGATCATCAATGGCCGTATCGGCAGACGCTTGACGACCAGCGCGCCGATCGGGGCTGCGAAGACGCCGCCAAGCACGAGGCCGAGCGCCGACCCCAGATCCGACCAGCCCAGTGTCAGGACGAAGGTGGCCGAAATCGTCAGGGTGACGGCAAATTCGGTGAGGCTGGTGGAGCCGATGACCTTTTTTGGCTCGTGGCCCCGGCCGATCAGCGAGGTGGTGACGATCGGCCCCCAACCACCGCCACCGGCTGCGTCCAGGGCGCCGCCCCCCAGACCGATGAACGGCACCGCCCAATCCTTGATCTCACGCAGCCAGAGAGGCCGAAAGGCCTTGAACAGGATGTAGATGCCGACCAGCACAAGATAGGCCGAAACGAAAGGCTCGATCAGTTCGCCATCGACATTGGAGATGCCGTAGGCCCCGAGCGCCCCGCCGATCATGCCGGCTGGTGCCAGTCGCGCGACAAGACGCCAATCGATATTGCGCTGATAGGTGTGGGACGCTCCGGAGGCAGCGGTGGTGAAAATCTCGGCGATATGGGTCATGGCGCTTGCCGTTGCCGGCGGGATTCCGACCGCAAGCAGGCTGGTGGTGGACAACAGCCCGAAAGCCATGCCGAGCGCGCCATCGACCAGTTGTGCGAAAAAGCCGATGACAACGAACATCCAGAAATCTGCCGACACGAACAATCCTTCTTTAAATCCAGCCCTTTGGAAACGAGGCTTATTTGCGCCTACCGCGTCCTGCAGGTAAAGGTTACCTCCCGGCAATTCACATGCGCTGGACTGAATAGGTGGTAACAAAGGAAAAGAACCGATGAAGATGATCGCTCTTCTCCTCGCCGGTACCATTCTGACGGCACCAGAGGACAAACCGGCCATTCCCGACTATTTTGACGGCAGCGGCAGCACCGGCCAACCGGCGATCGCCCAATGCAATCTGACCAGCGAAGAAATGAACGGGCAATTCAAGACCTGCCGCTACGACTGCGGCAAAACGCTGACGATCGGCACCCGCGTGGTCTGCCCATTCGTATTGCAGCGATAGGAAACGAGAGATGACGGGTTTCGACTGGCATGCCGACGCCATCGACCGCGATACACCGGTTACGCCGACCTATCGCAATACGCAAAACGTGCGCCGTTTTCTAACAGCGGAATGCGGCGACGGTTTTGCGTTCGACCGTGCCTTCATGGCCTGGATCAAGGACGGCGCGGACAAGACCATGGGTGACGTCGCCGCCGAATGGAAACGCCGTCACGCAGCAGAACTCTGACGCTGCATCAGCTGATCACCACGTCCAGTCCGATATCCAGTGTCGGTGCGGCCATGGTGATCTTCGAGGTCGAGATATAATCGACGCCGGTTTCGGCGATGGCGCGAATGGTCTGGAAATTGACATTGCCGGAGGCTTCCAAGCTGGTCCGGCGCGGATCGGCGGGATAGTTCTCCGTTGAAAGCTGCCAATGCGCGGCGTTGATCGCAACAGCTTCTCGCAGCAGATCCGGCCCCATATTGTCGAGCAGGATGACGTCCGGGCTGGCCGTCAGCGCTTGGCGCATCTGGTCGAGCTCATCAACTTCGACCTCGATCTTGACCAGATGACCGCAATAGGCGCGCGCGGCATGGACGGCGGAGGCGACGCCGCCGGAGACGGCGATGTGGTTGTCCTTGATCAGGATCGCATCATCCAGGCCGTAGCGGTGATTGGAGCCGCCGCCGAGGCGCACCGCGTATTTTTCCAGCGCCCGCAGGCCGGGAATGGTCTTTCGCGTGCAGCAGACTTTGGCGGAGGTATGGGCGATCTCGGCTGCGAATTTCGATGTATACGTGGCAACGCCGCAGAGGTGCATCAGGAAATTCAGCGCCACGCGCTCAGCCGACAACAGGCCGCGGGCCGGGCCGGAAATGCGCGCCAGCGCTGTGCCGGGATTGATCCGGTCGCCGTCCGTCACGAAGGCCTCGAAGCGGATGGCCGGATCGATCAGGCGAAAGGCGGTGCGGGCAAGCTCCATACCGGCGACGACACCGTCCTCACGCGCATTCATCGCGGCGGTCGCCGTCCGGTCCGGGGCGATCGTCGCATAGGTGGTGATATCACCGGCGCGGCCGAGGTCTTCGAGCAGTGCGGCGCGGACCTGATCTTCGACCATCAGGGCGGGCAGTTCGGGGCGAAGAGCGGTGGGGGTCATTTGCAAAACTCTTTCGGTTTCAAACAGGTGGCGTTTCCTCTTCTCCCCATCGGGGAGAAGTGCCGAGCGACTGCGAGGCGATGAGGAGGCGACGGCCTACTCTAGGTGCGCGGCTCCCCCTCATCCGGCCCTATGGGCCACCTTCTCCCCGCTGGGGAGAAGGGAAGTCTCAAACATTCTCCGTCTCCGTTACCTCGGCGACCACCTGGTCTGCCTCGGCAAGCGTCAGGAATGTCCGGTGTTTCCATTCCGGCCTTGGCTCCGGGCAATCGGAGCGGAAATGGCCGCCCCGGCTTTCGGTGCGCAGATAGGCGCCGGTGGTGATCAGCTTGGCTGTGGTGACGATATTGCTGAAGCGCAGCCGGGTGTTCTGGCGTTCGAGATTGGCGATCGCCCGGATGGCTTTGACCAACGTGTCGCGCGAGCGGATGACGCCGACATGATCGCTCATGATATGGCGCAACGCCGTCAATGGCGGGCTGTCTTCCAGCGTGACCGGATCGTCGTTTTCGCCGGCATTGTCGCCCCAATCGGTGATCTTCGGTTCCGGCAGCATGCCCTTGATGTTTTCGGCAATGCGGGCGGCAAAGACCACGGCTTCGAGCAGCGAGTTGGAGGCCAGCCGGTTGGCGCCGTGGACGCCGGTGGAGGTCACCTCGCCTGCAGCCCAGAGGCCATCGATCGAGGTGCGGCCTTCTGCGTCGGTCAGCACACCGCCCATGTGGTAATGCACGGCCGGAACGACCGGGATCGGCTGCGTCACGGGATCGATGCCGGCAGAGATGCAGGAAGCATAGACTGTCGGGAACGCCTCGGGGAAGTGCGCGCCGACTGCCTTGGTGCAATCGAGGAACGCGCCGCGCCCGGCCTGCACTTCGGCAAACACACCACGCGAAACGATGTCACGGGGCGCCAGCTCGCCGTCCGGATGGATATCCAGCATGAAACGTTTGCCGGCCGAATTGATCAGGTGGGCACCGTCGCCGCGCAGGGCTTCGGTTGCCAAGGGTGCCGGATCGCGGCCAATGTTGATCGCCGTCGGATGAAACTGGATGAATTCCGGATCGGCGATGATCGCACCGGCACGGGCAGCCATGCCGACGCCCTGGCCGCAGGCTTCGGTCGGGTTGGTGGTCACCGAGAAGAGATGGCCGACGCCGCCCGAGCAAAGCACCACTGCGCGGGCCGGAAACGACACGCGCTTCTTCGACTGGCCGGCATCCGGGCGGGCAATGACGCCGGAGATGAAGCGGCCCTGGCGCACCAGCTCCTCGACGACATAGCCTTCCAGCACCCGGATCGACGGCGTGTTGCGCACCGCTGCGATCAGCGCTTCCATGATCGCCTTGCCGGCCATGTCGCCCTTAACGCGGACGATGCGGCGCTCGGAATGGGCGGCTTCGCGCGACAGCAGCAGCTTGCCCTCAAGATCACGGTCGAACGGCACGCCATAGCCGAGCAGATCGTGGATGCGGGCCGGGCCTTCGGCGACCATCATGCGCGTCATCTTTTCATCGACGATACCGGCACCGGCAATCAGCGTGTCGGCAACGTGTTTGTCGACGGTATCACCCAGCCCCATGGCAGCCGCGATGCCGCCCTGCGCCCAGGCCGACGAGGCGCCATGACCGATCGGGGCCGCAGCCAGCACGGTGACAGGACGCGGGCTGAGTTTCAGCGCGCAAAAGAGCCCGGCAAGACCGCCACCGACGATGACGATATCGTCAATGCCGTTGAAGGACTGTGGGCGGAAATGATCTGTCAGCATGCTCTTTCTCCTCCGGCCTGGCACTTTCCCTCCCCCTTGTGGGGAGGGTGGCCCGTAGGGCCAGGAGGGGTTCCTCGTTAAAAAGAAAGTCCCCTCCCCAACCCCTCCCCACAAGGGGGAGGCGCAAGCCCCTCTACTGCTTCAAGTTCACCATCCGCTCGACGGCAAGTCTGGCACGATCGGCGATTGCCGGGTCGACCAGGACTTCCTCCGTCATGAACAACAGGCTGTCGAGGATCTTCGGCAGCGTGATGCGCTTCATGTGCGGACAGAGGTTGCACGGCTTGATGAAATCGACGCCGGTGATCTCGGCCTGGATGTTGGAGGCCATCGAGCATTCGGTGACCAGCAGCACGCGCGGCGGGCGCTTGTCCTTGACGTAATTGATCATGCCGGCGGTGGAACCGGCGAAATCGCAGACGGCGATGACATCCGGGTGGCATTCCGGATGGCCGATGATCTCGATGGTGGGGTCGGCTTCCTTGTAGGCCAAGAGTTCCGCCGCCGTGAAGCGCTCGTGCACCTCGCAATGGCCCTTCCAGGTCAGGATCTTCTTGTTGGTCTGCTTGGCGACGTTCATCGCCAGATATTCATCGGGGATGCAGAGAACCGTATCGCTTTCCAGGCTTTCGATGACGGCCAGTACATTGGACGAGGTGCAGCAGATGTCGGTCTCGGCCTTCACGTCTGCCGAGGTGTTGACATAGGTCACCACCGGTACGCCGGGATAACGCTGCTTCAGCAGCCGGACATCGGCGCCGGTGATCGATTCCGACAGCGAGCAGCCGGCCTTGCCATCGGGGATGAGCACGGTCTTTTCCGGGTTGAGCAGCTTGGAGGTCTCGGCCATGAAGTGCACGCCGCACTGAATGATGATCTCGGCATCCACCTTGGTGGCGTCGCGCGCCAGCTGCAGACTGTCACCGACAATGTCGGCGACGCAGTGGAAGATATCCGGCGTCTGGTAATTGTGGGCGAGGATGACGGCGCCGCGCTGCTTCTTCAGCCGGTTGATGGCGTGCACATAGGGGGCATAGACCGGCCATTCGAAGGCTGGGACGAACTGCTTGACGCGTTCGTAGAGATGCGCCGTTTCGCGGGCGATCTCCGGCGTGAACGTCAGGTCCGGCCGTTCGAGGATGCCGAAGCGCTCGGCGGCGGTCTTTACCGCGCCGGAAGCCTGCAGGGCCGCATTGGTCTGTGCGATGGTCATCGGACTGCTCCTCTTGCCGCCCCTCCGGCGGCAGACCTATTTTGCTCAATATGAGCATAATAGGATCAAAACAAAACCGGCACTGCCGGTGGATGAGATTTAGAAAGTTTTGTGACAATTTTCAAGAATGCCCTCCCGCTATTTCTGCGGAAGGGCAAGAAATTTCGGGTCTCAGGCCAAGGCCGGGCGGGCCACAGCCTTTTCCTCGATTGGCCAATGGACGATGGCGGCAAAGATGCCGAGCGCCACACCGAGCCACCAGACCGGATCGTAGGAGCCGAAATGGTCATAGAGATACCCGCCCATCCAGACGCCGAGGAACGAGCCGACCTGGTGCGACAGGAAGACGATACCGCCGAGCAGGCCGAGATGGCGCGTGCCGAACATGATGGCGACGAGACCGTTGGTCGGCGGCACGGTCGATAGCCAGAGCAGGCCCATGACGGCGGCAAAAATGATCACCGATGCCGGCGACTGCGGCAGAAGCAGGAAGGCGGAGACGACGATCGAGCGGGCGATATAGATCCAAGCCAGGAAATAGGGCTTTGAATAGCGCTGGCCGATGAAACCGGCGGCCAGCGAGCCGATGATGTTGAAGAAGCCGATCAGAGCCAGCGCAATCACCGCATAGCGCGCATCGATACCGATATCGCCGATATAGGCGGGGAAATGCGCAGTGATGAAGGCCACCTGATAGCCGCAGACGAAGAAGCCGGTGACCAGCAAAAGATAGCTCTTGTGGCCAAGTGCTTCCTTCAACGCTTCGGCGATCGACTGCTTGTACTGAACTTCCTTCTGGGTGCCGGACGAGGAATTGCCACGCAGCGGGATGGCAAACAGCGGCACGAGCAGCATCAGCGCACTCATGTAGAGCAGACTGTCCGACCAGCCGAAGGCCGAAATCAGGCCCTGGCTCAGCGGCGCGAACAGGAACATGCCGGCCGAACCGGCGGCCGTGCATATACCGAAGGCCATCGAGCGCTGCTGGGGCGTGACATTGCGGGCGAAGGCCGACAGCAGGATACCGAAGGAGCCGGAGCCGACACCGAGGCCGACCATGACGCCGCCGCCGATATGCAGCCAGATCGGCGCATCGGCAAAGGCCATGATGATCAGGCCACCGGCATAGACGAGGCCGGAAAAGGCCAGCACCCGCCAGGAGCCGTATTTATCGGCGATCGCCCCGAAGAACGGCTGGCTGACGCCCCAGGCCAGATTCTGGAAGGCCATGGCAAGCCCGAAGGTGGTGCGGTCCCAACCGGTATCGGCGAGCATCGGCAATTGAAAGAAGCCCATGGCCGAGCGCGGCCCGAAGGTCAGAACGGCAATGAGGGAGCCGGCAATGATGATCGCCCAGGGCAGGCCGGGGCTGGCGGCAGGCGCCCGCGTGGCGGAAGCGGTGGTAACGGCGGACATGAGGCGGCTCCATGCGTGGTATGAGAGTTCAATCTATGCTCTGCCGTCCCGCTAAAAAAGCGAATTAAAATGACGTTCGGATCAGCCACATTGATGGATGCCAGGCTTCGTTCAGCGTCGTGCGCGAAAACTGTGGCGATAATCCCGTGGTGTTCGCATCTTCAAGACCTTGAACTGCCGATTGAAATTGGCAAGCGAGACGTAACCGACCTCACCAGCGATATGGGCGATCGGCCGGTCTGTGCCCGACAACAGCGCGCACGCCTCACCGATCCGGAGCCGCATCACATAATCCGATATCGACGTGTGCAGATGACGGCCGAAAAGCCGGTGAAGGCCGGAAGGGCTGAGGGCGGCGATGCCGGCCAGCACCACGACCGGCAGTTTTTCCGCGTAGTGCAAGTGGATATGATCAAGCACCCGGTCGAGGCGGGCGCGGTCTCCCTGCCCCGCCGTCGGCACCGCCAGCGTGCTCGACAAGGGTTTTGCGGCGGTATCGCGGGCCAGCAACGTCAGGATGCGGATGACACTGAGCAGGCGCTCTTCCGGCGCTTGCGTGAACGCCGCCTCGATCAGCGGCCGCGCCTGCGCTGCAAAGTCCGGCGAGAATTTCAGCCCGGCACTTGCGGCGGTCAACATGGCGCGGGCAGCGGCAAGCTCGGTCAAGGTCGCGTCCAGCGCCTCCACCCATTCCGGGCGGAACCAAAAGACCAGCGCCACATGCGGCTGTTGACCATCGATCTTTTCGGCGGAACACCATGTGTGCGGCAGATTGGAGCCGACGAGCACGAGATCGCCGTCATCGTAGATCCCGATATGATCGCCGATGAAGCGCTCGCCACGCGAATTGAGCGTCAGCGTCAGTTCCAGTTCGGGATGATGGTGCCATTGGAACGGAATGCCATCGTCCAGCCGTCGATTGAGCATCGACCAAGAGGAATCGGCCGAAGGATGAAGACGCTCGAGATGTGGCTTCATTCACGCACCTGATTAAATCATGACGCCAGAATAGTATCAGAACCTGCGCTATTGATGCAACATGACGATACAGAGGCGGCTATTCTCTCCTTATCGAAACCCATCGTGAACCAGAGGAAGCCGCCATGCAGACTAAAGCCAAGAAAGACAGCCACCCGACCAGCAGCGCGGGCGAGACCCAGCTGAAGGATATCCGGAAGACGTTACCGCTGCGGGTTCTGTCCGAAGCCGATTGGCAGCACTGGATCACCCGTGGCTACGTCATCGTTCGCCAGGCCGTGCCGATGGCCAATGTCGAGCGGCTGGTCGATCTGCTCTGGCAGTTCGACGAGAAGGACCCGGCCAATTCCGATACCTGGTATGCGCCGCAACGCCGCGAGCACAAGATGAAGGAGCTCAACAATACCGGCATGCTGGAGATCTACAATCATCAGTTTCTCTGGGACAACCGCCAGGAACCGCGCGTCTACGGCGCCTTTGTCGATATCTGGGACCGCGAGGATCTGTGGGTGACGATCGACCGGGCCAACCTCAATCCGCCCAAGCGGGTCAAAGGCAATCCGAACGGCTTCATCCACTGGGATGTCGATACCTCGATCGAACCGCTGCCGATCGGCGTGCAGGGCGTGCTCAGCCTGAAGAAGCAGGATGGCGATGTCGGCGGCTTCCAGTGCATTCCCTGGCTGTTTGAGCATCATCAACAATGGGTGGAGACCCAGCCCGCCGACCGCGACCCGATGCATCCGGATACGACCGGGCTCGACGTCATCAATATCGAGATGGAACCCGGCGACCTGCTGATCTTCAACTCGCTGCTCGCCCATGGCGTCCGTCCCAATCATTCCGGCGACCGGGTGCGGATGGCGCAATATATCGCGATGCATCCGGCCGACGAGAACAACGAAGCCGAAAAGCAGGAACGCGTCCGGTTGTGGCGGGAACTCGACCATCCCCACCGCGATGCCTTCCCCGGCGACCCGCGCGAATGGGAAAAGCAGAATGCCCAGACCGCAACACTGAGCGATCTCGGCGAAAAACTGCTCGGGCTGAAAAGCTGGAAATAGCAATGCTGGCTGGAGGGTGTTTTTCGCTGGCGGAAACCACCCTGCGTGGCTCTAAGCCCTGATCTTCATCGGCCATCGGTCCTGCCGCCCGCTGACGATCCGCATCCCGTCACCGAGATTGATCGTGCCCGCGCTGCGCGGCACGGCGTTCCAGCCGAACAGGACGCCCGGCACGCGGCGATCGGCCGACATGCGTTTTTCGGCGAGCCCCTGGATCGGATTGCCGCCGATGCGCTCGCCGGTGATCTGGTCCTGCGTCGTCATGATGCAGCGGGCGCAGGGTTTGACCAGATCGAAGGTGATGCCGCCGATCTCGATGCTCTCCCAGAAATCCTCTTCCCAAGGCTCGTCGTTGTCGATCAGGATATTGGTGCGGAAGCGGTCCATGCCGACCGGCTCCTGCCCCTTGGCGATCAGCGTGAGGTTGAGATCGGCAAGCGACGCGGTGGTGGTGATCAGAACCGGAAAGCCATCCGCGAAGCCGACCGGCGCCGCCTTGCCTGCCCATTCCTCGCCAACGGCCCGCATCGCCTGATCGTCCATATGCACCAGCCGGACAGGACGGCCGAACCAGTCGGACAGCGCGGCATCGGTGTGGCCTTCGGAAACGGCTGCGTTGACGTTGCTATCCCAGACGCGCACATCCAGCCGCCGGGCGGGATCGAAAGATGCGGTCGCCGTGCGGGTGCCCATTTTCAGATGCACGCCGCCGGTCACATGGGTGGCCTCGACCTGCGCCAACAGCTGCAATTCGCGCTGGGTGATGAATTTTCCATCGGGATCGACCAGCATGAAACGGCGATCGCCAGCCAGCCCATCGTGCTGGATCAAAACCGAAGTCTGGGCGATGGCGCGGCCGCTTTTCAGCGGGTGGATATTGAGACCGGTCACCTTCATGTCGTCACTCCCAGGCGTTCAGATTGTGATTCAAGTGCATCGCAGATTGATTCCGGACATCGCAGTAAGGCTTTGATCCGGCTAGATTTCCTCAAGCAGCATGCCGAGCACGGCGCGCAGCCGCTCCTGCCTTTGGCGGGCAAGCGCCCGGCCCGCCGCCGTCTGGAAACCATCCGTCAGCTTGAACAGTTTTGTCTCGAAATGGTCAATGGCAAAGGCCTTGTCATCGAGAGGACGGTCTTCCGCCAGCGGATCGAGCGGATCATAAAGGCCGCTGCCCATGCGCCCGGCAATGTAGAAGCAGCGGGCAGCGCCGATCATGCCGATCGCGTCCAGCCGGTCGGCATCCTGCATGATTTTCGCCTCGAGGCTTTCCGGGGGAATATTGGCGGAAAAGCTGTGCGTGACGATCGCATGGGCGACCGCGGTGATCTCCATGGTCCGCCAGCCGAGGGTATCGAGGATCTCGAACGCCTTTTCGGCCGCCAGCCGCGAGGCATGGGCGCGGTCGGGCGCATTCTTCTCGACCGAGACGCAATCATGCAGCAGCACCGCGGCCGCGATGATGCGCAGATCTCCGCCTTCCGAGCCATGGATGCGCAGCGCGTTCTTCCACACCCGGATCAGATGGGCGGCATCATGCGAGCCGTCATTGCCGGAGACGGCATGAGGCAGCAATTGTTCCGCAAGAGCCTGATGAGGCGCAAAGGCGGCGGCAAGCGAGGCAGTGTGGCTCATATCAAACCCATGCAGAAAAACCCTTGGAACCGGAATCGTCGTCTTGTTTGGCCGGAGGCGGGTCAATGTCCACCGGTGGCACCTGTGGCGGCTCGGTGCCCGTCTTGCCGGACAGGATTTTCTGGTAGAACAACCCGATACCAATCAGCACAGCACCGAGCCCGATAAACGAGAGCGCGCGCAGAAAGCCTTCGAGATTGGCCATGTCGATCAGGAAGACCTTGAGCACCGACACGAAGACCAGCACCGCCGAGGCGATGCGGATGCTCTTGGCGTTGAAGCGCGAGCCGAGCATCAGCAACAGGACGCCGAGCAGCAGCCAGACGACCGAATAGGTGTAGGTCTCGCCCTGGAGGAAACCCTTCCAGTCGGCAATGTTCTGCCCCTGCCAGAAGCGGCGGACCGACAGCGTTGCCCAGGCAAACACCAGTACGGCCGCAGCGACGGCAAGCACCGTGACATAGGGCACCGGCCGTTTGCCACGCGCATACCAGGCGAGACCGGCATAACCGAGGCCCGGCAGCAGATAGCCGATCAGCAGCAGATCTAAGAACGGGATCGAGCCGAGCAGTTCGCCACTGAAATAGGGATTGAGCCCGATCAGATGGGCGCCGAGGATCGACAGGATCGACAGGACGCCGATCACCATGCTGCCATAGCGGAAAATCGGGCTGGGTGACTTGCGATCAAGCGTCATCATGATGCCGGAGGCACCGATGGCAAGCAGCGTGTAGATCGAGTGTTCGCCGAGCGTCGGCACCGCACTGTCGAGCACGCCGCCGTTCATGGCATGACGCACGAGAATGGCAACCGTCAGCAGCACGAACAGGCTGGCAAGCGCCTGCAGCAGATTGCGCACCCGCAGGTCCGGCCAGCGGCGCAGCTCGAAGGCCGAGAGGACCAAAAGCAGCGCCGGAATGCCATAGCCGGCCAGAAGCGCATTGAAGACCGGCGTTTTAGCAAGGTGGAGCGGACCGACGATGGTTGGCTCCCAAGCAATGCGGGCAAGCACGGCAATGGCTGCGCCCACCATCATCCAGGGGAGTGCCGGCCACGACCGCAGGCGCGTTGCCGCGACATAGGCTGCGCCGAGAAGCGCGATCAGGATCGTGGTTGCCAGGCCATCCGTCAGCGCATGCAGGGCGATGACGAAAAGGCCAAGCGAACCGGCGATCAGAAACGCCTGTGGCAGATCAAACCCGTCATCAAGGGTTTTGCGACCCGAAAACCATTCGGTGAGACCGACAAGGGCAAGGGCCGCTGCCAGCGCAAACAGCCCGTGCGGCAGATCGAATGTCAGATTGCCGGTCATCAGCAGCGACATGCCGACCAGCGCGATCGGGACAACAGCCATGACGGCGGCCCAGATCGTTGCCAGCGCCGGACGATCCCTGCCATGCAGATGAATGGCAAGAGCCCCCAGCGCAACGAAGACGCAGGACAGCACCATGCTGGCCAGCATCGCGGTATGGCCGGAAACAGCAAACGTTCCGATATGACCGGGGATCGTCGGATCGATGAATGTCAGGAGGCCGCTGAGCGCGGTCATGCTCCAGACGCCGATCACAGCGACGAGGGCCGAGAAGATGGCTGGATAGACGGCATAGCTGCGCGTGGCGCCCAGCGCCGCCAGGGCCGTCACGATCAGGCCGAATTCGATCACGGGATATCCGGACGCAGTGGCGAGCGGGCTGATCATCGCTAGCGCCGTCAGGAGAGCGGAAATCCCGGCCGTCACCGTGATGGCGACGAAAGGCGGCGTCATCGTGCGCTCCCAGGGCGTGCGCACCGCCCCCAACGGGTCGTCCGCCGCTGTGGAATCGCTGTCGATGGTATCGGCCTCGCGGCCGGGCCAGACGAAGGCGATACCGGCGATCATAACCAGCATGAGAAGGGTGACCGGCCGCGTTTCGAACGGCGTTGCGGAGACGATATAGGCCAGTGTCCAGAGGCAGAGGCCGATGTTGGCCATCGACGGCACGACGGTCCAGCGGCGAATGCGGGCGGCAAGAAGGGTCGCGATCCAGGCGATGCCGAGGAAGCCGAACAGGCTCCATGGGCTGGGGCTTTCGGATGACACCAGTGCCGGGGTGATGAGCGACGCCAGCAACCCCAGACCGGCCAGCGCCTGACCATGCAACAGCGACAGGCCGACGGTGGCAAGCGATACCAGAGCCAGCAGCACAAAGGCCGTGACCGGCCCGATGTAACCGTAGACACCGTGGGCGGCATAACACACACCGAACAAGGTGACGGCGCCTGCTGCGGTCAGGATGCCGGGAATCATCGCATTCTGGAACGCGTCGGCAACCAGCGGCACGGCACGGCGGCGGACGAACTCACCGACCGCCAACAGAACCAGACCGAACACGGCCGCCATCGACAGCCGCACGGCTGGGCTCAGCAGCCCGGCATCGATCGAATACTTGACCATGAAGATACCGCCGAGCGCCAAGGCGATACCGCCGACCCAGACAGCCCAGCGCGCGCCGAGGCGGCTTTCAAGGCTTTCCTTCTGGCGGGGAGCCACTGCGTCGACGGTGGTTACGCTAGCGGCGCGCGCCGCCACAGGCTCACCGCGCGAGGCTTTTTCAACAGCATCCTGGCTGGGCGGCGGGCCGCCGAAGATGGCATCGCCCTTGCTGATTTCCTCTGCACGCGGTGTTTGCGCCGGCCTCATGTCCAGCGGTTCCGCCACGCTTTCCGGCGCCTCCGGCTGATCCGTGACCTCCGCCGCCGTATCGATGACCGAAGGGACGACCGGACCAAATGCCTGAAACTGCGCCAAACTCTCCTTCAGCGCGGCAATCTCGGCATCCAGCCTTTCGGTTGTCTTGCGTCCGTTGAGAAGCGCGGCGAGCGCCAGACCAAAAGCAACGAAAGCAATGACTTCAATCATGTTTTCTCCCCGGCGCCGGAGCCGGCGCAATCGTTCAAACCATACAGCTTTTCAGCCGAAGGCCAAATCGAAGACGTTTCAGGGCGGCAATATCTTCACCGGATTGTCGCGATCTTCACCGGATTGTCGCGAACCTGTCATTATGCGGCGGGTATGGATGCCTTTATGCGTTTTAGCGCAGTTTCCAGACAAGAGGAGTATGACCATGGATCATCTTGCTGACCCGAGGGCCAATCCAGAAATCGAGAACCTGACCGACCGGCGCGAAGCGCTCGAAGACATCAGTCAGAACTGTTCCACCAATCCGACGATGGGCGACATCATCAATCACCGCTTCTCGCGCCGGTCGTTCATGGCCGGTTCGCTCGCCGTGGCGGCGATCTCCACCACCGTCGGCCCGCTTGCAATCCTGACCGCAGACGATGCACGCGCCACCGGCATGTCCAGCTTCGACTTCCAGGAAATCGAGGCCGGCGTGGACGAGACCCATCATGTCGCCGAGGGCTATGACGCCAATATCCTACTGCGCTGGGGCGACAAGCTGTTTGCCGACAGCCCGGACTTCGACCCGATGAACCAGACGGCAGCATCGCAGGAGAAGCTTTTCGGCTACAACAACGACTATATCGGCTTCATCCCGCTGGACGGCAATCCGGATCACGGCCTGCTTGTGGTCAATCACGAATACACCAATGCCGAAATCATGTTCCCGAAGTTCACGTCCATCGTGAAGGAAACCAAGAACGGCAAGGAAGTCGAGAAGGTCCAGCTCGGCGAATACACCAAGGAACTGGTCGATATCGAAATGGCCGCGCATGGCGGTACGATCGTCGAAATCCGCAAGGTCGACGGCAAGTGGCAGCCGGTGCTTGACGGCAAGTACAATCGCCGGGTCACAGCCAAGACCGAGATGCAGCTTTCCGGCCCGGTTGCGGGCCACGAGCGCGTCAAGACTCCGTCCGACCCAACCGGCAAACAGGTTTTCGGCACCATCAACAACTGCGCCGGCGGCGTCACCGCCTGGGGTACCTATCTGATGTCGGAAGAGAACTTCAACGGTTATTTCGGCGGCAAGATTGCCGAGGATCATCCGGAATTCGCGCAGCTGAAACGCCTGGGGACGCCGGGCGGCGAGTATCAATGGTCGAAATTCTACGACCGTTTCGACGTTTCCAAGGAGCCGACGGAAGCAAACCGTTTCGGCTGGATCGTCGAAGTCGACGTGATGGACCCGAATTCGGTACCGAAGAAGCGCACGGCGATCGGCCGCTACAAGCACGAGGGCTGCGAATCGATCGTCAACAAGGACGGCCGCGTCGTGGTCTATTCGGGTGATGATTCGCGCTTCGACTATGTCTACAAGTTCGTGACCACGGCTGCCTTCAACCCGGATGACCGTGCCGCCAATATGGACATTCTCGACGACGGCACGCTCTATGTGGCGAAGTTCGACGCAGACGGCACGGTCGAATGGATGCCGCTCACCCACGGCATAGGCCCACTGACGGAAGCGAACGGCTTTGCATCTCAGGCCGACGTCCTCATCAACACCCGCCTTGCCGCCGACGCGCTCGGCGCCACCAAGATGGACCGGCCGGAAGATATCCAGCCGAACCCGAAGACTGGCAAGGTCTACGTGATGCTGACCAACAACACCAACCGCACGGCAGACCAGCTCGACGCTGCCAATCCGCGCGCCGAAAATGCCTTTGGTCACATCATCGAGATCAGCGAGACCGACGGCGACTACGCCTCGACCAAATCGACATGGGATGTTCTTTTGAAGTGCGGCGATCCTTCGGTGGCTGACGTCGGCGCCTCCTTCTCGACGGCAACGACGAAGAACGGCTGGTTCGGCATGCCGGACAACTGCGCCATCGACACCGACGGCCGCCTCTGGGTCTCCACCGACGGCAACAACGAAAAGGCCACCGGCCGCACCGACGGCATCTGGGCCGTCGATACCGAGGGCGATGCCCGCGGTACGTCGAAACTGTTCTTCCGCGTACCGGTCGGCGCCGAGATGTGCGGACCGAGCTTCAACCCGACGTCCGATACCTTCTTCGTCGCCGTCCAGCATCCGGGCGACGCAGGCCTTGCCACCTATGAGGCTCCGGCAACCCGCTGGCCGGACTTCAAGGACGACATGCCGGTGCGTCCTGCCGTCCTGACGATCACCAAGCAGGGCGGCGGCAAGATCGGCTGATCTTGTTCTCCCTTCAAAATGAGAAATGGCGCTGCATCTGCGGCGCCATTTTTCGTTTCCGATCGCTGTCGCCCAATGTCAGCGCATCAGGTTTTCGATCGGGAAGATGGCGCAGGTTTCCGTGCCGTGCGCCAGAAGCTTGCCGTTCTTGTCCTTCAGCCAGGCTTCCGAGGTTGCCAGCGTGCGGCCGCGATGGACGATCTTGCCTTCGCAGAACACCTCACCCATGCCGGGCAGCAGCGGGCGGACCAGATTGACCTTGAACTCGACGGTCGTATAGGCCTCGCCCGGTTTCAGCGTGGTCATGACGGCGCAGCCAAGGGCTGAATCCATGATCGTCGCCGCCCAGCCGCCATGCACGGTACCAAGCGGATTGAGATGTTCGGTTGATGGCAGGCCGGTGAACACCACCCTGCCCTCCTCGACTTCGGTCAATCCGAATTTCAGCGTCGCCGCCATCGGCGGTGCTGGATGGACGCCAGCCAGCAGATCGCGCATCGCCTTCAGTCCGCCATCGCGCGCGACAGCCTCGAGCGGCACCGTGCCGATGCCGGACACGGTCATTCCGGGATAGAGTTCGACGCTCATGCTTTGAGGTATCCTTATGGGGGGACTGTAGAACCTTGCGGCTTCAGGGCTTTGAGTGCTGCCTGGACGAAACCGTCGCGGGCGGTCGAAAGGCCGATGCCGCGCGGCTCGTAGACGTGGCGGTGGAGAAAGAAGGCGGTCATGCGGAAGGCGGCGGCCAGACTGTCATAATCCGCAGCACCGCCTTCAGCCAGAAATCCGGGCAGCGCCAGCATCTTGTCGGCATAGGGCGCGCCGGCCGCACGGCTGACGGCGCGGCCGGATTTCGGCGAAACATAGATCAGATCGTCGCGCGTGCCGGTCGCGGCACATTCCGCAAGGTCGAGACCGAAGCCGAGATCGTTCAGAACGGCGATCTCGAAACGCACGAACAGTTCTCCGGCATCGCTGGGATCGTGCAGGTTTTCGAGGATGACATCGAGTGCTTCATAAAGGTGCGGATGCGGATCGCGCTCCGGCAGCAGACGGAGCAGCGCCCCCATGGCCTGGACGCCATAAACGGAGGTTGCCGCCTCCATCAGCCGGGCGGCGCGAAGCCGGACCGGCTCTATTCTGAATTCGCCGAGATGTTCATCGAGCCGCGCCCGCCATGTGACCTCGACCTCATTGCCGGGCTGCAGCACCGGCTGCATCGTCCGCGAACGGCCGCCGCGCACCAGCCCGAGATGGCGGCCGCGCGCACGTGTCATGACCTCGGCGACGACGGAGGTTTCCCCGTGCCGCTTGACGCCGATGATAATGGCCTGATCGCTCCATTGCATCTGTTGAGTTTTACCCCCGGCGGCAGGCGAAGACAATCAGGACGGAGCCCGATTGCCGATGGTCCCCGGCAACCGGACTTTTCAATGCCCTGCGTTTTACTTCCGCTTCATCGCCTCGGCGAGTGCCGCGCCAAAAGCGCCCTGCGACGGTGCCTGCGGTTTCTGCTGCTGGACACGCGACAAGGTCTGGCGCGCCTGCGCGGCGGCCTTCGGATCGCTCTTCATCTCACGGCCGCCTGACTCGACGGCACCGTCCTTGCGCATGGTGAGCGCGATGCGCTTGCGGGGGATATCGACCTCGGTGACACGCACCTGCACGACATCGCCGGCTTTCACCACCTCATGTGGGTCCTTGACGAAACGGTCGGCGAGCTGGGAGACGTGCACGAGCCCGTCCTGATGCACGCCGATATCGACGAAAGCGCCGAAGGCGGCGACGTTGGTGACGGTGCCTTCGAGCAGCATGCCCGGCTTCAGGTCCTTGATGTCATCGACGCCATCGGCAAAGGTGGCCGTCTTGAAGCTCGGGCGCGGGTCGCGGCCGGGCTTTTCGAGCTCGGCAAAGATGTCCTTGACCGTCGGCAGGCCGAAACGGTCATCGACGAAGGTTTTCGGATCGAGCTGTTTCAGCGCGGCGCTGTCGCCCATGATGGCGCGCAGGTCGCGGCCGCAGGCGGCGACGATCTTCTTGGCGACGCCATAGGCTTCCGGATGCACCGAGGAAGCATCGAGCGGCTCCTTGCCATCGCGGATGCGCAGGAAGCCGGCGCATTGTTCGAAGGTGCGGGCGCCAAGGCGCGGCACTTTCATCAGTTCCTTGCGGCTGGTAAAGGCTCCGGTCGCATCGCGATGGGCGACAATGGCTTCGGCCGAGGACTTTCCGAGACCGGAGACGCGGGCGAGCAACGGCGCCGACGCGGTGTTCAGATCGACGCCGACGGCATTCACCGCATCTTCGACGACGGCTTCGAGCGAGCGGTTGAGACGGCCCTGATCGACATCATGCTGATACTGGCCGACACCGATCGATTTCGGTTCGATCTTCACCAGTTCGGCGAGCGGATCCTGCAGGCGGCGGGCGATGGAGACGGCGCCGCGCAGCGAGACATCGAGGCCGGGGAATTCATCGGCTGCGGCCTGAGAGGCGGAATAGACCGACGCGCCCGCTTCCGAAACGATGACCTTGGTGGGCTTCGGGCCTGCCGGTAGCTGTGTCAGCATGTCGGCGACGAGACGTTCGGTCTCGCGGCTGCCGGTGCCGTTGCCGATGGCGATCAGCTCGATCTTGTGTTTGCGCACGAGACTGGCGAGTTCGGCCTGCGTGCCGCGAATGTCGTTCTTCGGCGGAAACGGATAGACGGTGGTGGTCTCAAGCAGTTTGCCGGTGCCATCGACGATGGCCACCTTGACGCCGGTGCGGATGCCCGGATCAAGACCCATCGTGGCGCGCGAACCGGCCGGGGCCGCGAGCAACAGGTCCTTGAGATTGCGGGCGAACACATGGATCGCTTCCTCTTCGGCCCGCTCACGCAATTCGCGCATCAGGTCGAGCGACAGCGACATGGAGAGTTTGACCCGCCAGGTCCAGCCGATCATCTCCATCAGCCACTTGTCGCCGGGCAGCGTGCTGCCGACCTTGTAAACGGCAGCGATGGTGCGCTCGACCGGCTTGACCGGCGACGTGTCGTCGAGATCGACGACGATATCGACTGAGAGGAATTCCTCGTTCCAGCCGCGCAGCATGGCCAGCGCCCGGTGTCCGGCAACAGTCGCCCATTTTTCGGAGTGATCGAAATAGTCAGAAAACTTGGCGCCGGCCTCCTGCTTGCCTTCGACGACCTTGGAGCGGATCAGCGCGACCTGGCGCATATGGGCGCGCAAGCGGCCGAGCAGATCGGCATTTTCGCTGATGCCCTCAGCGATGATATCGCGGGCACCATCGAGCGCCGTCTTCACATCCGGCACATCGGCAGTGATATAGGCGGCGGCACGGTCTGCAGGGGCGATCGTCCGGTCGGCAAGGATGGCTTCGGCGAGCGGGCCGAGGCCCCGTTCGCGGGCAATCTCGGCCTTGGTGCGGCGCTTCGGCTTGTAGGGCAGATAAATGTCTTCCAGCTCCGCCTTGGTCGTCACACCGGCGATCTTGGCTTCCAGCTCCGCCGTCAGCTTGTCCTGGCTGCGGATCGAATCGAGAATAGAAATCCGGCGGGCTTCGAGTTCACGCAGGTAAACCAGCCGTTCGGCCAGATTGCGCAGCTGCGTGTCATCCAGACCGCCGGTCACTTCCTTGCGGTAGCGTGCGATGAAGGGAACGGTCGCGCCCTCGTCCAGAAGCTCGATGGCTGCGATCGCCTGGGCGGGCGTTGCCTTGATTTCCTGGGCGATTAGCACGGCGATGGATTTTGATGGCAGGGACATGGCATTCCGTGGTTTGCGGTGATTTGGCAGGAACCATAGATGCACATGCCATCAAGGCCAAGTGAAGGCGCCCCCTCGCCCCGGGGCGTCCACAGATGGATACCGGTGTCACGCCCGCCGGTGGCTCAGAACTCCACCGGTTCCAATGGTGCGCGGGTTTTCTCGAACGCGCGCAACGCCGCTTCCCGCTCGCCGATATAGGTGCGCGTGTAGGGCACCGCCTCCAGTTGGTGCGACAGCTGGATCTGGAAGATCGACAGCTTGTCGTAGAGGAAAGCGGTCTCCGACGACGCCAGATAGAACTCCCACATGCGGAAGAAACGCTCGTCATAGAGCCGGATCGCCTCTTCCTTGCGGGCGGTAAACCGCTCGCGCCAGGCTCGCAGCGTATGGGCATAGTGCATCGGCAATATCTCGATATCGCGGATCACCAGCCGGGCCTTTTCGATCGCCGGAACGACTTCGGACAGCGCCGGCATGTAACCGCCAGGGAAAATGTATTTCTCGATCCAGGGATTGGTCGCCCACGGTTTCTCCGCCTGGCCGATCGAATGCAGCACCATCACGCCCTTGGGCGCCAGCAGGCCGGCCATCTTGGTGAAGAAATTACCGTAATTGGCCATGCCGACATGCTCGAACATACCGACCGAAACGATACGGTCGAACTGGCGATCGGTCATCGTCCGGTAATCCTGCAGCTCGAACCGGACGCGGTCTTCAAGCCCGCGCTTTTGCGCCCGGCTGCGCGACACTTTCAGCTGCTCTTCGCTGAGCGTAATGCCGGTGACATCGACGCCGGAGGACTCGGCCAGATACATTCCCATGCCGCCCCAGCCGGAGCCGACCTCCAGCACCGACTGGCCGGGTTCCAGCAGAAGCTTGGCGGCGATATGACGTTTCTTCGCCGCCTGCGCCTCGTCGAGACTGATACCGGGCAGATCGAAATAGGCGCAGGAATATTGCCAGTCCTGATCGAGGAACAGATCGAACAGCTTGCCGTCGAGATCGTAGTGATGGGCGACATTGTGCTTGTTGCGGTTGACCGGCAGGCGGCTTTTGATCTGCTGCTCGGCCACATGCAGCAGCGCCGTCGCCGTGTTGCTGATCGTGGCCGCTTTCTCCATGCCGTTGGCCTTCACCATCGATATCAGGTCGAAAATGTTGCCCTCTTCGATGACGATGCGCCCCTCGACATACATTTCCCCGAACCGCAGGCCCGGATCGCGCAGGATTGCTTTTTCGGCCTCCTCATCCAGCGTCCGGACAGTGACCGGAACGCCGGACCCGTCGCCGAGAATGGCTCGCTCTCCCGACGAGAGGATGAGTGTCAGATTGCCTTTTTGAACCAGCCGGCGGAAAATTCTCAGAAATGTCGTGTTCATTCCGGACCTCACCACAGATGCAAAGCATTCTGGTGAATGGTCGCGGCCGCCGGCCTTGCTTTGCCGGACGTTCGGGAAACGAGAAGAACCGCAGCAGGAGCGCCATCGGCGTCGTTCGGGAGTTCGGATAGGCGGCAACATCGTGTAACTGGTTGCCGTCCGGCTACCGGACAGATCGTCTGGGCACCCCGGTCAGGGAGCTCTATCCATCAGAACACCCGTTAAAGTAATCGTGTTTCGCCAATCCGCAATAGCTTGGCGGTCCCTCAAGGATTTATTTACTTATCAAATCGGATGGTCAGGCAGCCGCAACGCCCTTGCCTGCAAGCCTTGCGCGATCATGCGGACGATCGAGATCGAGCAGCGGACCGAGCGGAACGATCCCCGTCGGGTTGATATGGGCGATGGAATAGTAGCCTCGCTTGATATGATCGATACGCGCCGTTTCGCGAATACCCGGCCATTGATAGATTTCGCGCAGATAGTTCGACAGGTTCGGATAGTCTTCGAGCTGCCGCAGGTTGCATTTGAAGGCGCCATGATAGGCGGCATCGAAGCGGATCAAGGTGACAAACAGGCGGATATCGGCCTCGGTAAAATAGGTCCCGGTCATGTAGCGGTTGGCGGAGAGATGCACCTCTAACGTATCCAGCATGTCGAACAGGCTGGTTACGGCCTCCTCGTAAGCGGCTTGCGTCTTGGCAAATCCTGCCCGGTAGACGCCGTTGTTGACCCGCTCATAGATCGGCGCATTCCAGCGGTCGATTTCGGCGCGCAGGCTCTGCGGATAGAAATCACGGGTATCGCCGGTCAGGTGATTGAAAGCCGTGTTGAGGATGCGGATGATATCGGCGGACTCGTTGTTGACGATGCGGCCCTCTTTGCGGTCCCAGAGCACGGGCACGGAGACCTTGCCGGTATAGTGCGCGTCGGACGCGGTGTAGAGTTCGTGCTGGTAGCGGATTTTGCCAACGCGCGGACCGGCATCCTGCGGCTCAGCATAGGTCCAACCGTTTTCGCCCAGCTCCGGCGCGGAGATCGACACGGAAATGATATCCTGCAGGCCTTTCAGGTTGCGCATCATCAAGGTGCGTGAGGCCCAGGGGCAGATGAAGGCGACAAACAGCTGGTAGCGGCCGGCCTCGGCGGGAAATGCCGCCTGCCCGTCCGGTCCCGGCGATCCATCTGGGGTGATCCAGTTGCGAAAGCTGGTCGGCTCGCGGTGAAAGGCGCCGTTCTTCATTTCGCTGGCGGCGACATCGCCGGTTTCCCATTTCCCATCGACCAGCTGCGGCATCGTCACTGTCCTTGTGCAAGCCCGGACCGCCGGGCCATCATCTCGCTTTCAAATCTCATGCGCACGCGCTGCGGGCAAGCCAGCGGTTTTGTGACAGACTGTTCGATGATCCGGCTTTGCCGGCCAGTTTGATCTTCATCTTGACGGAATACAATTATGTCGATAAGTCTCGACATATGGATAATATAAACGCCGTCAATGCCTTTGCGGCTCTCGCCCAGACCACGCGTCTGGATGCCTTCCGGCTGCTCGTCACCCATGAACCCGATGGATTGCCCGCCGGTGAAATCGCCCGGCTGCTCGGCGTCCCCCACAACACCATGTCAACGCATCTGGCGACACTGCAACGGGCGGGCCTGATCACGGCAGAGCGGCAAAGCCGGTCCATCGTCTACCGCGCCAGCCTCGACAGCCTGCGCCAGGTGCTGACGTTCCTCGTCAAAGACTGCTGCGCCGGCCATCCCGATCTCTGCGCACCGCTGATCGCCGATCTCATTCCCTGCTGTCCGCCAAAGGAAAAAGGCCATGCCTGATGGTCTGGAGCAACAGCGATTCCACGATTTTGGGCTAGACCGCAGAATCGTCGCCGAGGCGCTTGGAACCTGCCTGCTGGTAACGACCGTGATCGGTTCCGGTATCATGGCCGATACGCTGACGAACGATACGGCGCTGGCGCTGCTTGGCAACACGTTGGCAACCGGCGCCATTCTGGTGGTGCTGATCACGACACTCGGGCCGATCTCCGGCGCCCATTTCAACCCGGCCGTCTCGCTGGTTTTCGCGCTGAAGCGCAATTTGGCACCCCGTGAGCTCGGGTTTTATGGCGCGGCACAGGTTGCCGGCGCCATTGCCGGGACTGTGGCGGCGCATCTGATGTTCGATCTTCCGCTGATCGAGCCTTCGCTGAAGGTTCGAACTGGTGGCTCGCAATGGTTTTCCGAGTGGGTGGCAACCTTCGGCCTCGTCGCCGTTATCCTTGCCGGTCTGCGTTTCGACCAGAAAGCCGTCCCATGGCTGGTCGGGCTCTATATCACCGCCGCCTACTGGTTCACCGCATCAACCTCCTTTGCCAATCCCGCCGTGGCGCTGGCACGATCACTGACCAATACCTTCTCCGGAATCCGGCCGCTCGATCTGCCGGGTTTCGTCATTGCCGAACTTCTGGGGGCGCTTTGTGCGCTTGCCCTGATGAGCTGGCTGCTGCGGCAGCCCCCACCGACACCTAAACATCCGCACCGAGGCCAATCATGACCGTCACCATCTATCACAACCCCGATTGCGGCACCTCCCGCAATACGCTGGCGATGATCCGCAATGCCGGGATCGAACCATCGGTGATCGACTATCTGCAAAACCCGCCAAGCCGGGATCAGCTCAAGACGATGATCGCCGATGCGGGCCTTAGCGTCCGCGAGGCGATCCGTGAAAAAGGTACGCCGTTCGACGCGCTCGGCCTTGCCGATCCGGCGCTCAGCGACGACCAGTTGCTGGATGCCATGCTTGCCCATCCAATCCTGATCAACCGGCCGTTCGTCATCACGCCAATCGGCACGCGGCTATGCCGGCCCTCCGAGGCCGTGCTCGACATCCTGCCGGAAACACACAAGGGCGCGTTTGCCAAGGAAGATGGCGAACAGGTGCTTGATGCCGAGGGCAAGCGTCTTGTCTGATTTGCCAGCAGCCAGCCTCAATCATCTTCGCCAGCCGGACATCGGTGCGTTGCGCGCGCCGTTCTCCAGCCACCCGCCTCGCATTCTCATTCTCTACGGCTCGCTCCGCAGCGTTTCCTACAGCCGCCTGCTTGCCGAGGAGGCCGGTCGTTTGCTGACGCATTTCGGTGCACAGGTGAAATTCTTCAATCCGGAGGGCCTGCCCCTGCCCGACGCAGCACCGGCCAGCCACCCGAAGGTGCAGGAATTGCGGGATCTGTCCTTGTGGTCGGAGGGCCAGGTCTGGGTAAGCCCAGAGCGGCACGGTGCCATGAGCGGCATCATGAAGGCGCAGATCGACTGGATACCGCTTTCGGTCGGGTCGGTGCGGCCGACGCAAGGGCGGACGCTGGCGATCATGCAGGTCTCGGGCGGCTCGCAGAGCTTCAACGCGCTCAACCAGATGCGCATTCTCGGCCGCTGGATGCGGATGATCACCATCCCGAACCAGTCCTCCGTCGCCAAGGCCTATCAGGAATTCGACGCCGACGGCCGCATGAAACCGTCAGCCTATTACGACCGCGTGGTCGATGTGATGGAAGAACTGATGAAGTTCACGCTGTTGACGCGCGATGTCTCGGGCCATCTCACCGACCGTTACAGCGAGCGCAAGGAAGACGCGGCCAAACTAGAGCGACGCGTCGGGCTGAAGAGCATATGACAAAACAAAAGGCGCCGTTTCCGGCGCCTTGATCTTACTTCGGGAATTCCAGGCCCATCTCGCGGAAGCGCTCGGGGTCGTCGCCCCAGTTTTCGCGGACCTTGACGAACAGGAACAGGTGGACAGGCTGTTCGAGGATTTCCGAGAGTTCCTTGCGGGACGCCATGGAGATCGCCTTGATCGCATCGCCGTTCTTGCCCAGCGCAATCTTCTTCTGGCTGTCGCGCTCGACATAGATGACCTGCTCGATGCGCACCGAACCATCCTTGCGCTCTTCCCACTTCTCCGTCTCGACATGCGACGAATAGGGCAGTTCCTGATGCAGGCGCAGGAACAGCTTTTCGCGGGTGATTTCGGCGGCGAGCTGGCGCATCGGCAGATCGGAAATCTGGTCTTCCGGATAATACCACGGACCTTCCGGCAGCTTCATCGCGAGATAGTCGAGCACATCGTCGCAGCCGGAGCCGGTCAGCGCCGAGATCATGAAGGTGCGTTCGAAATCGACGAATTCGTTGGCGGCGGTTGCAAGCTTCAGCAGATCCTCGCGCTCGACCTGGTCGATCTTGTTGAGAACCAGCATTTTTGGCTGTTCGACATGCTTCAACCCTTCAAGAATGGTTTCCGCATCGCCCTTCAGTCCGCGTTCGCTGTCGATCAACATCATGATCGCATCGGCATCCTTGGCGCCGCCCCAGGCGCTCGTGACCATGGCGCGGTCGAGACGGCGGCGCGGCTTGAAGATGCCGGGCGTGTCCATGAAGACGATCTGGGCGCGTTTGTGGATGGCAATGCCGCGCACGATGGCGCGGGTCGTCTGTACCTTGTGGCTGACGATCGACACCTTGGCGCCGACCAGCTTGTTGAGCAGCGTCGACTTGCCGGCATTGGTGGCGCCGATCAGGGCGACGAAACCGGACCGGGTCGGGCCCTTTTCGGTCTCTACTGTGGTTGGTTCTGTTTCGCTCATGATGTCCGTAATTTCCGATTGGGCGACCGGGCGCCGCTGCGGCGCGCAAGATCGCAATTGTCTGTCAAAGGATTGCCTGATCTTTCGGGAGGAGCGGTGCCTCCGGACAGATCAGGCCGTCGTCGCTTTCTTCCAGACGCCTTCGCGCTCCAGAATCTTCGTGGCGGCCACCTGCTCGGCAGCGCGCTTGGACCGGTCGATGCCCGTTTCCGGAGCAATACCGGGTATGTCGACCGTGACCGTGAAGCGCGGGTCGTGATCCGGGCCGGAGCGGTCGTCGATACGGTAGCTTGGCGTCACGCCGAATTTGGCGTGGGCCCATTCCTGCAGTTCGGTCTTGGCGTCGCGCCGCGCACCATCGACCCGGCTTGCCCGCGACGACCAGTTGCGCTGAATAAAGCCGCGCGCAGCCTCAAGCCCGCCGTCGAGATAGATCGCCGCGATCAGCGACTCTACCACATCGGCGCGCACATTGAGCATTGATTTTCCGGTGAGTTTCTTCACGTCGGCGCCTGTGCGGATAAACAGATGCAGCGACAGCGTATCGGCGACAAGCGCGCAGCTGTCGGCACTGACAAGCTGGTTCAGACGAACCGAAAGCTCGCCCTCGTCGGCATCCTTGAAGGTATCGAACAGCAGCTCAGCGACGCAGAGCCCGAGCACGCGGTCGCCCAGAAATTCCAGCCGCTCATAGTTGGAACCCTTGGCGTTGCGGGCGCTGGCATGGGTCAGCGCCCGGTCAAGCCGTTCCTTCTGGGCAAAGCTGTAGCCGATCGCAACCTCAAGCCGCTGCCGGTCCTCGGCGTTCAGCGAACGGCCCTTGCTCATTCGACACCCTTGAACAGGCGGTCGTAACGCAGGTTGGTCGGCCATTTCCAGATTTCGCGGAACGACGTGTCGTTGCCGAGCGAGAAGAAGATCATCGAGGCGCGGCCGATCAGGTTCTGTGCCGGGACGAAGCCGACGTCGAAACGGCTGTCGGCCGAATTGTCGCGATTGTCGCCCATCATGAAATAATGGCCTTCGGGAACGAGGAACTCGCGGGTGTTGTCGCCGCGCGAATCCGGAAACTGGTCAAGCGTGTCGAAATTGACGCCGTTGTCGAGCGTCTCGCGGTAGACCGGAACGTCGGCGCCGGAGTCATACTTGTCGTCGGCACGGAACATGCCGTCGGGAACGCGCTGAACGGCCTTGTCGTTGACATAGAGGATGCTGTCGCGAACCTGGACCTTGTCACCCGGCAGGCCGATCAGGCGCTTGATGTAGTCGATGTCCGGGTTCGGCGGGAAGCGGAACACCACGACATCGCCGCGCTTGGGTTCGCTGGCGAAGATGCGCCCTTCAAACAGGTCGGGCGAGAACGGCAGGGAATATTTCGAATAGCCATAGGCGAACTTGTTGACGAAGATGTAGTCGCCGACCAGAAGCGTCGGCATCATCGAGCCGGACGGGATGGTGAACGGCTGGAAGAACACCGTGCGGATCACCACGGCGAGCAGAAGTGCCTGGATGATGACCTTGACGTTCTCCCAAAGGCCGCCGCCCTGCTTCTTGTCGATGTTCTCTGCCACGCCACTTGTTCCTTGATCTGATCACCACGCGCGCTTCAAAGCCGTGTGGATCTATTCACTACGGTTCCGTGACCGGTCTGCCCATCCGATTGGAGGCTGCCTGACGCATAGCGTGCGCGGCGCCGTCCTTTCAAATGAACGCAAGTCCGATTGTACGGCCCGTTTCATTTGGACATGCTCTAAACGCTTCCTCAATCTTGAGCAACGGGCAGAGCCTCAATTATGACGAAGGCCTGCGCCAGCGGAAAATCGTCGGTGATGGTCAGGTGAATGACACCGCGATGGCCAGGGGGCAGGATTTCGGCAAGCCGCTCGGCAGCCCCGCCGGTCAATTGCATGGTCGGCTTGCCGCCCGGCAGATTGACGACGCCCATGTCTTTCCAGAATACACCTTGCGCCAGACCGGTGCCGAGCGCCTTGGAACAGGCTTCCTTGGCGGCGAACCGCTTGGCATACGATTCGGCGCGGTTTTTGCGGCCTTCCGATTTGCGGATCTCGATATCAGTGAAACAGCGATGGCTGAAACGCTCGCCGAACCGCTCCAGCGAATTGGCGATACGCCGGATGTCGATCAGGTCACTGCCGATGCCGATAATCATCGAAATGAAAATACCTTCGTGAAAGTGCAACAAGAGCAAACAGTCCGCCCTCTGCCAAGTTAAAAATATGTCAGAAATCAAACATCATCAGCCCAGGCGACTGAACGTGCCTGGATCTTGCTTTGACGGCGGATGTGCCGGCGCGACTGGAAGAGTCTCGCAGCGTAGAAAGCCGCCACGTAGAAAACAACGGCGCTGACAGCTGCAAGCGGTACCGAACCAAACAGCATCGGCTTGAGCACAGGCCCCCACAGATGCGAGAATTCAAGATGCCGCAGCATGTGGAGGATATCCTGACCCGCCATGGCGCCATGGCCCTCTGTCCCCAGCATCATCAGGCCGACCTCATAGGTGGCCGCCAGGATAAACGGGATGGTCAGCGGATTGGCCAGCGCCGTCGAGATGCCGGCAGCGATCATGTTGCCTGACAGGAGATAGGCAAATGCTAAGGCGATGAGAATGTGAAAGCCGACAAAGGGGGTTGCCGAGGAGGCAGCACCGGCAGCAACGCCGACTGCGATCGAGTGGGGCGATGACGAGAGCCTGAGCACGCGCATCGACAGATAACGCAGCCCGCGCGAAAAACCTTTTCGCGGCCACAGGAACTCACGGAGCTTGCCCGACCACGTGGCCGGCTTCTTGCGTCTGAACAACATAATGCTCTGATAGACGATGCGGATATGGCTGTTCAATGGCACCGGCGCGAAAATCCGCATTTCCAGCACTGCAAGTGCAAACTGCCCCTATCGGCGGCCAGCGTCGTCGATAGCCCATCGGGCCTGCGCTTGATGCACAGACAGTGGGCCAGCCATACGCTGTCTGCATAGGTCCCGGCAGCCTGTCGATACAGGCAGCCGGACGAGATGATGGCTTAGAACGAGTTGCGGAACAGGCCGCGGTCGATCTGACGCTGGCGGTATTCCAGATCGATCCGGTCGAGCGAACCGTTGAGATAGTTCAGTTCACGGTCTTCGACGGACGGGACGCGCAGGGCGTTGGTGATCTTCTTCAGTTGCTTAAACATGGTAAACCTTCTTTCGCTTACCTCCCGACGCTGAAGATAGTGGAACCAACCGCTGTTCACCAGAGCTACAAAAACGCGGCAGCCATGCACAGCTCACATGCCTTGCACGTTTTCGCCGCAGAAAATGCACAATCAAAGTGCAATTGCCGCCAAGCTATGCGGAACAGCCATCAATCATGGCCAAATGTAGGGAGGATTCTACGCCAACGGCCGACCACGCGAAAGCGGCTCAGCGGTGGCCGCCGATTTCAATCCGGTGCAAGGAAGAGAAAGGAATGCCGCAGAGGCGGCATTACTCGAAGACGCGCTTGACCGTCGAAACGCTCGGCAGGTCGCGGATCTGCGTGATCAGGTGGTTGAGCTGACGCAGATCCCAGACCTCGATGTCCAGCTGGAATTCGCTGAAATCGGCGGCCACCTGCCCCATCGACAGGGTGCGGATATTGATATCGCTGGTGGCGACAGCCTGGGCGATCTCGGCCAGCGTTCCCGGCTCGTTGAGCGCATTGATCTGGATGCGCGCCATGAAGCGGGTATTGTTGGCCTCGTCGAGATCCCAGCGTACATCGATCCAGCGCTCGGATTCCTCGTCGAACCTCTGCAGGCTCGGAGACTGGATCGGATAGATGGTGATCCCCTTGTCCTTCTCCATGATGCCGACGATACGGTCGCCTGGCACAGCACCGGATGCGCTGAAATGCACCTCGGCATTGCCGGAAAGCCCGCGGATCGGCAGAGCCTCCGGCCCCTCGCCGTCCAGTACGTCAAACATGTCCTTCGGGCGCCCGGGCAGCTTGAAGACCATGCCGGCGGCACTGCGCATGTTGAACCAGCCATCGTCACTGGGCTTGACCGTGACCCGCTCGTCCTGGTGATCGGGATAGACGGCGCGCAGGACATCGAGCGACGACAGTTCGCCACGCCCGACGGCAGCGATGGCGTCCTCGATCTCCTTGTGGCCAAGCCGGTGCAGGACAGGCTTCATGCCCTCGCGGGTAAATTGCTTGCCGGCCCGCTCGAAGGTGCGCTCGAGGATGCGGTAGCCAAGGCCTGAATACTGTTTGCGCACAGCTGCACGGGTGGCACGACGGATGGCGGCGCGGGCCTTGCCGGTGACGACAATCTCTTCCCAGGCTGGTGGCGGCACCTGAATGCCGGAGCGAACGATTTCGACTTCGTCGCCGTTGTTCAGCCGTGTCACCAGCGGCATGATCCGGCCGTTGATCTTGGCGCCAACGCAGGTATCGCCGATATTGGTGTGAACGGCATAAGCGAAATCGATCGGGGTCGCGCCGCGCGGCAGCGCAATCAGCTGGCCCTTCGGCGTGAAGCAGAAGACCTGGTCCTGGAACAGCTCGAGCTTGGTGTGCTCGAGGAATTCTTCCGGATTATCGCCTTCGGCGAGCGATTCGATCGTGCGGCGCAGCCAGGAATAGGCGTTCGACTTCGGCGATAGCTTGACCTCGCCGACCGGCTCGACACTGTCCTTGTAGAGCGTGTGGGCGGCGATGCCGTATTCGGCGATCTCGTGCATCAGGCGGGTGCGGATCTGCAGTTCGATACGCTGACGGGACGGGCCGACAATGGTCGTGTGGATCGACTGGTAGTCGTTCTGCTTCGGCGTCGAGATATAATCCTTGAACCGGCCCGGAACGACACGCCAGCGGGTGTGGACGATGCCCAGTGCACGGTAGCAATCCGGGATATCGGCGACGATGATGCGGAAACCCCAGACGTCGGAAAGCTGTTCGAACGACAGCGACTTCGACTGCATCTTCTTGAAGACCGAATACGGCTTCTTCTGACGCCCCTTGACCTGCGTCCCCGTCAGGCCTCTGGCCTGAAGCAGATCGTCCAGTTCGGTCTCGATCTTCTTGATCAGGCCTTCATTGCGGGTCGACAGCTCCTCAAGGCGCCGGGTGACCGTCTCGAAAGCTTCCGGGTTGATGTGGCGGAAGGCGAGATTTTCAAGCTCCTCGCGCATGTCCTGCATGCCCATGCGGCCGGCAAGCGGCGCATAGATATCCATCGTCTCTTCGGAGATTCGCGCACGCTTTTCCGCCGACATGTGGTCGAGGGTGCGCATGTTGTGCAGGCGGTCGGCAAGCTTGACGAGAAGAACGCGCACATCGTCGGAAATCGCCAGAAGCAGCTTGCGCAGGTTTTCAGCCTGCTTGGCCTTTTTTGTCACGAGATCGAGCTTCTTGATCTTGGTAAGACCTTCGACCAGCGCGCCGATATCCTCACCAAAGAGTTCGTCGATTTCGGCGCGTGTCGCCGTCGTATCCTCGATCGTGTCGTGCAGAAGCGCCACCGCAATGGTCGATTCATCAAGATGCATCTCGGTGAGGATCGCTGCGACTTCGAGAGGATGGGAGATATAGGGATCGCCGCTCGCCCGCTTCTGCTGGCCATGCTTCTGCATGGCGTAAACATAAGCCTTGTTGAGAAGTGCTTCGTTTACATCGGGCTTGTATTTTTGAACGCGCTCAACGAGCTCGTATTGGCGCATCATCCGCGAGGGACTCCAGGAGATATCCGGAAACAAAAAGTGCGCCAATCATAGGAGTGGCGCACTGCTTTGCAAATACCGGTGTCACGAGAATTCCAAACGAAAACGCGGCATTGCATCAGAGCAGCGCGTCCGGCCAAAAGGCCGGACACCGCATTGGCTCAATAGTCGTCGCTTTTTTCCGGCGGAACCAGGCCTTCGATACCGGCCAACAGCTCCTCTTCCGACATGCGGTCGAAGGTCACGACTTCCGGCTGATCGTCCTCGCCCGACTGATCGGCAAACACCGAGCCAGCGTCGCCGCTGATCATCGAAGCCGGATCGGGCTCGGGCTCATCAACTTCGACATGCTTCTGCAGCGAGTGGATCAGGTCTTCCTTGAGGTCGCCCGGCGACAGCGTTTCGTCGGCGATTTCGCGCAGCGCCACGACCGGGTTCTTATCGTTATCGCGATCGATGGTGATCGCAGCGCCCTGCGAGATCAGGCGGGCGCGATGGCTTGCAAGAAGCACAAGCTCGAAACGGTTATCGACTTTGTCGATGCAATCTTCAACGGTGACGCGGGCCATTGCCTGTCCTTTGGATCTGAAGAGCGCAGCTGAAACCATGGATGCCGTGAGACGGCCCGCTGCTGCGCTGATTAACAACACCGGCACCCGCCCCAGCCGTCGGCTTGACGGGATGCGCGGCTCCGATTTCAGGAATTACCCTGCCCGATACAATCAAACCCGCATAAATTCAAGTTTTTCCTGCAACGCGCAAAAAGATATCCGGAAATTGCGTCTGCGGCGCTGCTGGCGGCAAAAATGACATGCCGGTAACCACGCCCAATCGATTGGCTTTGACATCCGCTTAAATGATGATTGAATATCGTTAAACCCTGATGAGCAATGGAGAAATTGACACTTGCGCCGAGAGCGCGCCACCCCGCCCATCAGAAAAAAAATCTAAACAAAGCTGGATATCTAATATTTTAAGCAAAAAAGTGCGAGAAATAGCTATTTCAAGCGGAATTTTCTTAGATTAAAGCAAATACTGGCTTAGACAGCTGGAATATGATGAAATCTTAATGTACTCGAACATTCTGCCGCCGGGGACCTTTCCTCCCGCTAAGATTGCAAACAAAAAACATTGAGACAACAAAAAGGAATTACGATGTTCGACCCACGCGAAAAAATCGCGCTCTTCATCGATGGGGCCAACTTGTACGCCGCATCGAAAAGCCTTGGTTTCGACATTGATTATCGCAAGCTTCTCAAAGCCTTCCAAAAGCGCGGCTACCTGCTTCGGGCCTATTATTACACGGCGCTGATCGAGGACCAGGAATATTCATCGATCCGGCCGCTGATCGACTGGCTAGACTATAACGGTTACAAGGTTGTGACAAAGCCGGCCAAGGAATTCACCGATTCCCTCGGACGCCGCAAGATCAAGGGCAACATGGATATCGAACTGGCCATCGATGCGATGGAACAGTCCGAAACAGTCGATCACCTGGTGATATTTTCCGGTGATGGCGACTTCACCACACTGGTGGAAGCGTTGCAGCGCAAGGGGCGCAAGGTCTCCGTCGTATCGACCATGTCGACCCAGCCACCGATGATCGCCGACGATCTGCGCCGTCAGGCCGATCACTTCATCGAACTTGTCAGTCTGAAAGCCGAAGTCGGCCGCGACCCTTCTGAGCGCCCCATCCGGGTGACCGAGCCGGTCAATGACGAATTCCACCACTGAAAAGAAAAGGACCGGCTGATCGCAGCCGGTCCTTTTTTTCAATCTGATCGTTGTTGCGTGAATCAGCGGTCCTTCAGCAACCGGCTCTTCTGCCGGTTCCAGTCGCGTTCCTTTTCGGTTTCACGCTTGTCGTGCAGTTTTTTGCCCTTGCCCAGCGCCAGTTCCAGCTTCGCCCTGCCCTGATCGTTGAAATAGATCTTGAGCGGGATGAGCGTCATGCCGTCGCGGTTGATCGCGCTTTGCAGACGGTGTGCCTCTCGTTTCGACAACAGAAGCTTACGCCGGCGGCGCGGCTCGTGGTTGAAACGGTTGGCCTGTAGATATTCCGGCAGATAGGAATTGATCAGCCACATCTCACCACCCTCGTCGGTGGCATAGGATTCGGCGATATTGGCTTTGCCTTCGCGCAACGACTTGACCTCGGTGCCGGTCAGAACCAAACCGGCCTCGTAGGTATCCATGATCTCGTAGTTGTAGCGGGCCTTGCGGTTCTCCGCGACAATCTTTTTGACCACACGCTGGCTGCCTTTGGGTGCCATCAGTTCATCAGCCCCGCATGGCGCAGCGCTGCGTCAATCGCGGCTTCCGTCGCCGGCTCCAGCGTCGACAAAAGCGGTGAACGCACGGTGCGGCTCATCTGGCGCAACCGGTGAAGCGCATATTTGGCACCGCAGAGGCCCGGCTCCATGAAGATCGCCTTGTGCAGCGGCATCAGCTTGTCTTGATAATCGAGCGCTTTGGCATAATCGCCGGCAAGCGTCGCGTCCTGGAATTCCGCACACAGGCGCGGCGCCACATTGGCGGTCACCGAGATGCAGCCGACGCCGCCGTGGGCATTGAAGCCAAGCGCTGTTGCGTCCTCGCCGGAAAGCTGGACAAAGCCTGCACCGCAGGACAAGCGCTGTTCGGAAACGCGTTCGATCTTGCCCGTCGCATCCTTGACACCGATGATCGAGGGATAGGCCTTGTGCAGAGCAGCCATCGTCTCGACACTCATATCCACGACCGAACGGCCGGGAATGTTGTAGATGACGACTGGCAGCTTGATGCTTTCGGCAACCGCTGCGAAATGGGCGAAAAGTCCCTTCTGGGTCGGCTTGTTGTAATAGGGCGTCACCACCAGAACGGCGTCCGCACCCGCCTTTTCGGCGTGCTGTGCCAGTTCGACAGCCTCTGTCGTATTGTTGGACCCGGCGCCTGCGATCACGGGCACACGCTTTGCCGCCGTCTCGATGCACAGTTCCACCACGCGTTTATGCTCGGCATGGGAAAGCGTCGGCGATTCACCGGTGGTGCCGACTGGCACCAGACCGTGACTGCCTTCGCTGATCTGCCATTCGACATGCGCGGCAAAGCTATCCGTATCCACAGCTCCAGACGCGGTGAACGGGGTGACGAGTGCGGGAATGGATCCCTTGAACATGCACGACTCCTGACGGCCCGGGAGCTTGAAACCAACCCACGCTTTAGCCGCATTTCATGGTTAGAAAACTGGCGCACCTTAATCATGTGAAGTGCCTGCGGCAAGCTCTCTATCGCGCCATTCGTTGCCGGTTCGCGTCTATTGCGCCGGTTTCAACGGCGGTTTTGCACATTTGAGAGCCGGGTCAGCTGCCTGAATGGACGCGCCGATATTTATGGGATTGAATGAAAACCGGTAACCTTTCGTTAGCAATTGCATCGCCAAATGAGAGACTATTGTGGGCAGGCATGGGGTTCTGGATGCGTGGGCATATGTTTCGCCACATGATTGCGATGCTGGGCGCATCGGCAATGCTTTTTTCGGCATTGACTGTTACCGCGCAAGACTTTCAGGCTCCGTTGCCCCGCTCGAAGCCACAGGCATCGGTTCCGCAGACGCTGGTCAAGACCGCACGAGCCCCTTCTGCAGAAGTGACCGGCTCGATCATCTCCGCAACGGCCGCGATACCGGTCAACTCCGGCCTGAAAACCGGACTGGACGCACTGTCCAACAGGGATGCCGGCAAGGCAATCGTGGCGCGCAACGCCATGGCCAAGGGTACGCTCGACCGCCACATTCTCACCTGGGCGATCGCCACATCCGGACAGAAGGGCGTGCCTTCCTATGAAATCGCGGCCGCGCAGCAGGAATTGAAGGGTTGGCCAGGGCTTGGTGCGCTGCGTGCCAATTCCGAACGTGCCATGTACCGCGAAAATCCGGCCGCCGCCGATGTGCTTGCGGCGTTTGGCACGACGCGGCCGGAAACGCCCGACGGCACCATCATCCTTGCGCGCGCCTTGCAAGAGACGGGCAACAGCAACGCGGCAGCAAAGCTGCTGCGCGGAGTGTGGTTAAAAGACGCCCTCGACAAGGACACCGAAACCAAGATCCTTGCTGAATTTCCGGGCCTTCTGACAACGGAAGACCACAAACAGCGCATGGAAATGCTGCTGTATCGTGCCCGCTTCGATCAGGCTGCCCGCTTCAGCGATCTCGGCAAGGCGCAATCGCTTTACCGCGCCTGGATCGCGGTTGCCAAGAAGGCCGACAATGCGGCGGCGTTGATCGCGGCCGTCGATCGCTCCTGGGCCAACGAACCAGCCTACCTGTTCATCCGGGTTGAATATCTGCGCAAGCAGGAAAAATACGAAGAGGCAGCCAAGCTTCTGGCCGGCCTTTCCAAAGACAAAGACGCACTGGTCAATCCCGGCGAATGGTGGGTCGAGCAGCGGATCATCAGCCGGGGCCTGCTTGACCAGGGCAAGTTCAAGGCGGCTTACGCGATCGCGGCAAACAACTCTGCGGTCAACCCGGCCGATATCGTCGATGCCGAATTTCATGCCGGCTGGTATGCCCTGCGCGGACTGAAGGACCCGCCGGCCGCAATCGGGCATTTTCAACGCATCCTGAAGGCCTCCAACAGGCCGATTTCGGTTTCGCGGGCCTGGTACTGGATAGGCCGCGCCGCCGAAGCCGGTGCTTCCGGCGATGCAAAAGAGTATTTCGCTAAGGCGGCGGCCTTTCCCGGCACATTCTACGGGCAGCTTGCGGCAGCCCGGCTCGGCCGTACCGGACTGAACGTCACCTACCCGTCGCCAACGGCTGGCGATCGGACACGGTTTGAAGGCCGCGAGGCGGTGCACGCCATCGCGCGACTGGAAGAGGCGGGGCACGCCTGGCGGGCAGATAATCTCTACCGGGCGCTGGCCGAGGAAATGACCAGTCCCGGAGAACTCGCCATTCTGTCGGCCCGCGCTGAAAAAGCCGGCGGACACCAGCTGTCGCTGCAGATCGGCAAGATTGCCTTCGGACGCGGCATCGATGTTGCGGCGCTCGCCTTCCCGATCGGCGTCATTCCCGCAAATGCCAATATCAGTGGGGCCGGCAAGGCGCTGGCCTACGCGATTGCCCGTCAGGAAAGCGCCTTCAATCCGGCCGCGATCTCGCCTGCCAACGCACGCGGACTGCTGCAGATCCTGCCGGGCACCGCCAAGGGTGTCGCCGGGCGGCATGGTCTGGCTTATTCGCAGGAACGGCTGACAACCGATATCGCCTATAATGCGACGCTTGGCGCGCACTATCTCGGCGAACAGATCGATGATTTCGGCGGCTCCTACATCCTCACCTTCATCGCCTACAATGCCGGCCCTCGGCGCGTGCCGGACTGGATCAACCGCTACGGCGACCCGCGCGGCAAGTCGATCGACGATGTCGTAGACTGGATCGAGCGCATTCCCTTTGCCGAAACCCGCAACTATGTGCAGCGGGTCATGGAAAACTACCAGGTCTACAAATCCCGGCTCGGCCAGACAGCCGATATCGTTCAGGATCTGCGCGTAGGCCGCTGAGGCAGCGCCTCCATCCGCCTGCCGGCAGAGCAACATCCAGATTGCCGAAAGACAAAAAGCCCGCCGGCCCTCTTTCAGGACTGTCCTGATGCGCTATGGTTCCCCCGACACTCACCGGAGGGGGCATTGTGACAAGCACGACCAGAACCAGCTGTCAGGAACACCGGTTTTCAGCCAGCGACGGACTGCAGCTTTATGCCCGTGATTACGGCCATGACGATTCGCGAACGGCAGTAGCACTTCCGATCGTCTGCCTGCCCGGCCTCAGCCGCAACAGCCGCGATTTTCACCTTCTGGCAACAAAACTCTCCACCAGCTCCGAAAAACCGCGCCGTGTGATTGCGCTCGACTATCGGGGGCGCGGGTTTTCGGACTGGGATACCGACAAGAGCCGGTATCAGCTACCGGTAGAAGCGGAGGATGTCCTCAGCGCCTGTGCAAATCTCGATATCGCCCGGGCAATTTTCATCGGTACATCACGCGGCGGGCTGATCCTGCATCTTCTTGCCAGCATGCGCCCGGAGCTGCTCGCCGCAGTGGTGCTGAACGACATCGGACCGGTCATAGAAATTGCAGGGTTACTGCAGATCCGGCAGTATCTGGAGGCGCAACAGGCGCTGAACTCCTGGGACGAGGCGGTCGAAAGCCTGAAACGGCTGCATGGCACGGCCTTCCCTGCCCTTGAGGAGTCCGACTGGAGAGATATGGCAGAGGCCATTTACCGGCAGAAGAACGGCATGATCGTTGCCGATTTCGATCCAGCCCTGATCGAGCCACTGAAAAGCATGGACGCAGATACGCTGCTGCCGGATCTCTGGGCCCTCTACCAGGGCTTTCAGGCAATGCCGTTGATGGTTATCAGGGGTGAAAACTCCAGCATTCTGTCACAGCTTACCTTTGCGGAGATGGGGCAGCGGCATCCGGGCATGAAATCCGTGACGGCAGCGGGACAAGGCCACGCCCCTCTCCTGCACCGCCCGGACCTGTTTGCCGAAATCACGGCGTTCATCGACAGGATCTGAGAGGGCGGCGGTTATGCGAGTGGCAACGAGAAAACTAAAATCCGGAAATCTTTAAAACGGAAAAAGCCCGATCTTTCGATCGGGCTTTCCATCACTGATATGAAACCAGAGATTAGAAGTCGCGCTGCAGACGGACGAAGCCGGAGACTTCGTCGCCACCAACTACGCGCTGACCGCGGAAGTTGCCGTTGTCGACGTCCTGGTACTGAACCGTAACGAGCGACTTCAGACCATCAGTGATCTGGTAGCCAGCCGTCAGGCCAACGCGCCAAGCATCAACACCTTCGATGAAGGCGAAGTCGCTGAAGTACTGAGCTGCCGGAGTGATGGTCAGCTTGTCGGTTGCCTTGAATTCATACGAGGCAGCAACGGTCCACTCGGATTCGTTGTAGTATGCGTTCGGGTTAGAGGCCCAGACGCCTGCCAGGTTGAACGTGCCAGCGCCGAGTTCAGCAGACAGGATAGCGCGGATGGCGCCATCTTCGCGTTCCGTGTCGTAGCCGCCGAGCAAGGTAGCCGTTACGCCACCAACCGAGCCGGACAGCATGCCAGCAACGCCGACGCCGTTGTCCTTGCGACCAAAGTCGTTCGGAAGATCGCGTGGGTTACCAGCGATCGGGCTGCGGCCGAGGCCTTCGAGTTCGTCAACCGAAACGCCGGCCTTGAATGCGCCGCCATCATAGGTGTACGAGATCGAGTTGAACAGGGTGTTGGTTGCAAGAGCGTCGGTTTCGCCGGCAATGCCGTCGTCCCACCAGCTGTAGTAGTAGCCGAACTTGAAGCCAGCGATCGCGAACGATGCTGTGTCAAGGAAGGTGTTGTTGCCGCCGTCATTCTGGCCACCAGCTGTGTCAGCATTGGTCTGCAGAACGATTGTGCTTTCGAGCGTGCCAAGTTCCGTGTCGTTCTTGGCGTCGAACTGCAGCTGGCCACGTGTGAATGTATCCCAGTCAGACGTACCCGAACGATCCTTACCGAAGTTGGTCTGGAAACGGACGTAACCACCGATCTTCAGGCAGGTTTCCGTGCCCGGGATGTAGAAGTAGCCAGTGCCGAAAGCGTCGCAAACGCGAACGTATTCCATTGGTTCCGGCTCAGCAGCAACGATTGCGTCAGCTGCCTGGGCGCCGGATACTGCTGCGAGAGCTGCAGCGGAGCCGAGAAGAAGGCTCTTGATGTTCATTTCTGACCTCCAGTCAAAAGTTTCAAACAGGTCTGGGTATTATACTGAAGGACAGTATTCCCTGCCCCATCCCCAACATTTAAGAAGTCGGACGATCAACCGCCCTTGCTTCCGGAGTTGAAAATACAAGACGGGACCGTTGGCGCAATCACCAACTTGCCTGTTCGTCATGTTTGGCCCGCCCTTCCCCCTGCGCTGTTGCTGAAACGACACAAAATCGCCTCAAGCGGCCGGAAGTTCTTAACAAGAGATTAAGAAAACCCTTTGTTCACGAGGGTTTAGCCCTAGTCGCCGATACGCTCGGCGTATCAGAACGGGGCAAAAAAGGGGTGAAACGCTGCTGTACAAGCGGATTCGCAGTGTTGGGCTGGATACCTCGCGACGGCGGCGCCGATCATCTCATGCACTCGAGAGCGGGAATCGCGACACGACAATGGAGAGCAAAGACAGAGATTCGCAGAATCACCGGTGCGATGCGCCCCCAAGTCGATTCGTGCGCGCACCGGCCAAGCCATCAA
The DNA here is from genome assembly GCA_900473045.1 of Hyphomicrobiales bacterium. Classification (GTDB taxonomy): domain Bacteria; phylum Pseudomonadota; class Alphaproteobacteria; order Rhizobiales; family Rhizobiaceae; genus Pararhizobium. Next base: position 86,334 of record UCKS01000033.1, read on the forward strand.
AACCGCATCGTTGCACGCCTCGTGCCGGAGAGCAGGCCAGATTATGCCCAAAGGGGGTGGAGCGGAAACAGAGCCCGGGAGATCAACGACCGTCCGCGGAGGGAAAAGTTCGCTGGTTGATGACAGTTTGATCGTTCAGCCAAGTGCATACCGGCGAACATCAATCGCGCGTCCAAGATGGCGGTTAGGACATCATCGCGCTTTTGGGCGATGAAGATTGCCATTCCGAACAATCGCAATTCCGACCGTTTCAGATTTTCCAGAGCATTGCCGACTTTGCAGTCAGCAGCGCAAGGCAGCACGATAGGCAGGATGGGATGAAACTGAGGCACGCGCGGTGATGGGCTTGGAAAAGCAACAACAGGGGACGCGGCGCCGGTATCTACGGTGGCGATCGATGCGTGCCAATGTGCTGGGCGGAAAATCTTGCGGGTAAGGTCTAGTGGCGGAGAAGATGGGATTCGAACCCACGATACCCTTCCGGGTATACTCCCTTAGCAGGGGAGCGCCTTCGACCACTCGGCCACCTCTCCGTTAGCGCCTGACTAGAGTCAGGAGCCTTTCATTGCAAGGAGTTTTTGCGGTTTCCCGCGACAAAGTTGATTTTGCACACCCGTTGGCGCGGTCCTGCAGCTCCAAACGGCGGGACGGGTGTGATCTGGTACTCCTTATGAAGCCCCGGCACCCCTTTGTCCCGGATTGGGTGTTGATGGCTATGGCGAAGGCCAACCATGAGCCGCAGCGCGGCGGAGGCAACCCGCATTGTGCATTGCCGGTTGCCCGCAACAGGGATGTTGCGCTAATCCTCTCCTTATAGAAGCGCGTCCACCGAGATTGCGCGCGCTGCACAAGAACAGGTTCGGAATCCACCATGAGCAATAACAGCAAGCCGGAAATAAAAGTGACGATCGAAAAATTGCGCAATGGGCGATGGGCTTTCGTGCTCAAGCGCGGCGCGGTCGTCTATCCCGCCCACGGCCAGTTCACCAACCAGATCGAGGCCATTGCCGCCGGGCAGGCAGCACTCAAGGCGCTGGACAACAACCGCTAAGCCGATCAGCCTCTTCTCGTAAAAAGGCCAGGGCTGTCTGTACAGCGCTGGCCTTTCTTGTTTCCGTCCATTTACCGGCGCCTGTATCTCAGGTCTTTTTCGCCAGGCGGTCGATCGCATTTTGCGTGGCGGCGCCGAACTCGCCGTCCAGCGGCCCGCTGTAAAGGCCACGATCCTTGAGCAGTGCCTGGATCTCCCTACGGAAGGCGGGCGTGAAATTGTCCGGCGAGGTCTTCAATTCCTCAAGCTTGGCCGGATCGCCACCCTCGACGCTTGCCGCCGCCCAGCGCACCGCCTCCTTCGGATCCGCCCGGGTGCCAAGCCCCCAGTCATAAAGGCGGCTGAGATTGCCCATGGCATAGGCGCTGCCGGCATTGGAGGCCATTTCATACCAGTTGCGTGCCTGCGCATAGTCCTGCGACACGCCCTTGCCGTCATCATAGAACCAGCCAAGCAGCGCCATCGAATAGGCGTCGCCGACATTGGCGGCCTTTTCATACCAAACCTTTGCCTGGGTATAGTCCTGTGGCGTGCCGAGACCGTTCTGATAGGCCCAGCCAAGCGACGACATTGCATTGGCATCGCCGCCTTCAGCCGCCTTCTGGTACCAGGAGAGCGACTGGGCGAGATCTTTTTCGACACCGTTGCCCTCACGATAGAACCAGCCCACCGTCGCCATGGCATTGGCGTAACCCTGGTTGGCCGAGAGCTGGTACCATTTCAGCGATTCCGCGTAATCCTGCGGAACGCTGTCATAGCCATCCCGATAGAGCCAGCCGAGCGATGCCTGGGCATAGGAATTGCCGTTATTGGCGGCATGCTCGAACATTTCCTTGCCCTTGTCGACATCGACGGGACCATCGGTGCCGTAGATCGAGAACCAGGCGAGGTTCGTCAGTCCGTACATGTTGCCGCCGTCGGCTGCCTTTTGGTAGTTGCTGCGGGCATCGGCATAGTTGCGGCCGGCGTCCTGCGCCCGGCCGAGCATATTGATGAGCATCATGTCGTCGGGGTTTTCGTTAACCGCCTGGGCGCAGGCCGTGAGCGCGCGCGCCGCATCGATCTTCAGGAAATTGACGCCGAGGAAACCCGGCATGGATTGCGGCTCGCCGGCCAGCAGATAGCAGTCGCGCGAGGCCTGCGTATCCTTGCCTGTCTGTGAAATATTCAAGCCCTTCTTCGGTTCCAGTGCGGCAATCTGCTTTTCGGCTTCCGCCCTGTGTTTGCTGTCGGGGTAACGCTCGACGAAACGGGTCAGCGCCGCGCCATCCGTGGATTGCTTGAGCGCCTCCCAGGCGATTTCGTCCGGCGTCACCGTCGTCTGCGCCGCTTCTTCCAAAAGCTTCAGCTTCTTTTCGGCGAGCATCTTGTAGACCGGGTCGGCACCATGCTTGGCCAAAAATACCTCGATCAGATCCTTGTCGGCGAGATCGCGGATGTTCTGCCAGTCTGCAGCAGCAGCCGACAGGCCGTTCGGCGAGACTTCCTGCGTGTTGCCGTTGTTGGTGATGTTGATGTTCACTTCCTTGATATTGAGGAAGATCTGCGCGCCGCCGAGCGAACCATAAACAAAAGGCTCCTGCTCGCGATTGGTCGCCGTCACCACGTCATCGCGGACCTTGCCGAGCGCGATGCGTACATCGACGCCGGGTTCGGTCAGATATTTCGACAGTGCCGTGGCAAACGGGCTGTTCCTGCCCTCGCCGTCCATTGCAACGGTACCGGCCTTCGAGGCGAAGGCGACCAACAAATCGGCCGATTCGGGCTCGACACGCGCTAGGCCGCGGCTGACGGCGCGCGTCGAGATCGAGCGGCTCATCGATTGTTCGAAGGGATTGTTGCGGCAGGCGTCGAGAATGACCAGTTTCAGCCGTGTTGCGCCTTCAAGCGAACGCTGCACCCGGTCGAGCCCAATCGCCTCGTCTTCCACATCCTTGTCGGTCTTCAAGCTGACATCGACCGGCAGCAGGAAATTCTGGCCGTTCATCTCCATGCCATGACCGGAATAGTAGATGATGGCGACATCAGCGCCAGCGGCGGTGTCTTCGAAATCACGCAGGGCGCGGACCATCGCGGCACGATCGAGATCGTGGACGGCCGTCACGGTATCGAAACCGGCTTCCTCGAACGAGGTCTTCATCAGCTCAACATCGTTGGCCGGGTTGTTCAGCTGCGATGTGGCCGCGTATTTCTCGTTGCCAATCAACAGCGCGACACGTTTTGCAGCTTCGGCAGAGCCGGCCTGCAGCATGATGACCGACAGCGCCAGAATGAAGACCGGCAGCCAGCCATGGAAATGACGCTTGAACATGATTTTCCCTCCGCCCCCGTACGCAGGCCGCCGGGGTGTAATGCACCCTTGCGAACTGCGCAAACATCATCACTGTTTCGGCCGGCCTTTTTCATTACCGGCGCGCTTTGCATGAAAGTATTACGTATGGGCGGGCGGGTTTCAATGTCCGCCTTGAGGCTTTTTTAAGCATGGATGAAAACAAGGCCGCTGGCACCGCAAGCTCAGTGCAAGGCTGACGTTGGAAACTGCTACCCTAGCGCCATGCGGCGTGGCTGACGTTGCGCGCCGCATGATCAAGAATTGCAGCATTCAGCAAAAACGGCGCACCGCCGCAGATTTTCCGGAGTTTCCCATGTCGATGGTGATGCATCTCGCCGAGGCAAAGCCGGGTCAACTGACCACCAGCTACAAGCACTATTATATAGAGCGCCCCTGCCGCATCCTGGTGGTGGGTCAGCATCTGAAGACCAAGACGAAATATCAGTGCCTGCTGCGCCACATCTCGGTCGGCGGAGCCATGGTGGATTTCAACGCCAATATCCTGCTGCCGACGCATTTTTTCCTGCAGATCGACGGCTTCCAGGAGGAGCTCGGCTGCTCGCAGGTGCATCGGCACAGAACCGAACTTGGTGTGCGCTTCAATATACCGCTGGCGCCGGAATTCCTCAGCCGCCTGATCCGGTTGAACTTTACCAGCGGGCTGATCTGAAAGCCGGCCGGCCGCCACAAAAGTCCTCTGCTATTTTCGTCCAGTGGCAATCCAGACGGGGCTGCCTGCCGTAGCAAGGTGAAAGAGGATCAATCATCATGAAAACTGTTCTGATCGCCTATGCGGGAACGCTGGTGTCCCTGTTGATCGCCGATGCCATCTGGCTCGGGCTGGTGGCCCGGACGTTTTACCGCGACCAGCTCGGCGAACTCATGCTGCCCTCGCCGAACCTTGCGATCGCATCGGTCTTCTACGTATTTTTCGCGATGGCCATCGTTCTGCTCGCCGTCATGCCGGGGGTCAAGGCTGGTTCCCTCACTACCGCGCTGGGTTATGGGGCAGTCCTCGGGCTTGCCGCTTACGGCACCTACGACATTACCAACCTGGCGACGCTGAAAGGCTGGCCGACGATTGTCAGCGTGGTCGATATGGCCTGGGGCACCTTTGTCACGGCGTTTTCCGCCAGCTGCGGCCTTTTGGCCTGCCGCTATTTTGCCGGTGGAACGTCCTGATTCGCGACATCGCGACAGGCAGAGTGCGTCAATTTACATCCTCATTAAATTTTTAAGGAATCTTTTCAAAGGATTGCAATATCCCTGACCGATCCTGCACACGTCGCACACTGCTCTCATGAGGAGGGTGAGAGCGATGAACGCAAACGATGCGGCAGATGTGGATTCACCGTCCAGGCCATATCGCTATCGAGGGAGTGACGATGCAGAACTCGACGATGTATTCCGTGGTCAGTTCCAAACTGTATGAGCAGCGTTTCGAGCGGTTCAAGATCGGACAGGCCGGAACGCTGATGGCCGTCAAGCCCGGGCTCGGCGGTGTCTCGACCCGGACCTGCAAGATGACCGAGATTTCGCGTGGTGGCGCCAGCTTCGTCGTCAATACGACGATCGGCCTTCCGCAGCATTATTACCTCACCATCGTCGGCACCAAAAAGCGAATCGGCTGCGCCGAAGTCTATCGGCGCGACAACCGCATCCAGGTGCATTTCATCAAGCCGATCGACGAGGAATTCCTGCATCAGATCGTCCGCTACGAGTTCTTCACCGGTGGCGAGCTGAAAAAGCACTAGCAGCCGCCGGACTTTGAGCACGTATTGCCATGAGTGCGGCCGCTGACGTGATGGATTTGGTTTCCATGATTGCGAAACCTCGCTAGTCTGCGCGGCGATTTCATCCATTGTCAGGCTCGATCATCCGCATGTCCGCATTCTCCCGATTTACACCGCTCGTCGCCTCGCTTCCCTCCACGATTCCGTTTGTCGGACCTGAAGCGATCGAGCGCCAGCGCGACCGCCCGATCGCAGCAAGGATCGGTGCCAATGAGAGCGGTTTTGGTCCTGCTCCGTCGGTCGTGGCAGCGATGACGGCGGCTGCCGCAGGGGTCTGGCGATACAACGACCCGGAAAATTTCGAGCTGAAGACAGCGCTTGCCGGCCATCTCGGTACCGAGGCGGAGAATATCGCCATCGGCGAAGGCATCGATGGGCTGCTCGGCCAGATCGTTCGCATGGTGATCGAGCCCGGCATGCCGGTCGTCACCTCACTTGGCGGCTATCCGACGTTCAACTTTCATGTGGCAGGGCATGGCGGGCGTCTGGTGACGGTTCCTTACGTGAATGACCGCGAAGATCTCGACGGGCTGTTGGCTGCGGCCAAACGCGAGAATGCGCCGCTGGTCTACTTCGCCAATCCCGACAATCCGATGGGCAGCTGGTGGGATGCAGAGAGCGTTGTCGCCTTTGCCCAGGCACTGCCGGAAACATGCCTCCTCATTCTCGACGAAGCCTATGGCGAGACCGCGCCGGCCGGCGTCATTCCTTCGATCGCTTCGCTGATCGATATGCCGAACGTGATCCGCACCCGCACCTTTTCCAAGGCCTATGGCCTGGCAGGCGCCCGTGTCGGCTATGTCATCGGCACGCCGGGAACGGCGCAGGCCTTCGACAAGATCCGCAACCATTTCGGCATGAACAGGATCGGCACCGCTGCGGCTGTCGCAGCACTGGCGGACAAGGACTATCTGGCTGAGGTTCTGGAGAGAATTGCTGTATCACGCGGCAGGATCGCCGGCATCGCTGTCAGCAATGGGCTGAAGCCCCTGCCCTCGGCAACGAATTTCGTCACCATTGATTGCGGCAAGGATGCCGTCTTTGCGCGGGCGGTTGTCGACCGGCTGATGGCCGACCATGGCATTTTCATCCGCATGCCGGGCGTGGCGCCGCTGAACCGCTGCATCCGGATCAGCACCGGACCGGAGGCGGACATGGCGCTGCTGGAAGAAGCCTTGCCGAAAGTATTGGAATCGCTCGGCAGGCAATAGAACCGCGCCTCATCTTCGGAGGTCTCGGCCGCTACCGCCTGTCGTCGATGCGATTCTGTTTCAATGCACTGTCATCCATTCGCGTGCGGCCCGCAGGGCCGTGGCGAGATCAGTCTTGCTCATGGTCATCGTCAGATCGGCACGCAGCGCTGCTGCCCGGTCCGAGCCCTTGATGGCGGCGATGTTCAACCATTTGTGCGCGGCGACGAGATCGACATCGCAACCACGTCCGGTTGCATACATCAAACCCATTTCGCAAAAGACGTCCGCGCGATTTTCGCCACCCATCGTGGCATCCGAGGCATTCTGAATGTCAAAGCGTGCCATTGTCTCTGTCCCTGTTTATCTGTTTTGTTACGTCCGTAGGCCCTGTTTTGTTTGCCTTTTGAGGCTCCTTGAAGGGGCCGCCGTCTTGTGCGGCTTTGGCCCCTTGAAGGTTGTCGGCGGGTTGTTTTTCCCTGCTCGTCTTATGGATTTGACTATGCAGCAGGGATTTCAATACACGCTTAAAATGCATGATTAATGTGCGGCAAACAAAGTTCAAACGATTGGTAAACTTGGCTTTTTGTTAAACATCGGACCGGCGGGAAACGCTGGCTTTTGCCTCAATCTTTACGGAAAATTCAGGTGGTGATTTCAACCAATTGATAACCACGCAAAACAGTCGCCTGTTGCCTGCGTGGAAAAAGGGCGGCCGTAAAGGCGACTTTACTGCAGGACAGCATCCATCAAAAACACCGCAGAGACATATTTACGTTTACGTTTGCGTAAGCTATTTTCCGGCCATTGAGCGGTGAGGAGACCAGCTCTGGCAACGTTTCGCCCGAAACCAACGGTGTTCGGCGAATTCTAAGGGAGGGACACGATGATTCGTACATTGATACTCGCGGCCACCATGACCGTGACAACGGCAGCCGCAGGCTTCGCCGCCGAGCCGATCGTCGGCAACTGGAAGACGGCAAGCGGCGAGACGGCTGTCATAGCCTCCTGCGGCGGCAGCTATTGCATCACCTTGAAGACGGGCAAACATGCCGGCAAGCGCATCGGCAGCATGAGTGGCAATGGCGACAGCTATTCCGGCGAGATCACCGACCCGGCCAACGACAAGACCTATAGCGGCAATGCATCGATCAGCGGCGCCTCGCTGAAGATGCAGGGCTGCGTCCTGAAGGTTCTCTGCAAGTCGCAGACCTGGACGCGGATGTAATTGCACCAACTCTCCGGCGGGCATACCCGCCGGATGCCATTTCCGGCGCGGCGTACCAGCGCGCTGTAGCCAGACAGGAATTGCGGGCTTTCCCGTCTGTGGCCCCCTGTCGCTGCTCTCGCATCAAAACAATCCTGAACCGCCGTGTGTACGCCGGGAATCTCGACACCTTATTCGGGTCGGGGCGGTTCCCGGACGGTTTGAACAGCTTTCGTGGGCGCGAAGATGAACGGGAGATGAACCGAGGTCTCAGGAAGAGTTCAGTTTGCCTATGCGAAAAGGTGATCATCGAATTGAACCCCGATCGACACACCTGACCAAACGGACAAAACCATGGACATTCTCGCTCGCCGCCTCACTATCATCAGCATGCTTATGGTCGTCTTTGCCTTGACGCTCGCAGCGGCTGTGAGCGCCGATAGCCAGCGCCGCCGCCACAACTATGCCGGCTCGATCGCCGACTGCACCGTGCACACCACGAAGTTCTGCGAACAAGCCAAGCTGTAAGGTCAAAGACCATGTTCTCGCTCGCCCATTCCACAACCATCGCACTGCGCATGCTGACGCTCGCAGCCCTTCTGATGGCTCCGATGGGCGCAGTTGCCTACAGCAAGGCCTCCGGCCTTGGCATCGGCAAGCAGGGAGCCGGCCTTGTCCTGTTCGTCACCCTTCAGCGCCAGTCGATGAGCTGAGGCTGCACCTGGCCTTCTCAGACTTGCACATTTGATCCTGCTCCCTTCCTATGGACCTCCAAGGAAGAAACCTCATGCCCATCACGTCATTCGCCATCTACGCCCTTGCCGCTCTTGCAGAAATTGCCGGATGCTTCGCTTTCTGGGCGTGGATGAAACTCGACAAACCGATCTGGTGGCTGATACCCGGGATGGCAAGTCTCGCTCTGTTCGCCTGGCTTCTCACGCTGATCGAAACGGCAGCATCCGGACGCGCCTATGCCGCCTATGGCGGCATCTATATCGCGGCTTCACTGGCGTGGCTGTGGATTGTCGAGGGCGTCCGGCCGGATCGATGGGATGCAACCGGCGTCGTTTTTGCGCTTGCCGGCACCGCCATTATCCTCGGCGGACCGCGCTGACCGGCCTTTCCTGAACTGCCGCCTGTGCATTCCCATCTTGTCGTTTGCTTGTAAAAAACGGCATCCTATAATGCCGCATGAACAACCGAATCTCTTCCCTCTCCGCCCTTTCCATCGCAACGCCCGACGTTTTCGAACCGCAGACGTTTGACGATCCGCTTGCAGCCGTCGACGCGCTCTCGGCGCTCTATGATCGCAACACCAAGTTTCTCGTCGATGCGTTCACCGAGCTTGGCCGGACCGGAACGCCGGTCTCGCGCTACCGCGCCTGCTATCCGCAGGTCAGCATCGAGACCAACAGCTTCAGCCATGTCGATTCGCGCCTGTCCTACGGCTATGTCAGTGCGCCGGGCGTCTACACGACCACGGTTACACGGCCAAAATTGTTCCGGCATTATCTGAAGGAACAGCTCGGACTATTGATCCGCAGCCATGGCGTCGGCGTTACGGTATCCGAATCGACAACGCCCATCCCGCTGCATTTCGCTTTCGGCGAAGGCGCCTATGTCGAGGCCGCGATGGCCGAAAACATCGACATTCCGCTGCGCGACCTGTTCGATACGCCGGATCTGACCACCACCGACGACGAGATCGCCAACGGGTCTTACGAGCCGGGCCCCGGCGAACCCTCACCGCTTGCACCCTTCACTGCCCAGCGCATCGACTATTCGCTGGCCCGCCTTAGCCACTATACGGCGACTAGTGCGACGCATTTCCAGAATTTCGTGCTGTTCACCAACTACCAGTTCTATATCGACGAATTCTGCCTCTGGGCGCGCCAGCAGATGGTCGATGGCGGCAATGGCTATACCGCCTTCGTCGAACCGGGCAACATCACCACCCAGCCCGGATCGGACAAGCCCGATTCGGACCTGACGCTCACGCGTCTGCCGCAAATGCCGGCCTATCATCTGAAGAAAAAGGGCCATGGCGGCATCACCGTCGTCAATATCGGCGTCGGACCGTCCAACGCTAAGACGATCACCGACCATATCGCCGTGCTGCGGCCGCACGCCTGGCTGATGCTTGGCCACTGCGCCGGCCTGCGCAACAGCCAGACGCTCGGTGATTACGTTCTTGCTCACGCCTATGTGCGCGAAGACCATGTTCTGGACGACGACCTGCCGGTCTGGATCCCGATCCCGGCGCTCGCCGAGGTTCAGGTGGCGATGCAGGACGCGGTGGCGGAAGTGACCGGATATGAGGGCTATGACCTGAAGCGGATCATGCGTACCGGCACCGTCGCCACCATCGATAACCGCAATTGGGAACTGCGCGACCAGCGCGGCCCGGTCAAGCGGCTGTCACAATCGCGCGCCATCGCACTCGACATGGAATCGGCGACCATCGCCGCCAACGGCTTCCGCTTCCGCGTGCCCTACGGCACCCTGCTCTGCGTCTCCGACAAGCCGCTGCATGGGGAACTGAAACTGCCGGGCATGGCGACGGCCTTCTACAAGACACAGGTCAGCCAGCATTTGCAGATCGGCATTCTGGCGCTGCAGAAACTGGCCGCCATGCCGCCGGAAAAGCTGCATTCGCGCAAGCTGCGCAGTTTCTTCGAAACGGCGTTCCAGTAGCCCTCAGCGGCGCGGCGACAATAAAATTGACAAAAGCGTGCCGGCAACCGCCGACACGACGATCAGCAGATGCGCATTGACGCTGGCGCTGGCCAAAAGATCAAAGGCAGCGCCCTTGGCCGGTGCGCCGAAGGAGATTGCGCCTGCCGTTATGCCAGCCGGATAGGTTCCGACACCTGCCGGTGCATGCACGGGTAGAACCGACGACAGTTCGCCGCCGAGAGCGCCGCCGAAACAGGCGGCGAGCGGCAGGACGCCCATCGTGGCCAGCACCCAGGCAAGCACGGCGACCTTTGTCGACCAATTGAGAACGGTCATCAGCCATGCCCTGACGAAAACCGGCGCATTGGCAGGCAACCCCGCCTCCACCTCGATCAGAAACCGGCCGAGTTTTTCAGGCAGGCGCCGCTGCAGAACGGCAAGCGCGTGACCTTTCAACAGGAACAGCGCCAGCGGCGACACGAGAAAAAGCCCCCAGAGCAACCACCCTAGTGCCTGATTGTCACCGCCGATGATCAGGCCGATGCCCGCAGCGGCGAACAGGGCGTGCAGATCGAGAAGCCGCATGAGCAGCAGCGCCGAGGTGCTGCGCGTCAGCGGAACCGCAAATTCCGAGCGCATCAGGATCGGAAAACTGGTTTCGCCAGCCCGGAAAGGCAGCATGATGTTGAGCAGGTTATGAACCTGCGTCACGCGCAGCAGCGACAGGAAACGGCCATGGGTTTCGTTGGGGAAATAATCGTAGATACGGTAGCAGCGGATGAAATAGGTCCCGACCAGAAGCAGAAGCGCCGACAAAACCGGAACGAGGCCGATGCCGGCCCATTGCCGCAACAGAACCGGCCAGCCCCAGATCCACTGGATGAAAGCGGCATAGGCGATGACGGTCACAAGGGACAGGGCGGCCATCCGGTTGCGGACAAGCCATGAACCCCGGCTGGCATCCTCTCCTGCATTCATATATTTGGTACTTTCCTGTCCAGTGCCATGGCACGGCTGGTTATCACGATAACCCAGGCGAGAGAACCTGCAGCGTTTTTAAAAGGCTTTGATCTTGGATCCCATCTTGGAAGCAAACAGGGCAGTGATTGATACTGCCCCGCCGGTCGAGTTGTCCGTCGTCGTGCCGATCTACAATGAGGAAGAAAGTGTCGGCCCGCTGGTCGCCCGCATCCGGGAAGCCATGGCGAATTTCGACAAGCCGTGGGAGCTCATTCTCGTCAATGACGGCAGCACCGACGGCACGCTCGTCAGTGCCCGCAAGGAGCTGGGGAACGGCCTGCGGTTGAAGATCGTCGAGCTGCAGCGCAATTTCGGCCAGACCGCCGCCATGCAGGCCGGGATCGACCTGGCATCCGGCCGGTTGATCGCCACACTCGACGGCGACCTGCAGAACGATCCGCGCGATATTCCGGCCATGGTCAAGGCGATCGAGGAGCGTGAACTGGATCTTTTGGTCGGCTGGCGCAAGAACCGCCAGGACGGTCTGTTGCTGCGCAAGATCCCCTCCTGGTGCGCCAATGCCCTGATCGGCAAAATTACCGGGGTGAAACTGCACGACTATGGCTGCAGCCTGAAAATCTACCAGGCCTCGATCATCAAGCAGGTCAAGCTGATGGGCGAGATGCACCGTTTCATTCCGGCCTGGGTCGCAGGCGTGGTGCCGAGCAGCCGCATCGGCGAAATGCCGGTTACTCACCATGCCCGCCAGCACGGCACGTCCAAATACGGAATTTCCCGCACATTTCGGGTGATTCTCGACCTGCTGTCGGTGCTGTTCTTCATGCGCTACAAGGCACGGCCGGGACATTTCTTCGGGTCGATCGGACTTTTCGCCGGTGGTCTCAGTGCGTTGATCCTGTTCTACCTGTTCATCGACAAGTTCCTGCTCGGCAACGATATCGGCACACGGCCGATGCTGATCGTCGGCGTCATGCTGTTCCTGTCCTCGGTCCAGCTGATCACCACCGGCATTCTCGCCGAAATGATGGCGCGGCTCTATTCCGGCGAAAACGACACGCCGCCGTATATCGTGCGCAAGGTTTTCGAGCAGGATAGAGCTGAAGTATAACTTGGTGCGCTTGATCTGGCGCCGAGGAAGAGCCGGAACCGGCTCTTCCCGAAACCTGGGACTGAAGGCTAATCCCGGTTACTTGCCAACGAGCAGCTTCAGTTCGCCGGGATGGACGCGCAGGGCGACATCGCGGCCGATCGGCAGCAGTTCGCCATCGATGACGCAGTTGATCTTGTGGCGCGCCTTGGGGAAATGCAGGTTGACGGTGGTGACACTCATTTCGGTGATCAGCGGGCTTTCGCGAAATTTTCCACGCAGGATATCGACGGTCAGCTTTGCCACGCCCGACGGTTTGAGCGGCGGCGCCGTGTAGAATCCCAGGTTCCCGCCGGTCACATCATCGGCGTGCATCAGCGCGTTTGAGCCGAAATGATTGTTGGATACCGAGATCGCCGACACGTGCCGCTTTTCGCGAACGCCATCGACCTCGAATTCAATCTCGAACTCCGGCGGATTGAACATGACACCAAGGGCTGCGCGCGTACTGGCGCGGATTTTTCCAAGCCTTGAGGCAAAGCTGTAGGATTCGCGATAGCGCACCATGCGGGCATGCAGCCCCATGGAAAACTGGTGCACGAACGCCCGGCCGTCGGCGCTGCCGATATCGGCCTCGACAATCCTGCCTTCGGCAAGCACATCCAGCACCTTCCAGATATCGAGCGGCAGTTTCAGCGCCCGGGCAAACAGGTTCATCGTTCCGGCAGGAACCACGCCGAGCGGCATGCCGTTCTTCCAGGCAACCGCCGCCGCCGCCGAGATCGTACCATCACCGCCACCGGCCAGCATCGCATCCAGATCGTCGCGCCGCGCCGTTTTTTCCAGGATGTCAGCCATGCCATCACCGGAAGCAACGGTGATTTCAATTTCATGCCCGGCTGCGTGAAAGACCTCTTCGGCCCTTTTGCTATAGGCGTCCATATCGGTTGTTCGGAATGTTCCGCCGTCGCGATTGAATATGGCCTTGATCTTCATTCGTGTTCCTTGCAGCTCGTTGGGCTACATATGGAGCGGCATTCAGGCTTTTTCAGCCGCTACCCGCTCAATGACGAATGTTTATTATTCCGGCAGGAGAAATGCGCCCTCCTATGAAGCAATCTGCAGCATGATGTGTTCGTCGCCCCAAAGCTTCATCGCCATGATCACCGGCTCAAGGCTGCGGCCGCGCGGGGTCAGGCAGTAATCCACCCGTGGCGGCACGACGGCAAAGACCGTGCGCTCGACAAGGCCATCGGCCTCCAGCTCGCGCAGCTGCTTGGTCAGCATGCGCTGGGTGACGCTGGCCAGGCGACGGCGGATTTCGTTGAAGCGCATGGTGCCATCCAGCAGATGATAGAGGATGACGCCCTTCCATTTTCCATCGATCAGATGCAGCACGCCCTCGACCGGGCAGCCGGGAGAACAGGTCAGGAGCTTGTGGCGAACACGCGGCATTCACGGTATCCTTTTTGGTACTATATACACTTGTTGTGCATTCTTGCGCTCCTGCAGCATAATGCGCATTTAGCTTCTGTTCAAACATGAAGGAGCCAGCCATGCGCGCCATTGCCTACAAGATCCCCCAGGCCATTTCCGCCGAGACCTCGCTGATCGATGTGGACCTGCCCGTCCCGGCACCGGAAGGCCGCGACATCCTCGTCGAGGTCAAGGCGATCTCGGTCAATCCGGTTGACGTCAAGATACGCGCCAATGCCAAGCCGGAACCGGATCAGCTGAAAGTGCTCGGCTGGGATGCTGCCGGTATCGTCAAGGCGGTCGGCCCGGGGGTAAAACTGTTCCAGCCGGGGGATGCCGTGTTCTATGCCGGCGCCATCGACCGGCCGGGCGCAAACTCCGAATTCCATCTGGTCGACGAGCGCATCGTCGGCAGGAAGCCGGAAACGCTGGACTTCCCGGCCGCTGCCGCTTTGCCGCTGACGTCGCTGACCGCCTGGGAGGCGCTGTTCGACCGGCTGAAGGTCAACGATCCGGTTCCCGGTGCAGCCAACGCGATCCTCATCATCGGCGGTGCCGGCGGCGTCGGCTCGATTGCCATCCAGCTGGCGCGGACGCTGACCAATCTGACCGTGATTGCCACCGCATCGCGCCCCGAAACGCAGAAATGGGCCTATGATCTCGGCGCCCACCATGTGCTCGATCATTCCAAGCCTTTGGCGCACCAGATCGAGCAGCTGGCGCTCGGCGCACCGGCCTTCGTCTTTTCGACCACCAATACCGCCGATCACTTGGAAGATATCGTCCAGCTGATCGCGCCGCAGGGCCGCTTCGCGCTGATCGACGATCCTAAAGTGCTTGATGTCGTGCCCTTCAAGCGCAAGGCCGTGTCAATCCACTGGGAGCTGATGTTTACCCGCTCGCTGTTCAAGACCAAGGACATGGAGGAGCAGCACAAGATCCTCACCGAGATCGCGCGCCTGGTCGATAGCGGCAAGATCCGCTCGACGCTGACGGAAACGCTGGGGCTGATCAACGCCGAGAACCTGAAAAAGGCGCATGCGCTGATCGAAACCGGCCGGACCAAGGGCAAGCTGGTGCTCGCCGGTTTCTAAGCCGAACGGAAAAGCTTGCGAGGCGCCTGCCGGATTTTTTCCGGCGGGCGCTTTCGTCAGTGGAGCTTTCCCAGGCGAAACGCCGATCGCCGTTGCCTTATCAGTCAAGGTGCTGCGGCCCGGTTCTCCAGGCCGTTTTCGCATGACCGATGGCTACGCCTGCAGGACGACGACGCGGCCGCCGACGGTGGCGCGCTCATAGAGATCGACGACATCGTGGTTGAGCATGCGCACACAGCCGCTCGACATCGCCTGGCCGATCGACCACGGCTGCGTCGTGCCGTGGATGCGGAACATCGTGTCGTTGCCACCCTGATAGAGATAGATGGCGCGGGCGCCGAGCGGGTTGTTCGGGCCGCCGGGAAGGCCGCCGGCATATTTCAGGTTCTTGCCCGGATCGCGGCGGATCATATTGTCGGTCGGCGTCCATGTCGGCCATTCGGCCTTGCGGCCGATATAAGCCGAGCCCGCCAGCGCATAGCCGTTGCGGCCGACGCCGATGCCGTAGCGCAGGGCCTGCCCGTCGCCGAGGATATAATAGAGCCGGCGCGCCGGGGTATCGACAACGATAGTGCCCGCATCATGTTTCGTCGCATAGGCGACCTGCTGGCGGCGCAGTTCCGGCTTGATCTTTTCCAGCGGCATGGCCGGCATCGGAAACTTCTCATCCGGCTTTGCAGCATAGTTGGCTGCGTGGTTCGGTCCGTTGGTGGCGCAACCGGCAAGAAGAGCGGACAAGCCGAGCAGCAGGCCACGGCGGGAGATCGACATCGTGAGTTTCCTTAAGATCCGGTTGATGCAACCGAAAATAGGGAAAACATGGTTAATGCCCGGTTAAGCGCGTTGAAATTGTGCGCAATGAAAAAGGGCGGCGGATTTTGTCCGTCTCGGCTAAAGACGAAGTGGCCTATGATTGATTTTGGGCGTCAAAACTCTGCTCCGTCATTCCTGTGCCTGTCACAGGAATCCAGCCACGGCGCGTCTGCGCCGTGAAAAGAGTCTTTTGCGTTCAAGGACTTGAACGCGCTGGATCCCGGAACAAGTCCGGGATGACGGGGGCAGAGAGTTACGCGAAAACCGGGCGGTCCAACCTTGCCGCCCAAACAGCAGTCCTCAACAGCCCCGTCAGCCCGGCGACGCCATGCCGCTCACATATTCGGATAGACCGGGCCTTCGCCACCCTGTGGCGGCACCCAGTTGATGTTCTGGTTGGGGTCCTTGATGTCGCAGGTCTTGCAGTGGACGCAGTTCTGGGCGTTGATGACGAAGACGTCTTGCCCATCCTTTTCCACCCATTCATAGACCCCGGCCGGACAGTAGCGGGTCGATGGGCCGGCATAGATGTCGTGCTCGGACGACTTCTGCAGGGCCATGTCCTTGACCTTCAGGTGCACCGGCTCGTTTTCCTCGTGATTGGTGTTCGACAGGAACACCGAGGAGAGACGGTCGAAGGTCAAGACGCCATCCGGGCGCGGATAGGCGATTGGCTTGTGCATCGACGCCGGTTCGAGCGCCTGCGCATCGGTCTTGCCGTGTTTCAGCGTGCCGAAGAAGGAAAAGCCGAACAGCGTGTTGGTCCACATATCGAGACCGCCGAGCGCCACGCCGGCTGCCGTGCCGAGCTTCGACCACAGCGGCTTGACGTTGCGGACTTTCTTGAGGTCGGAGCCGATGGCGCTGTCGCGCCAGCCGTTCTCGATCTCGATCACCTCGTCATTGGCGCGGCCTGCGGCGATCGCGTCCGACAGTTTTTCGGCGGCAAGCATGCCCGACAGCACGGCATTGTGGCTGCCCTTGATGCGCGGCACGTTGACGAAACCGGCCGAACAGCCAATCAGCGCGCCGCCCGGGAAGGTCAGTTTCGGCACCGACTGGTAGCCGCCCTCGGTGATGGCACGGGCGCCATAGGTCAGCCGCTTGCCGCCCTCAAAGGTGCCACGGATCGAGGGGTGCGTCTTGAAGCGCTGGAATTCCTCGAACGGATAGAGATAGGGGTTCTTGTAGTTGAGGTGCACGACGAAGCCGACGGCAACCAGATTGTCTTCCAGATGATAGAGGAACGAACCGCCGCCTGTCTTCATGCCGAGCGGCCAGCCGAACGAGTGCTGCACCAGGCCCTGTTTGTGGTTCTCCGGCTTGACCTGCCAGAGCTCCTTGATGCCGAGGCCGAATTTTTGTGGCTCGCGATCCTTCGACAGATCAAACTTGGCGATCAGCTGCTTGGCGAGCGAGCCGCGCACGCCTTCGCCGATCAGCGTGTACTTGCCGAGGAGTTCCATACCGCGGGCAAAGTTCGGACCCGGCTCGCCGTTCTTCTCGACGCCCATGTCGCCGGTGGCGACACCGATGACGGCGCCCTGATCATTGTAGAGCACTTCGGTGGCGGCAAAACCCGGATAGATCTCGACGCCAAGCGCTTCGGCCTTTTCGGCCAGCCACCGACAGACCAGACCGAGCGAGACGATGTAATTGCCGTGATTGTTCATCAAAGGCGGCATCAAGACATTCGGCAGGCGGATCGAGCCGGCCGGACCGAGCAGCAGGAACTGGTCGTCCTTGACTTCGGTCTTGAAGGGATGCCTCTCCTCCTCGCGCCAGCCCGGCAGCAGCCGGTCGATACCGATCGGGTCGACCACGGCGCCCGAGAGGATATGCGCGCCGACTTCGGCACCCTTTTCCAGGACGACGACGGACAGATCCGGATTGACCTGTTTCAGGCGAATGGCGGCTGACAGACCAGCCGGACCCGCCCCGACGATCACCACGTCGAATTCCATGCTTTCGCGTTCAGGCAATTCCTGTTGGTCGGTCATCTTATCGTCTCCAGTCGCACCCGGCTATTTTGCGCGGTTTTGTTCCCAATTCTTGACCTCCGTCATGACAAATACGGCCGGACTTGTCGAGCCGGTCTGCGACGGCAGCCAAGCGCATTTGCGCATGAGGTCATGCGGTGGTGGTTCATGAAATCCGCCGGTTCACAAGGATAGCGTCTCTCTGCTCCGTCATTCCTGTGCTTGTCACAGGAATCCAGCCAGTCCAAGTCCTTGGACTGAAAAGAGTCTCTGACCCGACAGACGTCGGGTCGCTGGACCCCGGGACAGGTCCGGGGTGACGGAGACCGGAGAGACGTTCCCGCGAAAGAGCAGAGGCCTCTTGTCCATGGAAAGCCTTTAACACGAAGTCGTATTGCACGCCAATATCTAACGTGCACGTAAACGTCAAAAACTCCGCGGCGCTACCGTTTCGCCGATTTCATCGCCTCGGTGATTTCAACAGTTTCGACGGAGACGCGGGTGACGCGAGCGATCAGGTCGATCACATGCTCCTTGTAATCGGCGAAGCGGTAGGTGTTGAATTTCTCGCGGATCGTCGGGTCCTTCGGGGTCTTTTCCTTGTACTGGTCGAGGATCCATTCGAGCCCCGAGCGGTTGCCGAGGCGGTAGCTCCAGACCTCCGGCGGAATACCGGAGAGCACCGTCTCGCTGTCGAGCCGGATGATGCCATTGTCCTTGTCGGCCTTCAGCACCGCCTTGGGCGCCACACCGGCCTCGCGCGCCTTTTCGTCCGGCGTATCGAGCCGCGTCAGCGGCCATGCTTCGACAGTCTCGTAGCCGATATGCAGTTCCATCAACCGCTTGCCCCAGCCGGCCCAGGCCCAGAAATCCGGATAGAACGGAATGCGCGGAAACTCGCGCTTCAGGTTCTGCGCATAGGTCTCGCGATAGACCGGATCGTGCAGCACGCCATAGACGTAATGGAAGATGTCGTCCTTGGTGATGGGCACAGCGCGTGCGGCCGATCTCCCCCCTTGTGGGGGAGATGCCCCTTGAGGGGCAGAGGGGGGTATCGCGGCAGACTCTGAGGATGTGGCTTCACCCCCCTCTGTCACCAGAGGTGACATCTCCCCCACAAGGGGGGAGATCAACCCGTCCTTGCCATAGGCCTTCTGGAACTGCTTCAGACCCCAGTCGGTGATATTGTCGATACGCTCGCCATCGGGGGTGTAGCGGTAGCGGGGTGCAGCTTGGGACTTCTCGATGAAGTCATGCTCAACGATGTTGTCTACCGCTGATATCGAAAACGCTTTCGATGCCCCTACTCCCGGGAAAACCACTGCTAAATTTTTCGTTCCGATCGGGAAATAGTGCTGCTGTCGAAAGTTCATGCTTATGAATGCGGGATCGTTGTAAAAATAGAAACGGCGAAATGGCCTAAAATCAATGGTCGTTATGAGACTGTCTGAATATACTGACTTTTTATTACTATTGGCGCGCCTTACGAGTTCCCGATGCCATTTAATTTTCTCATTCGGATAGTCGTTCTTTTCAAGGGACTGATTGTAATTTTCGACGAAGAATTTTGCCTTCTGACTGAGGGAATCACGGTTCGCGTCATGTAGCCATTCTAAGGCTCTAAACCCAGAGAAAAGCTTGAGAAAACTGCTTTTGCGTCCCTAACCTTACCTTTCACGGCTGGATCTACCAGCGCGATAAGTTGCTCCCACGAATGCTCTTCCAGATCGATCCAATTGGCATTTTTGTCAGGCACTATCCGTTCGAAGGTCATTGACGAGAGCTTCGAGCCGGCGAGAAAGCCGAGCTTATCATCGGCAGTGTCCATTTCTGGGCGCCGAGCATAGAAAATTTTACAGCCCTTTTGCTTCCGCCGCTTCACGAAGAATGAGATAGCTACCCCCGTTTGAATACCAAAAACATTGTTCTTCGTGCCCGAGAGTTTTGGATTGGCGCGCACGTCGCCGCCAAGATCCACAACGTAGATTTCATTAAATTCTGCCTCAACTGCACGGCGAAAACCATCGAACGTGCGGCTGTCGATAAACGAGCGATTGGTTATGAAAGCCAACACACTATCGTCGTGCAACCGGTCAGAAGACCAACGGAAAAATCGCGTATACATGTCGTACACAGCGTTATTATTTTGAGCCTCGCTTAGCCTGACGTAGCTACTTTTAATGCTTTCATCGATCCGCCGATACGCACGGTTCGGATTGCGCATGTTGAAATTCTCCTGCCAGGCATTGTACGGCGGGTTGCCGATAATCACCGAAATTTTCCGCGCATTCTGCCGTTTTACACGCGCAACGTTCTCGTCGGACAAGCCCGCAAACATATCGTGCTGGTAGCCCGCCTTGATGCCCAATCCGGCGACATTATCCAGCGTATCGACGAAGCAGAGATTGGGATATTCGGCGAACTGGCCGGAGATCGCCGCATAGGTCGCCTCGATGTTCAGGTTGGCGACGTAATAGGGCAGGATCGCCACTTCGTTGGCGTGCAGCTCGTTCTTGTATTTGTGCGCGAGCTTTTGCGGGTTGCCGCGAAAATGTTCCAGCAGCTCGCAGATGAAGGTGCCGGTGCCCGTCGCCGGGTCGAGGATTTCGACATGCTCGTCGATCAGGTTCTTGCCGAAATGCTTTTCGCACAGCCAGTCGGCGCCCTCGATCATGAACTTGACGATCTCGTTGGGCGTATAGACGACGCCGAGGCGGTCGGCCTTCTTCTTGTCGTAGACCTTGTAGAAATTCTCGTAGATGACCTTCAAAAAGGCCTGCTTTTCCGAATGGCTTGATATCAGCGCCGCATTGGCCCGGATGGTGGCGTAATAGGTTTCCAGACCTTTGAGCGTCTCACGCTTGATCTGACCGGTAAAGAACTTGCCCTCAAGCGCGTAGAGTTCCTTGGCGATGTTGTTTTCCCGGTGGAAATCGCCCTGATCGAACACGTGCGCGAAAATTTCCTCGGTGAGGATATGCTGGATCAGCATTTCGCGCACATCGGCTTCGCCGACCGCCGGATTGATCGTGTCGCGGGCATGTTCGAGGAATTTATTCGCCGCCGCCTGAAAACCGGGATTGTCGGCATAGGCCGTATCGATCTTTTCACGTAGCGCCTTCAAGACAGCGGGTATGTCGGCCTTGAACTGTTCCACCGCCTTGCGGAAATCGCGGATTTCGGCGCGCTCGTAGGAAAAGAACAGGTTGAGCAGTTTCAGCAGCGCCGGTTCCGTCATCGGGCAACGCATCACCTCCTGCCGGTTCTGGATCAGCACCGCGACACGGCTGTCTTCGAAGATGATATTGTCCTGCGGATAACCCTTGGCGAGTTTCTTGGCGATCTCCGCATCGAGATCGTCACCGCTGTCCTTGGCTTCCCAATAGCCGAGCGGCACGCGCAGGTCGTGCAGGATGGTGCCATCCGGGCGAATGCGGTTCTTCTGCGTCGACTGGAATTCGTACTGGTTGATGAAATGCAGGTTGGATGCGCGCGCCCAGGCCTTCAACAGATCCTTGAAGGCTTCCGAAATAATGCCTTCCGTCGCAGAGCCCGAAAATTTCTTATAGCGTTCAAGATCGTTCAAATAGGCATTGATCAGTATCTGGCTCATGCGGTTCTCCCAATGCACGCATCTAGAACGAATGCAGCCACGGGTGGAAGGGGATTTTCGCAGCTCCAATCCGTCCACCCTGCCTTGCTTTGGCCTTCGACCCATGCGAAGAGGCGCCCTCCAAATAAACCAAGCCCTCCGCTATCGACCGCATACCGGCTGCCGCAAGGCATTCCGAGGCCGTGCGCGCTGGCGAGACGGCTTCTGCCGCCACTGGCGGACACCTAAGACGGAGACTTTCATGGCCAAGGCACTCGGCTTCGATTTCGGCACGACCAATTCGGTGCTCGCCGCCTCCAAGGGCGACACGACGCAGTCGCTGAGCTTTTCCAGCACGGCCGGAACCACCGATTCGATGCGCACGGCGCTGTCGTTCATGAAGCATGCCAAGCTCGGGGCCGCTGCCGTGTCGATCGAGGCAGGCCAGGCGGCGATCCAGCAGTTCATCGACAATCCCGGCGAGGCGCGCTTCCTGCAGTCGATCAAGACCTTTGCCGCCAGCCCGCTGTTCCAGGGCACGCTGATCTTTGCCCGGCGCAACAGCTTTGAAGACCTGATGCGCGCCTTCCTCACCCGCATCGCCGACTATGCCGGCGATGGCTGGCACCAGGATTACAAGCGCATCGTCGTCGGCCGTCCCGTTCGGTTTGCCGGCTCGAGCCCGGACGAAAGCCTGGCGCTGGAGCGGTACGACCGGGCGCTGGCGTCGTTTGATTTTCCGGAAGTCCACTATGTCTATGAGCCGGTCGCGGCCGCATTCTACTTTGCCCAGAACCTGAAGAAGGATGCGACCGTGCTGGTTGCCGATTTCGGCGGCGGCACCACCGACTATTCGATCATCCGCTTCGAAAGCCATGCCGGCAAGCTGACCGCCGTGCCCGTCGGCCATTCCGGCGTCGGCGTCGCCGGCGATCATTTCGACTTCCGCATCATCGACACGGTGGTCTCGCCGCTGATCGGCAAGGGCAGCCAGTTCAAGAGCTTTGACAAGCTGCTCGACGTGCCCTCCAGCTACTATGCCAATTTCGGCCGATGGAACCAGCTGTCGATCTTCAAGACGCTGAAGGACTTTACCGACCTGAAGCAGCTGGTACGCTCCGCCGTCGAGCCGGAAAAGCTCGAAGCGTTCGTCGATCTGGTCGATCACGACGAGGGTTATCCGCTCTACCAGGCAATTTCGGCCACCAAGATGCGGCTATCGCATGAGGAAGAGACCGAATTCTTCTTCAAGCCGCTCGGCGAAAAGAGCCGCCAGACGGTACGCCGCAGCGATTTCGAAAGCTGGATCGCGCCGGACCTTGCCCGCATCGAGGAAGCGCTCGACGAAGTGCTGGTGACGACCAACACACTGCCCGAGGGTATCGACAAGGTGTTTTTGACCGGCGGCACCTCGTTCGTGCCGGCGATCCGCCGCATCTTCGAAAACCGCTTTGCCAGCGACCGCATCGAGAGCGGTGGCGAACTGCTCTCGATCGCCCACGGCCTGGCGCTGATCGGCGAGCGCGACGACATCGAACGCTGGACAGCGATGGCGGCGTGATTGGCGGCTTTCTCTTCTCCCCAGCGGAGAGAAGGTGGCCCGCAAGGCCGGACGAGGGGGAGCCCAACACATAGAGCTTGCCGAACCGCCCCTCATCGCCTCGCTATGCTCGACACTTCTCCCCGCTGAGGAGAAGTGGGAGTTCGCCGCGCTTTCACCGGCACAAAACCATATTGCTTCGGCGATGGCCTTCCCTGCCTCCCCAAGCTTCTGTACAAGCAGATCATGATCTCCAGCGACACCATGAGCCCGGCCGAACTTGCCGCCCTTCTGCATTTTCATGCGGAAGCCGGGGTCGAATGGCTGCTGGAAGACGGACCGGTCGATCGCTTTGCGGAATTTGCTGAGGCCAAGGCGGCACGCGGCATTGGCGGCTCACAAGCCATGCAGCGGGCGCAAAGCTCAGAGCGCAGCGATGCAGCCAATGCGCCGGCCGCTCGTGAAAACGGCAGCCGAACTGCCAACAAGCAGCAGACCGCACCGGCAGTTGTCCCGCAAATGGCCATCCCCGACGAGCAGGCCATCGCCGAAGCACGGCTTGCGGCCGGATCTGCTCGCTCTCTTGATGAACTCAAAAGCGCCATGGAGGCCTTTTCCGGCTGCAATCTGCGCAACAGCGCCCGCAACATGGTGTTTGCCGACGGCAATCCCTCCTCCGGCATCCTGGTGATCGGCCCGGTGCCAAATGGCGACGACGACCGCGAGGGGGTTCCGTTTTCGGGCAAGCAGGGCCAGATGCTGGACCGCATGCTGGCCGCCATCGGGCTTGACCGGACATCGGTGCTTTTGACTAATGTCATTCCCTGGCGGCCGCCGGGAAACCGCCCGCCCTCGCCGCGCGAAACCGACATCTGCCGCCCGTTCATCGAGCGCCAGATCGCGCTGAGCAAGCCGCGCCACATGCTGATCCTCGGCAATTTTGCCGCCCGATTCTTCTTCGGCGGCAACGAGATGATCCATCACATGCGCGGCGAATGGCGCGACATTCAGGTGGGCGACGCCACCGTGCCGGCGCTTGCCACCCTGCACCCGCAGGACCTGACCTCGGCACCGGCCAGCAAGCGCCTCGCCTGGCAGGATCTACTGGCCTTTCGCGCCCGGATTCGTGGTTAAGACCGCCTGAACCGGGCACCTGCCTCAATTGTGAACAAACGATGAAAAAAGCCATGCGGATTGCGCATAGCAGCAACGCGAACGCGTCCGTTGCAGAATCGATGCTGCAGTGCAATATAAACCAACGGGGGGACTGAATAAGGAATTGAACTATGACGACCCGTTTTCGCCCTCTGCATTCGAGCTTTGAAACGCTCCGCCACGCCGGCTCGGCGCTGCGCACGCCCTTCAACAGCTTCGGCTCTGCTGCAAACGAACAGATGACCGCTGCCGGCTATGGCCACAAGACACGCCCGGCCCAGATCTTTTCGGAATTCGTCCAGCGTTGATTTTAAGGCCCGCGCAACCATGCGCGCCTCTGCCTGGACACCAGGCCAAGATGAAAGGTATCCGATCATGACCGCATCCATCCGCTCGCTCCGGATCCTCTTTGCCGATATCGGCACCGCCGTGCGCGCCTCCGGCGAATTCAGCCGTCTGAGCAAGGAAGCTCCGGCCACCAATGCCGACCGTCATGCGGTCAGCGCCTTCCTGCCGAAATAATCGCCGGCTTTTGGCCGCTCTGCGGCCATATCCCTGTTCTGCGCCAAGCCTTGTCGCAATCGACAGCGTCAGCAAAACTGGATAGAGCGACACTCGTTCTTTGATTCCAACAGCGGCGTGTCGGGCACCGGTTTTCAAGCGCGCAATCCGCTCCACCATTTTTGAGCGTTTCTCCTGAGCCTTCGCGTCACAGGCAACGGACAGATCCGCGCCTGGAGCTTTCATGCTGGTCAGCCTCAGATCCGTATTCAGCCTGATGCTCTCGACCCTTCTGATGATGGTTGGCTTCGGGCTGGCGAGCTATGTCATGCCGGTACGTTCCGTTGCCGAGGGATGGTCGACACTGACGATCTCGCTGATCGCTACCGGCTATACGCTGGGCTTTACCCTCTCCTGCATCATCACCCCAAAATTCGTGCTGCGCGTCGGCCATGTGCGGGTGTTTGCCGCCCTGATCACGCTGCTCAGCATCGCCATCCTGATGTGCGGACTGGTGGTCGACTGGCGGGCCTGGATCTTCTTTCGCGCCATTTCCGGCTTTGCGATTTCCGGCAGCTATCTGGTCATCGAGAGCTGGCTCAACGAACGGGTGACCAACGAGAACCGCGGCATGCTGTTTTCGCTTTACCTGATCACCACCATGGTCGGCACCATCGGCGGACAATATCTGGTGCCGCTTGGCGATCCGACCAACTCGTCGCTTTTCATCCTGTGCGGCGTGCTGTTTTCGTTAGCGCTTTTGCCGACTGCGTTGTCCTCCTCCGCAATGCCCGCCCCGCCGGCCCAGGCGAATTTCGATGTGCCAGGGCTGTTCCGCCGTTCGCCCGTTGCCGTCGTCGGGGCGTTTCTCGCCGGCGCGATGTCCGGCGCCTGGCTCAACCTCGGCGGCGTCTTTACCCAGAAGATCGGCCTTTCCACGGCGGAAGGGGCAACGCTGCTGGCGGCCCTGCTCGCAGGCAGCGCCATTTCGCAAATCCCGATCGGCAGGACATCCGACCGGATCGACCGCCGCATTGTCATGGTCGGTTGCGGCATCGTCGGCGTTGTCTCCTGCCTTGCCATGGTCGCCTTCGTCGGCTCCAGCCCGCTGGTGCTCTATGTCATCGCCGCCTTTGTGGGTTCGGTGCTGTTTCCGATCTATGCGCTGAATGTCGCTCATGCCAACGACCTTGCCCGGCCGAACGAATATGTCGAAGTGTCCTCCGGCATGATGATCACCTACGGCATCGGCACGATTTCCGGCCCGCTGATGGTTGGGCCGGTGATGGACCGCTTCGGCCCGCCGTCGCTGTTTGTGGTTCTGGCCGTCTATTTCGCGCTCTACGCGGCCTACGCCGCCTGGCGCATCGCCCAGCGTGGCCACACGGATGGACTTGTTTCCAAGACCGATTTCCAGGCCAACACCGTGCCGACACCCGGAACAGAGGCCGTCAACGCCATGAACCAGGCGGTGCGGCCTTCCGATCTGATCGAAGACGACACGGCTCCACCCGCATCATCCTGACCAACAGGCTTTGGATCACCCCTGCGGCGTGATGTGCTTGCGCGCGCCCCGGCGTTCCAGACCGAGCTGATGCTCGCGGAAGATGATGAAGATGCCGGCGCCGACGACGATCGCCGTGCCGATCAGCATGACGCCCGTCGGCACCTCGTCGAACAGGAAATAACCGATCAGCAGCCCGAGCAGGATCGAGGTATATTCGAACGGCGCAATCGTCGACATGTCGGCATAACGATAGCTCTGCGTCAGAAGGATCTGGGCGACGCCGCCGCAAAAGCCTGCCCCCATCAGAAGCAGGAAGGAATTCATCGGCAGCGGCTCCCAGCCGAACGGCAGCGACAACAGCGAGAAACATGCGGCCGAGAGCGAGAAATAGAGCACGATCGTATGCGTCTTCTCCTTGGCGATCAGCTTGCGCACCAGCACCATGGCGACCGCGCCGAGCGCTGCCGACAAAAGCACGGCCAGCGCGCCGAGCGCCTCCTGCGAACCGAACCCGCCGTCTCTCAGCAATGTCACACGCGGCCAGGTGATGATCATCACCCCGACCAGTCCGATCAGCACTGCCGACCAGCGATAGATCCGCACGGTTTCCTTGAGAAACACCGCCGCGAAGACGACGGCGAGCAACGGCATGGCATAACCGATGGCGATCGCTTCCGGCAGCGGCAGGTGTACCAGGCCGTAGAAGCCGAAACTCATGGCCAGGATACCGATGAAGCCGCGTGCCAGATGGCCGACAATATCCTTGGTGTGAAAGGCGGTGCGCAAATGCCCTTTGAAGGCGAGATAGCCGAGGATCGGCACCATGGCGAAAGCCGAGCGGTAGAATGTGATCTGGCCCGTGGCAATCTCGGTACCCGCCGCCTTGATCAGCGTCGACATGCAGACGAAGACCAGCACGGACATGACCTTGAGGGTAATGCCCTTCATCGGATGGGGGAATTCGGAATCCATTGCGGGGCGCACTCATCGGACGAGGGCAGCGGGCCGGAAATCATCGGAAACGACAGGCTGCGGGGGATGTCGGTAATCGGAGAATCCGTCACCATGATCCCATTACCTTAACGCGCGACAATCGAAAGAGGGATCAATTTTCGTGATGAGTGGCGGAAATATTTGATGGACCCGCTCCGAGCGTGCACGCCCGGCCAAGCCACTCAAACGGCCACCTCCCAAGCAATCCGGCGGGCGAAAACCACGGCCTTGAGATAAACACTAACGACCGGCTGTAAAATTACGTAACCTGTGCCAAAAATACACGCGTGATTCAAATATTGTTAGGGCGAATTTCGTAAGTCTCTGAACAAGCAAAGAACGGGACAGGTCAGGCATACCGGAAAACGGCATATGTCCACGAAAAGACCACCTTGCGATCACACCGGAAGCTTCGCATCTTCAGCGTAGCCTCTTCATCGAGACAAAGCCTCACCGCCAGCGTCTGGACGCAGCGGCCGATGCAAGCGGGACAAACAATGCGGACAGATACGGGCGAGATCATTCATCTGGAAGACTACCGGCCGACGGATTTCGTCCTTGAGAGGGTGGACCTCACCTTCGAACTCGATCCCACCGAAACCAAGGTCGAAGCCCGATTGATCTTCCATCGGCGCGAAGGTGTCGGCGCGGATGCGCCGCTGATCCTCGACGGCGACGAACTGAAGATGACCGGCCTGCTGCTCGACCAGGAAGAAATCCCGGCCGCAAGTTACGATGCTGCGGACAGCACACTGACGATCCGCAACCTGCCGGCAACCGCGCCTTTCGAGGTGACGATCACCACCGAGATCAATCCCGAGGCCAACACCACGCTGATGGGCCTCTATCGCACCAGCAATGTCTATTGCACCCAGTGCGAGGCCGAAGGCTTTCGCCGCATCACATATTTCCCGGACCGTCCGGATGTGCTTGCCGTCTACACGGTCAACATCATCGCCGACAAGGCGACCGCACCGCTGCTGCTCTCCAACGGCAACTTTCTCGGTGGCGCCGGCATGGGCGACGGCCGGCATTTTGCTGCTTGGTACGATCCGCATCCGAAACCCAGCTATCTCTTCGCACTGGTCGCCGGCGATCTCGGCGTCGTCGAAGACACCTTCACCACCCTGTCCGGCCGCGAGGTCGCGCTGAAAATCTATGTCGAGCACGGCAAGGAGCCGCGCGCCGCCTACGCCATGGATGCTCTGAAGCGCTCGATGAGCTGGGACGAGGAACGGTTCGGGCGCGAATACGATCTCGATATCTTCATGATCGTCGCAGTCTCCGATTTCAACATGGGCGCCATGGAGAACAAAGGGCTGAACGTCTTCAACGACAAATATGTTCTGGCGGATCCGGAAACCGCGACCGATGCCGACTACGCCAATATCGAGGCGATCATCGCGCATGAATATTTCCACAATTGGACCGGCAACCGCATCACCTGCCGCGACTGGTTCCAGCTCTGCCTGAAGGAAGGCCTGACGGTCTACCGCGACCACGAATTCTCGGCCGACCAGCGCTCGCGCACCGTCAAGCGCATCGCCGAAGTCCGGCACCTGAAAGCCGAGCAGTTTCCGGAGGATGCCGGTCCGCTGGCGCATCCGGTCCGCCCGACAAAATTCCGCGAGATCAATAATTTCTATACGACCACCGTCTATGAAAAGGGCTCCGAAGTTACCCGGATGATCGCCACGCTGCTCGGCGCCGGCCTCTTCAAGCAGGGCATGGACCTCTATTTCGACCGGCATGACGGACAGGCTGTGACGATCGAGGATTTCGTCGCCTGCTTCGCCGAAGTCAGCAAGCGCGACTTCACCCAGTTTTCGCTCTGGTATCACCAGGCGGGTACGCCGCTGGTCAGTGCCTCGACGGCCTATGACGCCGGGAAGCAGACATTGACGCTGTCGCTCGAGCAGATGGTGCCGCCAACACCTGGCCAGAGCGCCAAGGAGCCGATGTATATTCCGCTGCGTATCGGGATACTGCTGGAGGATGGTTCGGAGGCTGCCGTCACCTCGGTGACCGGCGCCGAAATGACCGGTGACGTGCTGCATCTCGTCGAGCGCACACAGACTGTGGTCTTTAACGGCATCACCTCGCGCCCGGTCCTGTCCTTGAACCGCGATTTCTCGACGCCGATCAACCTGCATTTCGAGCAGACGGCCGCCGATCGGGCTCATATAGCCAAGCATGAGAGCGATCTGTTTGCCCGTTGGCAGGCGCTCAACGATCTTGCTCTGCCCAATCTTGTCGCCGCCGCTGTGAGCGCAAAGGCGGGCGAGCCCGTGCACTGCGACGCATCCCTGATCGATGCCCTGCTTGCAGCGGCCGCCGACAGCGATCTTGAGCCCGCCTTCCGCGCTCAGGCGTTGGCACTGCCCAGCGAAGCCGATATCGCCCGCGAAATCGGCGGCAACAACGACCCGGATGCGATCCATGCAGGACGCCAGCAGATCATGGCGGCGATTGCCAGAGCCGGCCATGCCATTTTCGAGACACTGGCCGACGAGATGGTGGTCTCGGGCCCATTCAGTCCCGACGCTGCAAGTGCTGGACGCCGGGCACTGCGTAACACCGCCCTCTCCTATCTCGTCTATGCGGAAAACCAGCCGACGCGCGCCGTGGCTGCTTTCAAAGCCGCCAACAACATGACCGATCTCAGCCAGGCCTTGACGATCCTTGCACACCGGTTTCCCGATGCCACTGAAACGACAGAAGCCCTTGCCGCGTTCAAGGCCCGTTTTTCCGGCAATGCCCTGGTGATCGACAAGTGGTTTACCATCCAGGCGACCATTCCGGGTGCTGAAGCGCTTGCCCGCGTCACCGCCTTGATGGCCGACCCGCTGTTCAACCGTTCCAACCCGAACCGGGTGCGCGCGCTTGTCGGCACGTTCGCCTTTTCGAACCCCACCGGCTTTAATCGCGCCGATGGCGAAGGCTACCGGTTCCTGGCCCGCCAGATTCTCGACATCGATTCCCGTAATCCGCAGCTGGCTGCGCGTATCCTCACCTCGATGCGATCCTGGCGCTCGCTGGAAACCGGCCGTGCCGAACAGGCCCGCAACGCATTGCGCGAAATCGCCGCAGCACCCAAGCTGTCGACCGATGTTAGCGACATCGTCGAGCGCATGCTCAAAGGATAGAGAAAATCAACCGGAATTGATGAGAAACCCCGCAGCTGCGGGGTTTTTTCGTTTCTATCGCGCTGGGAACTCCAATAGTGCAATTTTCCCATGACGATAAATGGTTAACAAAGTTTTACATTTCCCTCTGGACAAGGCGAATCACAATTGATTCATTGGGTCAGGTTCGGGCGAGCGGCGCACCGAATCACATGAGGGTTTTCAGATTTGACGAAGATGGCGGAAGCGCAGCGGGGACGCGCAGCCGGTGAGCGGTTGCGTCCCAGATTTCCAGGCTTTTCGAGGCTGGAACGGGACGTTATCCAGCACGCACGGATTTTTACCGAGCCGGCGGTGCGCCGTCTTGCGGGTGCCGAGCCGTTGCTCAAGCGCTCGATCCCGATCCTGATCACCGCGTTTCTTCTCGTCGTTGCGATTTCCCGCATCAACGGCATCATGGTCGAGTATGCCCGCATGGAGGCAAGCGCGCGCCAGGTCACCGTCCTTGTCGCTGCGACAGCCAGTGCCGCGCTTCAGGAAAACGGCGTGGTCCTTTTCGACAAGGCACAGAAATGGGATGTCGAGCAGCGGCTGAACGCATTCCTCTCCCCCGATGCGCTTGAACCGGGTGCGTTCGTCCTGACAGTGCGCAACGACGGCCGGATTTTTGCAAGCTCCCCGGACGGTGCGGCCTATACGGGCCGCACACTCAACGCCGTGGCGCCGGAAGTTGCTGCCTTCCAGTATTTTGGCGAACGTTCGACTGTGATGAAGACCTTCATCGGCGGTACCGAACACATCGTTGCGTTGATGCAGGTCCCGGGCGGCGCGGGAACTTTGCTCGTGGCCACCCCGCTGTCGCGAATCGAAAAACTCTGGCGCGACGAGGTATCGCTGAACGTCACGCTTTTTGCCGGCATCTCGGCGATCCTGCTTGTGGTGCTCTACGCCTATTACATCCAGGCCAAGCGTGCTCGCGACGCCGATCAGATCTTTGCAGAATCCAACCTGCGCGTCGAAACCGCCTTGTCGCGCGGACGCTGCGGCCTGTGGGATTTCGACATGCCGAACCGCCGGCTTTTCTGGTCGCGCTCGATGTACGAGATGCTTGGCATGCCGCCGCAGAGCAATGTCCTGTCGTTCGGCGATGCGGCACGGCTGATGCACCCGGATGATGGCAGCATCTACAAGGTCGCCCGCACCATCGCCAAGGGCGATGCGCGCCAGATCGACCAGATTTTCCGGATGCGCCATGCCGATGGCCACTATGTCTGGATGCGCGCGCGTGCGCAGGTCATCCGCACCGCTTCTGGCCGTGTGCACCTGATCGGCATCGCCATGGATGTCACCGAGCAGCACCGTCTTGCGCAACGCTATGCCGAAGCCGACCAGCGGTTGGCAGACGCAATCGAATGCACCTCCGAGGCCTTTGTGCTTTGGGACAAGAACGACCGGCTGGTGATGTGCAATACCCACTATCAGCAGGCCTACAAGCTGCCCGACCGGGTTCTGGTTGCCGGCACGGAACGCTCTGTGGTCAACTCTGCCGCCGCCCGCCCGATCATCGAACGGCGCATTGCCGACCCCGACCGCTCCAATCAGTCACAGACATCGGAGGTCCAACTGTCGGACCAACGCTGGCTGCAGATCAACGACAGGCGGACCCGCGACGGCGGCCTGGTGTCCGTGGGGACCGATATCACATTGCTGAAGCGGCATCAGGTCCGCCTGCGCGAATCCGAGCGCCGCCTGATGGCCACCATCGGCGACCTCTCGACGTCGCGCATCACTCTGGAGCGACAGAAGGCCGAACTCTCCGTCGCCAATGCCAACTACCAGGCCGAGAAGGAGCGCGCGGAAGCCGCCAACCGGGCCAAATCCGAATTCCTCGCCAATATGTCGCACGAATTGCGCACCCCGCTGAATGCCATTCTCGGATTCTCGGAAATCCTGCAGAACCAGATGTTCGGGCCGCTGGGTTCGGAAAAATACGACGAATATTCGCACGACATTCATGACAGCGGCAAACATCTGCTCAACGTCATCAACGACATCCTCGATATGTCGAAGATCGAAGCCGGGCAGATGAAGCTGAACCGGGAAACCGTCGATCTTGCACCGTTGATCACGGAAACCCTGCGCTTCACCACCATTCCGGCACAGCAGAAGAACATCTGCGTCGACCAGCAGATTTCATCCGGCTTGACGATCACCGCCGACCGGCGCGCCATGAAACAGGTCCTGCTCAACCTGCTCTCGAATGCCGTCAAATTCACCAATGAGGGTGGCAAGATTTCGCTGCGTGCCCGCAAGGTCGCCGGTGCGGTGACATTGACCATCGCCGATACCGGCATCGGCATCCCGCGCCTCGCACTGGAAAAGATCGGCCAGCCTTTCGAACAGGTCCAGAGCCAGTATGCCAAGAGCAAGGGCGGCTCCGGCCTGGGTCTTGCCATTTCCAGGTCGCTGACCAACCTGCATGGCGGCGCGATGAAAATCCGTTCCCAGGAAAATGTCGGCACGATCATTTCCCTGCGCATACCCGATACGTCAACCCGCGTTATATAGAAGGCCAAGACCAGTTCGGCCTGAGCCCAGCGCCCATCTCAGGGCCTGACGGTCGCTTGAAATATCCGGCGCACAGCTTTCGACAGCCGCCGGATATCAGCCTCAAGCACCTTGATATCCGGCGCATCGCCTGCCCGGCACAAAAGCTCGACCAGTCCGGCCGGCGCATCCTTCAGCTCCAGATCGCCCTCGATGCACAAGCGCACGATCTGCGAGAGGTCGGTAAACAGCGTCAGCGCCTCCTGCACGATATCGAGGTCCGCAGGAGTGATCAAAGCCGGTCCAAGCAGCCGCAAGACATCAGCCGTCGAGGTACCACTCGGTGGAGCGGCGACACCGCGCGCTGGCGCGATAAGAGCAAGATATTGTGCAATGAATTCGATATCGACCAGCCCGCCGGGAATGAGCTTGAAATCCCAGACATCGCTCGGTGGCTTTTCCTTGTCGATCAGCCCGCGCATCTCGGCGACATCGGCCGTGACTTTTGCAACATCGCGACTTTGGCCAAGCACTTCGCGGAAAATCATGTCGACCTCCGCGATCAAGCTTTCCTCGCCGCAGAGCGCGCGCGCACGCGTCAGCGCCATGTGCTCCCAGGTCCAGGCTTCCTCGCGCTGATATTTTGCAAAGGCATTGATGCGGGTGGCGACTGGCCCCTTGTTGCCGGAAGGGCGCAACCGCATGTCGACCTCGTAGAGCACGCCTTCGGCGGTGGGTGCCGAGAGGGCAGAGATCAACCGTTGTGTGACGCGGGTGAAATAGCGGATGGAATCGAGCGGCTTGGCGCCATCGGATTCACTCCCCTCGTTATCATAGTCGTAGAGCAGGATGATATCGACATCGGACCCGGCAGTCAGCTCATGGCTACCCAGCTTGCCCATGCCGATGACGGCCACTCGGCCGCCCGGAAATTTCCCATGCGCCGTCTCGACCTCGTTCAGCACGGCGTCGAGCGCGGCCGTCAGGATCAGGTCGGCCAGATCGGTAAAGGCGTGTCCCGCCTGCACACCGGTGATAACGCCGGTCAACAACCTGATCCCGATCAGGAACCGCTGCTCGGAGGCGGTGATCCGCAGCCGGTCGAGAATATCCTCATAGTGCCGGGCCGTGGCTAGAAAACCTTTGATCCGCTCCGCCAGATAGTCCCGTGTCGGCAACTCTGCGAGAAGCCGGGGATCGAGCATGCCGTCGAAAACATGCGGCTTGCTGGCAATGATATCGGCCAGCCGGGGGGCGGATGACATGATGTTGACGATCAGTGACAGCAGGCCGGGATTGTTGCCGAGCAGCGAAAACAGCTGGATGCCCGACGGCAGACCCGCGATGAAATGGTCGAAGCGCAGCAAGGCCTCATCGGCGCGCTTGTTCTGGCCGAACACACGCAAAAGCTCCGGCGTCAGCTCCGTCAAGCGCTCCCGCGCCTCCACCGATTGCGTCGCCCGGTAGCGGCCATAGTGCCAGGTCCGGATGGTGCGGGAAATGTCCTGTGGCCGCTCAAACCCGAGCTTCCTCAGTGTCTCCAGCGTATCCGGGTCGTCTGCCTGCCCGGTAAAGACCAGATTTCCAGTCTCGCTCGAGAGCTTGGCCTCCTGTTCGAACAGCTGGGCATAACGCCGCTCCACCGTCTTCAGCACGCGCGATAACTCCAGGGAAAACGCCGGAACATCGGCAAAGCCCATCATGTAAGCGATGCGTTTCAGTTCAGCGTCGGTGGTCGGCAAAACATGCGTCTGCTCATCGTGCACCATCTGCACCCGGTGCTCGACATCGCGCAGGAACCAATAGGCGGACACCAGTTCCTCGGCCGTTTCCGTATCGATCCAGTTTGCATTTGCCAGGCCGCGGAGCATGGGCTCGGTGGCGCGCAACCGCAGCTCCTGCATCCGCCCGCCGGCGATCAGCTGCTGCGTCTGGACGAAGAACTCGATCTCGCGGATGCCGCCCCGGCCAAGCTTGATATTGTGGCCTTTCACCGCAATCTCGCCGTGCCCCTTGTGCGCATGGATCTGCCGCTTGATCGAATGGATGTCGGCGATCGCTGCATAATCGAGATATTTGCGGAACATGAACGGCGTCAGTTCCCGCAGGAATGCCTCGCCGGCCTTGATATCGCCGGCCACCGGACGCGCCTTGATGAACGCCGCCCTCTCCCAGTTCTGCCCTCGCCCCTCGTAATAAAGCATCGCTGCTTCGACAGGGATGGCGAGCGGTGTTGCTCCGGGATCGGGGCGCAGACGCAAGTCCGTGCGAAAGACATAACCGTCACCGCTACGCTCCTGCAGGATGCGGATTAGCCGGCGCAGCAGCCGGGCAAAGGTTTCCGGCGCGTCGTCCGGGACAGTGATCAGCGGAGCATGCGGCTCATAAAACACCACCAGATCGATGTCCGATGAGTAATTCAGCTCGAAGGCGCCCAGCTTGCCCATGCCGAGAACCACGACACCCGACTGGTCACTCGGATGCGAGACTTTTACGACATTCAGCTTGCCAGCGTCATGCGCGCTCAACAACAGATGGTCGATGGCAGCAGACACCGCCGCACCGGCGAAATCGCTCAGCCACCGCGTTGTCTCGCGCGCATCGAAAAGCCGGGAGAGATCGGCGAGCGCGATCGCAAAGGCGATATCGCGCTTGGCCTGCCGCAGGCGCGTCATGATCTCGGCATCGGACAATGGCTTGCCGGATTCCTCACCCTTCCAGGAGTCCCGAGCTCTCTCGACACAGGCTTGCAGATAGGGGATCAAAGGGCGGCCAAGCGCCTGAACGAGCACCCGCGGATGGGAAACAGCCGTATCGCGCAGATAAGGCGAGAGCGACAACGCCGCGACGAGAAAATCCTTGAGTGGCGTTTCGGAGG
The DNA here is from genome assembly GCA_900473045.1 of Hyphomicrobiales bacterium. GTDB lineage: Bacteria > Pseudomonadota > Alphaproteobacteria > Rhizobiales > Rhizobiaceae > Pararhizobium. The sequence continues at coordinate 121,851 of UCKS01000033.1, forward strand.
CCAACAGATCGGCGATGGCCGGCTGGCTCTTTGCGATATCCTTGAGGCTGGAGAGCACGGACTTGGCATCCGTCTGGCTCATCGGCCGCAGCCTGCATGTGCCGATATCCGATAACTGCCGCGTATCCACTTGCATATTGGCCTCTCCCAGCCGCTCCCGATTTCGGCTGCCCTATGCCTATCAGCCGGATCGCACTGGGAAAACCATGCTGGCAGTCAAACCACGATTGTTTTCAACGTCTGGAACCGTATCGCTCAGTTCAAGGGAACCCTGATGCATCTCCATCACCGCCTCGACAAGCGAAAGGCCAAGCCCTGTTCCCGGCTTGCTGCGGCTTTCGTCCAGCCGCACGAAACGCTCCACCACGTCCTCGCGCTTATTGGCAGGCACCCCCGGGCCATGATCCGCCACCGACAGGACGAATGCCTCTTCCCGTCTGACGAGGCTGACCCTGATCAGCGGATTTGCGGCGCCGTCGGAATATTTGATGGCATTGTCGATCAGATTGCCGAGTGCCTGCCCGATCAGTTCCCGATTTCCGGAAACATGGATATCGGCCGGCACATCGGCCTCGAGTTTCAACGCCTGCTCGTCGGCCACCGGCTCATAGAGTTCGACGCAGTCGGCCACACTTTGCGAAAGGTTGACATCGCTCATCTCCGCAGCAGCAGCCCCGGCTTCGACACGGGAGATCATCAAAAGCGCATTGAACGTGCGGATCAGCTGGTCGGATTCGCCGATGATTTCTTCCAGCGAGGCGCGGTAGCCGGAATTGGTCGCCTTATGGGCAAGCGCCGCCTCGGCCTTGTTGCGCAGACGCGTCAGCGGCGTTTTCAAATCATGAGCGATATTGTCGGAAACCTGCCGCAAGCCCTCGTTCAGCTTCTCGATCCGCCCGAGCATGGCATTGAGTGATTCTGACAATCTGTCGAACTCGTCGCCGGAGCCGCTCATCGGCAATCGCTGCGAGAGGTCGCCCGCCATGATCCGCGTACTGGCGTCCGACATCCGGTCGATCCGCTTCAGCGCATTGCGGCCGATGGCAAACCAGATGATCAGCGCCCCAATGCCCATGATGCCAAGCGCCACCATAAGGGCCTGCCGGACCAATACCCGAAATTTTTCGGGCTCCTGCAGATCGCGGCCAACGAGAATGCGCAGTCCGTTGTCGAGTACCAGCACATGCGCCAGTGCCACATGCTCTTCCTTGCGGCTTTCGTCGGTATAACGCTGATAGCGGAAAGACTCGCCCGTCCAGCCTTCCTTGTCCAGAAGACCTGGCTGCAGCGAGGCGACATTGCCGGCAAGAATTTCGCCGGTCGGCCCGGCAATGACGTAGAGGTTGGCGCCCGGCTGACGCGCGCGGCGCTCAAGCGTCTTCAGAAGGCTGTTGATCCCTCCACGGCTGTAGACCTGCTCGATCTGCGATACTTCCGCCGTTACCGCATCCCGTGTCTGCTGCTCCAGCAGCCGTTGCGACATGGCGGTAACGTAAAACACCAGAAAGGCGGCGCAGAGCGAAAAAAGCAGGAGGTAGAGCGCGGACAGGCGAACGGCGGTGGTGCGGAAGAGGACGCGCAGCCTGGTCATGCGTCCGTGCGTCCGTCTTCCTTGATCATGTAGCCGGCACCGCGCACGGTGCGCAGCAGTGGCTGATCGAAATCCTTCTCGATCTTGGCCCGAAGCCGTGACACATGCACATCGATGACATTGGTCTGCGGATCGAAATGATAGTCCCAGACATTTTCCAGAAGCATGGTGCGTGTCACCACCTGCCCCGCATTCTTCATCAGATATTCCAGCAGCCGGAATTCGCGTGGCTGCAGCAGAAGCTCGCGGCCTTGCCGGCGCACCGTGTGCGACAGCCTGTCCAGCTCCAGATCGCCGACACGATAGACCATGTCCTGCTCGGGAGCCCCCTTGCGGCGGCCAAGTACCTCGACACGGGCGAGAAGCTCATTGAAGGCATAGGGTTTGGGCAGATAATCGTCGCCGCCAGCACGCAATCCGGTGACCCGGTCGTCAACCTGACCGAGTGCGGAAAGAATGAGAACGGGGGTGTGGACGCCCTTGCGGCGCAGTTCGGAGATCACCGACAGCCCGTCGCGACGCGGCAGCATCCGGTCGATGACCAGCACATCATAGCTGTTCTCGCTGGCCATGAACAAACCGCTCTCGCCGTCGCTGGCATGGTCAGAGACGATACCAGCCTCGCGAAAGGCCTTCGCCAGATAGGCGGCCGCTTCGAGGTCATCTTCGATAATCAGAATCTTCATACGCGTGACCATAGTCCCTGACCCGTCTCTTCCACAACCGGTATTGCCCTTGGGAAATCACACTTGCCTGCCCGGTTGCGCAGGTAAGCCGTGCCCTGAAACGCCAGACGCCGCGAAACCCTGGTGAAGGTCCGCGGCGCCCGGCAGCTGGAGCTGCGTCAGCCCTCGTCAGCCCTGGCTGATAGGCAGCGCCACGAAGCGGCTTGCATTGTCGGCCTCGATCTGGAACAGCGCCTTTGTGCGCCCGTCCTTCTTGGCCGCTTCGATCACCTTGAGGATGTCGTCAGCGGACTTGACCTCCTGGTTATTGACCGAGACGATCTTCTGGCCTTCCTTCAGGCCGCGATCGCTGGCATCTGAGTCCGGATCAACCGAAGAGATCGTCACGCCCTTGCCGTCCTCGGACGGCGTCACCGTAACGCCAAGATCGGCCAATGCCTTTTCGCTCGACGGCTGCGGTTCTTCCTGCTGCTGCTCGGCGCCGGTAGAAGCATCCTTGGTATCGGCAGGAAGGGTTCCGACTTCGAGCTTGACGCTCTCGGCCTTGCCATCACGCCACAAGGCAACATCGACACTGGTACCCGGACGCATCAGGGCGATCTTGCGAGCCAGCTCACGCGGCCCCTTGATGGTGTCGCCATTGACGGCGGTGATCACGTCACCCTTCTTGATGCCGGCCTTTTCGCCGGGAGAACCGGCCTGCGGCTCGACAACAAGCGCGCCGCTTGCCTCGGCCAGACCGAGCGATTCAGCGACATCCTTGTCGACCGGCTGGATCTGTACGCCGAGCCAGCCACGGGAGACTTCACCATCCTTCATCAGATCGCCGACGACATCCTTGGCGACGGACGCTGGAATGGCAAACGCGATACCGACATTGCCGCCCGATGGCGAGAAGATTGCGGTGTTGATACCGACGACTTCGCCGTTGAGGTTGAAGGTCGGACCACCGGAGTTACCGCGGTTCACTGCGGCATCAACCTGCAGGTAGTCGTCATAGGGGCCGGAGCCGATATCGCGGCCACGCGCAGAGATAATGCCGGCGGTCACGGTGCCACCGAGGCCGAATGGGTTGCCGACAGCAACGACCCAGTCACCAACCCGCACCTTGCTGTCGTCGGCAAAGCTGACATAGGCGAACTTGCGCTTGTCATCGACCTTCAGCACGGCGAGGTCGGTCCGGCTGTCCTTACCGATCAGCTTGGCGTCCAGTTCCGTGCCGTCGCTCAGAATGACGGTAAAGGCGGATCCGTCGGAAACGACGTGATTGTTGGTAACGAGGTAGCCGTCTTCAGAGATGAAGAAGCCCGAGCCCTGCGATGTCGGGCGCAGACGGCCCGGCTTGCCGTCGCGCGGTCCATGGTCACGCTCGGCGCGCTTATCGCCGTTGGGGCCACCGAATTCCTTGAAGAAACGCTTCAACGGGTGATCGTCGGGGAGTTCATCCAGACCACGGCCGCCGAAATCGAAACTGAAACCGTTGCCGTTACCGGCGTCATCGGAAACAGGATTGGCACGCGACTGTACGCGCACGGACACCACCGCCGGAGAAACCGCATCGACGACATCCGCAAAACTTGGAACCTGCGGCGCCTCGATCTTCACGGCGGCGGCAAAGGACTGGGTGACGGCTGCGGGAATGCCGGCCGACAGCATGACGGCCGCCAAACCAGCAACGGTCGTTGTCTTCAAGACGGTCTTGAGGGAGGGACGCAGTGCGTTTGTTTGAAACATCCGGTTTGCCTTTTCTCTTCATTTTGCATTTGGCTGACTGGAGGAACAGCCGATGAAGAAGACATAGACGAACGCACCTTACTGACTTGTGTCCGGAAAATGAACTTTTGGTAATGTTGGGACATAAACGGGATACGCCACCTGCGGAAAGCAACACCGCAGAGGGTGGAGATGGCTGAAAGAGCCGCGTGCCTGCCTAAAACGAAAGGAAATCAATCCTTCAAGACAGCATCCAGCCGCGCCTGCTCATCCGCAGACAATGCCGTTCCCGTCACGTTGCCGGTCCTTCGCCTGGCAGCAACAAGCATTGCTGCAGCCCCGGCCAGAAGCAGCACCACCGGAGCGCCCCACAGTAGCAGCGTCTTTGTCTCGAAGCGGGGATTGAGCAGCACGAACTCACCGTATCGCGAAACGACATAGGTAATGACGGCTTCGTCGCTGTCGCCATTGGTGATCCGCTCGCGCACCAGAAGCCGCAGGTCCTTGGCAAGCTCGGCGTTGGAATCGTCAATCGACTGGTTCTGACAGACCATGCAGCGCAATTGCGCCGACAGGCTGCGTGCCCGCGCTTCCAGCGCCGGATCGGCCAGAACCTCGTCGGGATTGACGGCAAAGGCCGGCCACGCCGAGAACATCAGGAAGGCAATGACGAGCAAGCGGCGGATCATTGCGCGGGCTCCAGAACCGGTTTCTTCTGTTTCTTGGCTCGTGCCGGAGCGCCGACCCTGAGGCGTCTGTCGCTCAGCGAAACCGCACCGCCTGCCATCATGAACACCGTGCCCAGCCAGATGCAGAGGATCATCGGCTTCCACCAGATCCTGACGACGACGCCGCCGTCTTTCATGTCATCGCCAAGCGAAACGTAGAGCTGGCTCAAGCCGAACGTCCGGATACCGGCCTCGGTGGTCGGCATCTGCCTCGCCGTATAGAACCGCTTCGACGACCAGACCTCGGCCAGTTCGAGACCACTCTGGCTGACGGTGAAGTGCCCGGACTCTTCGCTGTAATTTGGCCCGTTGCCGTTGCGCAGCCCATCGAAACGCAGCGTGTACCCGCCAGCGTCCGTCGTCATTCCCGGTTTCATCTCGACGATGTGTTCCGTTTCGAATGCGGTGACCGCAACGATGCCGATCAGCGTCACGCCAAGTCCGATATGCGCCAACGCCGTGCCAAAAACAGATCGTGGCAGCCCGGACACACGCCGCAATGCGACCGCACCTGTCACCTTGCCAAGGCCGGACCGCAGGAAAATCTCCGTCAGCGAACCGGCGATCATGTAGGCGCCAAGCGCAACACCGAACAGCGCCATGATCGGACCGCCATTGTGCGCGTAGTAGATGGCACTGCCGACAACCAGACCGACCGCCACTGCGGCAAACAGGCGTTGCCCGGCGCCGAGCAGGTCACCGCGTTTCCAGGCAAGCAACGGGCCGAAGGGCACGGCCAGCATCAGCGGCAGCATCAGCAATCCGAACGTCATGTTGAAGAAGGGTGGACCGACGGAGATTTTCGCACCGGTCACTGCTTCCAGCGCCAGCGGATAAAGCGTGCCGATCAAAACCGTCGCAGCCGCCGTCGTCAGGATCAGATTGTTGAGGACAAGCGCACCCTCGCGCGAAATCGGCGCAAACAGTCCGCCGGCCTTCAAATGTGCGGCCCGGAAGGCAAACAGCGACAGGGCGCCGCCGATGAAGAGGATGAGGATGACCAGGATGAAGACGCCGCGCTCCGGGTCGGTGGCAAAGGCGTGAACCGAGGTCAGAACGCCGGAGCGGACGAGGAAGGTGCCGAGCAGCGACATCGAGAATGTCATGATGGCCAGCAGCACGGTCCAGATCTTCAGCGCCTCGCGCTTTTCCATCACCAGCGCCGAATGTAACAGCGCAGTGCCGGCCAGCCACGGGATGAAGGAGGCATTTTCGACCGGGTCCCAGAACCACCAGCCGCCCCAGCCGAGTTCGTAATAGGCCCAGTAGGAGCCCATCGAGATGCCCGCCGTCAGACAGGTCCAGGCGGCCAGCGTCCACGGCCGCACCCAGCGGGCCCAGGCCGCATCGATGCGGCCTTCGATCAGCGCCGCGATGGCAAAGGAGAAACAGACGGAAAAGCCGACGTAACCGAGGTAGAGCAGCGGCGGATGGATGGCGAGGCCGATATCCTGCAGCACCGGGTTGAGGTCCTTTCCCTCGCCTGGCGCATCCAGCAACCGGTTGAACGGATTGGACGTCAAAAGGATGAACAGCGAAAACGACGCCGCGATCCAGGCCTGGACCGCCAGTACATTGGCTTTCAGGGTTTCCGGCAGATTATCCCCGAACACCGCAACCAGAGCTGAGAAAAAGGTCAAGATCAGCACCCACAGCAGCATCGAGCCTTCGTGATTGCCCCAGACGCCGGAAAACTTGTAGATCAGCGGGATCTGCGAATGTGAATTCTCCCAGACGTTCTGGACGGAGAAATCGGATGTCACATGGGCGTAGGTCAGAGCCGAGAACGACAGAGCCATCAGCAGGAACGTGGCCTTGGCTGCTACCGTGCCGACCTCCATCAATGCATGGTCGTTGCGCAGCGCGCCGATAATCGGCAGCACAGCCTGCAGCAGCGACGTGGCAAGCGCCAGAACCAGCGCATAGTGACCAAGCTCGATGATCATTGGATATTTTCCTTGCCGCCGAGATTGACGCCCTGCGCCTTCAACCGGTCCGCCACGTCCTTGGGCATATAGGTCTCGTCATGCTTGGCAAGCACGGTATCGGCAACAAAAACCGGGCTTCCCTCCTTGAAACTACCCTCGGCGACAACGCCCTGGCCCTCGCGAAAGAGGTCCGGCAGAATGCCGGTATAGGTCACCGGCACCTTGTCCAGCGTGTCAGTGACGCTGAAGGTGATGGTCATGCCGTCGCCACGCTTAAGCGAACCATTTTCGACCAGGCCACCGAGCCGGATGCGGGTTCCCGGGGCAAGATCGGCCTTGGCGAGATCACCGGGCACATAGAAATAGGCAATCGCCTGGCTGAACGCGACCATCACCAAAAGCACGGCCGCGACGATGAACGTCACACCGCCGCCAATGATTGCAAGGCGCTTCTGTTTGCGGGTCATTCTACGCCTCCGCCGGCCTTCAGCCCAAGCTCGCCAGCCAGCACCAACAATTGCTTGCCTTCGCTACCATCAGCCGGAAAGGCGGCAAGCCCCTGCTTCAGGGCATCGGCTGCCTTGTCCTTCCGGCCAAGCACCGAATAAGACCGGATGATCCGCATCCATCCCTCGAAATTCTTCGGGTCGGTCTTCAGTTTTTCAGCGAGACTGCCGACCATGCCCTCGATCATCGCCGTGCGATCGCCAGCGGTCATGTCCTTCGCCGCCGCGATATCGTCACCGGTCGGGTTGCCCAGCGGTGTCGCAGCCTGCTGCGCTGCTGCCGGGGTATCGCCCTTGAGGCTGGCAATATGCTCGTTGACCAGCGGCAACCACGGCGCGTCGGCCGGCGATGTGCTGACGATCTGCTCAAACGCTGCGAGTGCTTCCGGCATCTTGCCTTCCTGCTTTAGGGCAAGGGCCAGATAGAATTGCGCACGCGGATCGCCGGGTACGATCGCCAGCAGTTTCTGCAGCGCGTCCCGCGCCTCGTTCGTCACCAGCCCGCCAGACAGCGCGATCAGGCTTTCGGCATAGCCGCCCAGCCGCACAGGGGTATCTCCAAGGAGGCGCAATGCGTTGCGGAAGGCCACCGCGGCTTCTTCGACCCTGCCGCTGCGATAATAGATCGGCGCCAGCACATCCCATCCGGCACCGTCCTCAGGTTTGGCCACTAGCTGCTGTTCGGCCCGTGCAATCAGGATGTTCATATCGTCGCCGGGATTGGCGAGACGCGCGGCCAGCGGCGCATCCGGTACATCCGGATTGCCGGTCTGCAAGTACAGACAGAGCCCGACGGCGGGCAGAATCAGAACAACGGCAAGCTGCGCCAGCCGGTTGCCGCGCTTCAACGGCTGAACAGGTGCTGCAGCCTTCACGGCGTCGGTCGCGGCGAGCAGACGGCGGGCAACCTCGGCGCGCGCAAAATTCGCGTCATCGCCAGAAATCAGGCCGTTCTTTTCGTCGCGCTTCAGCTCTTCCAGCTGATCGCGATAAACCTCGACGTCATGGGATTGCGGGGCCTCGGCGGTTGCGGCGGCGCGCAGCAGCGGAAGCAGCAGAACAGCGGCGACTGCCGCCGTCAGAGTGGCAACTAGGATCCAGAACAGCATATGCGCTCAATTACTATGCGAAGCCTGCCATTCCAATCGGAAAACGGGGGATGACAGAAATTTGAGGCGTTTCGCCGCAACTGCCGAATGCGGAGATCAGCCCAGCGGCGTCCACGTGCCGTCGGCATTCCGGCAAGCGGCGCCGCGTGCGACCGTGTCCTGCCCCTTGACCGTCACCGTATGGCTGTATTGGCGGCAGTTCTGCGAACCGACCTGATACGGCGCTGCCGCAACGACGGAGCCGCTGATGCCCGATCCCTGCCAGACCACGGGCTGCCCGCCGCGCGATCCTTCAAGGGCACGGTATTCGGCTTCCAACGCCCGCTGACGGTCGGCCTTGCTGATCGAAAGCCCGGCTTGACGCCCGATCACACCACCGCCAAGCGCTGCGATATAGGAAGCCGATGTGTTCGAGGTGATGCCACCACCGATTTTACCGGCATCGCGCGAATTCGTACCGCAGCCGGCAATCAGCAGCGACAAGGCGATCACGCATGCGGCCGGTGGAGCGGAAAGAAGGGTCGGGAAACAGGCCTTGTTTTTCATCGTATCGGACAGCTCTTACGGTTTCCGGTGCATCGGCAGATCATGGCTCGGCTTCATGCCGATTCATGGCTCACTATCTTTTTACATTCCCCGCATGAGCAGGCAACATCACAGCGGTTAAACCTGTTGCATTGCGGAATTTTGCCCGCAATCCTGTCAAAAAAGTCACGCGAAGGCTCAAACCACGTCTCATCATGACACAGAAGGCAGCACGATCAGTGCTTTCAGCCCGCCGCGTTTGCCACGCGACAGCCCGAGAGTGCCCTGATATTCACCGGCAATCTCACTGACGATCGACAATCCCAGGCCGGTGCCCGGCTTGCTTTCGTCCAGCCTCTTGCCGCGCTTGATGGCAATGCCAATCTGCTCCGGCTCCAGACCGGGGCCGTCATCATCCACCTCTATGGCAATCCAGTTGCGCCGCCCCGGGTCCTTCCCTTGCACACCCTCGGGCGCAATCTGGGCCAGAATGTGCACCTGATCGTTGGCATAGCGCGCGGCGTTGTCCAACAGGTTGCCCACCGTTTCCTCGACATCCTGCTGCTCCATCGCCAGGATCAGGCCGGGAGGCGAGACCGTCAGCAGAAAAGTCTTTTCCGGGTGCAGCCGGCGCATGACGCGCACCAGCCGTTCAAGGACGGGTTCGACTTCGGTGCGCGCCAGAACCGATTCCCGCTGTGCGGCAATCCGCGCCCGGTTGAGGTAGGACTGCACCTGCATTTGCATCGCATCCGCCTGCGCTTTGACGAGATCGCCATGCGGCGGCTCAAGCACCCGCGCTTCGTTGATCAAAACGGCAAGCGGTGTCTTCAGCGAATGGGCAAGATTGCCGACCTGCATGCGGGCGCGCTCGATGATGCGCCGGTTGCTGTCGATCAGGGCGTTGACTTCGCTGGCCAAGGGCTGGATTTCGCGCGGGAATTCACCGTCCAACCGCTCGCTCTCGCCGCCCCGGATCTTTTCCAACGACCGGCGTGCCTGGTCGAGCGGCCGCAGTCCGAAGAGAATGGCCAGCGCATTCATGCCAAGACCGCCGAAACCGAAGATGGCCAGCGCCAGGTAGAGATTGCGGTTGAAATCGTCGATATCGGCTTCAAGCACATCGCGGTTGCCGGCAACCCGGAAACGGGCCGTATGCCCCTGAATGTCCAGAACGACTTCGGTCTCAGCCACTTCGACTTCGTTGTTGAAGGAATCGACGGTGGTGTAGAAACGCTCGTAGCGAATATCGAACGGAACTTCATCGACACTGGCAATCGGCAGCTTGCCCGAGCCCAGCGAGGTGGAAATCAGCGGCGGCGTGTTGAATTCGCCGATCGGCTCGACGATCCAGTACCAGCCCGTCTGGGGCTGGGAAAAGCGCAGGTCGCCCAGCTGCGGACTGCCGGCCAGCACCGACTTGTCGTTGACGACGATCGAGTTGATGACGTTGTAGAGCTGCGCGCGCAAAAGATCTTGAAAGCCGCGCTCCGAACCTTGCCGGTAGAGCGTCGAGATCACCACGCCGATCACAACCAGTGCCGCCACCGCCCAGATGGTGGAAACCAGAAGAACACGTGCGGTCAGCGATTGCGGGCGCAGCATCACGAGTGTCGCCGAATGGTTTGGCCGGACAACGCCACCCGTGCAGACGTCCGGTCTTTCCAGTTGATGATAGTGTTCCCGCTCAGGATTTCACTTCCTTGCTGGCCATGCCCGGCGCCTGCATTCGATAGCCAAGCCCGCGCACGGTCTCAATCAGATCGTTGCCGATCTTCTTGCGCAGCCGGCCGACGAAAACCTCGATCGTGTTGGAATCGCGGTCGAAGTCCTGATCGTACATGTGCTCGACCAGTTCCGTGCGCGACACCACCTGCCCCATGTGGTGCATCAAATAGGACAATAGCCGGAATTCATGGGAGGTCAGTTTCAGCGCAACCCCGTTGACCAGCGCCTTGGAGCCCTTGGTGTCCAGCCGCACCGGGCCGCAGACTATTTCGGAGCTTGCATGTCCGGCAGCGCGCCGGATCAGCGCCCGGATACGGGCCAGCACTTCTTCGACGTGGAATGGTTTGGTGACATAGTCGTCGGCACCGGCGTCTATCCCGGCCACCTTGTCGCTCCAACGGTCGCGTGCGGTGAGTATCAGCACCGGCATCACCTTTCCGGCACCGCGCCATTTTTCCAGCACGGTAATGCCGTCCATTTCCGGCAGGCCGATATCGAGGATGACCGCGTCATAGGGTTCGCCCTCGCCGAGATAATGGCCTTCCTCGCCGTCGAAAGCCTGATCGACGACGTATCCGGCTTCCTTCAGGGTGTCCGTCAATTGACGGTTGAGGTTGACGTCGTCTTCGACCACCAGAATGCGCATGAACAGACTTTCTTCCCTTGCGCGCCAGCATCTCCCAAAGATTTGCTGTCGCGTTGCGACACGAGACTTCTACCAAAGTTCGGTGATGGGAATCCCGTAGGTTTGCGACCATCGAACCTTGATATGACTGCTTACCTTATTTCATCCGTTTGGAGAATGTCTTGAAGGCAGGCATTCTGCGGCTACATCGGTACCCGCATCGTCACCTTTTTCGGACGGCCGCCATTGCCGGGGATCAGCACCGTCACGACGCATTTGCCGTCGCTGGTCGGCTGCGCCGACAGGAGTTCGCCACCGGTCTCAGCCACCACTTCGGCAGCCGCCTGACCACAATCGCCGTCCACCGAGACCACCATCGACGGCACATCAATCGCCGGCGGCGCGAATCCGGAAAGACCCGCTGCAAGCGTTGCTATGATCAAGGGTGAGGACATGAACGCACTTTCGGATTGAAAACGATATTGGCGACCTGGGAAGCATCGTTGCAGTTTTAATAGACGATACAGTCTGAATGGCAAATGAATGTCCCGAAAGCAGCCAGTTTTGCGCGATGTCTAGCGCAATCGGGAGCGGGCAGAAATCCGGCCCCAGATAGCGATCAGTCCACCTAAGGCAGCAGCCAGCGCGGTCAGTCCATCGACAATGCCACTTTCATCCTCAGGCGCGATCTCCAGCCCCAGCAGATTGGCGCAGGATGCCAGGATTGCCACCACACCGCCCCAGACGGTTTTCGACATGTACCAGGTCTTCAAATCGCCCATTTGACGCTCCTCGTCCGGTTCGCTTGATGTGAGTTTGGTTTGAATAGAAAACTGACGTTCTACAGGCTGATCAACGCCTGCGCCGAGACTCCGAAGGCAACCTTCTGGCCGCGCTGCCGGACACGAATCGACAAGGCCGCCTGCGGCAAGCCGAAATCCTCGATTTCGAAGCCGGCCGCATAGTGCAATGCCGGTTCGGACACATCGAAGGACCGCTTGACGGTCGTGCCGTCGAGAATGTCGATACGATATCGTTCCTGGGGTTCATCCAGCGCGATATCCCCGTCCAGCCAGTGGTCGGCATCGCGACGGGCGCAGCGGGTCCAGGTGATTCGGATACCGCCACCTTCAAGACGCCGTCCCCGCAGATGCACCGGCGCAATCGGCCTTTCCGCCCTCAATCCGCCAGCAAAGGCAAAGGGGCCACTCGATGCGGCCACCTGCCCGCCCGGTTCGGCGATCCAGTTGATCATCCGCCCGGCCTCATCCGGGCTCAGGCCAAGCGGCCTGACCGCCGCTTTGAGCACCACGACCGCAGCACCCGCAGCACTCCCCGCCAGCATCGCATCGGTCGTCCCATGCAATCCGCGCAACAGTTTTGCCAACCGCCAGCGCCCGGCAGACATCTCCTCGGCGCTCCGGTAACCGACGATTTCCCAGGCGCCGTTCGCTGCAAGGATGGCTATGCGGTTCTGCCCGTTAAGGACGGAAAGACGACCCGCCGAAGACAGTCCGCCGAAATGCAGATCCAGCGTCAGCATCTGCGCGGCATCGAAGCGGCCGGTGACACCGGCACCGATCGGGTCTGTCAAAATACCCGTCTGCGCCGGCTGCCCGAGCCGCACCCGCGCCTGATAGCCTTCCGTCGTCGCCGATGACGACAGCGTCACCGCCCGCCACGGCCGGGCAAAGACGGCCGCCCGCGCAAACAGGCTGGCATCGCCCGCCTGGTATTGCGGCAGGTCCATCAGATGCACGATCGGCGAGAACCCGTCCGATGGGTTGCGCGGCCGGTCGATCGGTTTTGCCGGTGGAACCGGACCGCCGCCACCCGACGGCACGAATGCCCGTGCCTCGACCGCGCGCGCCGCACCATCCTCGATCCGGTGGATGATAAAACTGCCCGCCGGTCCGTCATCGAAAGAGACGATATCGCCGGGCTCGAACGCCAGCGCCGCAGGGGATAGCGAAAAACGCACACTGCGCCGCGACACCTGATGATCCCGCAAGGCATCCTCGACAGCGCCGGCCGCCGCGCCGTCATGCATCACCCCCGGCAGCGAAAACCGCAGCACCCGGTCATTGGCCGGTGATACCCGGCGTGATCGGGCGGTCGTCCGCTCATAGGCATTTTCCGGATCGAACCGGTCGAGGATGGCCTCGCTACCGAAATCGCTGTCGTGCCCGCGCGTCTCCTCGAAAAGCGGTTGCTCGTCGAGATCGGCCAGCACCGAGATGACCTTCGGCTGCGATGCCTGCTTCATCCGCGACCGGAACCGCAACGTCTCGCCGTCCTCGACGGCATCGATCTGCAGTGCTGCCATCAGCGGCTCCAGCACGTCGCGCGCCGAAGCCTGCTCCGACTGCACGTAACCGCCGAGATCACCGCTGACACGAGCCACATCGGCGTTCTGAAATCCGTGGTCCGCAAGCACCGCCGCGATCACGTCGGCCGCAGTCGCCGAGCCCAGCCGGCCGTTCAGCCAGTGTCCAGTCTGCCAATTGGCGCCGTCGGACCAGAGCGCCGTATCCTCCGGGAAAGCCGGCATCGGCCGCGCGTCCCAGGTCCAGACGAACATATGACCGGGATCAACGCATGCGGGCGCATCCGGCGCCTGCCAAAAGCGATGCTGCGCCTGCAAAAACCGGCGCTGCATGGCATCGCCACGCGCCCCGTTCGAAAAGTAGGGAACCGCCGTTTCCGACGATTTCGGATCGATAAAGACATTCGGCTGGTTCGCACCCTTGTCGATCGCCGGGCAACCCAGCTCGGTAAACCAGATGGGCTTCGAACCCGCTACCCAAGCCGTTGGCAGCACCTGTTCGACACCGCCGATCCGGTTGCGATGCGTCTGCCCCCACCAGTTGGCAATATCCTTGTAGCGGTAGACCCAGGGCCTTCCCGCCAGCCCGTCGGTGATCGGCGTGCGGACACGGCCGCGGCGATCCTCCGTGCTGGCATAATACCAGTCATATCCCTCGCTGGCGGCGATCATCCCCCGCATCGCCTCGGCATCTTCCGCAAGGCGGAAACCGTCGGGATTGCCGAGCGACAGGTCACCATCGCGCCAGTCGGACAGCGGCATGTAGTTGTCGATCCCGACGGCATCAATACTGGCCGAGGCCCAGAGCGGGTCGAGATTGTAGTGCACCTCGCCCGATCCATCCGCCGGGTGGTAGCCGAAATACTCGCTCCAGTCCGCCGCGTAGGTCAGCTTGGTGGCGACCCCGAGCATGGCCCGGACATCGGCCGCAAGATCGATCAGCTTTTCGACAAACGGAGACGCGCCCGTTCCATCGCGCAATTGCGTCAGTCCGCGCAACTCGGAGCCGATGATAAACCCGTCGACCCCACCCGCCGCCTTCGCCAGCAGCGCGTAATGCAGCACCAGCCGGCGATACCCTTCGTCTGTGGATAGCGACGTCACCGACGTCCCGGACACGGAAAAATCTGCCGCCGTGGCAGCCCCGCAAAACGCGCCTACCTGCGTGCGCGCCGCCATCGTCTTGTCGGCACTGCCCGGCAACCCCGGCGCCGGATGCGCTGTAATCCGCCCCCGCCACGGGTAGGCGGGCTGCCCCGTGCCACCATAAGGATTGGGCAGCACATTACCGGCCGCAATGTCCATCATCACGAAAGGATAGAGATAGACTTTTAGCCCCCGCGCTTTCAGATCGGCGATCGCCGCCACCACGCTTGCATCCCCCGGCGTGCCGCCATAGGCCGGGTCGTCGCCATTCTGAGTGATCCGTCGCGCATCCCCGCGCGAAATCCCCGACACCGACCAGGGGCGGCTTTCGCCCTGCCGTACCGGCGTCTCGACGCCAGGCACGATCCGGCACTGGCCTGCCCGCAAATCCGTTCCGAACCAGGACACCACGAGCGCCACCCGCTCCAGGTTCGGGCACAACGCCTGCAACTCGTCGATCGACGCTCGCCAGTCGGAACCGGCATGAAAAATGTTGCGGTTGATCAACCGGCTCGCACCGGCGCCCGTCTCTTCCTTCACCACGCCCGGGTCATAACCATGCTCGCTCGAACCCGGAATGATCGTGATGGCCCGGATCTGCTTTTCCAGCGCACCGACCGGCCGCAAAACCTCGAACTGGATCACCGGAATCCGGTTGCCATAACTGTCCAGCGGCAAACGCTCGAACACGGCATAGGCGAGCCCCCGGTAGGCCGGCGCTTTGCCCACGCCCTGCTTGGCCTCGATCAATGGATCGGGCAATTGACCGGCTGCCCCGCGATATATCCGCATCTCGACACCGGTCAGATCCAGTTCCCTCCCGTCCGCCCACACCCGGCGCACGCAGGCAATCTCGCCCTCGCAGATCCCCAAAGCGAAATTGGCATAATAGCGAAACGTCTCGACCCGCGGCCCGCTTGCCTTGCCGCCCTGCCGCTCGACCCGTACCTCCTCCTCGAACCGGGTCGCCCAGATCAGCGTGCCGCCGATACGCACCGTGCCATAGGCGCGGGTGATCGCCGTACCGTCCTCGGCGCCGGGGATGCGCGCATCGCCCAGCCGGGCGCCGGAGACCGTCGTCGTGCCATTGATGATCGAGCGGTCGATGACCGATCCGGCCAGCACTCCGGCGGCCCGGCCAAGCGCTGCGCCAACCGGACCGAACACGCTGCCGAGCGCTGCACCGGCCGCCTGCAGAAGAATGGTCGCCATGATCCTCAGACCTTTTGCGGAAAACGGAACACGCCGGCGACACGCCGGCGCCAGGACGGCACGAGTGCCGACTCGATCACCGCCACCTGCTCATAGGCATGGATGAAACGGTCTTGGCTGCTGAGAATTCCCGCGTGCTTGGCCGGAAAGTACGGCCGCCAGCAAAACAACAGCAGATCCCCCGGCCGCATCTCCGCCACCGTAAACTGTGCCCCAAAATACCGCCGCGCCGCCTCGCGCAACCGGTCCTCGCCGCTGCGCTCGGCCCAATCCGGCTGATAGGCCGGCGGCAATTCCGGCTCCAGACCATAAATCTCGCGCCACACACCCCGCACCAACCCCAGACAATCGCATCCAACTCCCTTCAGGCTCGCTTGATGCCGGTACGGTGTGCCGATCCAGCTCCGTGCAGTCTTGACGATCTGCCCCGCAAAGCCGGCGTCTGGTTCTCCCTCTTCTCCCCCACGGGGAGAAGGTGGCCCGCAGGGCCGGATGAGGGGGACCGGAGCCTCCGAACCAACCAAACGATCCTCTGCGCCATCGTCACTCATACAATGCCCGCCCATCATGCACCGCATCGCCGTCCGCATAGCCAAAGGCAAAATCCGTCCCCGGCATATGCGGAAACCCTTGAAAATTCAGAGAGTTCGCGAACGTCCCGCCACAGGTGGCAAAACTCTTGTCGCACCCGGCCGTTACCGTGAACGTATCTCCCGCAGCCAGCGGCAAAGGCGGCGGCAGCCACAGCGAAAGCGTGACCCCGTCAGCGTCCTTGCGATGATCCTCGACATCAACCGCATGTCCGGTATTCGCACCGCCAACGAACCGGAACATGCCATACCGGTAAAACCCCGCCACCGCCGCACCAAGCCCGGTCACCCGTATCCGCGTCTCGCCCAGAACAGCCATGATCGTGCCGCTGCCCCGGTAGACCGGATTGCTCAGATTGACCTTGCACCGCTGATCGCCGAGCACGGCATCGCAGCGCCGCCCGTAAATCCGCCCCTGCACTTGATCCAGCCGGTGCGTCAGCCGCCGCAGCTCGGCGCGAAAGGCGCCGCCCGCGCGCACGACATCGCCGATCTCCTGCACGCGCAGCAGAATACGCTGGTCCGGCGCCTGCCAGTTCACCTGGAACACCTCGACCCTGGCGCCGTCATAGCGCCCGGCAATCACATCCGCCTCGCTGATGACAGCGCTGGAAAACCCGCCGGTGACCTCGCCGGCCTCGACGGAAAGTCCGCTGGCCGCCTCGCTGTCGGCTGCCTGGAAACCGCTCGCCGCCCAGAAATCGGTGCCGTCGAAGCTGAGATCATGATCATGCTCGGTAAAGCCGAGCACCACCCCATCGCGCCGGGTCACGCGCCAGCAATGGGACATCGTCGTCGCGTCGCCGTTCAGGTGTTCATCAAGTGCTGCGGTGAGCGTTCTCATGGCTTGATCTCCACCAGAGGAATGGACGGGATGCGCCCGGCCTGAAACTGCCCCAGATCGACATCGATCCGGTCCGTATCGAAGCGCACCGGCACGTCAAATTCGAAGCCCGCCTTGACGGCAGCACCGATCGACGGAATTTTCGATGGCAGGAATGTCACCTGCCCGCTTGCCGCATCGAGCATAAAATCGGCCGGTGCTGCCAAAACACCACCAACCGACATCACCACGGTGCCCAAAACCGGCTTGGCGATCGCGCGCACGCTGGCACCACCCGCATCGCCATAGGTCTTCGCCAACTGGAACACGGCCGCGACGCCATCGCCTGTTCCAACGAGCTGATCATTGGCGCTCACCGCCCCACCCGGCGCACAGGATTTGAAATCGACGGGATCGCGAAACCGGAAGCCGTATAGCTGCCCCGCCCGCGCCTCGAAAAATTCCAGCACGGCATAGAGATCGCCGATCGACTTGACCCCCGAGCCCGCATCATAATGGCGTCGCGCATCGCGCCACCGCCGGTTGCGGTTTTCCCGCCCGTTCGAAAGACTGACAATATCCGTCCGCCGCACCGGCCCGCCACTCGTTCCCAACGCCAAACGCAGAGGAAACCGGACTTCGTGAAATCCTGTTGGCATGATGTTTTCCGTTGTGTGTGGAATCGGTTGGTGGGGAGAGTTCAGGGATTGCTGGAATGGCGGCGGCGTTTGTCTTCCGCTCGCCCGTCAACGACGTTCATCGCCGCACATTCGTTTGGGGTGGTGGGGCAGGTATCCTCTGGCTTTGGTAATGTGTCCAAGGTAGAACGTGGTGCTGATAAGTGGAGGTGGCATGAACCTGCGAGAGTTGCTCAGGTCACGGCGCGAGTGGTTGGACGATCAGACCATTTATGTGGTCGAGCCGTGGACCAGTGAGGCCGAGGCGTTTCTTTCTAGCGAGTCTCCCGACAAAAATGGTCCGATTTTTGTCTCTGGGAAGCCTTACGTTTATTTCCTTGAAGGCTTCATCGCCCGTGATTTTCTCGATGATCTTGACGCCCCAGATGACGTGGGCGAGGTCGTGTGTGACCGGTTGATCCGTTACACTATCGACGATGCGTGAGCGCAAAAGCGGTTCTATGTCCCTGCAAATCTTTGTAAGGGGGGTAGGGTGTCCTTATATTTCGCGGTCATCCCTTGAACTAACCAAGGCCCTAGTTTTAATAGGCGCTTCCGGTCTCCGCCGACCTTTTTGTCGAGGAATTTTGGGAAGAGCGCATGTGCGACTATGCCTGCTGGTTTTGCAAAGAAACTATTGAGGAGCACGACGCCAAAGCCGTGTACATTCGGGTCACTAATCTCTGGTTTGTTGAAAACCTTCAACCTTCTCAGGAATTTCAGGCACATTCCGAATGCGCAAAGAGAAACCTCAGTGCTGGCTATAAGTTCGATCCTGACGATCTGATGAACCCGCAGTAGATCCGAGGGTGATGGGCATCGCGACCGAACAGCTTTCCCCCCTCAAATCCCCCGCCGTCCCCGCCCCACCGTGCGCGTC
>UCKS01000031.1 GCA_900473045.1 Hyphomicrobiales bacterium
AGGGTGTCTTGCACCGACCATCGCTCGACCAGTCCTATTACAAATCCGCACGCCAGCATGACGATGATAATCCCGGAGAGAATGGGCCACAAAATGCGAATCGAGCGAAGAAACGCGTTGAAGAAGATCTTTCTGGTTTCCTGTACGCCCATGGTGCTCCCGCTTGTTCCGTCGCCAGAAGCCGCGGGAAGTCGGCGTCGCAAATCGCCGCCACGGTGCCCTTCGAAGCGAGCTTCTTAATTTCTGGTGCCCTCACCAATGGATGCCAGATTGTCTGAAATCAACTGGATAGTTCTTCAAGGCACTTTTGACCGCTGGAGATGGCTTTCAACGTGCTCAAACTGGAGGAAAGAGATGGCCGATAAGGCAAGCCAGAAGCAACCCAACACCCTCTTCATGACTGCGGATGAACTGCGACACTACGCAGACACGATCGACACGGCGCGCGCATCGAAAGCGTTCGACGGTATGAAGAATGCGGATGATGCACGCAAGATCCTCATGGAGCGAATGTCCAAGCCGATCGAGGTCACCGATCAGATGCGCGCCAACATAGTATCGCGCGTAAAAGCGACCGCAGCCGAAGGCAAGAACGAATTGATGGTCGTTCAGTTTCCCGTCGAACTGTGCATGGACGACGGGCGGGCGATAAACAACAACAAACCGGTGTGGCCTGACACGCTGACGGGCATTCCGCGACAGGCCTATGAGACGTGGCGGGACAGGTTGAAGCCTGCGGGCTAGTCGGCCTCGATCGTCGAATGGCCGCATGGAATGCCCGGCGACGTTGGCATGTTCCTTGGATGGAGCAAGCCGAAAGATCTCTGCCTGCAATCGAAGAGATATTGATGATCTTGCCTGATTTCTTCGGCTTCAAGACCCGAAGAGCCTCTCGCGTGCAGTAGAATGCGCCGTGGACGTTTACCGCCCAATATCTGTGCCACTCTTCATCAGAAAGTCCTTGGTTACTCCCAGCGACTCCTTCTGCACCGGTGTCGTCAGAATCTTGTAAAAAAGTCGTGCGCACCTCGTCGATTCCGGCACCCGTCGGAACAAGCGCCGCATTGTTCACGAGGATGTCGAGGGTTCCAAATGTTGACACTGTTTGTCGAAACAATTCGGCCACACTGTCTACAGAAGATACGTCACACTGCACGGCCAAACAACGGCCACCGACACGTTCGATCTCTGCCTGCGCATCAGGCAAAGGTTGGGGTTGATGTCGCAGATGACAATGGTTGCTCCCTCCCTCGCCATCGCCAAAGCAATCGATTTTCCCAGGCCCTGGGCACCTCCGGTAATCACCGCTACGCGATCTGAAAGTTTCATGTCGAATTTCTGCTGGATTGAGAGGTTATTCCGGCATTCACTCAAGCTCGGCTTGAAGCTGGGTTCGGATATCCTGCAACCGCTGTTTCTGCTTTTCATCAACCACTGGCATTTTCAGATCGAGGCGCTCAAAGGCCGAGGAGACGACCTCGGAAATCGCCAAGCGAGCGAACCATTTATTGTCCGCCGGGATGACGAACCAAGGTGCCCAGTCCGTGCTGGTGTGTTCGAGCATATCCTCGAAGGCCTTCTGATAGTCGTTCCAGTACTTTCGTTCCTCATAGTCGGCTGCAGAGAACTTCCAGTTCTTGTCAGGTTCGTCGATCCGCGAAAGGAACCGCTTCTTCTGTTCATCCTTGGAGATGTTGAGGAAGAATTTCAGCACCAGTGTGCCGTTCTGCCGTAGGTATCTCTCGAAATTGTTGATCTCCTTGAAGCGGTTTTCCCAAATATTTCCTTTGAGCGCTTCCGGAGGCAGCTTCTGCTTGGCGAGAAACTCCGGATGAACCCGGACCGCGAGGACTTCCTCGTAGTAGGATCGGTTGAAAATGCCGATCATACCCTTTGCTGGGAGGGCTTTCTGCGCACGCCAGAGATAGCCTTGATCCAGCTCCTCTGCTGACGGCGACTTGAAACTCGTGACGTGGCAACCCTGCGGGTTAATCCCCGACATGACGTGGCGGATCGCGCCATCCTTGCCTGCTGCGTCCATCGCCTGAAAGATGAGGAGAACGGAGTAGGTATCCTGCGCGTACAGCATCTGCTGCATCTCCGACAGGCGCTGCACGTTGGAGACCACTTGCTCCAGCGCTCCAGCCTTATCGTCGTAGCCGCCCGTAAAGTCCGGGTCATAGTCCTTTTTGAGCGATACCGATTTACCCGGTTCGACGGCGATGTCGCGGATCCGGAACTTGACCTGACCGCTGTCTCCTACGGGAATCTTCCTCTTTTTGTCGAAGTCAAAGTCAAGTTTCATGATGCGTACCCTTTGTTTGATAGAACCTATCGCCGCGGATTCGCGAAGCCGCTATGAACCAGGACGGTGGGCGGATCCGATCCTCACAAGGTCTGACGATCGCTCTCGGTCACCTGGCACGCGGGCTGTCGCATTCATTTCGTTGGTAGGGAGACTACGCTCAAGAATGGAAGCGCGCCTGTAACATACAGTAGCATACGTGTAGTTTTTGCCGATTTGGGGCTCAAGCACTTCGGGAGGCGTTACGATGCCGTCGTTGCGGGCACGTCGTCAGTACTTCCGTTCCATTCCACGGATGTATGTTACTGTAACATACTCCCCAGACGCGCTCCGTTGGAGCAGATTGGTCCCATAGGCAGACGACCGATCAATTGTTGTTTCCGTTTTTCCTGATCGCCGGAAAGGGCTCTCAGCGAACCGCGGACAAGGGGGAAATGATGACAAATTCGAACAGCGAGAACCAGCCCAACGCTTTGTTCATGACTGCGGATGAACTGCGCGACTATGCCGACACCATCGATACGGCACGAGCATCAAAAGCCTTCGATGGCATGAAAAACGCCCAGGAAGCGCGAAAGCTCCTGATGGACAGAATGTCGAAGCCGATCGAGGTCACCGATCAGATGCGGGCAAACATTCTTGCTCGAGTAAAAGCCGCCGCCAAGGATGGACAAGAAGAACTCATGGTTCTTCAGTTTCCCGTTGAACTCTGCACAGACGATGGGCGCGCAATTAACAACAATGAGCCCGAGTGGCCCGACACGCTGACCGGCGTTCCCAGACAGGCCTACGAGGCTTGGCGGGACAGATTGAAGCCGGCAGGCTACCGCCTTACCGCGTCGATCGTCGAGTGGCCGCATGGAATGCCAGGCGATGTCGGCATGTTCCTAGGCTGGAGCAAACCCAAAGCTCTTTGATCCCCGGCGCAGGAAATGGTTCGCACGCGGCGGAAATTGATGGTCGAATGAGGGATCACGTACTGAACGAAAATGTCTGATCCGTCGGAGGTAGCCTGCTCTCATGCCGACCCTTCCTCTCACATCCAGTCTCAGAGGCTATCGGCCCGAGTGGCTTCGCTACGATCTGACATCCGGACTTGCTATCGCTGCGGTGGGCCTGCCAAGCGCGATAGCGTACCCGGCGCTCGCGGGCCTGCCGCCTGAGGTCGGCATTTACGCGAGCATCATGTCGGTGTTGGGATATGCTCTTCTTGGCTCCTCTCGGCAACTTATCGTCGGGCCTGATGCGGGCACGGTGACTGTGCTGGCCGCGGTCCTGGTGTGCTTTGGACTGTCGTCGACGGTCGAAAACGTTATGGCTTCAGCAGCCATTGCCGCCATTGTCGGGCTTCTTTGCTTTGCAGCCAGTTTCTTGAGACTTGGGTTCATTGCCAACCTGCTCTCCCGGCCTATCCTGACAGGTTTCATGACGGGCATCTCGTTGTCGATCCTGATCGGCCAGATCGGCCGCCTCACCGGCGTCAAGATCGAGAGCGAAGGACTGTTCGCCCCCCTGTTCGAAATTGCCTCGAAGGTGGCAATGATACACTGGCCTTCGCTTGCGCTGGGAATCGCATTGTTCATCCTGCTTCGGCTCTTAGGTTCATGGCGTCCGTCCATTCCGGGGCCGCTTATTGTCATGGCACTGGCCACGGCACTGTCATATGTTTTTGATTACCCGGCTCTCGGCATCCGCGTGGTCGGTGTCGTTCCGTCGCAGCTACCATCGCCAACGATCCCGTTGCCGAATGTCCCGATCAGCGATCTAGTGCTCGGGGCTGCGGCAGTACTGGTCGTCAGTTTCAGCGCTGGCATCGTGACGGCGCGAAGTTTCGGCGCGAAAAATCGCTACCCGGTGGACGCCAACCGCGAACTTCTCGGCTTTGGTGCGGCCAATCTTTCCTCTGGAATGTTCGGCGGCTTCGCTGTCACCGCCTCGGACTCCCGCACGGCGATCAACGATCTCATGGGTGGCAAGACGCAGTTGGCAGGGGTGTTTTCCGCTATCGCCCTGGCCCTCACCGTCCTGTTTCTCACGGACGCACTGGCAGTCTTGCCCACCCCCGCACTCGGAGCCGTACTTGCATCGGCCGCCGTTGGCCTCATAGACCTACGGACCCTTCGGGAGTTATGGCGGATCAGCCGGATCGAGTTCTTCTTTGCGCTGATCAGCATTGCGGGCGCACTCAGTCTCGGCGTTCTGCAAGGGGTCATGATCGCGATCGCCGCGACACTCCTTTATCTTGTCATGCAGGGGATGATGCCGCGTGACGCCTTGCTGGGTCGAATTCCAGGGCGCGAGGGATTCTACAAGCTCCATCGGCATCCTCGAGCGGAGCCGGTACCCGGCGCTGTGATCTATCTCGTCCAAGGCAGCCTGCTTTTCTTCAACGCCGACTATGTGAAAAAACGGATCGAAGACATTTTTTCGAAGCTGGCACCCGATGTCACATGGTTCATCTTCCATGCGGAAGCAGCCGCGCAGATCGACGCGACCGCAGCGGTGATGCTGGACGAGGTGCGCGCACTGGCGCAGGAGCGAGGGCTGAAATTTGCAATTGTGGAACTTCACAGCGAACCATTGGACATACTGGAGCGCTCAGGCGTGATTGCAAAAATCGGTCCAACGATGGTTTTCGAAGAGTTGGAGGAAGCTGTGGAAAAATCTCTCGTCGACAGGCAGGCATCCGGTTCTCCGCATTCCGTCGTGCGGTCCGCCAGCGCAACGGGTCCTGATCAACACTAAAAGAGGTTCTCCCTTGACCGATCTGATTTCGAACACACAAGCACTTTCGAGATATGACCGCTTGATCGCCGCTGCGCGGGGGGGGGCGAATATTCGCCAGCCATTCGTGCCCGCATCATGGAGCGGCTTGCCTTGCTGGGGGTCAACCCGGACCTCGCTGCCCACGAAGCAGGGGCGACACTGGTTTCGACCGCGGCGAGCCGCGTCGCGGTCTACCTTTTGCCAACGGACGAGGAACTGATGATGGCGCGCCATACGCTTGCGCTTGTCTGGGGGGCCTGAAGCACGACCCCTGTGTGAGCTTGATAGAAAAGCCACTCCGATCTTGATACCTGGATCACCGTTTGACTAAAGCGCGAGCGAGCGGCAGGAGCAGAAGCAATCCGACAATCGAGACCACGATCACGATAACGGCGACCTTTGGACCATCGAAGTTCTGACTTGCGACGACGAGCGCCGCGGCAATGTTGCGCTGCGCAGTGCCGAGTGCCAAGACCCGCCCTATACCGGTATTCGAACCTCTAAGCAGCCAGCTGTTTCCAAACCCCGACGAAATAAACACGAGGCCGGCAAGGATAGCGCGCGTGCCGAACACATCCAGGATCTTGTCGAAATTCGTTATGACGATCAGTTCGATCATCGCGACAAGGGCCAGGATTGGATATGAGGCCGGCCACGGGTTTGATCCGGTTGGCCAAGCCCGCGTGCCAAGCGTTGAGAAGGAGTCCAGCCGCGAGGGGAAGAAGCATGAGCAGGATGAGCGAGCGTGCGATCCGCCATGCGTCCACACTGTCACGCCTGGAAGCGGCATTGGAAGGACAATCGGCAGGTATAAGACGGTGATGACCATAAGCAGCACCATTATGCCCACCGCCGAAGGGACATTGCCCTTTGCAAGTTCGGCTAGTTTGGGCAGGAAAGGTGCTCCAGCCGAACACCCGAGCACAAGCAGCCCTACGGCAAAGGCTTCATCAAGCCAAAGCACATTCGCGATTGTGAACGCTGCCAGGGGCATCAGGACGAAGTTGGCCAGGACGGCCAACAGGACGAGCCGAAAATCGCGAAAGGACTCGGAAATCTGCGAGACGGTGAGGCTTGTTCCCATCGCCGACATGCTCGAAATGACAAAGATTAGCGTGAAGACGAGCGTATTCCAGGACGCCGTCCTCGTCGTGGTCGGCGGCGGCGTACTCCATCTGCGCGTCGACATAGGCGCGCATCGTCTCAATCGTCTGCAATTCGTTCTCGCCGACGCGCCGGTCGATGATCTACTCAAATCCGGCATAGGTGTCGAACGACCACTTTCCATCGTCACCCTTCACGAGTGGGAACGGTAGCGGCCAAAGCTTGTCTCCGATCTGAAGTATCTTGCCCCCGTCTTGATCCTTGACAATGACCTTTGCCTTTGCACTGTCCCGGATCTGGACATATGTGTCCTTAACGCCCTCGCCCGTCTTCAACTTCGTCGCGTTTGTCGAAGCCGTCCAACGACAGCGCCGTCTTGAAGGCGTCCACGGCGTTCTCGGCGGTGTCGTACACAGGTGGGTCGCTCGGCGACGCGGAGGACGAAATCGCCGTGGCATCCGACGGCGCGTCGGCGATAGAATACGTCACGGACACTGATAGCGCTACGGCAAGGACTGAACCCAAAAGCGCTGTTCTGACTGTTCTGCTCATGATTGTCTTCCTTGTTCCTGAGGGTTAGCGGCGACGTCCGCCACCGCCACGGCCGCCGCTTTGATCTTGTCGTCGCTCTTGATGATGTTGTCGGCGACGGCCTTGTCGCGAAGCTGCTGGATCGCGATCAGCACGTCCTTCTGCTGATAGGTCAGCGCCGCGCCGAGCGACTGCGTCCAGTCGAGGTCTTCGCTCATCATCGTAACGATCTGCGGATAGTTCAGAAACGAGATGATGCTTCCATCTCATGTTGATTTCGGCTTCAACTTGGAGTTTTTCTTGAGCTGGCTTTGGAAACGGGCAGCCTCCACCACCTACAAGGGATATAAAGAGGCGGAGGATACGAGCGCGACGAGTTCGTCCGGATAGAGCGCGATGCGGGAGACGAGGATCTCGAGCTCGCCTTCAGTCAGAGGCGCGGGCGTGTCGTCGCCGGCCGCCACCGCTGGGGCGGCAGCCGCGGTTTCCTGTGCGAAGGCTGGTCCCGGCCCATAGCGCTCGATCGGAAGTATCGGGAGTGATAGGCAAAGGCCCGTGGTGAGTAGTAGTCGGTACGGTCTAGCCATAACCAATGCTCCTCGTCGCCGCGACGTCGCCCCTGGTATCGAAGCACCATCAAACTGAATGTGGATGGGCAACCCGTTGGATTGCGCGCACATCAGGGCCGCAAACGCCAAAAATGGAAGGTATGTTACTGTAACCTACATATGCCAAGGTCGGATTGGGTCGCTCGTTTGATCCTCGCCAATTCTGGACGAAGGCATTTCCAGCAGCGTTCCGCAGATTGGCTTTCATATCCGCTCTCCTCGAGGTTCAGTGTTTTCAACCATTTCGCCAGGGTAGGTCTGCGAACTCGACGGTAAAGGGGTTGCGCGCATCCAGGCCGCAATCAGATCGTAAAAGACACCGAGGACGATCGGGCCAAGGAACAGACCGATCAGCCCGTAGGACAGCGTTCCACCCAGGACGCCCAGCAGGATGACCAGCATTGGCGTCGAAAGACCCCGTGCGACCAGAAACGGCTTCGCGATATTGTCGATGAGGCCGATGGGAACAAGCAAAACGGTCAACATGAGCGCGGACAGTGGTTCAGTCGTCATCCACGCCCAGACCATCACCGGAAACAGAATAAGCGCCGGGCCGATCTGGACGATGCACAGCAGCAGCACGACAAAGGTCAGAAAGCCAGCTGCCGGAACGCCGAACATTGACATGACCAGACCGGCAAGCAAAGTCTGCAGGAGAGCGACGCCGATGACTCCGCGCGCGACGTTGCGGATCGTCGCGCCTGCTAGAGCCACAAACCCTACCCCGCGAGCCCCGGCGATACGATCGGCAAGAGTTCGGATGCCCGTGGCCAGCCGCGGCGCTGGTCCGAACAGAAACCCGGCGATGATCACCGATGCAATGAAACCTAACAGTCCCAGTCCGACGCCTGCGACCTTTCCAATGACAAACCCGCCTGTTTGCAGCAGCGCAGGCTGCAGCCGTTTGAGCAGTTCGCCAACGTTGTAGGACGCAAGCGTCCATGCGGCGTAGACGCGCTCGCCGACCAACGGCCATTCCCGGACAGTTTCGGCGGGCAACGGCAGATGAAGCGCTCCTTCGTTCGCTTTCGCCAAAAGAAGCTGGGTCGCATCGACGAAGTTGAAGGTAATCGCCGCAAGCGGACCGATGATCCCGCCGAGGCAAAGAATTGTAAGGACGAATGCCGCAATCCTAGGTCTGCCACCAAGGATCGAACTTAATGACTTATAGACAGGGTACAGGGCGACCACGAGGATGGCCGCCCAGACGACGATGACCAGAAATGGCGACACAAGAACGAACGACCAATACGCGAACAGCCCGACGATCCCAAAACGCACGAAATCGGTGATGCGAGGCTCTATGGCGGGACGTTGGTCCGGACTCTGCGGCTGTGGAGATGTGGTTTTGTCCATTAATCCTCCGCGCCGCGACTAAATCCGATGAGTTGCGCGGCTTGCGCGTTATCCAGGTATTTGCGAACTCCCGCTCCCGGCGTGGGAAACATGCGGTGTATTCCGAGGTGTTCAGCGAACCCCGAAGCCCGAACATATGCGAGCACATCTGAGTTGAGCCCGGCAAGCCAGACAATAACGCCCTGCTTGGCGAGACGTTGTTCGCACTCGATCAACATCTGCAGCGCCGAATATTCGATGTCGACGACCCCGCTCAGGTCCAGCAGAAGGACACGGGGGTTTGCCGCGGCCGTCAAATCGCTGATCCGGTCCCCCACCTGCTGCGCATTTGCAAAAAACAGCCGGCCTTCGGGGCGAAGGATCAGAAGTCCCTCGAAGGTCTCATCGTCGGAATGGTCGGGCGACACCGGACGCAGCACATCCTCGCCAGGTTTCCGGCCTAGGACGTGGATGCGTGGATTCGCCGCCTGATTGGCCAAACCGACAAGAGACAAGACAATGGCGACCACTATGCCCTGAAGCGTGCCGAAGATCAGCACCCCGAAGAAGGCTGCTAGCGCCCATAGAAACTCCATTCGCCGGACCTTGAGGATCGATCGGAATTCGGCAGGTTGAATTAAACCGACGGAATAAACGATCACGATCGCTGCAAGGACCGCTTGCGGCAGAAGTCCCAGCAAGGGGGCAAGGGCCAACATCGTCGCTACCGACACCGCTGCGGTCACAAGCGACGCCTTCTGGCTCCGTCCGCCGACGGAACGCACGACGGCGGTCTGAGACGTCCCACCTCCGGCAGGCATCGCGCCAAAAAACGCCCCGGCCAGGTTTGCCGCGCCATCAGCCAGAAGCTCGCGATTGGCCCGGATCGGAGGATCAGTAGGTGCGGCGAAGGCGCGGCCTGCTGCGATCGTCTCGGTGAAGCTCATGAGCGCTATGCCGATCGCGCCCGGCACCAACTGGATAACCATGTCAACATCCGGCAATGTCAACGACGGCAGCGCCTGCGGAATGTGGCCCACTGTCGAGACGCCGAGCGCGCCAAGTCCAAACAGCCAGGATATCGCAATGCCTGCGCCCACGATCGCCAGCGGAGCCGGCGAATGTGGCCAAATCCTTTCGATGAGAAGCAACAAGAGAAGTGCCGAAAGCCCGATCACTGTTGTGAGAAGAGAGGCGTCCGGGACGTGATGAATGACGCTCAGAATATCCCGAAAGAACCCATCCTTGGTAATGTGGAGGCCCAGTAGCTTCGGCACTTGATCGACGACGATCACGAATCCGATGCCAGCCTTGAACCCTGTCAGCACTGGGGAAGAGATGAAGTTCGCGACAAATCCCAGACGAAGGATCGAGGCTGCGATGAGAAGCAAGCCTGTAAGAGCTGTTAGTGTCGCGGCCGCGATGATCAGTCGCCCCGCGTCGCCGTCGGGCACGACGAGCCCAAGCTGGGTTGCGGTGAGAATGGCGAGCGTGGTCGTCGAGCTGACACTCAGCACGCGCGAGGTGCCAAGGAACGCATAGACGACCATCGGGACGAAAGCCGTGTAAAGACCGACGCTTACGGGCAGTCCCGCGACGGTTGCGTAGGCCATCGCCTTCGGCAGCACGACAGCGGCCGCGGTGAGCCCGGCCACAAGATCGAGCCGCGACTGCGATTTGATTGACTGGTGAGCATCATGCTTTAGCCGAACCATTATCTGCCATTTCTCGTTCGTGAGATGAGCACTCCTTGCGACCCTTCCTTAGACCAAGCCAAGGTCCATCCGCTCGGTTTACGTAGCAGGCGTGACGGCCCTGACATTTCCTGCGGTGTCGATCACACAGTTGAATTTCCGCCCGTTGGCGTCGAGTTCGACATTGTAGGTCTGAGCGTCGATGGCCCGCGAGCCAACCGGAAGGATCTTCATGTTATCGACGCCAGCAGGTCCGGCGGTGGAGTTTGCGCACATCAACTGCAAGTCCGCGGGAGCTGTTTCAAGGGTGGTGCGTGCCATGTCCTGTGGAGGGGGCGCAGACTGGCAAGCAGTCAAAATGGATGCGATCGCCAGATGACAGATCAGGCATGTCTTGGTGGTCATGGCACGTTTCCTTTGTTTCAGACGCCTCTGTACAGGGCTGCACCCTGCATCAGCACGATGACCTTTGCGCCAACGGCGACACGGGAATGGAGGTCGGTGATGTCGTCATTGTTCATGCGGATGCATCCCGACGAGACATCAAGACCGATCGTCCAGGGCTCCGTGGTGCCGTGGATGCGGTAGATCGTGTCGTTTTCGTCCTCGTAGAGATAGAGCGCTCGCGCGCCGAGCGGATTGTCGGGACCGCCGGGCATTCCGGCCGCCCATTTCGCCGCGTTGACATCGCGGGCGACCATTTCGGCCGGGGGCGTCCAGGTCGGCCATTCCGCCGTTCGCCCGACGCGGACAATGCCTGCCCAACCGAATCCTTCCCGGCCGACGCCGATACCGTAGCGGATCGCCTGGCCTCCGGGTTGGACGAGGTAGAGAAAATGCTGGTTGCCGTCGATGATGATCGTTCCCGGCTGCTCGGCAGTACGAAACGGTACCATCTGCATCCGGAATGCTTCGGGAAGCTGCTTGTTGCGGGCGTATAGTTGGCGGGCCTTCTTCTTGTCGTAATCGATCCATTTGCGGGTCTTGGCATCGTAGATCTGCGTCTGGGCAACCGCATTGGTTATCGTCACGAGGGAAAAGCCGAGGGCGAGCAAGGTGAAGGCGCGTCGTTTCATGGCTTGGCCCACCCGTCGACACGTGCTGCGTTGGTCTTGACCCAGGCTTCGGCATAGGCTGATGGCGTCTGCCGTTCGACCTCGAGTGCATAGCTCATCTGCGTCACTTCCTCGGTGGAAAAATCGACCTTCTCGAGGAAGCGCGCGATATCGGGATGCTTCGCTGCGAACGCCGAAGCATAAGCAATGTTGAAATGGGCTGTCGGCCAAGCGACTGAGGCCTTCGACTTGCTGATCCACAACGGATCTTCACCGGAAGCAATTTTCCATTTCGCCGTATCAAAGACGGGTTCCGTCAACCGGGTGATCTTGTGGAGGTCAAACATGTAATGCGGTGCATAGCAGGCGAAAACCATCGGCTGGTCCGTGGCGACCGCGGCGTCGACGGCTGCCATCGCCACCTCTTCCTCTGCTTCGACGAGTGTCATATTGGCGGCATATCCGTAGCCATTCGCCCTGATCCGCTCGATACCAGTCGACGACCACGTCTGAGCGCCAATCCAAAGTTCGCCCTTCCCATCTCCGTCCGTGTCGAACCTCGCGGTTCTGGAGCCATCCATAAGGTCCGTGACTGATTTGAAATCGATCGCGGCGGCAGGCGTCGCGCACAGCCCCTGCCAGGCATCGACGCCGCGCGGGCTGAGCGTCACCACCTTCTTCTGCACGACGTATTTTTCAACAACGTCGTCGAGGTTCGGCCGCCAGACTTCCGGGTGAATATCGACGTCTCCCGATTCCAGTCCCACAAACGCGTTGAGTGTTCCAAGCGCCTTGACCTCTGCCTTCAGGCCGAACTCCTTTGCGATCCCGACCTTCAGGATGTTCGCCGTAGCCTGTCCGGATGGCCAGTTCGGCATGGCGATGACAAGATCGGCCGCGTTTGCCGCTGACGTTGGCGGCAAACCTGCGACGAGGGCGAGGAGGCAGGAAACGTGTATCATCACCACCCTGGAAGATAAAGATCCTTGCGACACCGCTTTCATGGCGACCGCCTCTGCAAATTGTTCTGAACCATCGACGTCCCTCCGTCACGCCAGCCGTGAACGAGGGGAACGATGGATGAAGCAGGGCGAAATGAAAGTATGTTACTGTAACCTACATGTGTAACGGCCGCGTGCGACGTCGCTTCAAGCGCTCTATGGAGCCAGCAGCGTCGAATCAGGCGCTCGGTTCTGTGCCGGCACACGCGTCTCTGGAACATGGGATGGGCCAGGTGTTCTCGCACTGGCTGGCCTATCCTTTCCACTTCGACCCCACCCCTATTCTTTCGGCATCGCCGCCGCGTCAAAGTTTCAAGGGAACAACAACAGCGTTCGAAGTCCTGCGCTCACCGACACTCAGCCGTTCCCATCGGCCAACCGTTGTCTCTGTAAGACGGCGGATCGAACACGGAGATCGATGTTACTGTCCCGGATGGTGCGCCGACGACGCCAATAGCCTCGCAGACGAAATGCGAAAAGCTCGCGGCATGATACAGGCTCGCTTCCATGCTGACCCACAGCGCATTCTTCTTGACGGAGCGCCAACGAGCGTTGATCACACCGTGTTTCAGCTTGACCAGGTCCAGAGCCTTCGACTGCCACTCCGCGGGTTCAGCCGCCTGACAGACGCCTGTGGACATCAGCGTGAATATAATTGCTGTCGCCACGCTAGTTTTCATGACACCCTCCCATTAATCGTAAAGGCTCGCCGCGACGATTGTTACATGGAACTAATTCGCGACGCTGCGCGTCTGCCTCGAGGATCGAAGCTCGTCCAGCGTCTTGTCAAGGCAACTCCCACCTGTCGGTTCGCCGATCGCCTTTGCTTTGCCATCGACGGAGATCGTGCCCGCCCGGCTGTTCGGCGAAACGTACGTGGCCAGACCCGCGGCATCGACCCTGGACAGATAGAAAAACTGGGTAGCCCCGTTGTATTCGCACCTGATCAGAAAGGGAAAATCGGATGCGGACTGGGCCGCATGAGCCTGCCGACCCAGTCCGGGAGACCAGAGAAGGCAAAAAACCAGCGAGGACGCGAGAGAAAACTTCATCGTCGAACCATAGCCAAATACCATTGATTTCGTTCCTTTCTAATTGGCTTTGTTTTGCAAAACTTCTCAGTTACTTCCGGCAGTTTTTTGAAGAGGGCGTGCGGCACTGAGGAAGCGGTTTTGACCGAGAGGCGCCGCTTGGTCCCAGCGCTTCAACCTGGCTCGAAAAGTTATCGCGGGTACCGGCACCGACGATGGCGACTGGGGCCGCGAGGATCAGTCCGGCCGCGCTCCCGGCGGCAGCCGCAGTTCCTGTGGTGACCGTAAGGATCGTGTCGCCGAGGCTGACGCGATTGTCGGTCAGCGTCTGTCCGTCGGAGATGCGTGCACCGATCATTCGGACAATCTCGGGGGATTCTGCGAACTTTCCGTGGTTGAGGCTGTCTCCCGACTTCACCTTGGTAAGGTCGATAACCCTAATCTCTGCTTGCGCGAGCTCCTCCTTGTACGGCGCGGTCTCCGGATCGATCGAGCCAAGCCGGGCGACGTCGCCCCATACGCGGCGTGAGACGGCGAGCGCCTTGTCATCGCGCGAAACAAACAGGGTAAACTGCGGATGCGGATCGCCCATGTCGACGATCTGAGAGCGGAAAACGTCGACATCGACATCCGGGGCTGCAAGCATCACGTTCTTGAATTTGGTCGGAAGTCCGTCGTTGCGGATCGCCATCTGCCGCAGGGCCTCAAGTTTCAGCCAGTTCCCCATCGAATGTGCGAGGATCGAGACTTCCTTTACCTCAGGGTCCGTGGCCAGATACTGGAACAGGTTCTCGAGCGCATTGCGGGTATAATTGGTACTCTCGCGGTCATAACCGTAGGCTAACAGGCTACCGCGGGAGCGCCACGTCACCAAGATCGGCGCGCTTTGGATACCGGCGTCTTGAACGATCTGCGCAAAGCGATAGACGCTGTCCTCGAACTTGGTGTTGAAGCCGTGAATGAAGACGAGGGCACTGCCATCCGCCTCTTTCTTCACCGACGTGCTGAGCCAGGCCTTGGCCGCCTCGACGTCGATCATGTCGGTTTTCAGCGTCGCGAAGTCTGTGGCCGGGTTCGGCGGCAGCTTTTTCGGGCAGGAAATTTCGCCGATCTTGCGCGCGCTATCCGGGGGAACCGAGACGGTGATCTCAGCGAAGTTCGGAGCGCGCGCCGGCTCGCCTGTGAACATCTCGCCGGGCACCGTCGATTCACTGCGGGTCGTCGCGATCAGCATGTCAACCTTATGCGACTGCGGAGCCGTATCGGCGACGGGTGTAAGCACGTCTTTCGGGTGACCGCCGCAACCTGACACCAGCGCCAACGCTCCAAAGAAAAGCGGTTGTCGAACGGCACTCCGTGTACGGAAGTTTCGTATTTCGATGTTCACGACGGCCCCTGTTCTTTCGAGCGATCCGGTTGCGGACCCAAGCAATGATAATCGCCGTTCGGAAGCGACCGACGGGATGCATGCAGTCAATGACAGGTGCGGGCAGTCAGCCTCCCCGCAGCGATGGACGCGATCAAGCACCCCGATATCGAGCCTCTCACAATATCCGTAACCCGGCCCGAGTGCGTGTAACATACGGTATGTTACGTGCTGTTTTCCCTGAAGATCGCCAGCGCTGGCTCGTGGTTAGGTGGCGAAACTCGGGTCGCGCAGCTATTTTTCCAAGGTGCTTCTGAACCTATCGGCGTAGCTGCGTCCGACGGCACGGACGGCACGGCCGATATCGTCATAGGCGTCGTCGGGGAGATTGGCGAAGGACACCCGGACGCTCCAGTTGGGGGCGTCGAAGCCGCCGCCGTTGAGCAGCACGATCGAATGATCCTCGGCGAGCCGATAGACGAGATCGAGCGGATGCACGTTGGCCTTCAGCCATGTCACCATGTCCTCACCGACATAATGGCGCAGCCAGAACTCAAAGTCGATGGTGCCGTAATAGCCGGCGAAGTTCGGGTTCGGCTGCAGGTCGAGCGGCAGGCCCTCGAGCAGCGTGTCGACCCGCGTCTTGCAGATCTCCATGCAAGCCTTCTGGTAGAGCTTGTCGGTGTCCATTAGCTCGTTGATCGAGAACATCGTCATCATCACCTGCTGCGGCAGGGAAAGCCCGGCTGTGTGATTGAGGGCGACGTCGCGGCTGTCGGCGACGATGCGGTCGATCATCTTCAACTTGCGCGGCTCGAGCGTGATC
Organism: Hyphomicrobiales bacterium; assembly: GCA_900473045.1. Lineage (GTDB taxonomy): Bacteria > Pseudomonadota > Alphaproteobacteria > Rhizobiales > Rhizobiaceae > Pararhizobium. The sequence goes on from UCKS01000031.1 coordinate 15,623, forward strand.
GAGATATAGCGCTTGTCGAGCGCCTCCAGCTCCTTGGCCGGAAGTTTGGCCAGCATATCGTCGAGAATGTTATTCTCGTGAATGCCGATGACGCCGAGACGCCAGCCGGTGCAGCCGAAGTACTTCGAATAGGAATAGACGCCGATGGTGTTGTAGGGCAGTTCGCACATCAGCGAGCGGAAATTTGGTACGAAGGTGCCGTAGACATCGTCGGTCAGGAGGATGAGGTCGGGACGTTTCGTCTTCACCAGATCGACCAGCTTCTTCAGCGTCGGCGTGTCAATGGCCATCGACGTCGGATTGCCCGGATTGACGACGAAGAAGGCCTTGATCTTGGGATCTTCGAGTTTCTTGATCTCCTCATCGGAATACTGGAAGCGATGCTCCTGCGTCGCTCGGATATGAACCGCCTCGAACTGGTAATCCTCCAGTTCGGCGATCTCGATATAGGGTGTGAAGATCGGCGTGCCCATGGCGATCGTGTCGCCCTTCTTCAGGATGCGGTTGGCGATCAGCGACTTAAAGATATAGCACATCGCCGCCGTGCCGCCCTCGACGGCATAGAGGTCAAACTTGCCGGAAAGGGATGTGTCCGCGCCCATCGCCCACATCAGATAGCGATGCGAGATCTGCTCGGCGTGAACCAGCATGCGGTCGGGAACCGGATAGTTGTCGCCGATGATCGAATCGGTCAGCTCATGCACGAAGGCGTCGGCATTGAAGCCGAAGGCTTTTACGCCATGATCGACCATGCGCGAGATGAAGTCAGCGCCGGGCTCGTCCACCCTCTTTTCAAGCCAGGTCGTAAGTCGCGAGGCGATGTCCTTCATCTGCGGCATGCCGGCAAGCCCGGCGACCGGATTGTCCATCGTGCGGCGGCATTCGGTCAGCGCGAACTGGCCAAACAGGAAGAAGCCTTCCCGCGGTGCGGTCGCGATCCAGTTCGGATTGCCGCGGCCGGCATTGAGCAGCGCATTGGTCGATTTTTGCGCACTGCGCTTGGCGAGCTTCATCAACCCGTCCTTGATCTCGAACGGGCTCATCTTCTCGTATTGGCGATAGTCGATCTCGGTCATGTCTCATTCCTCCATGTGCCAAAACGACCGCCGAAACGGCCAGGTTGCCCTTGCGGGTTGCCCAATCTTCGCTGGGCATGCGCTGCTCAGTTCAGCGCGCCCAAAGGTCACGTCGCTCACCGTCGCGCCTTGGCTGCAACCGCGTCGGGCTTGACGAGCTTCAATCCCCTGGCTTTTTCGTAGCCATGGATTTCCTTCACATCGAGCTTGCGCATGAAGTCGATCGTCTCCTGCGTCAGCACCTGCCCCGGCACCATGATCGGGAATCCCGGCGGATAGGGAATGACGAAGTTTGCCGACACCATGTCCGGCCCTTCCTTCAAGCGTTTGTCGCATTCCTTGCCGACGAGCGGCACATATTCGCACACAGACGCATCATAGGCATTGAAGAAGGCGGTTCGCATGTCGCCCTCCGGCGTCGTCTTTCCGGCATCGCCGCGATACACGTCGTGGAATTGGCTGAAGTTCGGCAGGTCAGGCACGTCTGTCATCAGCGATTTGACCCGCGCGGCGAAAGCGGTGCGTTCGCCCTCGCCGCCATCGGCCAGGCGCTTCTCGATGCCATGGCAGATTTCGACCAGGACACGCACCAGATGGGCGACGTCGCTGCGGGTATTGTTGATGTTTGATTGCAAGAGCACGCTGTTGCGCGACGTCTTGTTGATCTGGATACCGTAATCGTTGGCCAGCAGTCCCTTGAACTGCGTTCCGTCGAACCCGGCGGTTCCGCAGACCATCGTCATGCGGGTCGGGTCGAGATAGAACTCGTCTTCCCGCATCGCCTTGGCGGCGGTCGCCCAAGTCGATCCAGGCGCGAGGTAGTCCTTGAAGCCTGACTGCCGGTAGGCGGCCGGGATCATGTCGTCTGCGCCGAGAACGCGGAAGTATTTCGAGATTAGTGGATGTTCGCTGATCGCCTGGCGAATCTTGAGCGCGATCTCGATCGCGTTCATCACCAGACCGTAACCGTCGAGTTCCATCTGGCGGCGGGCGACGTCGAGGCTGGCGATCAACTGCTGGTTCGGGCTAGTAGAAGCATGCGTGAAGACTGCTTCGTGGAACTGGGCTTCCACGGTGTGGAAATCCATGTCCTTGACGAGCAGCATCGAGCCCTGGCGGATCGCCGACATCGACTTGTGGGTGGAGTTGGTCTGGTAGACGCGCAGGCGGACCAGGCGTGGGTCGGGGATCAGGTGTGCGGCGAGCAGTGCTTCGTCTGACGGGTTTTCGCCAAGCTCGGTCTGCTGCTGTTCATAGGCTTCAATGGAGTCGGGGTTCCGCAGCCATTCCTCAAGATCGCCAGCCGCGCCCATGGCCGTGCGTGGACGAAGGAAGGGCGAGAAGCGGGCAAATCCGGACCACGCTTCGTCCCAAAGGAAGATCAGGTCCGGCTTGATGGCAAGGCATTCCTCCATCACGCGCCGGACATTGTACATGTGGCCGTCGAAGGTGCAGTTGGTCAGGTCCAGCAGCTTCAGGCGATCGAGCCGTCCTTCCGCTCTCAGCGCCAGCAACGCACTTTTTATGGTCGCAAGAGGCACTGCGCCATACATCGAATATTCCGCCATCGGGAAGGCTTCGACGTAGTAGGGCTGGGCACCGGTGAGGACCATGCCGTAATGGTGGGACTTGTGGCAGTTGCGGTCGACCACGGCGATATCGCCAGGGGCCAGTAGCGCCTGCACCGCCATCTTATTGGACGTGGAGGTGCCGTTTGTTACGAAGAAGACGTGGTCAGCGCCAAAGGCGCGGGCAGCCATCTCCTGGGACCGCTTAATCGTGCCCGTCGGCTCCAGAAGACTGTCGAGGCCGCCGGTCGTCGCGCTGCTCTCCGCGAGAAACAGGTTAAGACCGTAGAATTCACCCATGTCGCGGATCCAGTCCGACTTGAACACCGACTTGCCGCGAGCGATGGGCAGGGCATGAAACGTACCGATCGGACGGGCCGCGTATTTCTTCAGATTGTCGAAGAAGGGTGTTTCGAAGCGCGCCTGCACGCCTTCGATAATGGCGAGGTGCATCTCCAACGGTTCCTCGACCGCGTAGAAAATACGACGCACGGCATCCGCAGCCGGATCACCAGCAAGTTTCTCGACCTGACGATCGGACAGCAGGTAGATGTCGAGTTCCGGGCGGATCCGCTTCAGCGCCCGTGAGAGCCGCAATGCGGAAACGTCCGAACTTTCCATCTCGCCAAGCGGATCCAGCACCGAGCGCAGAACAGGCGCGTCATGGCGCGAGCGATATGGAAAGCCCTCGCTCAGGACGACGGAAATAATATCTGGGTTTAGCGCGGCGGCACAGAACGCGTCTTCGAACGACCCCACTATGACAGGCTCATAAATGAATGCGTCTTCAGGACGACGAAGCCTGCGGAGCTCCGCCGCAACCGCAGGCCACCGCGCGGCTGGCTGGCTATTGACGAACAGGACTTCAAAATACGGCCGACGACCTGTCGTCTCGCCCGTTCCAGGCGGCAGGACGTCGGTGACTTCATCGGCTGCCATCTCGTCGTGAACGTCCCATTCGGCCGCACGCCCGCGGTATGCTCGAGTGATTATACCGTTGGAAATCCGTCGGACGAGAGCCGCAGCACCTTTGGCATCATTCGTGGCGACACGTTCGCCGAGCGCGCCACGAAGCCGCGCGCCCGGATAGGCATGATATTCCTCCACGGCATCCATTGCCGCAAGCGCCGACTCGAGCGCGGCTCGGTCGCCGCGATCGACCGCCCATGCATTAGCAAGCGTCATGATCTCGCGCCAGTTGTCAGCGCGGCCGGAATGAATAAGGAGAAACTGATCGATACGAGTTGAGTTACTTGTCATCTTACGCACTCACCTTCTATTTGTTCATATCCATTCGCGACTGACAGGAAACAGTTCGATCATCCCCGGTCCGGCAGGCGGCTTGCAACCGCCTGCACCGTTGTTCCGATCACGCCAGCAGCAGCACCAGCACCATTCCCCAGATCGTCAGCAGCGTGTTGCCGACGGCGTAGGTGACCGTGTAGCCGAGACCCGGGATCTGGCTTTTGGCTCGGTCGTTGATCATACCGAGGGAAGCCGTCGTCGTCCGGGCGCCGGAGCAGCACCCGAGCAGGATGGCCGGGTGGAAACGGAAGATGTATTTGCCGACATACATCGCAAGCACCAGCGGTACCGTCGTGACAGCGATGCCCCACAGGAACAGGCTGAAGCCAAGCTGCTGCAGGCCAGCGACAAACCCCGGACCGGACGATATCCCGACAACCGCGATGAACACGTTGAGGCCAACGGAGTTCATGAACCAGACGGTTGGCGACGGAATGCGGCCGAATGTCGGGCGCACGGAACGCAGCCAACCGAAAAACAGACCGGAAATCAGTGCACCGCCGGAGGTGGAAAGGGTGAGCGGGACGCTGCCGACTTTGAAGGTGAGCGCACCGACCAATGCACCGATGGCGATCGCCGCACCGATGAAGGCGACATCGGCCACGTCGGTCTGTGCGTCCGGGCGTCCCAGATCCTTGGTTGCCGCCGCCGTATCCTGGGTGCGGCCGACGATCGTCAGGATATCGCCGCGATGGATTTTTGTATTCGGCAGTATCGGTATTTCGGTCGCCGTCGCGCCACGCACGATCTTGCGCAGGAAAACCCCGCGAGAGGTCGGTCGGGTCGCGAGTTCCGCAAGCGTCTTTCCGTCGACGTCCTTGGTGGTGACGAAGATGTCGACGCCTCCAGCCGGAACCGCTAGAAGCTCCTGGTCGTTGACCTCTTCAGCGACGCTGCCAATCAGATCAATCAAGACTTCCCGGCGTCCGGCGACGGCGACGACGTCACCTGCGGCGATCACAGTTTCGGCGGTCGCATCCTCGACCACGCCGTTGCGGCGGATGCGCTCGATGAAAATGCGCTCCGAAGGCAGAAGTGCTTCGGCTTCACGCGCCGTCAGACCGACGACCCTGCCGCCGGGTTTGACGCGGTAGGCGCGAAGTTCGTAGTGATGCCAGGCAGTTCCGGCCCCGCCGACGGCCTTCTTGCCGCCGTGCTCTTCCTCGTAACGCTTGCACTCGGCTTCCAGATCGATGTTGAGCAGCGCCGGGCCGATCACCGCGAGCACGATGGCTGAGCCGACGGTTCCGAAAATATAAGTGACGGCATAGGCGACGGGCATGGCATCCAGCATGGCCTTGCTCTGCTCCGGCGGCAGGCCGAGGCGGTTGATGGCGTCGGTCGCAAGGCCCATCGAGGCCGAGATTGTCTGCGAGCCAGCGTAGAGACCGACGGCCGAGCCAATGTCATATCCGGCGATGAGAGCGCCGAAATAGGCCGCGCCCAGGCAGAACAAGCAGACCACCACGGCAAACAGCGCCTGCGGAATCCCGTCCTTGGCGATCCCGCGCACGAACTGCGGTCCAACGCCGTAACCGATGGCGAAGAGGAACATCAGAAAGAATGTGGCCTTCAGCGGCGGGGAGATCGTGATGCCCAACTGGCCGATCAGGACGGCCGCGATGAGCGTCGCCGTCACAGCGCCGAGGCCAAGCCCCTTGTAGGTGAAGGATCCGAAATAATACCCAAATCCCAGCGACAGGAAGATCGCGATTTCCGGATAGGCACGCAGTGTAGTCACTAGCCAGTCTGTCATGAGCTGTCTCTCCGCGTTGGCGACAGTCGCAGCAGGCGTTGCACACCAGCGAGAGGCTTCGTGGAACCAAGCTGCGACTTGCGATCAGAAGTTCGCGTGCACCATGGCCCGAGAGCGGGATTTTGAAAGGTATGTTACGGTAACTTACACCACCTCTGGTGTAACCTACATCGGATTTTGGCTTTGCTCGGCGATCCTGGTGTCCGTTCCCGCAACCGTCAGGCCGGCCTTGCGTAAACCAGCGACAATTCTGGCCATGTCGTCACCCGACATTCCGCGTGACGACAGCTCCTCCTTGATGTTCGGAATGAAGTCTGGCCGCATTTTCACGAAGGTTTCGCCCTCGCGTCGTGCCTCCGCCTTCAGTCCCGCTTCCGCATAAATGATCGCGGCTACGGCGTGGAAGATTGGGAATTTCTGCATGTCCGACTGGCGAATCTCAACGACGGCATCCGCAGTGTCGCCGAGCATGTAGGACGCGAGCGCCCGGTTGCCGCGATAGAAGCCGCCGCTGCCGGGATTGAGCGTGATCGCCCGATCCAGAAGATCTGCACCCCTCTGCCACTGTCCGGCGACCGCAAGCCGCGTTCCGAACTCTCCCATCAATTCCGTGTCGTTCGGGTTCATTGCCAGAGCCCGTTCGCCGACTTCGATCGCTTGAACCGCATCTTGATTGAAGAAAAGCGCCGACATCAGCGCCTGAAGGGCCCGCGTGTTCTCAGGCTCGATCTGAGTGGCCTTTCTTGCGATCTGGAGCGCCCGCTCTGTCGGCGTTGATTTCCCGGCCGTTCGGTTGAACCGGTATCTGTCCTCATCGAGATAGACCATCGACAGCATGGCCCACGCCGTCGCATATCCAGGGAAGTGTGAAACGGCCCGTTCAAGGCAGCTCCGGACCTGGGCATGCCTCTCAGGGCTGAGTTCGGTGCGATAGGCATAGAAATCCAAAGTGCATTCATAAGCGCCCAGATCGTCAGGCGGCGGCCGGGCGGCATCGGCCTGGGTGATAACACCATAGGGCTGCGCCACGGATGACGCGACGCGGTTGGCGACGTCGGTCTGAACCTTGAAAAGATCCACAGAGCGCAGGTCGTTGTCATAGTTCTGCGACCATAGGATGGCACCGTCGGCCGCGTCGATGAGACGGGCGCTGACGCGCATGCGATTGCCCGCGACCCTGACACCGCCCGCCAGAAGGTAGCGGGCACCGAGCTGTTCGCGGACCTGGGCGATATCCACATCAGGCGTTAGTCCCTTGGAGGTCTCCCGCCCGAATACCTTGATTTCCTTGAAGCGCGGGAGCGTCGTCAGAAGCTCCTCGGTCAGACCTTCCGTGTAGATCTTCGCTTCCTCACCTTCTCCGAGATTGGCGAAAGGAGCGATCACGACCGACGGCTTGCCCGGCACAGGTTTCGAGATGGTATCGTCAACCCACGAGAGGGGTGCGACGATGACCGCCACCATCACGCACACGCCTCCTAAAGCCGTCAGCATCGCGACCAGGGGTTTCGCTCTTGTCATTCGCGGAGCGGGTTGAGCCGTCTGATCCAGATCTTCTTCTGTGCCGAGGTCGTCATGGATTTCTTCATCACGGGGCGTCGTCTCGCTCCATCTAAACCTCGGGACGTAGCCGCCCTTCGGGATGTCGATGACGACGGGATCGGCCTGCCCAGCGACGAGATAATACCGCTCTATCGACCTTCGGAGGCGTCCGGCCTCAATACGAACGACGGGGTCTTCCTGCGTGAAGCGCTCGTCTCTCCGGAACACCTCGAGTGCGATCGAGAACCCCTTGAGGCGGTTCGCACGATCAGCTAAGGTTTCCTGGACAATATAGGTGAGGAAGGCGGCGGCGCGGCCAATGTTGGGAAATTCAGAACTCGTGATGATCCGCTGAAGCTGTGCGCGGACATCGTCTGCGCAGGGCGCGTCGTGACGCGCCGTCTGACCTGAGTTATGCATGACATGCTCCCCGTCCCAGACACGCCCACCGCTACATGTATGTTACAGTAACATACTCCCCAGAAGTCTTCGAATAAAGCAGACTGTGTCGAAAGCACACGTTGCGGTGGTGCTGTCTTGTCTATTCCTTTTGGAGAGAGAAATCAAGCAGATGGACGAACACATCAATGCCGCCGTCCGCCAATTTCCGGAGCGCGGCCGCGCAATCAGGGAGCGGGCGGGTCGCGACGAAACGTTCCGCGACCTTTGTGCGGACTTTTCCACCGCCGAGGACGAACTGCGCAAATGGACCACATCGGCTGATCCACGGCGTGAAAGGCGCGTCGAGGAATACAGCGTCCTTGTCTCCGAACTGGCTCTTGAAATCGAGGCCATGCTGGACGCCTCCGTCGTGCCATTCCCAAGACGATGAAGGATTTCGCTTGCGAGCGTTTCCCAAAACTGAACACAAATAAAGATAGGTCACAATGATGGCACAAGCTGTGCACCCCGCTGCGATTGAACACCTTCCCCCGTTCATCGTAGAGCCCGGACAGACCGACTACCTGTTCAACGGCGTGATCATCTTCCTGCTACTGGCCGTCCTCGTGGTCGGGAACCTGTACTTTCAGCTCCATGCTGTTCCGGAACGGCGCGCTCATCGGACAAGCAAGGTGCAGATGGAGATCGTCGCGGTTCTAGCGCTGATTTCCCTGTTCACCCACAATCATCTCTTCTGGATCGCTGGCCTGCTGCTGGCATTCGTCGAGATACCGGATTTCTCGACCCCTCTCTATTCCATCTCCCAATCGCTCGAGAAGCTTTCGGGCCGGGAACGGGAACCGACTGGCGAACCATCACTCGAAACTGATCACCCCGTGGAATTGCCGGAGCCTGCAAGGGCGAATACCCAGTCGGAAGGAATCTGACCCATGCTTGAACTGTTTCTCTGTTCGATGCTGACGATCCTGCCGGACTACCTCTTCCGCCGCTACGGCCAAGGCAAGCGCTTTGGCCAGGACATCACCCTTTATACTGTATGGTACGAGCTCAGATGGGGCATCACCGCGTGTCTGATCCTGACAATCTCGCTCATTACGCTGATTTTTTACTATCATCCATCGACCAAGAACGTGACGGCCATTTTTCGCACGGTGACAATCTTGCCCGAGGCAAGTGGCCGCGTCGAAGAGGTGTATGTCGGTCTGAATCAGAAGGTGGCCGCCGGTGACCCGCTCTTCAGGCTCGATGGCTCGCAACAGCAGGCAGCGCTTGAGACGGCACGTAGGCAGATTGCCGAGATCGATGCGCAGGCGAAAGTGGACCAGACCGAACTTGTCGGAGCGGACGCCGAGATCCAGGAAGCCCGCAGTGCCTACGAGATGGCGGTCGATGAATACGAAATGAAAGCGCAGCTCCTCAAGACCGACGCAGTCTCCAGACGCGAGGTGGAGCGGCTGGAAACAGGTATTGAAGGTCGCAAGAGTGCGATCGATGCCGTGCTTGCGAAGAAGAAGACGTTGGAAACGCAGATATCCACGCTTCTGCCCGCTCAAAAGGCGAGTGCGGAAGCTGCAATGGCACAGGCTCAAGTCGATCTGGACAAGACAACTGTGCGGGCGGGCGTGTCGGGTACCGTGCAACAGTTCGTGCTTCGTCGCGGCGACGTGGTCAACGCCATGGTCCGTCCCGCAGGGATTTTGGTTCCGGAAAACGCGGGGCGCACAACTTTGATTGCAGGCTTCGGACAAATCGAAGCGCAGGTCATGAAACGCGGAATGATCGCTGAAGCGACGTGCGTAGGAAAACCGTTCACCGTCATTCCCATGGTCGTGACGGAGGTGCAGGATGTCATCGCCGCGGGGCAGCTCCGACCAACGGACCAGCTCATCGACGTCCAGCAGATGGCC
>UCKS01000030.1 GCA_900473045.1 Hyphomicrobiales bacterium
AAGTTTCGGGTCTCAGGTCACCAAAGGAATAAGTGGCTCTATTTGCCTGAGACCACCAATGGTATTCGCAGCGGCCCACCGGCTTGATCTATAATTTCAAAGGTGTATCTGCCTTCTGCGTCAAGTTCGACGGAATATGTTAGGTGCTCAGCAATGTTGTTGCCACTATCGAACGTCAGCACTCTTGGTTTGAAGGACGTCAGCCGGCCTTCGTCGAGATATATCGAATTGCAGATTATAATTTGATCTCCGACCTGACAGGTGCGGGCCGCAGCCCCGTTCAGAATACAGCATCTCGATCCGCGTTCGCCCAAGATGACATACGTTGAAATTCGGGCACCTGAATTCTTGTTCCAAATTTCGACGAACTCCATCGGAAGAATGCCAGCCGCCTCGCAATGATCCGGGTCGAGCGTGATCGAGCCATGATAGTTGAGGTTCGCCTCGGTGACGTTGATGCCGTGAAGTTTGCCCGCGACGAGTTTCCGCATTTTGTTACCTTTCGAACTTTAGCAAGAACAGCAAATACCATGAGCCAATTACGGCACCAGGCGGCCCGGGTGAATGGGATTGAGGTTCGCGATTGGCGGCGTTCTATTGAGGCGCACGGTAGATCCACAGTTGCGCCGGCGGGATATTGCGTAGGACGAAATCAAAATGTGAGATCGTGTAGCGGTTGGGCATCGCGCAAACTGGCGAAAACGGCCCATAAGTGATCTGGAGGACCGGCCGCCCTGCTGGCACCCGGGATAGCAGGTCTTCGATCAACTCGACGCGCTTCTCCATCGTAAAACTCAACAGCGGAACGGCACTGATGACGCAGTCGAACAGCTCGTCATGCCGCTCACCCAAAGTGGTGTGAAGATCAAACGCATCGCCGTTGCGGAAATCGACGCCGGGGAATCTGTCGAGCAAGTCTTCGTAAAAATGGCGGGCGAATTCAACGGAGACAACTTTGCGGCGGTCCAGCCCGCGCTCGAGGATTGCCTTGGTGATGACTCCGGTGCCTGCGCCGAGCTCCAACACGGATAGGCCTGAATTGAGGTCGACTACGCTCGCCATCTTCCGCGCAGTGACACTTGACGTCGGAATTACAGCTCCAACACCCTTCTTGTCCTTTTGCCATCCTTTGAAAAAACGGACTTCCTCGTCAAACTTCCGGACAAGCTGGTCCTTCAATCGCAAGCGCATAATCATCCTCCCGGCATTCTGGAGTCCGTGCGAGCAACAGATCTCCTGTCGCCTTCTGTCTGCTTCCTGCGACAAAAACAAGTCTGTTTGCGCCGTCTATCACTAAAAAACCTTTTCGAGTAAGTTTTTCTCGATTTGGCGGGATCAACGAATCAGGTGCTACATGGCGGACAGTTGCGGGACCAATGTCTCGCCAACGTGCTCCGGAGGCCCACCGTCCTCCTAAGCCGGGAGACAGTGCAACGCGCGTCCTACCTCGGTCCTCATGCCCATGTCGGTGCGAGCGCGGACGGCCAAGCGATCCACGTCGAACCGTTATGACCTGGCGTCATAAGGTGGAGGCGAAGCTTGCCGATCGGCTCGACCCGAGAACAGAACGATGTTCATCAATGGAGCAAATCATCGACTCAGTGGGCTGTCGCGCGCCTCTTGGATGAAATTGGTCGATGCCTTGACCAAGATCTCATTACCCGACGAAGCCTGAAGTTCTCGTGATCTAGAGCCTTGATTTTCTCAGCCGCTGGGCAATCCGACACCGCTTAGCGACCAAACCGGAGAGCGAGTGCCGTGATGTAGGCGGTCAATGCCGCCTTGTCATCTGATGTCCTTGCGATTGCGCGCTGCGCGATCCTGAATTTGCCAACTGCGTGGCGGCAACCGATCGCTTTTTGTCATTCCTGCCACTCACCCACGGCCTTTAATGCGACTATTCAATGATGGCGTACAACAAGAAGGAGACAATGATGTCTGACGAACAAAAGAGTAAGACTGAAGACCGCCAGCTGCAGATTGGTATGCTGATCTTCCCCGGCTTCACGCTGCAGGACCTTGCCGGTCCGCAGACAGCATTCGGCCTTCATGCCAAAACACACATAATCTGGAAGACCATGGAGCCCGTCCCAACGGATATGGGAGTCACCGTGAACCCCACGATCACGATTGATGAAGTCCCAGACAATTTGGACGTGCTGTTTGTCGCGGGCGGCGGAGGAACACCTGAAATCATGAAGGACCAGGAATTTCTCGATTTTATCGCCCGCGCGGGAAAGACTGCCACATATGTGACGGCAGTATGCACAGGCTCGGTGCTTCTCGCGATGGCCGGCCTCCTTGAGGGCTACCGCGCAGCCACCTACTGGCCTTTCTACGAACCTCTGATAGCTCTGGGGATCGAGCCGAGCTACGAACGCGTTTGCGTGGACAGGAACCGCATCACAGGCGGCGGCGTCACGGCGGGCATCGATTTCGCACTGCAAGTTATAGCGGAACTCAAAGGTCAGGAAGCGGCCGAGTTTACGCAGCTCGTGCTCGAGTACGACCCGCAGCCGACAATGAACTCTGGACACCCGCGCAGCGCCCGGCCAGAAATCGTCGCACAGATCACGGGTCTGTGGGGTCGAACCGACGAGGCGGTGAGAGTGGCGAAGGCGCATATGGAGCGCCGCGCTGAGTCTGCAAAGCTCTTGACCGCCTGATTGCGGTACATACGCTCCACCATCAAGACAGGGCTGCTGGCAATCCGAGCCTTGGCTTCGGCAGCAGCCCAGTCGATGCTCAGAGGCGGATTAATCATTGTAACCTAGCGCTCATAGTGGCGATCGAGGCCGCCGTTGCAAGGCTTGATTCAAAGCCTCTTGCTTTTTTACATGGAGAACCAAAATGACATCATTAGACGAGTATCTTGCACATAAACGCGAAGCAATCCTTGCGCGCCGTGCTGGCTTTCAAAGCGGTGATGCTGCAGCGGTGGCACTAAAAGCGAGTGCGAGCGCCGAAGGACGAAGCGGCGTACGCCGCATCAAAATTCGCGAATTCCAGGTAATCTCGGATAGTCCGTCCGATTTTGCTGGCTATGATCTAGGGCCATCCTCACCGGAACTTCTTCTCGGCGCGCTGTCCAGCTGCCTGACGCACACGTTCCTGATCCATGCGGCAGATCAGGGTGTTTCCTTGGGTGACGTGAAGGCTGAGGTGACGGCACAGATTGACCCTCGTGGGGGCACTAAAGGCAATGAGAGCATTCCAGTTTACCCTTATGCTATCAACTATAAGGTCGATCTTTTGTCCTCAGCCACGTCAGAAGAGATTGCGCGGGTAAAAGCGGCCGTCGAAACATTCTGCCCAATCCTAAATCTTCTGAAGCGGGGAAATGAGGTCACGGGCAGTGTCACTCATAGCCAACCGGGCGGTGAAGGCGCTGAATTTCCGTAATGACACTCGTTTCATCGCCACTGAAATGCTGCTCAGGAAAGGCGAGTATCCTACCACAGTCGGTTTCGCCGTCACTGATGCAAGTAGCGAATGCTAAGCAGCTGTTTTTCGAGCTTGCTTGGGTCGAAGACTCCGTATCTCCTGAAAGGACCTCGGCGGAGCCGAGGCGGATGTTGGGCGTCCTCGCAAGAGGCGAGCGTTCAACGCCACCGAGCTCGCAAGATCGGCCGTGCCGGGATCGTAGCAGATACAACGCATTGCGCCACGTTCTCCCATTATGAAAGCTTGGCGCTTATGTTGATCTGGGCCAAAAGAACACTATCACGCGCCCGTGGGTCAAGCTGGGAACGCGACCTGCAGCGCCCCACGATCAGCGAAGCCTATCTTCGGCGCGATAGTTCGGCAAGGGACAGCGCTGGTCATGGCGTGGTGCAACACCTACGACGCCAAGACTCAGCATCTGGCCGAAATTGTCCGTCATGTCGCGGAAGATGCGCATGCCATTCTCATCATGGATAGGCGGGCTGGCATATGTCCAACACTCTCATCATCCCGGAAAACATCACGACCCTTTCACGGCGAGGCGCTTACTTCTGTGACCTGAGACGAGCTCGTTTGTGCCCTCGGCGATCATTTCTCCCCCGATCATAAGCTCATCTGAGCATTGGTAATAGTCCGGAAATTGAAACTTTAGCATCACCATAAAACATGCGGGTATTGTCCTTAAAGAAGAGGGGATTTTCGATGCCGGAATATCCTGTCCCCTGCCCCCGTTTGGATACAAATACCTGCTTAGCCTTCCAGACTTCCAGCACTGGCATGCCGGCAATCGGTGAGTTCGGATCTTCCTGGGCGGCTGGGTTTACGATGTCGTTAGAGCCGATGACGATGACGACGTCCGTTTTGGAGAAGTCGTCGTTGATCTCGTCCATTTCGAGAACGATGTCGTAAGGAACCTTGGCTTCGGCGAGCAAAACATTCATGTGTCCAGGCAGACGCCCGGCAACTGGGTGGATAGCGAAACGAACGTCTTTGCCAGCGGCTCGCAACTTGCGGGTCAACTCTGACACAGATTGTTGGGCCTGAGCGACAGCCATGCCGTATCCGGGAACGATAATGACACTGTCCGCATCATTAAGGGCCGATGCCACGCCATCGGCATCGGTGGCGATCTGTTCGCCCGAGATTTCCATCGCCGGCCCCGTCGTACCGCCGAAGCCGCCAAGGATAACCGAGACGAACGAGCGGTTCATCGCCTTACACATGATGTAGGAAAGGATCGCACCCGAGGAGCCAACCAGCGCGCCCGTCACAATCAGCAAATCGTTGCCGAGCGTAAAACCGATCGCGGCAGCTGCCCAACCGGAATAGCTGTTGAGCATCGACACGACGACCGGCATGTCGGCACCGCCAATACCCATGATTAGATGATAGCCGATAAACAAGGCGAGTACCGTCATCAGGAGCAGCGTCCAGGCGCCTGCGCCGCTGACATACATTAGCAACAGAATAACCGACATCGTAAACGCGCCGGCATTAAGGATATGCCCGCCGGGCAGCTTTCTTGCTTTGCCGTCGAGCTTACCTGCGAGCTTGCAAAACGCGATGATCGAACCGGTGAAGGTGATGGCCCCGATGAAGACGCCCAGAAAAACCTCGACTTTCATAATCGCCAATTCGACAGGCGTCTTGTGGGCAAGAATTCCGGCAAAGCCTAACAAGGGGGACCCACCTGCCGCATCGTGCATTGCGACGTGCGCCACCTCTATATGAGCGTTAAACCCTATGAATACTGCGGCAAGGCCAACGACGGAATGCAACGCTGCGACAAGCTGTGGCATTTCCGTCATCTGCACCCGATTTGCGACGTAGTAGCCGAGCAGGCCACCTCCGGTGATTATCGGCCCAATAATAAGCAAGCGTCCGACGCCTGGGCCACAAACGGTGGCAATAACTGCGAGCGCCATGCCGACGATGCCATACCACACAGCCCGCTTGGCACTTTCCTGTCCGGAGAGGCCACCGAGCGAGAGAATGAAAAGGGCGGCCGCAGCAATATAGGCGGCAGAAACGGTACCGAAAGTCATGATAATTCCCTTCAAATCAGGATTTCTGGAACATGGCGAGCATTCGCCGTGTCACCAAGAAACCACCGACAATATTGATGGCCGCGACCAGGACGGACAGAGATGCGAGGGCCACTACAACCCAGTTGCCAGATCCGATCTGTGGCAGCGCTCCGAGGATAACGATGCCAGACACCGCGTTGGTCACCGCCATCAGGGGCGTGTGAAGCGAGTGTGAGACATTCCAAATCACTTGGAAGCCGACAAAACAGGCGAGCACGAAGACCACGAGATGGCTCATGAAGCTGGGTGGGGCATAAGCGCCGACAAGCAGCAGAACTGCCGTAGCGCCGAGGAGCACTAGGCCTTGGCTTTTCGTTTGTGCCTTAAAGGTCGCAGCCGCTTGCGCTCGCTTTTCGTCAACCGTCGCCTCTTTGGCCTTTTGCTGCGGTTTTTGCGCAGAAATCGCCTGCACCTTCGGCCGTGGTGGTGGGAAGGTGATCTGACCTTGATAGGTAACGGTCGAGCCTCGAATGACGTCGTCTTCCATGTTGTGGACGGGTGCGCCATCCTTGGCGGGCGTCAGGTCTGTCATCATGTGGCGGATGTTGTTGGCATAAAGTGTTGACGCCTGCGCCGCCATCCGGCTCGGAAGATCCGTATAGCCAATGACGATCACGCCATTTCCGGACACAATCCGCTGGTCGGCGACAGTCAGGTCACAGTTACCACCGCGCTCTGCGGCAAGATCGACGATCACGGAACCAGGCCTCATCGTAGCGACCATATCGGCGAGCCACAGCTTTGGCGCATCACGTCCCGGGATCAGTGCGGTGGTGATGACGATGTCGATCTGTGGCGCTAGTTCGCGGAATTTCGCAAGCTGTTTCTCGCGGAATTCTGGGGATGACGGCGCCGCATAACCGCCGGTGGCTGCGCCATCTTCGCTCCCGTTATCGAAATCCAGATACACGAATTCGGCACCCATTGATTCGATCTGCTCAGCCACCTCAGGGCGAACGTCGAAGGCGTAGGTGATTGCTCCAAGCGAGGTTGCCGTGCCAATTGCAGCAAGGCCCGCCACGCCAGCACCAATCACCAGCACCTTTGCCGGCGCAACCTTCCCCGCTGCTGTTACCTGGCCGGTGAAGAACCTGCCAAAATTGCTGCTTGCCTCGATCACCGCCCGATAACCGGCAATATTGGCCATAGAAGACAGCGCATCCATCTTCTGGGCACGTGAGATGCGCGGCACCATGTCCATGGCGATGACATTGACACCAACGGCCGCAGCGCGAGCAAGAAGATCACCATTTTGTGCGGGATAAAAAAAGCTAATCAGAGTCTTGCCCGCAGCGAAGAGATCGATTTCGGCCTCGGTCGGTGGTCGCACCTTGGCAATGAAATCAGCGTCAGCAATCAGCAGGGCTGCGCTACCAACAACTGTAACACCGGCAGCCCGGTAAGCATCGTCCGAAAAGCCGGCAGCCTGCCCCGCACCCGCTTCGACCGCGCAAGAATAGCCCAACTTCTTCAGCTGCTCTGCGCTCTCAGGCGTCATGGCAACTCTCGTTTCCAGATCATGTCGCTCTTTCACAGCACCGATGCGCATTCATTTCCTCCCCATAGATTGATTTTTTGGCTTTTTCCAAGAGTCCGATAGCGAGCCGCTTTTGTGGCGATCGGCTTGACGAAAGGAATTTCAGCTGTCGGTTTTCTCCCGGTTCCGCCCCATCTGGATACGGGAAAGCATGCCCGTGAATTCAGCCCAAACCATTGGTAGTCCGGCTAAACGCAGCAAAGTCAGTGCACGGTAGTTCCGTACCCTTAGTCGAGGCTGCCTCATGAACCAGAGAGCGATATACCTCGCGGGCACTTGAAGTTTCTTGTTGAAATGCCCTTTGTGCATCGGAGCAAGTTCATTCTGATCACACGGGGTGAGACCGATGAACCCGGCCTGCTGGGCGGCGTTAAGTAACGCATGCCCTTTTTCTGTACGCGCTATGGCTATGTTGAGACCCGGCGCCTCGTGGTACACCGGCTTGCCATCCTCCAAAACCCACCCATCCGGACAGGATATATCCGCCAATTCGCCAATCGAATCGGGGCAAATCTTGCAGCGGAACTGTACGTCGTTGGACCAAGGAACGCCGGGCTTGTGCCATGTGTCTTCGTACGACATTTTTGCGGACCTGCCGTCGGCAGTTTCGATGTAGGTATGACCGGGCCATCCATAACCTCTCCAACGGAAAGTCTTCAAATCCCGCGGGGAGAATCCGTGAAAGGAAACAACTTTTTCCGACGTTTGGATGGTCGGAATACCTCCGCAAAACAATGTCAGGCAATAGAGGATCTGCCGGGATGCTCGATCATCAACCCGCATCAGATTTCGGACAGCCGTAATGTCACACGGTTTGGCAATGACAGCTATTCGTGCGCCAGATTGTATAACCTCGCAAAGCCCTGTGAGCGCTGGGCTTGGCCCATATCGAGATTGAGAACCGCCAATGACTTCATCAGGCGTGTAGCTGACTTGGCAATCAGTTAACATTGGTTCTTTCGCTGACGCCTTAACGTGGACAATTGCGTCAACTTTTTTGCTGTGCAGGAGGAAGCAGCCCAACGCGGTAAGGGTGCCGCCTGCTGCTGCACGATGACGAATGGTTTCATCCGCAGCATGGCTTCGGTAGAGCGCTTCAATCGGACCCCAGATGTCATGCATCTTCGATCTATGGCTTGGCGTCGGACCTACGGCGTTAACGCCTGGGCAGACAGCTAAGATGCTTTTCTCCAGCGTTTCGTCCAGCGGCTCTTTAAACCGGGGACGAGAGTAACCGGATTTTGCAACATGCATTGAGATGCGGTTAGAGCCGGCCATGCTTTCGCACAGACCGCAGCCTGCACAAAGTCCACCGGCCACTACGTCCTCGAGCTTCGAAACGGACGGCATATCACTTCTCCAAGTCATATATGTTTAATGTCAACTCCTGCATATGAGATTACAAGTCAGTTGGCAAGAACATTTGAATTGGGGTCATTGCGATCCCTCTCTTCCAGACCCAGACCGAACTTTCAATGCCCCCGCTTCCGCCATCAAGTAGTAGAATGAGGGAAAACAAACATGCATTTCTATGGAAGGCCGACGATCAAAAGGTATTGAAACATTAGCTAATCAGCGTTCTTCTGAGCAATTTTCGCCGCAAAAATGGTGAGGCCAAACTCCGCACGCGCGATTAAGCGGACCAATGACAGGTGATACGATGCGCCGCAATATCCACACATGAATGACTTGACATCATCAGTATAGGTGCTATGAAAGTCCTATATAAGAAAAAGATCTCTCGCCGCCGCCCATCGAGACGGCAGCCCTTTTTGGGGAGGGTAATCGCAGAGAGAATTGTAAAGATGAGATTGACTGAAGCGTTTGCCCGCCGATTCCGCTGTGCTCGACACGGTCTGTCGGCAATGGCTTCAATTATTCACGCGAATACAACACTGGGAGAAAGAAATGGAAATCGATCGCAGAACCCTTCTACAAGCCGCCGGATTGACGCTAGGTGCCGCAGCTCTCGGAGCGCCCGCGCTTGCTCAGTCGAGCCGAGAACCGCTTCGCATTGGCATGCTCTTTCCGCGAACTGGGGATTTGGCACTTCTAGGTATCGCCCAGGCGAATGGCGCGCTCATCGCAATTGACATGGCCAACGATGCTGGCGGCATCAACGGGCGCAAGATTGAAGTTGTCAATGCGGACGCCCCGACGCCAAATGCAGCTGTTAGCGAAGCCACCAGGCTCATCAGCAGCGAAAACGTGAAGATTTTGGTCGGAAGTTATGCAAGTGCAATCGCATCGTCGGTTGTTGGCGTGGCTGAAAGATCCGATATTATTCACTGGGAAGTGGGCGCGATTGCAGACAGTCTGACACAGCGCGGCTTCAAGAATGTTTTTCGCACATGCGCGACAGCTGGGCAAACAGGCCAGGTCGGATTCGACTTTGCGTTGAACTATCTTTTCCCGAAACTGTCCTTGACCGAGAAAACTGCGAAGATTGCATTGGTTCACGAAGATTCAGAGTTTGGATCAACCGTTGCGAAAAGCCTGACGGCACGCGCAAACGAGCTGGGTCTTTCGTTCGCCACTTATGCCTACGCAAAGGATACCAACGATCTTTCTCCGGTCGTCTTAAAGGTTCGTGATGCTGGAACAGACGTTCTCCTGTCGGTCCAATACATCAATGACGCTGTTCTTTTCTGGCGCCAAGCAAGACAACTTGGACTTAACGTCAAGGCGCACATCGGGCTCGGTGCAGGTCACTTCCAAGACTCCTTTCCCAAAGCAGTCGGTGCGGATGCAGATGGTGTTTTCATTTCAGGCCCACCACTCGATCTCAACCCGGCCGGCTTAACCTCAGAAGGCGCGGCACTCGCTGAGCAGTTTTACAGTCGTTATCAAAAGAAATTCGGCGAAAAAGCGAGTTCCGTGGCTATGCTCGGCTTCGCAGGTACCATTATGCTGACTCACTTCGTGCTTCCGAATGTGAAAGACCCAGACAGTTCAGAGGCTATTCGTGCCGCTGCATTGGCGGTCGATAAGCCTGTCGGATCTACCCCCGCGGGTTGGGGTGTAAAATTCAATCCGCCTGGCCCAAATGGCGGTCAGAATGAGCGATCGTTTTGGATTATACGCCAATGGCAGAGCGGAGTATTGCAAACGATTTATCCAGAACAGCTTGCTGCTGTGAAGCCGATTATGTTGCCACTCCCCGAGTGGGCCAACCGCTAACTTGGCTGTAACTAAATCAGGATTGTAACATGGATATCTTTTTGCAGCTTCTGCTGTCCGGCCTTTTGCTCGGAGGTGTTTACGGTCTACTTAGTCTCGGATTGACTCTCGTGTTCGGAGTGACGCGTATCGTCAACTTCGCACACGGCGAGTTTGTCATGCTGGGCATGTATCTCACCTATTTTTTATGGCAACTCGGCTTCGATCCATATCTCGCAGCACCGGTCGTTTTTTTTGCCTGCTTTGCTGTGGGTGTTGTCACGCAGCACCTCTTACTACGCAAGACACTGACGATGCCGCACTTGGTGCAAGTCTTTGTCACCCTTGGCATCAGTGTGGTAATGCAGGCAGGAGCACAGCTACTTTTCACCTCGAATTTCTATTTCGTGCGACCTTCGTACGGAAATGCAATGGTTGAAATTGGCAACATCCGCCTACCTCTGACGACCATTATCGCCGCAGTGCTTGCTCTCATTGGGACGGCCCTTGTCCACCTTTTTCTGAAAAAAACCCATACCGGAGCCGCCATCAGGGCAACTGCTCAGGATCCTTACGCTGCGAACGTCGTAGGCATTGAAATTAAGACAGTCTACGCTGTCACATTCGGTGTGGGCATAGGTTGTGCGGGGTTAGCTGGAGCACTGTTGGCCCCGATTTATCCAGTCTACCCAACGGTAGGGCTAGCATATTCGCTGATATCTTTCGTCGTCGTCGTTTTGGGGGGGCTTGGAAGCCTACCAGGTGCCCTGATTGGGGGTCTGGTCGTGGGCCTCCTGGAGACCTTTTCGGCCTATTATATCTCTCCAGAGGCAAAAGAGGCCACTTACTTCACCATCTTCATCATCGTCCTCCTTCTTCGACCCGCTGGGCTTCTAGGGCTGCGGGGATCAGAAACAATGGGCGCCAACCACTAGCGCTGCGTCAAGCCTCGCTGGTGTAGAACGGAGAAAACCGTGAACACAAATACGATCTCGACACGCATTCAGCCTTCTCTCCAAGCAGCCTCGCTTGGTCGCACAGTAACGCTATGGGTAATTATTGTGGGCGCGCTTTACATCACTGCGTCACGCCTGACCGACGAGCACCTTGTTGATCTGATGTTTCAAATCATGTTGGCGGCCTCGCTCGCTGGCGCATGGAATATAGTCGGTGGCTTCGGAGGACAAATTGCACTGGGACATGCAGCGTTCTTTGGTATCGGCGCCTACACATCAACGATCTTATTTCAACATTACCACCTGACGCCCTGGATCGGCATGCTCGCAGGCGCGCTGTTCGCCGCCCTACTCGCAACTTTGATTGGAGCCGTGACCTTGCGGTTACGTGGCCCATTTTTTGCGATGACTACCGTGGCATTCACGGAATTAGTGCGGATCATAGTAAAGAACTGGGACTCATTGACTGGCGGGACACGAGGGTTATGGATCCCATGGGAACCAAACCCGTGGAATTTCAGCTTCAGCGATCGGAATTCCTATCTCCTGGTCGCCGTTACGCTTGCAGTTCTCGTGTTTTCCACAACGGCTATAATGGCGAAAACTAAACTTGGCTTTTTGCTCAACGCTCTGCGCGAAGATGCGGACGCTGCCCGTTCTGTGGGCGTGAAAGCGACGCGAGCAAGACTGATTTCTTTTGCAATCAGTGCGGCGTTTGTTGCCCTTGGTGGAACTCTTTACGCACAATACTCTCTGAGCATAGATCCGACGAGTGTATTGAGCTTCGATATCTCCATCCAAATGGCGTTGATGAGTGCAGTAGGTGGGCTGGGAACGGTCATTGGGCCGGCACTCGGGGCGATCGCGGCAGTCACCAGCAGTTCCCTGCTAAGGGGCTGGTTTGGCGGAGAGTTAGGCGCCCTTCACTTGCTGCTCTATGGCGTCCTTTTCATCCTCGTCATGCTGTACGCCCGTGGAGGCCTTCTGGGTATGGCGATCAATGTCAAAAAACGTCTCACGCGCAGGTTCGGCCAAGGACAAAGTGATGTCTAATAAATCGTCATCTGGGGAGCGAGAAATGCCTCTTCTACAAATAAATTCAATAAAGAAAAGCTTCGGCGGTCTAAAAGCAGTCAAAGACGTGAGCTTTTCCATAGAGCGGAATGAGATTGTCAGTGTGGTCGGACCGAATGGCGCGGGAAAGACAACGCTCTTCAATCTTTTGACCGGCTTTATAAAGCCCGACAGTGGCGAGATTACTATGAACGGCCGGAGGATTGAGGGCTGCAATCCGGAAACGGTTTGCCGGGCGGGATTTGTACGAACGTTTCAGTCGTCAAGGGTTTTTCCTAACATGTCGGTGCTGGATAATGTCACGATTGGCGCCCTCAGCCGCTGCAACGATGTTGCGAGCGCACGTCGCGAAGCCCTTTCGATTTTCGACTTTTTTGGGTCCCGTCTGCACGACTATTCCGACCGTGCCGCGGGAACGCTGTCCTGGGCAAACCGTACCAGAGTTGAGATTGCGCGTGCTTTGGCGTGTCACCCTACCTTGATTGGATTGGATGAACCGACAGCAGGTATGAACCCCGCTGAAACAAACGAGATCTCTGAGCTGATTGTAAAGCTTAGAACCGAGGGGGTGACGGTACTGGTGATTGAGCATGACATGAGCTTGGTTATGCGCGTTTCAGATAGGATTGTCGTTTTGCACCACGGAGAGCTCCTCATGCAGGGCACCCCACCAGAAGTCCGCGGAAACGCTAAAGTCATGGAGGCCTATCTTGGCAATGGATCAAGTTCTACTGCAAATTAACGATCTGCATGTGGCGTATGGCGAACTGCGGGTTCTCCAAGGCGTTAGTCTTCAAGTCAAGGCGGGCGAGTTAGTATCGCTCTTAGGGGGGAATGGATCAGGGAAATCGACAACGCAAAAGACGATTTTGGGCTTCGTGCGCCCTACATCGGGACAAATCCTGTTTGAAGGTGAGCGGCTCGACACACTCTCAATTCCGGAGATCATTCGCAAAGGAATTACGATGGTGCCAGAAGGTCGTCGCGTCTTTCCGTTCATGGCGGTTCGAGAAAATTTGCTGCTTGGTGCCTGGGTGCGCCGAAACGAACGCGCTGAACTCAAACATGATCTAGAACGCGTCCTGGAACTATTTCCTATTCTGCGCACGAGACTTAACCAGTTAGCAGGATCAATGTCGGGAGGCGAGCAACAAATAGTTGCGATGGCCCGGGCACTAATGATGCGTCCCAAGCTGGTCCTGATGGACGAGCCGACTATGGGTTTGGCACCCAAGCTTGTCGACGAGGTTCTTGAGCTCATTCAAACCGTCAACCGCAACGGAATCGCTGTTTTGCTCGTTGAACAGAACGCCCGCACAGCGCTTGGCTTCACGGATCGAGCTTACGTGCTTGAACGGGGCCGTCTTGTCATCGAAGGCCCATCGAAAGACCTTCTCACTAATGAGCGGGTTCGCTCAGCTTATCTCGGTGAGCTCAGCCAGGCCTGAATTCCACCTAAACGACTAAGGAACTGAGATGAAAATCATCATTGCTGGTGGAAGCGGCTTCATCGGCCGTTTGCTGATTGATAGGTTGCTTTCAAGGCACACAATGGCTGGCACTTTTGGGCAAGAGCTCGTTGAGGAAATCATTGTTTTCGACAGCGTAGCGGCTGAAGAGCATACGGTTGCGACCGCGGACCCTCGCATCAAAATTGTGCTTGGAGATATTACGGACCGTGCGGTGATTGAAAGCCTCATTCGCGATGCAGGAAATGCGTCAGTTTCCGTCTTTTACTTGACGGCGGTTATGAGTGGCATTGCTGAAAAGGACATTGAACTCGGATATCGGATCAATGTCGATGGCCTGTTCAATATGCTGAATGCTCTACGACCCCTTGAGCACCCCGCTCGGTTCGTCTTTGCCAGTACGGTTGGAGTCTTTGGTGGTGATGGGATGCCTCCGATCGTTAGCGATACGACCAAGCAGACACCGCAATCGAGCTATGGCACCGCCAAGGCGATCGGCGAACTTTTGGTCAATGACTATACACGTAAGGGGTATATCGACGGTCGCGGGGCGCGCCTGCCGACTGTCGTTATCCGTCCTGGTGCGCCGTTCGCTGGCGCAGGAAGTTTCGCAAGCGATATCTTCCGCGAACCCATAGAAGGGCGCGATTGTGTATTGCCGGTTCAAATGGACACGCGCTTATGCATCCTCGGTTATCGTGATGTCATCGACTGCCTTATCACGCTCCACGAGTTTGACAGAACTGCGCTTGGTGCCGACCGCACGGTAAACCTACCAAATATTCAATGTGATGTCAGTCAGATGGCAGCAGCGGTTAATAGGATCGCTGCTGAGCAATCTTTGAATACTGGCAGCGTTACGGTACGCCCCGACAAAAACATAGAGGATATTGTGTCCTCATGGCCGACCGGAATGGACGCTAGCAGAGCGAAGCACATCGGAATGCCGGAACCTACCAAACTCGACCAACTAATTAGAGATTTTCAGGTCGATTTCCCCGCCTCGCGCTAATCCATTTCGGCATGTCCCGGCGCGCATAGCGCGGGTTTATGATCCACGAGAATTTTCTCCGACATCAAATACACGCAGCACGTAGCGGGCGGTAATATGCGTTGGCAAAAGGCAACTGGCAAAGGAGCCGATGCATCATCCGCATATAAAGGACTTGCAAAACATACACTATATGTCTATCATAAGTCCTACATAAGAGAGTGACTATCTTGTTTATTCACGCAGCGCTCTGCTCGGAAGATCACAAGGCATACTGACGCATAGGAAGGCGTTTTCAGCCCTGTCGGAGGCCCACGAGGCCAACGATATGCAGAGGCACGCTGACCAGAATGACGTGTTTCCAGTCCGCCCCGAGCATCTGAAACCTTAGGAGTCGAAATGATGCAAAATCCACTTAGAAACGGCAATCGCCTGAAAGTCGGGCTCTTTGGGACAAACGGTAAGGCGGGTGCGCAAACTCTTGTACCAGAACTCTACTATCCGACTTGGGAAAATTCGATCCGGACCGCCCAAGTAGCCGACAGCGCAGGCTTCGAAACAATCGTAGCGTACGCCCGTTGGAAGGCGTACATGCCTGCGAGACCAGATCACATCAGCGGTGTTGTCTTCGATCCTTTCACGTGGTGCGCGGGTATTGCTCAAGCCACGAATTATTCGGCAATTATGCCGACTTCACATGCACCAACCATTCATCCCGTCACCTGCGCGAAACAATGTGCCACCATCGATCATATATCGAATGGCCGCCTTGCACTTAATATTGTGGGCGGCTGGAATAGACATGAGCTTGAGATGTTCGGCGCCGATATGCTCGAGCATGACCGCCGCTACGAGCAGCTGGAAGAATGGCTCGCTGTTATCAGGAAGATGTGGGTGGAAACGGACGAATTTGATTACCAGGGCAATTTTTACAATGTTCGTCGAGGTGCTTCTATGCCGAAGCCTCTTCAACCACTTGGTGTTCCCATCATGAACGCAGGTGGCTCCGCAAGGGGAATGAGTTTTGCCTGCCAACATGCCGACATCTGCTTCGTCATTCTGCAATCAGACGACCCAATGGAATGGCGGAGGCAGATCGATCTTTACAAGAACACCGCCAGGTCCTTCGGTCGCGAAGTCCAAGTTTGGACGTACTGCCCGGTTGTGCAGCGCGACACGAAGGAGGAAGCCGAGAACTATCTGAATTATTTTGCAGTCGAGATGGAAGATAAAGAAAGTGTCGACGCCTGGTCGGCCGGCATTGGATCGCAGTCTCAAATAGCCTCTCCGGAGAAACTGAAAGAAATGCGCAAACGGGTTGCGGCCGGAGCGGGCGGGAATATTCTAGTCGGCACTGCTGAGATCATCTCTGAGCAAATGCAGGCTTTGTGTGATGCCGGCTTAGATGGTGTCTTGTGCTCATTTGTCAACGTCGATGACGGTTTGCATCGGTTCATCTCCCAAACGCTCCCACTTCTCGAGCAACGCGGGCTGCGGAAGCCCTATGCGCCGCACAAGCCAGAACGCAACATTGCGAGCTCCATCGCATGAGCTAAACAGCGTCGAGCAACCTTGAAAATCCACACAGCGGGCGAACCCTCATTCCATGAGGTGGAGGAGGCGTGCGCTGACGCAGTGCCGATCTGGCCTGTTATACCGACAACTTTTTACGGAGTGCGAACATGGCTGCGTCTAGCTCATCAACGTCAATCCAAAATCCTAATCTGCTGGATCTCTTGGCAGAAGCTGACATCAAAACCTTGCTGATGGTTCTCGTGACATTTGAGCACGACGAGAACCTCCTCGAGGAATGCCAACCTTATATAACGGGTGCCTGGGACTACATGCAAAACATCCCGAGCGATCTGCGAGAAAGGATTATCGCGAGGGTTGCGTATCTTTTGGCAGACATCAATGCGGGCACGAGGACAAGGACTGCCAGCCCTAGTAGCGGCCTACTTATGAAGATGATGTCGACGTTCGTCGGGCAACCTATTCCACCAGAATACATTCCACTGACAACCCAACAGTTTTCCTTCCCTTCAGTTAGAGATATGCAAGGTAATGTAGACGGGAATAGCTCGGGCGCATCTAAATCAGACTTTAAAGTTGCTATCATTGGTGCTGGCATGTCGGGGATATGCGCAGCGATCAAGCTACAAGAAGCCGGAATTCCCTTCGTCATTTTTGAGAAGAATGATGCTGTCGGCGGAACGTGGTACGAAAATATCTATCCCGGCGCCGGCGTAGATACTCCCAACCATATTTATTCATTTAGTTTTGAACCCAACCACGACTGGTCCGAATATTTCGCCAAACGTGATGAAATCTTCAAATATTTCGACGCTGTCTCAGAAAAGTACGGCCTGTATCAATCGATACGCTTTGGCGCGAACGTAAAAGAAGCAGTTTACAATGACGCCCTTGCCACTTGGAAAGTCACTGCAGAACGGCCTGACGGAACGCGCGAGGTCGTTGAAGCAAATGCTGTGCTATTCGGAGTCGGACTTTTGAACCGGCCGTCAGTACCAAACGTGCCAGGGCTGGACAAATTTTTAGGTCCTGTGCTTCACACCGCGCAGTGGGACAACAGCGTCAAGTGGCAGGGCAAGCGCGTTGGTATGATTGGAACTGGTGCCAGCGGTATGCAAGTAGGCCCAACGATGGCCCCTGAAGTTGAACATCTTACGATTTTTCAACGTTCGCCTCATTGGGTAACATCCAATCCTAATTACCATCGAAAGGTTACAGCAGGGAAAAAGTGGGCCTTAAAGAACATTCCTTATTACGCGGATTGGTACCGTTTTCAGCTGTTTTGGGCCACTGCTGACAGCCTCCATGCATCATTACACGTCGATCCCACTTGGCCTCATCTGGATCGGTCACTGAACGAATCAAACGAGAAGATGCGTCAGGCTCTCATCGCCTCTGTAGAGAGCCAGATCGGCGACGATCCCGAATTGCTAGCCAAAGTAATCCCGA
Organism: Hyphomicrobiales bacterium; assembly: GCA_900473045.1. GTDB lineage: Bacteria > Pseudomonadota > Alphaproteobacteria > Rhizobiales > Rhizobiaceae > Pararhizobium. The sequence goes on from UCKS01000030.1 coordinate 17,700, forward strand.
CTTACCCCCCATATGGTAAGCGCATGTTGCGTGACAATCACTGGTATCACACGCTAAAGCGAGAAAACGTCTCCCTTGTCACAGAGCGAATTTCTGAAATCAAAGCCGACGCCGTGATCACTTCTGATGGGCAAAGACATGAGATTGATGTTCTGGTGCTTGCGACAGGCTTTAGTGTCGGCCAGGTGCTCGGGCCTATCGACGTTCACGGCACTCAAGGGATTCACCTCAGATCAATCTGGGGTGAGGACGATCCAAGGGCCTATCTTGGAATTACTGTTCCAAACTTCCCTAACCTTTTTATAATGGCGGGGCCAAACACAAGCCCAGCGCATGGTGGGAGCGCGATCTTCAACGCCGAATGCCAAGTCAACTATATCGTTCAGGCCTTACAAATCTTGGCCAAAGGAAAATACAGTGCGATCGATGTCCGACAAGAAGTTCACGACGGGTATAACGATCGCGTAGACGCGCAAAACGCAAAGATGGTGTGGGCGCATCAGGGCGTCAACAGTTGGTATAAAAACAAGTCTGGCCGGGTGTTTGCATCCATACCGTGGCGAATGGTGGACTATTGGAGCTGGACGAAGAAATTCGAACCCGAAGATTACAACTGGCGACCAGCGACGATCGCTCTGTCGGACGTGACAATGAAAAGCTAGTTAAATTCGGGACTATCTACCCAATGTAAGAATCCAGAGTATGTGTATGCCGCCGCACACAACGCCGTCATTCGTCGGCTGCCGCGTGCCCGTCCGCATCAACCAGGCGACAACGGACCGCGCAGCCAGCCGAGCAAAACCATAAGCGGTTTGCCAGACCCGCTAATATCGTCTGGACTGATGGGGGAAGTCATGAATGGAATGACGAGAAGAGCCATGCTGACGCGCGGCGGCACTGCGGCCGCTGTTGCATATCTCGGAGCGGCCGCTGTCAGGGCAAGCGACGAAATTCCACCCCGTATTGGTCGGAAGTTCGAGTCTATTGATGGGGCGTTTTCGAAAGCCGTTGACGATCGTACGATCGCTGGTGCAGTTGCCCTGGCGGCGACTCAAAAAGGCGTTGTATACGAAGGATTGTTCGGTAAGGCCAATGTAGAGACAGGTGCGCCGATGCGGTCCGACACAGTCTTCTGGCTGCTTTCGATGACTAAGGCGATTACTGCGACAGCGTGCATGCAGTTAATTGAGCAAGGCCGCCTCAAGCTTGATGATGATGCATCAAAATACCTGCCACAGCTTGCTGAACCAAAAGTGCTTATCGGCTTCGACGCGAATGGCCAGCCGCAGCTGCGTCCCGCCAGGAATTCGATTAAGGTCCATCACCTTTTAACCCATACCTCTGGTTACACTTATTCGATCTGGAGTGATGTGCTGTCGCGCTATCAAAGCGCAACGGGTACGCCTGACATCTCGACCGGCAAAAATGGTGCTTTCGACGCACCGCTAGAGTTTGAGCCGGGCGAACGCTGGCAATACGGTATCGGCATGGACTGGATAGGCAAGCTTGTTGAGGCCGTTAGCAATCAGTCTTTGGAAGTCTATTTCCGCGAAAACCTCTTTGCGCCACTTGGAATGGAGGATTCAGGGTTTCTAATAGGCAGCCAACAGAAGAGCCGTGTTGCAACATGCTTTACCAGAGAGGCCAACGGAGGCTTAAAACCCACGCCATTCGAGATGCCACAGAGGCCAGAATTCTTTATGGGCGGCGCAGGCGCATACAGTACCCCGCGAGACTACATGATGTTTCTTCAAGCATTGTTAAATGGAGGGAATTTCAATGGCTCCCAGATCCTCAAACCCGAGACCGTTGGGATGATGGTGCAAAATCAGATTGGCAATCTGAATGTCCGCAAGATGAACTCGACCGCCCCAGCTGCTTCAAACAGCTTTGATCAGTTCCCAGATCAGAAGCACAAATGGGGATACTCATTCGACATCAACACCGAGGAAGGCCCACATGGTCGCTCTGCGGGAAGCGCCTCGTGGGCCGGCCTACTCAACTGCTACTTCTGGATTGATCCGATTCGTAAGGTAACAGGATCCCTCTTCACCCAAATTCTTCCTTTCTATGACGAACACGTGGTCACGCTCTACGGTGACTTCGAACGCAAACTCTATGACGGGCTAGAGCATTTTCCGATCAAGTAGCATTGAGATGCCGCTGATCTCGAAGGTCTTATCCTTCGGCGCGATGCCTTGCTCTTGGCATCGCGACTGAGGTGATATCGAGCGAGAACATCCCGCTAGATATCACAAAACCATGGAATGAGTGTTTATTCCGCCCTTTACATGCCTCGAGCCATTCCTCACGGGTAGGTCAAGGGGGACATGGACCGAGCCGTTAGTCGGAACGGCAATCGGTCCAGCCTCCGTGGCATTCGGCAGTCCCTCGGAATAACGCCTACCGTCGGTCAAAGCATCGACGCCCATGCCGCCGCGATCCTTGAGCTTTACGAGACAACGCCGAAATCACACTTGCCGAAATCAAGGGCCGCGGTTGGCCGTGATCGACATCAGGCCGGCATCAGCACACACTGACGCTTCATCGACAGGCACGGGATCCTGCGCAGAGAAACACCGCTCACGGCCGAGCAGCATCGCCCAGCCTTGATGAGCAAAAGTGGGAGTAGTTTGAGACTAACTCGAACTTGGCTCGTAGCCCCTGCGGTTAATCCATGAAATCTCGGCCTCGAGAAAGATGGCGTAGTTCTGCGGCCGAGCACCGGAGGGACAGCGATGTCGCACGGCCATTGGAAAACAACCATATTCACGGCAGGTTCGCGCATCAACGATGGTGTACCAATGCTGCTAGTCGGACGATGGACGGGGACTCCTTCGGAATACTCAAGTTTGAATCTGTCGGAAAAGGGTTGATACAGGTCCATTGTGACCCGCCGGTCGCGAAGATCTCTTATTCCAACGACCAATCCTTCTCACCATTGTAATCACGATAGATCAGCCCCTTGTCGGCAAGTTTCTGCCGCATAGAATACATATCCAAGCCAAGTTCTCCTGCTTGAAGTCGGACCCGCGACTTTGCTTCTTTTTCAAGCCGGATCCTTGAGCTTTCAACAACAGTTGCAATTCGGGCCTGTTCGACGACGACAACGCCATCGTCATCCGCCACAATAATGTCGCTCGGCCGCACATATGCACCCGCGCATACAATAGGCACGTTAACCGACCCCAACGTCTCCTTAACCGTGCCTTGAGCTGATATCGCCTTTGACCAGACTGGAAAGCCAATCTCACTTATTTCAGCAACGTCACGGCAACCAGCGTCGATAATCAGGCCGATTACACCTCTTGCAGCTAACGAAGTTACCAAAAGATCGCCGACATAGCCGTCGTTGCACGGTGACGATGGTCTTACGACAAGAATATCTCCGGGTTTGCATTGTTCCACCGCAACGTGGATCATCCAATTGTCACCAGGGGGCACATCAACTGTTACTGCGGGACCGGCAATACGCTTCCCGCGGAAGATCGGCCGCAGATAAGGAAGCAACATGCCTGTTCGGCCTTGCGCTTCGTGCACCGTGGCCGTTCCAAAACTTGCTAGCTCGTGAACCAAGTCGGCATTGGGCCGCGGCACATTTTGAATGACAATCCCCATAGTCTAGTCCTTTATCGATCTATACAGTCCTCTATAGGAGAGATAAATCATATATCATTTTAATTCAAGCGCGATCTCCTGAAAATAACACTGGAGTCGTCAAGGGCTGCCAGGAAACATGCGGATTCGCAAGGAATATTGCCCCTCTCGCCCAACGGACTCCCCATTTCCGCACGTTTCAGTCAAAAAACCGCTTGATGACTACCTATAACTCCTGTACATGACTTATGCATGAATTGTAGCGGACGTCCGGAGCACTAGTACGAGAACGCCGCGGCTTAACCAACGTAGCACCTCGGGACGGAGATCATGTCTCACCCGAATTAAGCTAATTTGTCTCAAGAGGAGGGTGTGATGAGTGCAGTTGATGAGGCGCTTCTCGAGAAGGGGTCTCCCCATGAGGACCCTAAAGCGTTTAGACGCGGATTGGGCCACTTTTCCACGGGTGTAACCATTATTACAGCGGAGGCCGACGGCGTAAAAGCGGGGTTGACGGTCAATTCGTTCAGCTCGGTTTCGCTTGACCCGCCCCTCATCCTTTGGTCGGTGAACAAGTCTTCCACAAGTTGGCCGATTTTTGCGGCATCACGTGCTTTTGCAGTCAATGTTCTTGCTGCAGATCAGAGTTTCCTGGCTTCCCAATTCGCGCGCTCTGGAGGAGACAAGTTCGAAAACGTCGAATGGCATTCCGGCGCTACAGGCGCCCCGTTGTTGTCAAACGTTGCAGCTCAGTTTGAATGCCTTCGACACGTTGAATATGACGGCGGTGATCACTTGATCGTAATCGGCGAAGTGGCGCACTTTTCCCGGTTCGCACGTCGACCACTTGTTTTTTCGCAAGGTCGCTTCAGTCTTGCAATAGACCATCCGGAAGTCACGCGCCTGGCAGGCCCAGGACAATTAGGTAGCAAGCCCACATTTCTGGCTCTTCTTCGCCGTGCCTTTCTTCAAAGGGGGCATGAGGTACGCGAAGAAGCTCAGAGTGTCGGTTTCACCGAGAACGAGAGCCGGCTCGTCTACTATCTCGAACTAAATTCCAATCTTGATATTGAGACGGCGGCACGTGTTTCGTTGCTGGATACCATTTCGACGGCCGAGGCAGTCGAAGCTTTAAAGCAACGAGACTGGGTGTCGCAATCGAGCGAAGGGCTACTCGCTCTGACCGACATTGGACGTGAAAGATTTAAGCAACTGCAAGAGATGACAATGCACGCTGAGACGGTCAAGCTGGGTCGCTATTCCGCCGGGGAAATAGAGAAGGCTCGACAGATCATTGCGAGCCTAGCGACCGCTTAAAATTCGTTTCGATTTCTCTCTTGCGAGCCAACTTAAATAATCGTGTTCCCGTCATACGACACTCCAATTTGGAGTGAGCTTTCGTACGCCTAGCTGGTCAAGGGTCAACTTCCCTCGCCCCTAGATGGGGCGCGGTACCAACCAAGCAAAAACCCCATCCCTTTGAACCATTGGAGAATGAATATGAATGATCAGTTGAACAATACGAGCAGCACTGCCCCCCTCAGCGCCGGCGATGCAGAAGAACGGATTCAGAAGTTGGGTATCGTTTTGCTGCCGGTACCTGCCCCCGTATCAAACTATCGCCCCTACATCACGTCGGGAAAGCTAGTGTTTTTGTCGGGCCAGGGGCCGAGGAAACCAGAGGGCGGCCTTTACACCGGGAAAGTCGGGCAAGATGTGACACCAGAACAGGCCTACGAGCACGCCCGCCTTATCGGGACAGGCCTGCTAGCAGCGGTGCGTCAGGCGGCCGGAGGAAGTCTCAACAATGTCAAGCAGGTAGTAAAACTTCTAGGAATGGTCAATGTCGGCCCCGGGTTCTACGACACCGCTCGCGTAATCAATGGATGCTCCGACCTGCTGATCGATGTGTTTGGCGAAAACGGCCCGCATGCTCGGTCGGCGATCGGAATGGCAAGTCTCCCACAGAACATGTCCGTAGAGATCGAAGCGATTTTTGAACTTTACTGAGCGTGTGATTGATACGCAACCCAACTTTGGAACAGGACCCCTCTCATGAAATTTCTGACCTATCGCCACAAAGACAAATTCGGTGTTGGAATTTTACACGGCCCAGAACAATTTATTGATCTTGGCCAGGATCCTTCGCTTCCTACCGACATGACGGCGTTGATTGCCGGCGGCGAGCTTACCTTGAGCAAGGTGCGTGAGTTGGTCGCTCAATCTGGAACTGATAAGCTGCAAACATTAAGTTCAGTCGAGATCGTGGCGCCAATCCCCAAGCCACGCAAGAATGTGTTTTGCGTTGGACGCAACTACCGGGGACACATCATTGAAGGTGCGCGCGCACGGGGAATAGAGGTCACATTTCCAAAAGTGCCAGAATTCTTCACCAAGCCCGCGACCTCGATTATTGGTCAAGACGCCGGAATACGCCGATATCAAAACTTAACAGACCAATTAGACTATGAAATCGAACTTGCAGTAGTAATAGGCAGAGAGACACGCGATGTGTCAGTTGAGCACGCACTGTGCTCGGTTTGGGGATATACTATCATAAATGACATTTCTGCGCGGGACTTGCAGCGCGCACATGGGCAGTGGTTCAAAGGTAAAGGCCTGGATACCTTCTGCCCGATGGGCCCATGGATCGTAACCGCTGATGAATTTGGCGATCCTGAAGGGCATCGTTTGGCCTTGAGCGTAAACGGCGGCGTAAGGCAGGAATCCACAACGACAGATCTACTATTTTCCGTCGCGGAAATCATTTCACATTTGTCGGCGGGTCTCACACTTGAGCCGGGAGATATCATTGCTACAGGGACACCAGGCGGCGTTGCGCTTGGTATGACGCCTCAGGCATTTCTGGAAGTCGATGACATTGTTGACGCCGAGATTCATGGAATCGGGGTGTTGCGCAATCGGGTAATACCTTAACCTCCATCAGCTACCTTCGCGCGGTTGTATGTATTTGGACAAGGCGGACGGATCTTTACAGGTGGAACCGTGTGAAATTTCGCTGCCAGCGGTAATTGACTTTGCAGAAAAGTGATAAGCCGTGTGGGATGATTTGTGCCACCTGAGTCCTGCTTAAAGATAGGCGCCCTCATACCCGGGAAGCGCCTATCGAAGCAGTCGCGGGCCTAGAGCGGGTCAATAGTTTCTTCACTCATTGATGGGCGGAAGAAACTGCGAGCCGTATTTTGCGCGACCGCTTCAACGAAGTCCTCATCAAGCAATCGATCAGCCTTGCTATTAGCTCTAGCTAGGGATTTAGAGTTGGTGTGCCCTTGGGAAACTTAGACATCCCACAATATCGACAACCAGTCCTGATCCAACATGGTAGGGCTCTCAGTCTTAATCCCTCCTAAAATTACTCCTGTCCTTGCACTAACGCACGGCTATCGCGGGTGTTTCTCTTCGTGCCGTCGCGCTTTTGCCTCGGCGGCTGCCTTCGTGTCGTATCACGCAGTTGTTGCTTAATATGCTTTCGCCCCGATGCAAAAATCTCAAGGCTGTAGTCGGTCAAAGGCAGCTCAATCTTCTGATACCAGTTTGGCTGGTTTGTCGCGGTGTAAGCGAAAATCTCCCAATGAAGTCCCTGACTTTGTGGATCAAGGTGATTGATAATACATGTCCGCTCGCTCAGAATACCTCCTCTCAATTGATACACAAAATGATCGCTTTCCATGTTTTGGCGATCGATTAGCATAGTCAATTCGTGGCCATCCAAACGGTACAAAGGCAATGACAAAAGCGCATCGAACTCTCCCCTCGCCAAATAAATGGAATTGAGAGCGCTGAACTGGAGATCGATGTTCGCGAGTCGTTTTATCTCAATGATTTCGCCATCACCGAGATGCTGTCGCCACGGACCATCATCATTAATGACATTGACCTCTTCTACCTTCAGAAATACTGGAAGAACTCGCTTATTTCCATCGACAAAACGGAAATTTACCACTTCCTCACTCTCGGGCGAACCCGTTGTAACGTACGTTCCGCTTCCGTGTACGCTCATAATCAGCCCGTTACTTTCCAAAATTTTGAGGCTTTTTTGGACGGTGCCTACACTTACTCCATATTCTGTCGCAAGGTCGCTTTGGGACCGCAACCGCTCGCTCGCTCGCAGCGCTCCCGACTTGATTTTTTGTTCTAGCTCGACGGCAATGGCGTCGTATTTTTTCACGGGTAGCTCCGGAATAATGAGACATATGGGCGGACAGAGCCATCAATCATGGCAAAGGTTGTGACTTATATATAGGACTTTGATCCAGTTATGCAATTGTTGCGAGAGCATTTCCCACAGAGCCGCGTATTCCGCCAGATTGTGAATACACGTTTCCATAAACACATTACGGTCGATGAATGGAACCAGGGAATACGAGGTCTAACGTACTGGGTCTGTCATTAAGGGAACACCTGGAGAGGGGACTGCAAATACGTCGTTGCATGTTGGCTGTGCGAAAGGTGGGCGACAGTAAGCAAAGCCCGCAGGATACAAACCGAGGTGCCGTCCATCCAGAGCCAATTCCGAAGAAGATGGATTGTCGGTTCAGAGGTCTAGAATGCATCCGTGGAGGTCGCAATACGGCACTAACGGTTTGGATTGCCGCAACCATTGCCATGGAACCGCAGAGGAAACGCTCTCCCTGCGGCATTAGTTTTCCTTTGTCACCAGAAATTTGCGTTCCGTTTTCCAGCGGGTCCGCTGGATATGGCCGATCATCAGCTTAGCCCGTCGAAAACTCGTTAGAGACAGCTTACCCGCAAGCTCTGCTTGAGCATTTCCGCTTATACTAAGTTTCTGGCGTAGTATGGCAGCTAAAATCCGTCGCGTTGAGTCGATTTTTCGACTTGTAGGCGAGAAGCCACTAGACTGACACGTTTTCGATTTGCAGCCAGACTGTCAGCCATTGCCGCCGTCACCGCATTTAGGATCGCTGCTGGGGCAATTTCCGGTAGTCCGGAGTTGAAAGGCGGAGCTGGTGCGTATTCGAGCCGGAGCTGGATTGCCTGCGCTACTTCGGAGCCGCACAACTCAGATATTAAAGTAAGTGCAAAATCGATGCCCGCTGTGACTCCACCGCCCGTGATAATATTGCCGTCCCGAACAACTCGGCCATTATCGGGAATCGCGCCGAAATCTGTCAACATGTCTCGCCAGTACCACAGGCATGCTGCACGACGCCCCTCGAGAAGGCCTGCAGCGGCAAGAATTATCGAACCTGTACAAACAGAGGTCAAATACTGCGCTGTTCCAGCCAGGCGACGGATCGTAGAAAGGAAGGCCTGGTCCTCGATTGCGCCAACGCAACCTACTCCTCCGGGTATACAAAGCACGTCGCATCGCTCGATGACGTTCAGGTCTTGCAAGTCAGCGAACGTCAAACCGTTCGAACTAATTTGCATTCCGCCCATCGACGCTACGACGACGTTGAAGCCTGGAGTAACCGACAAAAATTGATGCGGCGCAGTGAAATCAAGTTGCGTCACACCTTCAAAAATAGGAATTACAATTGTTGTCACTGGTTTTCCTCTACGAGCAAGTGATGTTAATTGGGGTCTCCCGGCTCGGAGGTTCGACGCCCCGCCGTCGCTGCAACTCGTTACTGGCCGGGAAAAGTACTGGATGGGATAAGTCTGCGGGCCGTGCCATGCGACCAACCGGAACTGGCCACTGCCCGTTTGATCTGCGCTATTTGCAGCACGATTGTCTCTGGTAGCGCCCGCCTATTTTCGAGAACATCAACGATGTATTGCGCGGTAGCGCCAGGAGAAACATCGCTGGGCCAGTCCAGCGCGGGTAAAAAACCACCCGATCCTGCTTCCTGAACAAGCATTCTCTCGCCCGCAGAAAAGGTTTCGATTTGTTGGATTTTGCGTGCGTCAGCAACTGGCTCGCCTTCAATCCCCCGAATCAACAAAGCGTCAGCACGAAGGATCTGGAAAGTTTCCGCCATTGATTTTGCGTATGCCGCATGGGTATAGCTTGCTAAAATCAATGCTCTCTCGCGATTTGGATTAATCAGTTTCACGACGCTGTGCGCGGAGTTTCTTAATCCAATGACGCGTCGTATTTCAATCAGTCGGTGCAGCTGCTGCGAGATGGCCTCAATCGGAAAGTAGTTGACCTCCCTATCGTCAACTTCTTCTATATTCGCTTTAATTGCACATCCGAGCTCGGTCAGGACTTGGGCTGTGGTGGTTCGGCCGGGCTCGCTAGGGACACCGTGGATAACAACACGCATCCCGCCGCGGCTGAGAAGGATTGCCAACAGCGGTGTTAAAACAGGGAGCTTTCGAGCGCCATTGTAGCTTGGTATTATCACAGTAGGAAGCCCGGCGTTAGAGGGCGGCAGTGTTGACATACTTGCATTGGTAGCGTCTACGAACCCTGCTAACTCGCCCGGGGTCTCACCTTTTACCCTCATCGCCAAGCAAAAAGCGCCAACCTCCAAATCAGTTGCCCGCCCATTTATAACCTGGTCGAACAGATCAGCGGCTTGCTCACGGGGCAGGTTTCGAGCACCCCGCTCGCCCCGTCCGATTGCTTTAAGGTAATGGCTAATGGTCATGTCGCATACCAAATGGGAGCATTGAGCGAGGTATATCGATCATAATCGGTGTCCGGCTCTCTAATGGTCACTTCTTTTGAAGCTTGCGCCAAGGGTCCGGCGTGGTAAATGACTTTTATCCCTCAAAATAAGCCAAGACAGCCGTCTGATTATGCGAGGAGAAAATAGTGTTCGGCGTCCCAGTAGCCCCATTTACCCCCCCAACCCCTCACACATGTGTCCTGAATCTCGACAACCAGACTTGCCTTTCCTCCGAACACAAATCCTCGGTGATGGTACAGCGAAGGTATTCCGGGCGGTTGGGCCCTCGTTCGAAGTGATCGAGCAAAACGCCAGCGATGCTACGTGGCCGGGAAATGCACTAACCAAGGTTTGCCGCAAGGAGCATAAGATCGTGACCGAAGTCTTCGTTCCCTGTTCCGTAGGGTGCTAGAAGGCGGAGGCGACCATCTCTGGCAAAGATGAATACCGTTGCGGTATGATCGACAGTGTAGTCCTCCGGCTGTGGTCCCGGATTGATCGTGTAGGCCACCCGGTAATGCCGCGCCAACACTGCCAGTTCGTTGGGAGTTCCGGTCAGCGGAATAACGTTTGGTGAAAAGGACGATACATATTGCTTCAAGGCCTCTTCCGTATCTCTGTCGGGATCGACCGTTACAAACAGCACGACAACCTCACTTTGCAGCTCTTTTTGCTCTTCCAAAACTGACGTTAATGTCAGTAAAGTCGTAGGGCAAATCTCGGGACAAAACGTATACCCGAAGAAAAGAACGACGATCTTTCCAAGGTAATCCTGCGCTGTTACACGCTCTCCCGTTCGCGCATTCACCATTTGAAAATCGAGCTGCGGATACATGTGTTCTACGTCAATGAGCCGCCAGTCTTCCTTTGGTTTGCATCCAATCATCGCGGTGCCAAGAAGCAAAGTACAAAAAGCGCGACGGCTCCAGGCGATTGATGTGTCAAGCATTGAAAATTTTCGCATCGCTGCGTTCAGCGACCGCCTCTTCGTGGATTCGAATAAAATTCAGGATGAAAATAGCCGCTACAACGCTCATCATTGAGCTCGGAACCCACAATATCAGCCCAGCGTAGGTTTGATCTTGCAGACCCGTCATTGGCAAGATCCGCCCGCAAATGTCATACACGGGATAGATGTCCCGCTCCGCGAACGCCACGATTGCGCCCAAAAGCATTTGAGGAAACATCACTGCAGCGACTGATATCAGCCTGGCCCCATATGATAGCCTAGCGAGGGGCTTCGGCCTCGGATCGAGAATCAACGCCCAAAACAGGATGCCATCGAGCGTGACGCTCCAGTTCATGACTGTATAGAGCCACGGGTCCAACATTGCCCAAAAATGCACCGAAGGGATGGGCCAAAGATAAATAAGCGCGACGAAAAGGAACGATGCGAAGACTGGCTGCTGCAATATATCTGTGATCTTGCGTAGTAACCTGTGTCCGAATATTTCCCTGATCGGTCCGGGCAGTCCCCGCCAGATCATGTCGCCGGGATTGCTTAATGCGATGAGGAAAGGACCGGTATGATGGAGTAGCAGGTGCTGGAAACGGTGTATGAAAAACATGTGCTGAGCAGCGTAATCGAGCCACGTCTGCATTGAGACGTAGATCAAACCCACGCCGATAAAAAATGCGGTCTTGCGCAATGCGCTCGGACGAGCGGAACTCGGAATTCGGTGAATACCGGAGACGTAGCAGGCCACCGTTACCGCGCAGGCGAGATAAACGCCCCAGGAGAATTCGTACGGCATCCAAAGTGGCATGGCGCCGGGATAGCGCGCAACAACCACCGCTTCAATCAACCCGATTGCGACGATCGTACCGAAGATAAAGGCGTCCCGACCTACGACGCCGAGCCCCAATGCATTTTTGGCCCGCTCGCTCATGGAGTCCACTGTCGGATCGTTGGCAGAAGGATACCGATGCAAATCGAACCCACAAGAAGAAGCAGCGTCACACCAATCATCGCCAAGGCTTGTGACCTGATGCGCTTTTGCATCTGCGGATCAAGACGCGAAAATTCTGTGCTGCCTAAGCGGCTGTCGGCTTCGGAGCCTGCGGTTTCAGTCGCACGGTCGGAGGGAACGTCATCTTCGGATTGTAACGTCAAATTCACACCTCGCCGTCGCCGTAACTGCGACGATCTCTCTTGAATGTCGGACTCCGATACCGAATAATCTTGGCCTTAGACCGCGGACTTTTGTGACGCGGAGCTACTGATAGATTTCGGCCAACGCCGCTTGATGAGACGTTTTGTATTTGGAATGAACCTCGAACATAACTTTTTGCCTTCGCACCGTATCTACCAGCTGTCCGCCTACGATCAGCGCGGCGGGCAGGAATAACCGATTGCTCACAGCGAGGTATTATGTTCGCGCGGATTGATCGTAAACGACATTGTTCCCTTAAATCTGGACAAAGGAACATGACCATGAGCCGCGCTCTACGATCTTCCTGAACTGTTAGGCTGTCGCTTCTCAACCCAATCCAAGCCGGCATTGCGCAAACTTTCCGCGTGGGTTGGCGGGGATCGCCAGCATTGGAAGCGGCCGTCCTAACAAAGTTTCTCTACGCTGGATCGCAGCCTATCAGCTCAAGATTTGAGGGTTTCCCGGTTTTCTTCAGTCGGCTTTCGCCAACAGCGACGATGAAGCGCTCGTGTAGCAGCTTCATTGCTGCAATCCTCGACGTCAATGCAGGTCGGCCACGCCCTATTGGCGACGCGTGAATAGCTGACTGCGCCAGCTATGATGAGCAAATACTCTATACATTCCATTGGGGAGTTCCCGCAACGTAAGTCCTCTCTCAGCGGCATAATCTGGCCCAATCCCCTGCAGCGGCATGAGGAGCTGTTATTCGCCTGTTTCCGAACACATTGTGCTGCCGCTCAAGCAACTGGGCGGATACTTCAGCAAGAGATGCGGCGACCCTCATGCTATTAAAGAGCCATCATCATTGAGTTAGAAAATAGGCACGGTTATGAGTGAAACACCCTTACAACGTTTATCTGATCAGCGGATAACCGGAGCCGAAATACTTCTTCATGTGCTCGGAGCGAACGGCGTAAAAGCGATGTTTGGTTATCCGGGCGGGGCGGTGTTACCGATATATGATGAGCTTTTTCGGCAGTCTGCAATTGAACACATATTGGTACGACACGAGCAGCATGCAGGCCATGCCGCTGAAGGTTATGCCAGGGCGAGCGGAGAAGCCGGCGTAATTTTGGTGACCTCCGGCCCTGGCTTGACGAACATGGTGACCCCTCTTCAAGACGCCCTAATGGATTCAATTCCGTTGGTGTGCATTTGTGGGCAGGTTCCAACTGCGGTTATAGGAACCGATGCTTTTCAGGAGTGTGACGCGGTAGGAATAACACGGCCCTGCACTAAGCACAGCTACATCGTCACTGACGTTGCTAACCTTGCCGAAATTGTTCATAAAGCGTTTCGCGTGGCTACATCCGGACGACCAGGGCCGGTTTTGATATGCATTCCCGAAGACGTACAGCGTGCTGTGGCAGAGTATTATCCAAAAGAGATCATCCACAACTCGATTGTCTCAAATGCTCAGTTAAATCCATCGGCGATCGGTCAGGCGGCGGATATTATCCAATCATCTCGAAAGGGCGTCATATATACGGGTGGAGGCGTCCTCTCATCGGGGAAACATGCGATTGAAGCGCTAGAGCGGCTTGTCGAAATCACAGGGTTTCCTGTGACTTCGACATTAATGGGACTAGGCGCCTTTCCAGCTCAGCATCCTTCTTGGCTAGGGATGCCAGGCCTACACGGCACCTATGAAGCAAACATGGCAATGCATGACTGCGAGGTTATGATCTGTGTCGGTGCCCGTTTTGATGATCGGGTCACCGCGCGTATCGACCGTTTCTCGCCCAAGTCGAAGAAAATACACATCGATATCGACCCCTCTTCCATAAACAAGAACGTGGTCGTGAACGTTGGCATTTGTGGGGACGCAGGCGATGTGCTCGACTTGATTCTCCAGGAATTAAATACACGTGGCCATACTGCCAAGTCACGCCATCGCGAGTGGTGGGGTCTCATTGAGCTTTGGCGTGAAAAGGATTGTTTAGCGTACAATTCGAGTAGATCGGCTATCATGCCGCAGCTCGCAGTGGAACGTCTGTGGCATCACGTCAAGGATCGCGACACATACATTACAACCGAGGTTGGCCAGCATCAGATGTGGGCGGCCCAATACTGCCGCTTCGACGAGCCAAATCGCTTCATCTCATCAGGAGGGCTTGGCACCATGGGCTTTGGTTTGCCCGCGGCGATTGGTGTCCAGATGGCGAAGCCCCATAGTTTGGTAGTCGATATCGCGGGCGACGCTTCGATCCAGATGAACCTCAAGGAACTATCGACCGCCGTCCAGTACAAGCTGCCCATCAAGGTATTTATCTTGAACAATCATCATCTTGGAATGGTCCGTCAATTACAGCAGCATCTTCATAACGGGCGCAACTCTCACAGCTATTCCGAAGCAATCCCGGACTTTGCACGCTTGACCGAGGCCTATGGCGCGCATGGTATCCGCTGCGCCCGTCCAGAAGACTTGGACGACGCGATCACGGAGATGCTACTGTTCGAAGGACCCGCTGTCCTAGATTGTGAAGTTGCCGCAGTTGAAAGCTGCTACCCTATGATAAAAGCTGGAGCCGGCCACAACGAGATGTGGCTTAACGAAGATCGGTATCCATTTGGCGGCGAGCGAGACCAAAGGCCTCTTGCAGTGACATTGTGAGAAGCGAGCACGGCGATCTACAAAGAGTTACCTCGGAGCTGACTTTGTAAATCGCCGAACGCATTGGACCCTTGGCTCGCGGTCCGAAATCAGACAACTCGCGGAATTTGTTCATCCGTTGCTGTGAGATAAGTCTTGGATCATGCATTGCCAAAAGCAGGGCTTTGTCACCGGCGGTATGCCACAGGCACGTGTGATGTCGCTTTTCGACCCTACATCCACGTTTGTTTTGCGCGCACGTCGGTTCGATCATCGACGTGAGCACTTGTGACGCGCCATTGCTCGTTTCTCACACACCGGACACTGAGGACGGGCAGAACTCTGCGTCGTCTTCGGATACCCCGCGAACGCCCATGATTCCGTCTTGTTGCTAGTCCCTGAAGGCGGCGACACTGCGCAGTTCAATCTTCAATTCCGGCAAACCAAGAACCTCAATCCCCAGCGCCGTCCAGGCCGGAAAGTTCGACGTGAGATGTTTGTTCTTCACTTCGATGAACTGCGCGAAGTTATTCGGCATATCTACGTGGTAGCTGTAGATTTCTACCAGATCGTCTTTCGTAAGCCCAACCCACCGGAGGATTTCAAACGTGCGTTGAAAAACGATATCGGTCTGTTCTTTGATATCTTCGGGGCACGATCCGTCTGGCCGAAGTGCAATCTGCCCTGAAATGAAAAGTAGGCCGCCGGCACGAACAGCTGGCGCATAGCCGTACTGTTCAAACACCTGGTGGCCACCGAAGAGCTTAGCGTCTGCTGGGACTTGGATAATTTGTCGAGACATCACATGATCCTTGTTGTCGTGATCTGCTGGTGCATAGAAAGCCTTGCGGTCTTTTCATGATCGCTACACCGAGCAAACGACAAATTTCCCTCACAAATCGCCATAGCTTTGATCGAGGCGTTTCATCGACCTCAAATGTGCGTGGGCAGCAATCGCTAACAAAAACGTGAATTCTCGTTACCGCCAAATCTCCGAAACGGGGTCACGCCACACGCTTTTTGGTATAGCCGCTGCGGCAGAGCTCAGGTCAGTAAACCCAGCCGCAGCGTCCCGGACCTGGCGTTACGAGACCAGGTGCACGAGCTGGCCAACACTGGTTTTGGCGTCGCCGTAAAACATGCGCGTGTTGTCTTTGAAGAAAAGTGGGTTCTCGATTCCCGAGTAACCAGTCCCCTGCCCGCGCTTTGAGACAAACACTTGCTTGGCCTTCCACACCTCGAGGACGGGCATGCCGGCGATCGGAGAATTTGGGTCTTCCTGAGCTGCCGGATTAACAATGTCATTAGATCCGATGACGATCACCACGTCCGTGGTAGCAAAGTCATCATTAATTTCATCCATTTCGAGAACGATATCGTAAGGAACCTTGGCTTCCGCCAGCAACACATTCATGTGCCCGGGCAACCGACCAGCGACAGGATGGATTGCAAATCGAACCACTTTTCCGGCCGCACGCAGCTTCCGGGTGAGTTCAGAAACTGCCTGTTGGGCTTGAGCCACCGCCATACCATACCCCGGAACAATAACGACGCTATCAGCATCGTTTAATGCAGAAGCGACTCCGTCCGCATCGATAGCGATCTGTTCACCGTGAATTTCCATGACGGGGCCGGTGGCGCCGCCGAAGCCGCCAAGTATGACGGAGACAAAAGAGCGGTTCATTGCCTTGCACATGATGTATGACAAGATCGCGCCCGAAGAGCCAACCAGAGCGCCGGTGACGATCAAAAGATCATTCCCGAGCGTAAAGCCGATCGCAGCAGCGGCCCAACCCGAGTAGCTATTCAGCATCGATACCACGACCGGCATATCTGCACCGCCGATGCCCATGATCAGGTGACAACCTATGAAAAATGCGAGACACGTCATCAGAGCTAGCGACCATACGTCCGCGCCATGGACGTATAAAAACAACAACAAAAGAGAGAGAAGGGCGGCGCTTGCGTTGAGAAAGTGCCCGCCAGGCAGCTTTTTCGCTTTGCCACTCAGCTTGCCAGCAAGCTTACCGAAAGCGATCACTGATCCAGTGAAGGTGACCGCACCAATGAAGATTCCGAGGAAAACCTCTACCTTCATAATCTTGAGCTCAAGAGGCTCTTTGTGGGCAAGAAGGCCGGCAAACCCGTTTAGCAGGCTGCGGGCCGTTTCATCCATCGCAGCAACTCGGGCTGCCTCGATGTGAGCATTATAACCAATGAAAACTGCCGCGAGCCCGACGAATGAGTGGAGTGCAGCAACGAGTTGCGGCATCTCGGTCATCTGCACCCGCCTTGCTAGGACAGTTCCAAGGAAGGACCCGACGACTATCGTTGCGGCGATGATGGTCCAATTGCCTACACCGGGCGCGGCGACGGTGGCTACGATAGCCAGCGCCATGCCGAAGATGCCGTACCAGACGGCACGCTTTGCGCTCTCTTGTCCTGACAACCCTCCAAGAGAGAGGATGAAAAGGATGGCGGCGGATATATACGCCGCCGAAACAATACCGATTGCCATTATCAAATTCTCCTAAGTGATCACGACTTCTGAAACATGGCGAGCATGCGCCGTGTCACCAGGAACCCACCGACTATGTTGATCGTCGCGACGAGAACAGAAAGTGCGGCTAGCGTAACTACCAGCCAACTACCTGAACCAATTTGCACGACAGCACCCAAGATCACGATTCCGGAGATCGCGTTGGTCACGGCCATGAGCGGCGTGTGGAGTGAGTGCGCCACATTCCAGATTACCTGGAAGCCAATGAAGCAAGCCAGTACAAAGACCACAAAGTGACCCATGAAGCTGGCGGGTGCATACGCTCCTACCAAAATGAGAAGCACAGTGCCGATCGCAAGGAGGTTGCCCTGCACTATGGTTTGTGCCTCAAATGCTGCTCTCTCTTTGGCCCGCCTCTCTTCGGGGGTAGGCTCAACGACCTTCTCTCTCGGCTTTTGGGGTGCGATTGCCCGGACTTTAGGCGGCGGTGGCGGATACGTGACAGCACCGTCAAACGTTATGGTTGCGCCGCGTATTACGTCGTCGTCCATGTTATGGACAATTTTGCCGTCTTTTAATGGCGTTAGATCCGTCAGCATGTGGCGGACATTGGTTGAATAGAGGGTCGATGATTGCGCCGCCATGCGGCTGGGAAAATCTGTGTAACCGACGACGATAACTCCATTATCGGAGACGATGCGCTGGTCCGGGATGGTGAGGTCGCAATTACCGCCCCGTTCGGCCGCAAGATCGACGATGACCGACCCCGGTTTCATGGCTGCGACCATATCTGCTAACCAAAGTTTGGGCGCATCCCGTCCCGGGATTAAGGCGGTCGTAATTACGATATCAATTTCAGGCGCCATTTCCCTGAACTTAGAGAGTTGCTTCTCCCGGAACTCTACGGAAGACGGCGCTGCATATCCGCCGTTGGAAGCGCCATCCTGTTGGCTTTCTGTGAAGTCGAGGAAGACAAACTTTGCGCCCATCGACTCAATTTGTTCAGCGACTTCGGGGCGAACGTCGAAAGCGTACGTGATCGCACCGAGCGATGTTGCTGTGCCGATTGCAGCTAGACCAGCTACGCCAGCGCCAATGACCAGTACCTTTGCTGGCGGCACTTTGCCGGCTGCTGTGACTTGTCCGGTAAAGAACCGGCCGAAATTGCTTCCCGCTTCAATGACTGCACGGTATCCGGCGATGTTGGCCATCGAGGAAAGTGCGTCCATTTTTTGGGCTCGCGAAATGCGCGGCACCATATCCATGGCAATAACATTGACGCCCCTGCCCCTGGCTTCCTCCAGAAGGCCAGCATTCTGAGCCGGGTAGAAGAAGGAGATCAGCGTCTTCCCGCGATTTAAGCTCTGTAATTCGTCCGCCTCGGGAGGACGAACCTTGGCGACCACATCGGCCTTGTCGTAAACAACTGAAGGACTGTTCGCCACCGTGACACCTGCAGCTGCGTACGCATCGTCTGAGAAACCAGCGAGCCTGCCGGCCCCTGTCTCGATAATGCATTCGTAACCTAGCGCCATCAGCTGCTTCGCGCTTTCGGGCGTCATCGCTACACGCGCCTCGTTCTGCTTCTCTTTTACGACCCCTACGATCATCTCATCTCCTCTCTCTTTACGCCGAGTGCTATTGGCCGTGTTTGCAGCGTTTGACCCTCTCTCATTTCGGAGAGAGTCATCCGCAAGCCAGCTGGTTGCAGGTTTATCAATAGATATTCGGTGGTTACCCAACGTCGGGCCTTGCCAACGATAGTATTCAAGTTGGGAACGCGACTTCAGACACGCTTACAAGTCTGCGTTCTTCGCCTGTTCAAATTCCACGAGAGTTCCGAGGAAGTCCGCTGGATGAGCAAACAAAACAGGAAGGCCATGCGCGCCAATTTTCGGGTCGCCAGAGCCTAGTATTCGTGCACCGGCCTCAGAAACCATCCTGCTTGTCTCGTGAATGTCGTCCACCTCAAAGCAAATATGGTGGATGCCCCCCGAAGGGTTTCTCGCAAGAAATGACTTGATTGGAGAGTCCTGTCCCAGCGGGTGGAGAAGTTCGATCTTGGTATTCGGGAGATTTATGAAAGCGACTGTTACACCGTGGTCAGGTAAATCCTGCGGCTGGGTAACCTGGGCACCGATTTTCTCGTACAGGGCTACCGCCGCGTAGAGATCCGGCACTGCGATAGCAATATGATTTACGGGTCCGAGCATGATACCTCACTGATTGCGCAACTTGCCCTGCATCAAATCAATGATGGCGCGAGCAGCTTCAAGGACGTTTGTGCCCGGTCCAAAGACCGCTGACACGCCATTTTGAAGGAGAAATTCGTAATCCTGACGAGGAATAACTCCGCCGACGACAACGATGATATGCTCGGCTCCACGCTCTCTCAGCGCATTCACCAACTGCGGGGCGAGTGTCTTATGGCCAGCCGCAAGGGATGACATACCCACGACATGAACCCGGCTCTTCACGGCCATCTCGGCCGCCTCTTCCGGCGTTTGGAACAACGGTCCGGCCAAAACCTCGAAGCCAATGTCACCAAAAGCAGATGCGATGATCTTCGCACCCCGATCGTGGCCGTCCTGACCAAGCTTAGCGACCATGATTTTTGGCTTGACCGAAAGGCTCTTTGTAAATTCGCCTAGGCGCGCGACTAGCGTCGTGTATTCCGGGTCGGTTCCGTAGGCGGGGCCGTACACGTCTGTAACGACTTCCGGTGTGGCTGCATGATCACCGAACACAACTCGCATCGCATCCGAAATTTCACCCACTGTCGCGCGTGCCCGGGCAGCTTCGACCGCCGCTCCTAGAAGATTTCCAACACCAGTGCGGGCAACTTCCGAAAGCTCCGACAGCGCTGCACTGACGACAGTAGCGTCGCGACGACGCTTCGTTTCCTTAATCCTCTTGATTTGTGCAAGGCGGACGGCAGCGTTGTCGATGTCTAGAATGTCCAGAGCGTCTTCGTTTTCGAGCCGATACTTGTTAACGCCGACGATTACCTCTTCACCACGATCAACGGCGGCTTGGCGGCGGGTCGCTGCCTCTTCGATTCTGCGCTTTGGCATGCCGGTTTCGACCGCTTGAGTCATGCCGCCTAGAGCTTCGACTTCCTCGATGAGCTCCCAAGCCTGTTTCGCTAATTCGTCGGTAAGGGTCTCAACATAGTAGGAACCGGCGAGCGGATCGACCACCCTGGTCACACCAGTCTCGTGCTGCAAAATTAGCTGGGTATTGCGGGCGATACGCGCGGAGAATTCGGTTGGGAGCGCGATAGCCTCATCCAAAGCGTTCGTGTGCAGCGATTGGGTGCCACCTAGAGCAGCCGAAAGTGCCTCGTAGGCTGTGCGGATGACGTTATTGTAAGGATCCTGTTCTTGAAGGGAGACGCCAGACGTTTGGCAATGGGTGCGCAACATCAGCGAAGAGGCCTTCTGAGGCTTGAACTCTTCCATGATCCTCGTCCATAACAGGCGCGCCGCGCGGAGCTTTGCCGCCTCCATGAAGAAGTTCATCCCGATCGCAAAGAAGAAAGACAGACGCCCTGCAAATTCATCGACGTTGAGGCCTTTGGCTAGAGCCGCGCGGACGTATTCACGTCCATCCGCCAACGTGAAAGCCAGTTCTTGCACGAGCGTCGAGCCGGCCTCTTGCATATGGTAGCCAGAGATCGAGATCGAGTTAAACTTGGGCATCTCCTTCGCGGTGTATTCTATGATATCCGCGATAATTCTCATTGAGGGCTCGGGTGGATAAATATAGGTGTTGCGCACCATAAATTCTTTGAGAATGTCGTTCTGTATCGTCCCAGAAAGCATTGATTTCGCTACGCCTTGCTCCTCGCCTGCCACGATGAAATTCGCAAGAATAGGAATAACTGCTCCGTTCATGGTCATCGAGACGGACATTTCTGCGAGGGGGATCCCGTCGAAGAGGATCTTCATATCCTCAACGCTGTCGATCGCTACACCCGCCTTGCCGACATCACCCTCTACCCGAGGATGATCACTGTCGTAGCCACGATGGGTGGCTAGGTCGAATGCAACAGAAAGCCCCTTTTGACCTGCTGCCAGATTGCGTTTGTAGAAGGCATTCGACGCCTCAGCGGTTGAGAAACCGGCATATTGACGTATAGTCCAAGGGCGACCAGCGTACATGGTAGCACGTGGTCCGCGCGTGAACGGGGCAAAACCTGGCAGGGAATTGAGATGATTGACGTTCTTTAGGTCGTCCTGCGTATAGAGCGGCTTTATCGCAATGCCTTCAGGCGTATTCCAGATCAGACCCTCCGCAGGAGACTTCAGCTCGCGAGTTGCCAACGCCTCCCAGTCTGCAAGTGTTTTGTCGCCTGACATCACTCGAACTCCATGATCAACTCATCGACTGCAAAACTTTGGCCAGCCGTCGCCGCTACACGCTTCACCTTACCGCGCCGCTCAGCACGCAAGGTGTTTTCCATCTTCATTGCTTCGACAGTAGCGAGAACTTGGCCGGCCTCGACAGCATCACCTTCCCTGACCGCGACGAAGGTGATGATGCCCGGCATCGGGCAAAGCAACATCTTAGAGGTGTCCGCCGGCTTCTTGATTGGCATCAGCGCCGCGAGCTGCGCAACGCGCGGTTCACGCACGTGAACAACGACATCTATGCCTCGCCAGCGCAGGCGAATGCCAGTTCCAGATAGTGAAATTTTAACACCCATCTGCTCGCCGCCGACATTGAAAGCGGCATGGCTCTCGCCCGGCTTCCACGTTCCCTCTACGCGCACGGCGGCGTTCGTAAATTGCACTATTCCCCCTTCCGGCGAGGGATCGAATGCGATGTCGAAGAAATTATCACCGACCTTCGCAACCCAGCTTCGGCCGATAATCCGCCTATGATTACCGATCGTCCCCGAGATTTGGACTGCGCGGCTTTGGATCGCGTGATTGATGAGAGCCGCGACGGCAGTCAACTTGCGAGCCGCTGCCTCATCTGGCTCCACTCCATGAAACCCATCAGGGAACTCTTCCGCGATGAATGCCGTCGTAATCTTTCCGGAGCGGAACCGTTCGTGCTGCATCACGGCAGAAAGGAAGGGCAAGTTGTGTCCGATCCCGTCGACTTCGAAATCGTCGAGAGCACGACCCATCGCGTTTATGGCCGCCAACCTGTCGGGGGCCCAAGTGCAGAGCTTCGCGACCATGGGGTCATAATACATCGAAATTTCGCCGCCTTCGAAGACGCCTGTATCATTCCGCACGATAGTCCCGTCGGCGCGTTTCCCTTCCTCCGGCGGTCTGTATCGCGACAGCCGCCCAATCGACGGCAGGAAGTCTCGATAAGGATCCTCCGCATATAAACGGCTTTCGATGGCCCACCCAGTGAGCGTTACATCGTCCTGTCCAAAGGTAAGTTGCCTGCCTGATGCGACCCTGATCATCTGCTCAACTAGATCGATCCCAGTTATCAACTCCGTGACCGGATGCTCCACCTGCAGGCGAGTGTTCATTTCAAGAAAGTAGAAGTTTCGCTCGCCATCGACGATGAACTCCACCGTTCCGGCCGAATGGTAGCCAACGGCTTTTGCAAGGGCGACCGCCTGTTCGCCCATCGCTTTTCGGGTCGCCTCGTCGAGGAACGGTGACGGCGCTTCTTCAATGACTTTCTGATTGCGTCGCTGGATTGAGCATTCGCGTTCACCGAGATAAAGCACGGTACCATGCTTGTCTCCGAGAACCTGGATCTCGATGTGGCGTGGCTGTGTGACAAATTTCTCGATAAAGATACGATCGTCACCGAACGAATTTTTGGCTTCGTTTTTCGACGCCTGGAAACCCTCGCGCGCATCAGCATCGTTCCACGCAATGCGCATCCCCTTCCCGCCGCCCCCGGCCGACGCTTTAATCATCACCGGATACCCAATTGATGACGATATTCGAACCGCCTCTTCCGCATCCGCGATCAGGTCCATGTGGCCCGGCACTGTGGATACACCTGCCTCCGCCGCGAGCTTCTTGGAGGTAATCTTATCGCCCATGGCCTGAATCGCGCCCACCGGCGGCCCAATAAAGACGATACCTTCTTTGGCCAGTGCTTCAGCAAAAACCGGATTTTCTGACAGGAATCCGTAACCCGGATGAACGGCATCTGCGCCGGTCACGCGGACTGCATCAAGGATTTTATCGATCACGATATAGGATTGGTTTGAGGGCGCGGCGCCGATATTAACCGCCTCGTCGGCCATCTTCACATGAAGCGCATCCACGTCAGCGTCAGAGTAGACTGCTACGGTTGCAATACCCATTTTCCTGGCCGTCTTGATTACACGGCAGGCGATTTCACCACGGTTCGCGATCAGAATTTTCTTGAACATTGCATTATCCTGTCAGTGACGCGGTTCCTTGCGTCAGGTGTCTTTTGACATTTTTCGGTGCCGCCGAAACCTTGCGGAAGTGCTGCCTGTATTTGTGCCGTTCGAGGAAGCCCGTTATCCAACACTGTTTGTTCGCTTCTGTCCGCGCCATGTCGTTATGCGAACTCCTCCGCCCGCCTCCCGACACGTCCGGGTAGGCCGGCCTCTTTTTGATTTTCAGCGGCAATATTTTCTCACCGCCGAACTTGCCGATCCTCTATCGGGTGTAGGCGGCGGCCTTCGTGGACAGGGCCGTCGCATGCATACCTGTCCAATCCTTATGTAGGCCTCAGCCCTTGAGGACTTCGACCAGCGTCTTGCCGAGGCGCGCCGGGGAAGGCGATACCTTGATGCCAGCCGCTTCCATGGCCGAAATCTTCGATTCCGCATCGCCCTTGCCGCCGGAAACGACAGCGCCGGCATGGCCCATGGTGCGGCCCTTCGGAGCCGTGCGTCCGGCGATGAAGCCTGCCATCGGCTTCTTGCGGCCCTTCTTGGCTTCGTCGATCAGGAACTGGGCTGCATCTTCTTCAGCCGAACCACCGATTTCGCCGATCATGATGATCGAGGTCGTGGCATCGTCGGCTAGGAACATTTCGAGCACGTCGATGAATTCCGTACCCTTGACCGGGTCGCCTCCGATGCCGACAGCCGTCGTCTGGCCAAGGCCCTCGTTCGACGTCTGGAACACGGCTTCATAGGTCAGCGTGCCGGAGCGCGACACGATGCCGACCGAACCCTT
>UCKS01000068.1 GCA_900473045.1 Hyphomicrobiales bacterium
TCGCCGAAATCCACCCGCGCGACGCCATCGAGATCGGCGTCACCAGCGCAACGCTTGTCGAGATCGAAAGCCCCTATGGCACGGCCGTGGTGCGTGCGCTCGTCACCGACCGGCAGGCACGCGGCAGCCTGTTTGTGCCGATGCACTGGAACGACCAGTTTGCCGCGAAAGCCCGTATCGACGCAGTCGTCGCGCCGCTAACAGACCCCGTCTCCGGCCAGCCGGCTTCCAAGAACGTCGCCATTGCTGCCCGGCCACTGAAGGTGGAGAGTTACGGCTTTGCCGTCTCTTTCGCCAAACCGGACGGCCTCGACACCGCTTACTGGGCTCTGGCGAAGGCGGTCGGTGGCTGGCGGCTGGAGCTTGCATTCGATGCAGCACCGGAAAGCTGGACGGAATGGTGCCGCGCCCATTTCGGCATTCCAGATCCTATCGAGCCACTCGGTTATGTGGACGCGAAATCCGGCGACCTGCGCCTCGCCTTCTTTGACGGCGACCGGCTGCTCGCCGCCGTCTTCCTCGCCCGCCGGCCTGTCGCCGTCGCCCGCAACTGGGCGATCGAACAGCTCTCCGTCCAGCATACCGAACTCGCCAAACGCTTCGCCGTCGTTGCCGGACGTCCCGGCGCCGGTGGCATGGATCCGGGCGCCACCGTCTGCTCGTGTTTCGGGGTCGGCGTCAACCAGATTATCGCGGCCGTTCGCGGCGGCTGTCACAGTCTCGAAGCGGTCGGCCGCAAATTGAACGCCGGAACCAATTGCGGCTCGTGCCGCGCGGAAATCAGGGGGATCATTGATGGATGTCTTGCAACTGCGGCGGAGTGAACGCAACACCACTCCTGCCCGCGTGACGCCGCTCGCCAAGCTGCCGGTCTTCTGGGCGCTCGACGGAAAACGCGTCCTTGTCGCCGGCGGATCTGACGCCGCCGCCTGGAAAGCGGAGCTGCTGGCCGCCTGCGGCGCCGAGGTACATGTCTATGCCGAACACCTGAGCGAGGCATTTTCGGCTCTCATCGCTCGGGGTTCGGAATCTGAAAATGGACGTTTCATTCATCACACGCATGAGTGGACGGCCGCCGCATTTGATGATGTAACCGTTGCCGTTGCCGATTGCGAGAATGATGGTGCAGCCATGTTGTTTTTCGATGCCACCTGCAAGGCCGGCGTCCCGGTCAACATCATCGACAAACCGGGATTCTGCCAGTTCCAGTTCGGCTCGATCGTCAATCGTTCACCCGTTGTCGTCGCCATCTCCACCGACGGCGCAGCACCGATCCTCGCCCAAGCGATCCGCCGCCGGATCGAGACATTGTTGCCGCCGTCGCTAAAATCATGGGCGGTGCTCGCGCACTCCATCCGTGACAAGGTCAATGCGAAGGTAAGCCCCGGTGCGCCAAGGCGGGCCTTCTGGGAAGGTTTCGTCGATCGCGCTTTCGGCGCACCGCCAGAGGCGGACACGGAAGCCGAGATTCTCGCCGATGCCGGACGTACCGTCGCGAAGACAATGCCGTCCATCGGCAGTGTGACTCTGGTTGGTGCCGGTCCCGGCGACGCGGAACTTTTGACGCTGAAAGCCGTACGCGCGCTTCAGGCCGCCGACGTCATCCTGTTCGATGATCTGGTCTCCGACGAGGTGCTGGAACTTGCCCGCCGCGAGGCAAAGCGAATGCTGGTGGGAAAACGCGGCGGCCGGACGAGCTGCAGGCAGGAAGATATCAACGCGACGATGGTGGCGCTTGCTAAGGCCGGCAAACGTGTCGTGCGGTTGAAATGCGGCGATCCAATGATCTTCGGCCGCGCCGGCGAGGAGATCGCCTGCCTCGAAGAGGCGGGCATTCCCGTCGATGTCGTGCCCGGCATCACCTCGGCTAGCGCTATGGCGGCAAGGCTCGGCGTCTCTCTGACCCACCGCGATCACGCGCAAGCAGTTCGTTTCGTCACAGGCCACTCGCGGTTCGGCTCCTTGCCAGCCGACATGAACTGGCACGATCTCGCTCACGCGCGGACAACGACGATCTTCTACATGGGGGGCCGTACCGCAGGCCAGATTCGGACCCAACTGTTGGCGGCCGGTATGAATGCTGACACTCCTGTTGTAGTCGTCGGTGCAGTGACCCGCACCAATGAAACCCGATGGAGTGGGCAATTGGTCGATCTGGCTTCAGCCGTCGCTGGCATGGGCGTCGACCACCCGATCCTGATCGGTGTGGGGCATGTATTCGCTCAGCTCGGATCCACGCAAAAGACATCAGCCGAGCACCCGCGATCGATTAATTACAAAGTCGTGGGAGAATGCACATGATCTCCCAGGACATTGTTGCCTCCCTCTCCCTCAGCTTGGCAATCGCGTTAAGCTGGGGAGGTTTTCGTCCGATTTTCTCGCGCGCGACCGGCGAAGCCGTGTTGCGTTCGCCGGCAACAACGCTGGCGAGCGCAATCTGCGTTACCTCATTAGGAATGGCATTCAATGCTGAACCCATTGGACTTGCGGGATTTGTCGCAGCGACCGGTGTCCTGCTGGGAGTATTGCTCGACAGGTCGCCCGTGCATCCGCCTAGAGGCCTCGCCCTGAGTTTGGCCAGCGCGCTGCTATTCTTCCATCTTTCCATCATGGCTTGAGCAATTTGCTGAATGATGTGGCGACCCGGGAGCCTCGACCAGGCAGTCACTTGAACGGAGTCAGATTCGGGACCCGTGCGGTCAGGGTGCCTAACGTGTTGAGATAATCAATTCCGATGTGGTCAAGCCACTGTGCGCGCAATATCCAGCACGGTTTGAAGAAGCATCTGTGTCCCCGCCGCAGCATGCTGGGGTTCGACATATTCCGCTTCATTGTGGCTTAAGCCGTCCCGGCAGGGCACGAAAATCATGGCGGCCGGGGCTATCCGAGCCACGTAAAGTGCATCGTGAAAGGCCCCGGAGATCATGTGTTTGGCCGCTAGTCCGAGATGGCGCGCCGCCCGCTCGACACTGTCGATCAGAGGCTTGTAAAACTCAGCCGGACTCATATCGAATGTCTTGTGGATCTCCAGCTCACAGCCATGCTGCGCGGCTAAGGACTGAAAGGTCGCCAGCACGTGTGCCTCGACTGCGGCAAGGCGTTCGGCATCCGGATGGCGTAGATCGACGCTGAGGCTCACTGAGTCCGGAATGGCATTGACGGAACCTGGATGGGCGGTGATCCTTCCGACGGTGAAGCGTGCACTTTCATCGCCAGGCATGATTGTCGCGTACAGACTGTGCAGCGCTGCGTTCGCGGCCACCATCGGATCGCGGCGGAAAGCCAGCTGGGTGGTCCCGGCATGCGCCGCCTGCCCTTTGATCGTAACCTCAAGCCAGCGGGTACCCTGAACGCCGGTAACGATACCGATTGGAATATCTTCATTTTCCAAAGAAGGCCCCTGTTCGATGTGGAGTTCCAGGTAACCGGCGATGGGAAATCCGAGCGACCTCGGCTCAGCTATGGGCAGAGCTGCGAGGGTCGCGGCCAGTGCATTGCGCCACAGCACGCCATCCGTTCCCCTGGTATCGTGCCAACTTTGCGGGATATTACCCTGTGAAAATGCCATGGAGCCCATGGCCCCTGGCGCAAACCGGCTGCCTTCTTCGTTGGTCCACGCCACGACTTCGATCGGCACATCTGTGACTATTCCAGCATCCTCCAGCGTCTCCAGAACCTCGAAAGCGCCCAGCGTTCCAAGAGAGCCGTCATAACGGCCCCCGGTTGGTTGACTATCGAGATGGCTGCCGATGAGAAACGGCGCGCGATGCCCGTTTCGGCCATCGCGGCGAATGAACAGATTGGCCAAAGGATCCTGGAATACACGGAAGCCGCGTTCAAGCGCGAGGTCAGCGAGAAGCCTGCGGGCAGCCTGGTCTTGCGGACCGAGCGCCGGCCGGTTGACACCGCCTGCCGGCGTCGCGCCGATTGCGGCGAAGTCGTCAAGCCTCTTCAGCAGACGCCTGCCGTTGATCTCCACGGAAGGTTTCATTTCTTCAGTCCGGCAATGAAAGCAGTAACCCGTGCCTTCTCGACCTTGTTCCACCAAACCCCGTCGTATTTGAGCGAGCTTGCAACGATGACGCCATCGACAATGTCGAGGATGTCGCGGGCATTTTCCGGGGTGACACCACTGCCGACCAATGTCGGTAGCCCGGCAGCCTCCTTGATCAGGCGGATATAGCCGAGATCGGCGGCATGGCCCGTGCGCTGGCCGGNNCGCAATCACCGCGTCGGCATCGAAGAAGACGAGATCCTTGACCTGTTCTTCGACTGGCCGGTCGGCGACGATCGCGTGCGCCCCATGTTTCACATGGGCATCGGCGAAGATCTTGATGCCGTTGGCGCGAAGTTTCGCACGGTAGCGCATGGCACGGGCAGCTTCGCCTTCGATGAACCCTTCATTGGCGACATAGGCATTGGCCCACTGGTTGACGCGCACAAAGCCGGCACCGCTGGCGCCGGCAATGGCAAGCGCCGGAATGGCGGCATTGGCCAGCACGTTGATGCCGATAGGGCGGCCCAGCTCGCGGCGGATGCGATCGGAAATAACCGACATATAGGCAGCTGTTTCGGGACCGATATCATCCGGTTTTGAGAAGGGTATGTCCCCGTGGTTTTCAACGATGACGCCATCGCAGCCTCCCTCCAGATAGGTGCGGGCATCGTCCAGGCCCTGGGTGTAGATGTCCTCGACAGCCTCACCATTGTACCGCGGCGCGCCCGGCAGAGGTGCCAGGTGCACGACGCCGATGACGGCTTTGCTGCGGCCGAAGAGGGACGTTATCGCATCGCCGTTGCCCGGACCGACCGGTTTTGAGGACTGTGTCATGGGTGTTCCGTTTCTGATGTTTTGATGAGAGCTGATAGTTCTTTGGCTGTTGGACAGGAGGAAAGTGTGCCTGCCCGGGCCACCGCCAGGCCGGCTGCCTCGACTGCGATGCGGATGGCACGTTGTGGATGCATTCCCCTGGTCAGGCAGCCTGCAAAGATGCCGCACAGCACATCGCCGGCGCCGCTGGTATCGATCACTGAAACCTTCGGAGCTTCGATATAGGCTGGAGCCGCGTTGATG
This sequence comes from Hyphomicrobiales bacterium, assembly GCA_900473045.1. GTDB lineage: Bacteria > Pseudomonadota > Alphaproteobacteria > Rhizobiales > Rhizobiaceae > Pararhizobium. The sequence goes on from UCKS01000068.1 coordinate 5,075, forward strand.
CCGGTCAGAAGAAGGCAACCTCTGGAGCCCAGTGTGACGATCACCCGGCGCGCACCAGATTCGATGATCCTGGCCGCGGCGAGAGCCGGTTCGCGGGAGCCGGAAATTGCTTGAGCCTCACCTTCGTTGACAATGACGAAGTCCACATTTGCGAACCCGAGCGGCTCACCGGCCACCAGCGGGCTGGCATTCAAGATTGTCGTGAGGCCTTTGACCCGCCCGGCCTGCAGGCAGGCGCCGGTCACCGCACCGGAAAGATTGCCCTGCATGACCAGCACGTCATCCGGCGCAATCGTATCAAGAAATTTGGTCTGCGCGAGGGGATCAAATGTGAGAGCGCATGAGACGCCGCTAAGGATGATATTCTCACCAACAGCATCGACAGCGACGGTCGAACGGTCGGTCGGCAGATCGAATTCAGTCAGGCAGGCGCTATCGATCTCGCCGGCCAGTGTTTCGCGAATCCAGGCGCCATTGGCATCCCGGCCGATTGCGGCCCAAAGCGTGACAGGCACGCCGGCGCGTGCCGCGGCGACAGCCTGATTGGCGCCCTTGCCGCCAAGGCCGTCGGCATGTCCAAACGCATTCCGCGTCTCTCCCGCTTCTGGAAGGCGGTCAAGACGGAACGTGGTGTCGATGCAGACATTGCCAACGACATGGACGCGCATGGCTCAGGCTTTCGCCGTTGCCCAGGCAAGCATCTGCTCGAACAAGGTCTTGTAGCCCGGCCAGGCGATGAAGCTCGATGGCAGCCAATGCGGGCCGACGTCGGAGGTCCAGGCGACGGTGCGGCCCTTGCCGTAAGTGCCGGTGACCAGCAGCGGCTGCGAACCGTAATCGGTTGAGACCGTCGCCAGAACTTCGGCGCCGTCCTTGACCGTGACTTCGTTGTAACCGAGCAGGACCGGCCAGTCCGTGCCGAGCCCCTTGAGGATCGGGTGGCTTTCCTTGCCGGTGACAATAGGCGCAAACCCTTCAGGAACCTCGACGCGATCATCGACGGACAGGCAGGAGACCGGCAGGACCTCTTCGACGGGTGTCCTGTGGTAGCGGGCGCCGCCATTGATGCCTTGAAAGCTGTAATAGCCGCCGAACATCAGAAGCGCGCCGCCATTGCGGACATAATCGCGCAGCAGGCGAAGTCGGTTTGGCGTGGTCTTCGAGTGGATCCAGGTGTCAGGATGCAAAAGCAGCGTATTGGCGCCGATATCCGACAGGATGATCGCATCAAAGGCCGACAGTGTTTCCAGTGACTGCGGGAAATCGCGCTGGGCTTCATGGGCGGGCATGAACTGGACGTCGAAAGGGCTTTCCTTCAGCGCAGCCAGAAGCTCGTCGGCGCCGGTGTGATAGGTAACGGTTGGGAACTGGTCGAAACCCTTGATGTGGGTCGCGGTGGAAACCCAGGACTCGCCTGCGAGAAGGACTTTGGACTTGGACATGGAAACTCCTTGGACTTATAATCAGCGCTCAGAGAACGCTGGAGAAAACGGATTTCGGATTGTCGATCAGCATGCGGTCGATAGCTCTCTGATCAACCCCGTGACGCTTCAGGCGCGGCAGGAAATGCTTCAAGATGAAGCCGTAGCCGAAGCCGCCGTAGCGGGTGAGCATGATTTTCAGGAACACGTCCTGCGACATGAGAATGCGGTCACTGTAACCCATATCGATCAGCGAGCGGATCGCGCGGGCGTTCTGTTCGTCAGACGGCGACTGGGCGTCCTGATCGGCATAATAGAAATCCATGCCGATCATATCGTATTCGAGAAAAGCGCCACGCCCGGCCAGTGCCTTCTGGTAGGGCAGATCGTCATGGCTGGGGTTCATATGGCATAGTACGGTGTGGCGCAGGTCGGCACCTTCCTCCTCGACGATATCGAGAACCTGATGCGCCAGCCGCTCCCAGCCAGGCAGATGGATTGAAAGTGGCACGCCGGTGATTTTCGAGGCGCGGGCCGACCCCCGTAGCGACTTGCGTTCCTCGGACGTAAAATCCTTGCTGACGCCGATTTCGCCGATGATGCCGGCCATGACCTCCGGCTGGGTCTCGCCACCGCCGACATCATTGATGATGAACTCGGTAACGTCATCGACATCCATGGCTTTCAACCAGTCCGGATGACTGAATTCGAGATAAAAGCCGGTGCCCATGACGATCTTGAGACCGGACATTTTTGCGATGCGGCCGAGTTTGGCGGGCTCACGGCCGATGCCGATGTTGGTGGTATCAACGACCGTATGACCGCCGAGTGCCTGAAACCGCTTCAATTCCGACAGCGCCAGATCGCTGTCGTCGAGCGAAACGTTGTCGCGGTTCATATAGGGGTTCATCCGCAATTCGCCGATGATCTCCATGCTGACTTTCTGCTCGCCGATGGCCTGGGCTTCCGGGTGGCAGGGGCAGCGCCAGGACTGGGCGCCGTCGAGCAGGATGTGCTCGTGCATCAAAGTGATACCCATCTCGGTGACCGGCACCGGACCGAGAACGGTCATCACTGCTCCCGTCTTCACACCAATCTTTGCGCGCTCTCTGGGCACTGTATCGAACAAATGATCCATATCACTTGCCCCTGACTGCGCCCCGGAAGAGGCGGAAGTTGAGCCAGACGGCGATCAGAATGATCGTGCCGGTGACAATCGGCGTGAGGAAAGGTGACATATGGGCCAGGATCAGACCATTGGCGATGACGGCGACGGTTAAAGCGCCGAGCACGGTGCCAAGGATGGTGCCCCGTCCGCCGAACAGACTGGTACCGCCAAGAACTACGGCGGCGATGACTTCAAGCTCAAAACCCTGGCCCGCATTGGATGACCCGGAACCGAGGCGGGCGGTGACGATGATGCCGGCCAATGCGGCCGCCGCACTGGAGAGGATATAGACGAACATCGTCGTGAACCGCGTGTCGATGCCGGCGCGGCGCACGGCCTCGGAATTGGCGCCGATACCGGTCACGTAGCGGCCGAACGGTGTTTCATTGAAGACGATATAGGCGATCAGCAAAACGACAAGGGCAATCAGTGCCGGCACCGGGACACCCATGAACCATGATCTGCCGATGACGGTGAAGAAACTCGCTGGATCGACCGGGATCGAGTAGCCGCCGGTGATCAAAAGCGCCAGGCCACGGATGACTGAAAGCCCCGCCAAGGTGACGATGAAGGCGGGAATGCGTTCATAGGCGATGAAGAACCCGTGGATGGCGCCGATGACGACTCCGAGCAACAACATCAACAGAATGACCAGTGGCCATGCGATCCCGGCCTGCAATGCCGTCGCTGACAATGTCGCAACCAGCGCCAGCACCGAGCCGACAGAAAGATCGATGCCGCCGGTGGTGATGACGAAGGTCATGGCTGCGGCAACGATCAAGAGCGGCGCCGACTGGCGGATGATGTTGAGCAGGTTGGGTGCCGTCAGGAAGGCATCGGTGATGACGGAAAAAACGACGCAGACGACGAGAAAGAACAGGGCGATCGACACGACGCTGCCGTTGGCCAAAAGCTTGTCCCAAAGCGTTGCCTTGCGCAGACGGGAAGGCGAAACGTGAGAACCGGCATGCCCGGTTTGGGTTGAGGGCATGCTCATGCGGACACTCCAGTTTCATTGCCATGCCGGGCGGACCGGGCCGAAAATTTGCGCCCGACGATCAGGTTGACGACTTCCTCGATGCTGGTCTCGCCGATCAGCCGTTCGGCGACGTTGCGGCCCTCGTACATGACCTGGATGCGATCGCAGACGAGGAACAGGTCCTGCAGGCGGTGGGTGATCAGGATGACGCTGACACCGCGGGCGCTGACCGTGCGGATCAGTTCCAGAACGGCTTCGACCTCGGCCACGGCAAGCGCTGCCGTTGGCTCGTCCATGATGAGCACCTTGGGCTCGAACGAAGCGGCGCGGCCGATGGCGATTGACTGGCGCTGGCCACCGGACAGATTTTCGACCTTCAGCCGGGTATCGGCGATGATGATGCCGAGACGATCGAGCATGGCGCGTGTAAGCCCGTGCATCTTCTTGTTGTCGAGGAACGGCACACCGAGAATGCGGCGGCGCGGTTCGCGGCCGAGGAAAAGGTTGCCGGCCACATCGACGGTGTCGCAGAGCGAGAGGTCCTGATAGACCATTTCCACATGGGCAGTGCGCGCGTCGGCCGGCGATGAAAAGGAAACGGCCTTGCCGTCGATCTCGATGGTGCCGCTATCTGGGATGACGGCGCCGGAAAGCACCTTACTCAGCGTCGACTTGCCGGCGCCATTGTCTCCGACCAGCCCCAGCACTTCGCCGGGCTTGAGGGTCAGCGAGACATTGTCCAACGTCTGAATAGGATTGTAACGTTTCGAAATACCGGTCATCCGGACGCGGTATGGTGTGCCGTCGGTCATGATGGGTTCCCCCCGATTGCCTGAACGGGCATGGCCAGTTTCGTAGAAACCGGCCATGGCGCGATGATGCGGGAAAAACCCTTATTTGAACATGTCCTTGAACTGGGCAATATTGTCCTTGGTGACGATCGTCACCGGAACATTGATGATCGGCTCGATGGTTTCGCCCTTCTTCAGCTTGACCAGCGCTTCGACGGCTGCCTTGCCTTCACCGGCCGGATCCTGCTGAACGACGGCGGTGACCCAGCCTTCTTCGATACCCTTGACGGCCTGCGCCGTCAGGTCCCAGCCGAAGATCTTGACGTCCTTCTGGCGGCCCTGGCTTTCGACGGCGGATACGGCGCCGATCAACTGTGGCTCGCCGGTGGCGTAGATTGTCGTCATGTCGGGATTGGCGGTCATCAGGTTTTCGGCAGCACCCAGCGCGATGTCCTGCTGGTTCTGGCCATCGACCGTGTCGAGGAAGGTGATAGCCTGGCCACCATCGGTCACAGCCTTCTTGAAACCATCAAGACGCTGGTTCTGGATGAAGGAATTGAGAGCCCCGACGATGCCGGTCTTGGCAGTGCCGGACATATCGGACTTCACATAATCGGAAAAGAACTTGCCGATGTCTTCGCCAGCCTTGGCATTGTCGACGCCGATGAAGGAGATGTTGTCACCCTCCGGGATCTGCGCGTCGATGGCGATGACCGGAATGCCGGCTGTTTTTGCGGCCGTGATCGCGGGCTTCACGCCATTGACATCGATGGCGACGAGAATGATGCCGTCGACCTTCTGGGTGATATAATTTTCGATCGCGTCGTTCTGTGCGGCTGGCACGTTGTTGGCGTTGAAGATCACGAGCTTGGCACCGGCGGCGTCAGCAGCCTTCTGGGCACCGTCGTTGATCTGGTTGAAGAATAGAGCCTGCTGGTTGATGGTAACGAGCGCAAATGTATCGTCACTGGCGGATGCAGTACCGAAGGCCAAGGTCATCACGACGGCTGCGGTGCTGCGGATCAAAAGTCTGGAAAGGTGCATTCGGGTTCCCCTTGTTTTCGGAAAGGCCCGTAGCCGGGCTCATTAAAGCGCTTACGCGCCAGGGCATAATTCAAGAGACTTGAATCATTGTCAAGTCTCTTGAATTGGACTTTCCGAAGAGCGGGGAATGGTCAGAACGTGGCCGGCGTATTGACCCAGAAGATGCTGGCGCGCTCGCGTCCGGTATTGCGATAATGATGTGGTAGCTCGGAGTTGAAGACAAAGGCATCGCCCGATGCGAGCATGAAGCTGTTGCCGTCGACAATCAGCTCGATTTCACCAGCTAGGAGATACCCGACTTCTTCTCCAGCATGCTGAATAGGACCGGCACTTTCACCGTTTTCCTCGATGTGATGGATATTGCACTGGAGCAGATGCCCGGCCGAGTAGGGAATGATGCGCTCCAGCGAAATCCCCTCACCGCGCCGCAAAGGATCAAGCGCGATCAGCGGCCGAGTACCGGCACGAAAGATGATCCCCTCCTCCCCATCGGATTCCTCGAACATCCAGCCGATATTCGTATCGAGCGCACCAACCAAGCGGTGCAGCATTGGCAATGACGGCGATGCCTTGCCGTTTTCAATTTTCGACAGCAGACTTTCGGAGCAATTCGCGGCATCCGCAAGTGCCTTCAACGTCATCCCCCGTGTCTGACGAGCAAGTCGCAAACGCGTCCCTAACCGGACTGGATTGGCGGCCTGCGCATCCTCACTATCGGCAACTGCCGTTATCAATCCAAGCCCGTTTTTCATGTGATTTTTGTCTTCTATTGTTTGGAGCGAGGGGCGCTTAGGTGTCTTGTACGGCAGCTCTTTTCATGACAGACAACCGTGATTGCGATCACAATTACCATTCATCTTTCATCACAATCAAGTCGCTTGAATTTATTGCTGATCTGAATGTCCCAATTCTGGCTGGTACGGACCTGATGTATTTCAGATGTTTGGCCGGGAACCAATTGCCCCCGTAGTGTGTTTACCGCCGCCGGACAGTTGGTAACTCTCCTGCCGGCTCATTCACTTTCAGGAGCTATCACTATGAACTTTCGTCCGATCGTTGCCGGCATGATGTTTTCTCTTCTCTCAGGCGCCGCCGTCGCACAGACTGCCGCAGCAACTGGAGCTGACGCCACCCTCACCGGCCCTGGCATCACAATGGGGACTGCCGCCACCATCCCGCTAAAGTATGTGAACATCCAGGACACAGATCTGATGACCTCGAGGCTGATCGGCATCGACATCTATAACAAGCAGAATGAGGCAATCGGGGAGATTTCCGATGTCGTGATCGGCGATGGAAAGTCGATCATCGGTATTGTCGCAAGTGTCGGCGGCTTCCTCAGCATCGGTGAAAGCTATGTCGTTCTCGATCCGGCGTCGGTTGCCCTTGCTGAGGTTGACGGAACTTGGAAGGCCTATGTCGACACGACGAAGGACGATCTGTCGAACGCTCCCAAGCTCGACTATTCGAAGTTGAAGAAATAGCCGGCAGGGGNNGAGCTTTCGGGCTCACCCACTTCCTTGTTTTGGGCTAGTTTTCAGAGCAGGCCAAGCCTGACAGTCTGTTCCGCGCGGAGCAGATTTTGGAGCGGGAACTTCACGCATTTCTATCGGTAGAACAAAAAATGCTCGACCAGATTTCTGCAATCGGCCAATCCTTCAACGTGCTGCCGCATCTCGGCGCACTCGTCGTTGCCTATCTACTGGCGCTACCGATCGGCTGGGATCGTGAAAAGAGCGAGAGGAGCGCCGGTTTGCGAACCTTCCCGCTCGTCGCGATCGCGAGTTGTGGATTTATACAGGCGACAGAAAACCTGACCGCAGGAAACCCCGAAGCCACGGCGCGTATCGTCGAAGGGTTGATCACAGGGATGGGCTTTATCGGCGGTGGCGCGATCCTGGTGGTGAGCAAGAGTGTCCGGGGAACTGCGACGGCGGCCAGTCTTTGGGCGACGGGCGCAGTCGGGACAGCTGTGGGGCTCGGAGCCTACGATATCGCTCTTGTCCTATCGATCATGACTTTCCTCACATTGCGCCTCATGACCAATTTCAAACCCGTAGACGAAGCGACCGAAAAACCTGCCGGAAGTCCTGGTGATGTTGCGAAAACAAAAGGAAATTCCGATCCTGCCTAAAACGCGGTCACCGTGCAAGCCATTGGATTTGATATTCTATGTCCAGCTATCGCGTCAGGTGTATATCACTGGTGACGATGAGGCGGCCATTCCTCGGGTCCTTGTCGATCGTTTTCAATCTGAGGCCTCTGCCTCCAATCTTTTCGAGCGTCATCTGCGCCGTTCGGTCACCATTGATCTCCCGGTTCCATCGGACAATGAAGTTGATCGAATTGCCTGTGCGCGAGCCAGAGAGACGGGACGGGCGGCCGGAGGGTCCCATGTACGTTCCGCTATATCTCGTGCCGTCGGCCCTGATGTCGGCAGAAACGGGCCTCCTCACCACCACCAGTCCACGGCACTGCCCGGACATCACAAGAGATGGTCCCCGCGCTTTGCCATCGAACTTGCATGTGACGTTGAAAGGCCGTGATCCAATTTTTGTTGTCACGGAACCATCCCCTGACCAACGCCCCTCAATCGACTTTAAAAATCCTGCTTCGTCCGCCAAGGCGGGTTTTAAGAACAGCATTAGCGTCAACCCGATGGCGCCGATGACGGAAAAGTTCATGTGACGCCCTCTGGCGTTCGGGGGCGTCCCCGAACAAGTCATTCGCACAACGCTGTGTGAGCCAAACGGTTCCAACGGAGCCTTCTCAGCGATACAGAGACGTCACAAGCGAGCTATTTCGCAGTAAAGAACGTCAGCAGTACTTTCCCCTTATCCCCGATAAGGCAGACGAAGCGGTCGGCCTTTCCAGCCATCCCCTTTCGCTCGATATAGGCTTCTCCCAGGATGACTGTCTTGACCGAGACATCCTCGACCTTGGTGTCAGCCGCGCTGACCGCTAGGCTTTCAGCGTCGAATACCAGCCCGGTGATCTCTGATGACTGACCTTGAAGGGCGACGAGACCCGTTGAATTGCATGCAGTTACGGCCGGATCCTCAGGCGTTTGAGCCGATACCGACCCTGCGAACAAAAGAGACGACATTGCTGCCATCAGATATTGATTGAATGTCATGATGATTGCCCCAGCTGCCCTGAGAATGTTTGGCGGGGCAGGTCCGCTACCGTCAACGCTCACGGGCGCATCCGGTTCCACGGTGCTTTTACACAGATAAGGCCAAGAGTTCAGGTCGGTGGACAAGCTCTGCCACCCACAAGCCCAGATTTCAGTAGCGTCGCGCTGGAGCCGGACAAGTGCCACCGCCGGGGACCGGACCACACGGTCCAGTCGCTGCGGCAAGCCTGGCTTGAGCTGCGCAAGATTTTGACGACTGATTCTTCCAGCATCTCTAGACGTCCGCCCATCAGCCTCGGTTCGCCTGCAACGCAGGCACGACGATGCGCAGGCCTTTCATTCAGGGTGCTCACGCACCATCTTTCGGCTTCTCGAGGTGGCCACCGAAGGCAAACCGCATGGCGGATAGAAGCTTGTCTCCGAACTCGGATTCACCCTGCGAGCTGAAGCGCTGGAACAGCGCCGAAGACAGCACAGGAACGGGGACGCCCGTATCGATCGCAGCCTTCAGCGTCCAGCGTCCTTCGCCGGAATCCGAAACCCGGCCACTATAGGCGGACAGCGCCGGGTCGCTTTTGAGCGCATCCGCCGTCAAGTCCAGCAACCAAGAACTGATGACGCTGCCATGCCGCCACACCTCCGATACTGCGGCCATGTCGATATCGAACTTGTAGTATTGCGGTGTTTGAAGCGGACTGGTTTCCGCATCGGCCTCACGTTTTTCGTTGCCCGAATTGGCGGCCTTGAGGATATTCATGCCTTCGGCATAGGCCGCCATCATGCCGTACTCGATACCGTTATGGACCATTTTCACAAAATGGCCGGCGCCGCTCGGTCCACAATGCAGATAGCCCAGATGAGCTGTCCTCAGCCCTTCGCTCTCGGCTGCGGCATTGACATCTCTGCCGGGAGCGAGCGTTGCGAAGACGGGATCCAGATGTTGGACGGCCGCATCCGGGCCGCCGATCATCAGGCAATAACCCCGATCAAGGCCCCAAACGCCACCGCTGGTGCCAACATCGATATAGTTTATGCCGTTGACCTGAAGCTGCGCGGCTTTATCGACGGCATTATGATAATGGGAGTTGCCGCCGTCGATGATGATATCGCCTGGGGTCAGCAAGGCGGCGAGCTTGTCGACATTTGCGCCAGTGATGGCTGCCGGAAGCATCAGCCAGGCGCAGGCCGGCTTTTTCAGCCTGGCTACAAAATCCTCGATGGAGGTTGAGCCGATGGCACCCTCAGCCACCAGAGCTGCGACACTGGACGTATTGATATCGTAGACGACGCATTCATGTCCGTCGCGCAGCAGGCGACGGACCATATTCGCACCCATCCTGCCCAAACCCATCATTCCAATCTGCATAGATGTGTCCTTTTTGATAAAGCCGTCGCCAAAGGCATGGCGAAGCCCGTTGGTATCTAGAGGGCCGGATGCAATGGTGAAGGCGTTGTTTGGCAAATGCCGTTCACGATTCAGACAAACGAAAAATACCACGGAGCGAAGCTGTCTCATCCATCGCCGGTCGTACGCCCATGACATTTCGCGGCGACCAGAGACCCGCGGACCCTCCCAATACGCCCAGCCTACGCACGAAGCCAGAATATCAGTTGGCGGAACCCGATTCCTAGGGGCATCCCGGCAATCGCCACAATCACGCCGGAAATTTTTGCGACTGCGTTTTTCGTCCAAGAATTCTGTTTTGATTACCGGGCGATAAGAGCTCAGCTGCCGAGTTGGTTTTTTAAGGAAATTGGCCCACAGAAGTATCGGGGTTTAACCGTTGCATGGCCAATTCCGGACCCGGAATTTTCTTATTGGCTCTTCCATCACACCCGAGAACGCTACGCAGATGCCTGCTCAATGCCGACGATGAAAAAACTACAGCTTTCAGCCGTCGCATCTGCGCGGAGCTCACTCTCTGCCCGCGCGCACCGCTTGGGAAGAGCGTGCGGCTCTGAGAACGACCACAAAACGGTCTTGCGTTTCAACGATCACAGACGACCAGCACCACGGATTATGGGCTTCACTGCACACCCCCGGCGTTTACCGGTTTGTCCGAATGTTTCAGCATGCAGGCACATATGATTGAACCGGTAAAACGACGTGTGGTTATCCATTTCCCTGGGTTTGAACGCATGGACGCCCAGGCTCACCAAAGACGTTTCAAAAGGTCAGCGCAACGCTCGGCGGAAGTCTGGGGTTTCTCGACAGCCATCGAGCCTTTATCCGAGGCACACGGCGCGACGCATTTTTCCGCCGTTAGCGAGGCGCAGGGGTGGCGAACCACAAGCACGATTTACCTGTGCGATCACAATAGCCTTGTCGAAAAACTCAGCGACAAACCAACATTCCAAAGAATCCTGACGGGTTTTGCAAGCTTCGGCTCCGTTGTCGGTCAAGGTGGGCTGACAGCCTATTTCCGGCACGCTTGGCGGTTCGGCCTGTTCTTTCTGTTTCCCTTCCTTCTTATGAGTCTCGGTTTTGCCGCAAGTCTGGCGATCGCGTCTTTACCGCTCTGGTTGGGCTTCCTCTGGCACTATTTCTGGAGCCTGCCTCTCGCATGGGCATTCTATCGCTGCGTTCTTCTTCCTTTTTCAGACAGGTATCTTACGCTCCATTTGCTGGCCGATTGGGAGCTGGCAGCGGCGGCCGCACGCGTGGACGATCCACACCTCAGCCGTTGGCTGGAGCGGCAGTACGGCACGGTGATCGAAGCGCTTGGTGAGCCTGCGGACGAATATGTTGTCAGTTCGCACAGCATGGGAGCGACACTCGCAGCGCATGTGCTGGGTATGGTGCTTGAACGCAAGCCCGCCGCTGTCGCGGGCAAACGCGTGGTGTTTATCACTCTCGGCGGGGCGATCCTGCAATGCGCGCTGCTCAAATCGGCAAGCAGGCTCCGCCAACGCGTCGGCGCAATCGCGCGCGCTCCCGGGGTGTCTTTTCTGGAGGTACAGTGCGTGACGGACGTGATCCACTTCTACAAGAGCGCGGTGGTTTCCATGTGTGGACACCACGATGCGCCGCAAGCGGAACTGATGTTTATCAGGGTGAAGCATCTTCTGATCCCGGAACACTACCGGAGAATTAAACGCGATTTCCTCAGGGTACACCGCCAATATGTTGTTCACGGGGATGTGCGTGGTTCATTTGATTTTACACTGCTGACCACAGGGCCATTTTCTGCCGATCTCACCACGGATTATTCAAAAAGAGACTTTGACGGTTTCGCGGACGCCCCGCCTCGCCGCACGGTCGTAACTCGTCAGTGATGATCCGCTTGGATGGCATTGCCTGTTTTTTTTCAACAGTCTGATGAACAACCGCCTGGCAGCCTTCGTATCGCGTCGGCTCTGAACAATTTCATCGAGACCGTGGCAGTCCAGATTCCAGACATCCAAGCCAGCAGGCCGTTTGCGACGGAGTTGCCTTGCGTAGACAGGCCCAAACTTCCCTCGCTGTCGTCGATTCGGTTATGCGAGACACAGGTTCAATGCGGGATTGAAATTCAAAGTAACCTGAACGTAATCTTTCTTGGCCAATTCTTGGCCAATTCTTGGTCTTCTGGACTCGGACGCCGGCGTGATTAGCTGCGGATGAGAAGCGTCATGCCACCGATCGATGTCATCGTTCCGCGAGCCGCTCCCCGTTATTGGCAGGAGATGCTCATCAGGCGGCTTGGATTGGGTGGAAACTTGTCCAGTACCAGCGCCAATCTCGATTAGGGCCGTGCTCAGGGAGAGGGAGTTGCCTCGGTCCCCATCGAGAGTGCCGTCGGCGTTATGCTCTACCAAATGGGGATCGGCAGGNNCTGTCATTTTCGGTTTTCTGGCGGCGCTCGCCGCAACGGCGAGGACGCAACTGATAGGGACGGGTGAGCCAGACTTCCTGTTTGCCTTTGTAGTGATCGTCACGGTCTCGGCCAATGCCGTCTTACAGGAGGAGGCATTCTGCTCACCTCTTGCCCTCGGCTTTTGTCTGCTTCCTGTCCGCATCTATAGCGATTCACCGAAAATCGTGTGGCGCTGGATCGCACGGTTCAAAACGGCGGACGCGATGGCAGACCGTTCATCGCGGCCCAGGACCAGTCCCCGGCAAGCGGGCGGTCCCCTGGTCGAGCGCGCCGGTCTTCGCAGGCACCGATGCACGCACAAACTCCCATAAACTCGCTTCAAGTCGAAGCCTGCCGTTAACGGCAGCGTGCCTCGAACCG
>UCKS01000046.1 GCA_900473045.1 Hyphomicrobiales bacterium
TGACCTGAGACCCGAAACTTCCTCCAAATTTTGGTAGAGTCCGTCACAACGAGGAGACGGGCATGAAGCATTCACGGTTCACGGACGAACAGATCATCGGGATTTTGAAGGAGCAGGAGAACGGCTTGAAGACGGCCGATGTCTGCCGCAAGCACGGTATATCCGAGGCGACCTTCTACAAATACAAGGCGAAGTTTGGCGGCATGGAGGTTTCCGATGCCCGCAAGCTGAAGGCTCTGGAAGATGAGAACGCCAAGCTGAAGAAGCTGTTGGCCGAGACCATGCTGGACAATGCCATTTTGAAGGATGTCGCCGCAAAAAAATGGTGACGCCCGATGCGAAGCGGGATGCTGTGGCTCATGTCTGCGAGAAGCATGGTGTGAGCGAGCGTCGGGCGTGCGAGGTTTTGTCCATCGACCGGTCGAGCGTGCGATACCGCAGCATTCGGCCCGATGACGCTGATATCCGCGAGGCTATGAGGACCGTGGCGTCCGAGCGCCGTCGTTTTGGATATCGGCGCATTCACGTCATGCTGGATCGGCAGGGGATCGTCATGAACCTGAAGAAGCTCCGGCGTCTCTATCGGGAAGAGAAGCTGACCGTGCGTAAACGTGGCGGGCGCAAGCGGGCTTTGGGAACGCGACGACCTTTGGCATTGCCGTCGCGTCCCAACGAGCGCTGGAGCCTCGACTTCGTCAGCGACGCCTTGACGGATGGTCGTCGCTTTCGGGTCTTGGCTGTCGTCGACGACTTCACCCGCGAATGCCTGGCGTTGGTCGCTGACACGTCGCTCTCAGGTCGACGGCTGGCACGAGAACTCGATGCAGTCATCACCCGGCGAGGAAAGCCACGAACGATTGTTTCCGACAATGGAACGGAGATGACGAGTATGGCCGTTCTCGAATGGTGCCAGGGCACGCATGTCGAATGGCATTACATCGCACCCGGCAAGCCAATGCAGAACGGCTTCGTGGAAAGCTTCAACGGCAGCTTCCGCGACGAATGCCTGAACGAAACCCTGTTCTCGTCGCTGACACAGGCGAGGACGGACATCACCGCATGGAAGGAGGATTACAACCGAAATCGACCACACTCTTCGCTGGGCAACATCACACCCAGTGAATTTGCACTGAAAATGGCTCTGGAAAAACAGGCCGCATAAGGCCAGATTTAAACCCAAAGACTCTCCTGAAAACTGGAGGGAAGAAGGGTCTCAGGTCAGC
>UCKS01000029.1 GCA_900473045.1 Hyphomicrobiales bacterium
TTCCGGCTCGGCGCAGACAAGAACCGCATCGTGAATCATCTCATCTATCCCATTCCGGAACCATCGCTACCATTCCTTGGCGTACATCTGACGCCGATGATCGGCGGGTTCGTGACGGTCGGTCCCAACGCCGTGCTGGCGTTTGCCCGCAACGGATACCGATTTGGCAACATCAGCCCCAAGGATCTCTGGGAAATGGTTCGTTTTCCCGGGTTTCGCCACGTCATGGCACGCAACATGCGCTACGGGCTGGGCGAGATGGCCAACGCGCTCAGCCGCCGCCGGTACCTTGCGCTGTGCCAACGCTATTGCCCGGAGTTGGAACTGGCGGATCTGCATCCGCATCCCGCTGGTATCCGCGCCCAGGCGGTCAGCCGCGACGGCCGACTGCTGCACGATTTCCTGATTGAACGCACGGCCCGAACGGTTCATGTGCTCAACGCCCCATCACCGGCCGCCACCTCAGCACTGCCTATCGGCAAACATATTGCCGATATCGCCGAGGCACATTTCCGCCGCTCGTAACTTAACTCAGCGACCGAACTGGCATTCCGAGCGCTCAGGCCCTATTAATCTATAGCGCTTCCCCAACCTCGCATCTTTTTGATGCACGCGTTGCAGCATGGCTCAGAACGATAAGTAATTCCTCAAGCAGAAACAGGGCTAAGGCCTTATTTCACACACACACCTGTCTTTTAAGTGCTTCCCTATTGACCGAAGGCGGTCATGGTTCAGGCCTTTCAAGGCGATCTCGATTGCCTTGAAAGCAAACCGGTGGAAGCCAAAACCCGCGCACCATTTCGCCCGTCAGCATACCGGCGGTTGGGGCGGCATGACGGGTTCGTCGAAGGTGCGCTGCAGTTTGCCCCAGCCGGGTTCGTGCATATGGGCGTGCAGCCCGGCACGCGCGGCCAGCGCCAGCGCCTCCTCCTGTCCAAAGGTGATCGCCGCCTCGACATCGGTCGTCAGCACCTTGCCGCCTTCCATGAGAATTTTGCCATCGACGATGACGGTGTCGACATCGCTTCCCAGCACCTGATGGACGAGCCGGTGCACCGGCATCCACATCGGCATCAAGTGCGGTTTGCGCATGTCGATGATGGCGATATCTGCCTTCTTACCGATTTCGAGGGATCCGATCTCATGCTCCATGCCGATGGCGCGGGCAGCGTCGATCGTGATCATCTCGAAGATCTTGCCTGGCGGCAGCAGATAGCGGTCGTGGTTGTGGAGGAGATGCTGGGTAAACTGCGCCAGCCGTGCAGTCTGCAGCATGTCGAAATGCCGGCTCGGTGCTGCGCCATCGGTGGTGATCGCTACCCGGATACCCTTGGACATCATTTCCATAATCGGCGTCGAGCGTCCGGGAGGCGCGTGGGTGACGTGGGTGCCGGTTTCGGCAAGGATATCCATTTCCTCATGCGAAATGCCCCAACAATGCTGGAGGTGGATGTCAGGTCCCAGCAACGCATTCTCCTTGTCCTGGAAGGCCATGCGGATTTGTCCCGCAAAGGCATCGGAATGCAGACGCACACCCCATTTACGGGCGGTTTCACGCACACGGCGCGCCTGATAGCGATCGTTTTCCGTCAGTTTAACCGCTTGGTCCGGTGACGAGGCGTTCGACGGCTCGACCGACGGAACGATGGTGAAGGGGGTCAGGAAAACGCTGATGCGGCCATCGGCGCTGCCGTTCAGCGCCTTGATGACGGCTTCGCTGCCTTCGATCATCTCCTCGAAAGCGATATGCCGGCGTTCGGGCTTGCCGCTTTCCCAGCGTGTCACCGGATGCGGCCAGGGCAGACCCGAAGGGCCGACGCAGATGATCTCGCGCAGTCCGATTTCGCTATAGGCGCGGGCATGATTGATGGCAAAGATCGGATCGTCGGCGCGCGGCATCGAGGTGATGATACTGGCGCCGGTGGTCACGCCGGCACGAAGCCGCTCGAGACCGGAGACGAGGCCGTCCGCATACCAGTAGTCGCGGGTCACATAATGATAATATGTCGGGGTGACGACGCGCATCCACATCGCATTGGTGTCGGCCGCAACGCTGCGGATGAGAGCATGGCCCGCATGGCCATGAGCATCGATCAGCCCCGGGATAATCAGTTTGCCGCGACAGTCTATGATTGTCTTATCGGCGTGACGGGGCTCAAGCTCCTCTTTGGTGCCAATGTCGACAATTCTGTCGCCCGCAATCGCCAGTGCTCCGTCCTCGATGATACGACGCTCCTGATCGACGGTGACAATCGTGCCGTGAAGCAGCAGATAATTTCCCATCCCGTTTCCTCCCATTTTCATAACCACCGCCACCTTGGCTGGAAAGGCGAATTTTGGCTACGATAATTGTCAACAATATCATTGACAATAGAAATAGGTGAAACAATACTCCCTTCTGTCAGAGGGCTTGACTATCGAGGCTCGTCAACAATCAATAAGGGGGGGAAATCATGTCCCGTGTGAAAAGCTTTATTCTTGCCGCGCTGACTGCGGCTGCCATTGCTGCGCCTGCCAGCGCAGAAACTCTTCGCTGGGGCGGACGAGCCGATATCTTCTCGCTTGATCCCTATTCGGTTCCGTCCACGTCGAACCTCGCCTTCCTCAACCACATCTATGAGGGCTTGGTGCGCTACGATGCGGACTTCAAGATCGAGCCTTCGCTGGCCACCGAATGGAAACTTATTGATGACAAGCATTGGCGCTTTACCCTGCGCAAGGGCGTGAAGTTCCACGACGGCGCCGAGTTCACGGCCGACGACGTGGTGGCTTCCTTCAAACGCGCTTCGGATGAGACCTCGCCGCTGCGCGGCAATATTCCGCTGTTCGCCGGTGTCGCCAAAGTTGATGACTACACCGTCGACATCGAAGTGACCGCGCCGACCTCGCTGTTCCTCAACGACATCACCAATATCTTCATCTTCGATGCGACGTGGCTGAAGGCCAACAACAGCGAAAAGCCGACCGATTTTGCCTCCAAAGTCGAAGGCTACACCACGCAGCACACCAATGGCACTGGCCCCTTCAAGCTGGAAAGCCGCGTCCCGGACAGCAAGACCGTTCTCGTTGTCAATGATGGATGGTGGGATGAAAAGAAGCACAATCTCGATCGCATCGAGTTCATGCCGATCTCGTCGGCTGCGACGCGCGTTGCTGCCGTTCTCTCCGGCGAAATCGACGTGATCGATTCAGCACCAATCCAGGATCTGCCGCGTCTCGAATCCTCGCCGGGGATCACCGTCAAGAAGCGTACCGAACTGCGGACCGTTTTCGTTGCGTTCAACCGCAAGGAAAAGCTGGAAGATGGCCGCCCGAACCCGTTCAATGACCTGCGCGTGCGCCAGGCGTTCGAAGCGTCCATCGACCGCGATCTGATCAATAAAAAAGTGATGCGTGGTCTGGCCCGTCCTTCGGGTTCACTCATCGCTCCGGAAATCTCCGGCTATGCCAAGTCGCTCGACACCTACAGCCCCGCCGATCCGGCGCGCGCCCAGCAGCTGCTGGCCGATGCCGGCATGAAGGACCTCGCCTTCACCTATATGTGCATGAACGACGAGAGCATCAACGAAGAGGATATCTGCTCGGGTATCGTCAACATGTTGAAGCGCGGCGGCTTCCAGCCGACCATGGATATCGCGCCACGCGCCGTCCAAACACCGAAGCGGACCAACGGCAAGGCAGACGTTTTTAACCTGAGCTGGGCCAACGAGCCGACGCTCGACGCCTATTCGCTGCTGTCGCAGGTCCTGTCGACCCGCAAGGGCTCAACGGGCGTTTCCAACTATGGCAACTGGTCAAATCCGGAAATCGACAAGCTGGTCGAGCAGGCTGCCCATGAACCGGACAATACGAAGCGTCTGGCCCTTGAAGAAGCGGCCCTGAAAATCGCCAAGGATGAAACCATGCTCATTCCTCTGCATCAGCAGCCGATCGCCTGGGCGATGCTGAGCACGGTCAAGAGCGTCGATTTCCGCGCCGACAACAAGCCACGTCATTGGCATACCATGATGGGCAAATAATCGCCCAAAGACCCGTTTTGACAGGAGAGGAGCGTTTCATGGCCGCATGAGGCGCTCTTTTCATTTGAACTCCAGGCTCTTCAGCCGCTTCAGGAAAGACCATGACATCCGATCCCCTCAACACGCTGACACTCGGCCAGCGGCCCGTGGGCCGTACTCTTTTGACCGCAGACTGGGTTCTCGCCTGGCGTAACGGTACACATCATCTCGTGCCGCGTGGCGAAATCGTCATGGAAGACGGCGCCGTTATGTTTGCCGGGCTCTCGTTTCCCGGCGAAGTTGCTCGCCGGATCGATTTCGGTGAAGCCCTTATCAGCCCCGGTCTGATCGACCTCGATGCCCTATCCGATCTCGATACGTATACGCTGGTTCACGACAACCAGCCCGGATGGGCGAGGGGACGCATCTGGCCACGATCCTATGTCGAGCGCGGCCCCTATGAAATGTATAGTGAGGAAGAGCTTGCCTTCCAGAAGCGCTTTGCGTTCGGACTTCTGCTTTTGAACGGCATCACCACCGCCGCACCGGTCGCCTCGCTTTATTATCGCGAATGGGGCGAAACCGTCGCCGAGTTCGAGGCTGCAGCCGATGCCGCCGCCGACCTTGGTCTCAGGGTATTCCTCAGTCCTGCATACCGCTCCGGCGGCATGGTGCTGGAAGCGCCGGGCAGGATGGTGCCGGTCTTTGATGAGGCGAAGGGCCTGCAGGGCCTGCACGATGCCGTATCCTTCATCGAACATCAGCACGGGCGTCACGGCGGCCTCATCAATGGCCTGCTTGCACCGGACCGGGTGGAGACCTGCACACTGGAACTGCTGAAGCAGACCGTGGATGCGGCACGCAATCTGGATTGCCGTGCAAGGCTGCATATGGCGCAAGGACCGCTGGAGCTCGAGACAATGCAACGGTTGCACGGAGCGAGCGGACCGCAATGGATGGCGAACCACGGGCTTTTGAGCGAACGGCTGATCGCGCCACACGCCACCTACGCCAGCAGGCAGGATCTGGAGCTTTATGCGGCCAACGGTGTATCCATCGCCCATTCGCCGCTGGTGTCGGCGCGGATGGGCAGCATGCTTCATTCCTTTTCTGCCTGCCGTGACCTCGGCATCAATATAGGCATGGCAACGGATACCGCGCCGCCCGATATGCTGATGAACCTTCTCATGGGCCTCGCCGCCTGCCGCATCAGCGAAAAGAGGTCCGACGCCGTGCTGTCATCCGATCTGTTCGATGCCGCGACGCTCGGCGGCGCCAAAGCGCTCGGCCGGACCGACATCGGCAGGCTTGCACCGGGCACCCGCGCCGATATCGCCGTCTTCCGTCTCAACGACCCGCATATGACGCCCAGCGTCGATCCCATCACAACGCTGGTGCTTGGTGGTTCGGGCAAGGTCACCCAGGCAGTTTTTGTTGACGGGAGGCTCTCCATGCTGGAGGGCAAGCTGGCAGGTTTCGATATGTACGATGCGCGCAGGCGAGCCCAGAGCCAGTTCGAAGGTTTGGTCGCCAAATATCCTGATAGAAGCTGGGAGCACCCGCCGGTCGAGGCCTTGTTTTCGCCAAGCTATCCGTTGTGGCCGGAGAGCGGCGGCAAAGATGTTGAGGAAACGGCACCTTAATTGCACAAAATTGTCTACAATCACGTTGACAACTTTCAAAACCTTGTCTTAATGGGGCACGACGAGAACAGGGGAGGCTGTACGTGAGGAGCGTACGTCTCGTGGTAGTGCTGCTGGCATTGCGGCTCGTGTCCTGAAGGACACACCGCTCATCTGCACCTTTGCATTTTGCTGCCAAGCGGCAATCCCTGTCTCTGAGCGTTATTGATCGAACCGTCCGGGCAGGGTCCGTGGCTGGAGCGAAGCGGAGAGGTCACCATGGTAGTCTTCATCATCAAGCGTCTCGGAAATGCAGTCCTGGTGATGCTATCCGTCGCCTTGCTCGCTTTTCTGATCTTCCGGCTTGCGGGCGATCCCGTCGAGTTGATGGTGGGCGAGCAGACATCGCAGGCCGACCGCGCGGCTCTTCGCGAGCGCCTCGGCCTGAACGACAGCCTGCCGACGCAATATATCCGTTTCGTCACCAACGCGGTGCAGGGCGATTTCGGTGTCTCTTACCGCAATGGCCAAAAAGTCCTGCCCGTGATTGCCGAGCGGTTCCCGGCGACATTGGAACTGGTCTTGGTTGCGACGCTACTCTCCTTGCTGTTTGGTCTTCCGCTGGGCATCCTGACCGCGATCCAGCGCGGCAAATGGTACACGGAGAGCCTGCAATTCCTATCCATTGTCGGCGTGTCTCTACCGAGCTTCGTCGTCGGCATTCTTCTGATCCTTGTCTTTTCGGTGATCCTGGGCTGGGCGCCCGCGTTTGGGCGCGGCGAAGTGGTACAGATCGGTTGGTGGTCCACGGGTTTCCTGACCTCGTCCGGGCTGGCGGCGCTGATCCTGCCCTCGATCGCCTTGTCGCTCTACCAGATCACGCTGGTGATGCGGCTGGTGCGGGCGGAAATGCTCGAAGTGCTGCGCTCCGACTATGTGAAATTTGCCCGTGCACGCGGCATCCCGCGCTGGCGCATCTATTTCCGCCATGCCCTGCGCAACTGTCTCATGCCGGTCGTCACGATGACGGCGATGAATGTCGGGTCGCTGATCGCCTTCGCGCTGATCACCGAGACTGTCTTCCAGTGGCCGGGCATGGGCATGCTCTTCATCCAGGCTGTGACCTTCCTCGATATCCCGGTCATGGCAGCCTATCTCTGCATCATTTCCTTCATCTTCGTTGTCCTCAACATGCTGGTTGATATCGCCTACGCGGTGATTGATCCCCGCCTGCGCAACGCACGTTAAGAAACGGGGCCGGTTCGATGACCACTGAACTTCCGCAAACGGCCAAGGCCGCTCGACCCTCGCTGTTCAAGCGTATCCGCAACAGTGACCTCTGTTGGTCGTTCAGCCAGAGCAGATCGGCGCAGGTCAGCGCCATTCTGCTGGCGATCCTCATCCTGACGGCAATCTTTGCGCCGCTGATCGCGCCGCAGAACCCCTATGACGGGGCACTGCTCGACATGTGGAAGGCCGAACTGCCGCCAATCTGGCAAGACGGTGGCGAGTGGCCTTATTTGCTGGGCACCGACACGCAGGGCCGCGACATGCTCTCGGCCATCCTCTACGGCACGCGCATCTCGATCGTCATCGGCATCGCTTCCGTGGCATTGTCTCTCGTCATCGGTTTGACCGCTGGTCTGATTGCCGGATATTTCGGCGGCTTCATCGACAATCTGCTGATGCGCATCGGCGACATCATGCTCTCTATTCCGACGATCCTCGTTGCGATCCTCGTTTCCACCGTCGTGCGCCAGATGCTGCCGGAGAGCCTGCGCGAGATCGGAGCGTCGGCCGTGCTTGTCCTTGCCATCGCTCTTTCGGCCTGGGTGCAATATGCCCGGACGGTGCGTGCCCAAGCGATCGTCGAAAGCGGCAAGGACTATGTGCAGGCGGCCAAACTGATTGGCGTACCGTCCCGGCGCATCATGGCTCACCATATCCTGCCCAATACGCTGACGCCGATCATGGTCGCTGCGACGCTCAATTTCGGCATGGCTATCCTGACAGAGGCGACCCTGTCGTTCCTGGGTATCGGCATGCCGCCAAGCCAGCCTTCGCTTGGAACGTTGATCCGCATCGGCAATCAGTTCCTGTTTTCCGGTTCCTGGTGGATCGTCCTGTTCCCCGTCGCTCAACTCTGCCTGTTGGTCGTCACCGTCAATGTGCTCGGCGATTGGCTGCGCGATGCGCTCAATCCGAAACTGAGGTAAGTTCCATGCACGATCTCTTGCTCCGCAATGTCAGGCCGATGGCCGGTGAAAGCTGCGATGTCCTGATCAAGGACGGGAAGATTGCCGGTTTTGGAACGTTCGAGCCCGAGTCCGGCATGTCGGTCGAGGACGGCGGTAGCGCTATCGCGGTTCCCGGCTTGATCGACGCCCATACGCATCTAGACAAGACCACCTGGGGCATGCCCTGGCACGTCAACAACCGTGCCGCAGTCTTGCGTGAGCGGATCGATTTCGAACGGGAAAACCGCCTTGAGATCGGCATGGATCCGCATCGCCAATCCATGCGCCACGCGATCGGGCTCGCCGCCAACGGCGGTACGCATATCCGTAGCCATGTCGATATCGACCCGACCCACGGCCTTTCGCTTGTCGAAGGTGTCTGGGAAACCCGCGAAAAGCTGAAGGGTGTCATCGATATCGAAATCGTTGCCTTCCCGCAGTCCGGCGTGATGGTCATGCCCGGTGCCGTGGAGCTTCTGGACGAAGCGCTCCGTCAGGGTTGCGAAGTGCTGGGTGGCATCGATCCGTGTGGCATCGACCGCGACCCCAAGGGCCAGCTCGACATCCTCTTTGCCCTTGCCGTCAAGCATGGCGTTCCAATCGACGTTCACCTGCATGAGGCAGCCGACCTCGGCGCCTTCACCATGGAACTGATTTTCGAGCGCATCCGGGCCCATGGCATGGAAGGTAAAGTTGCCATCAGCCATGCGTTTGCGCTCGGCATGAACGACTATCTGCGGGTCGGCAAGCTGATTGAGCAGATCGCGCGCCTTGATGTGGCGATCCTGACGACAGGCGCGCCGTCCGCCAACGTGCCTTCCATCATGCGGTTGAAGGAAGCCGGTGTGCGGGTTGGCGGCGGCTGTGACGGTATCCGCGATACCTGGGGTCCGTGGGGTCAGCCAGATATGCTGGACCGCGCCAAGGTCATCGGCATGAAAAATGGACTGCGTTCGGACATCGAGCTTGCTCATGTTCTGCATGTCGTCTCCCAAGGAGGAGCCGATGTGATGCGGCTGGAAAACTACGGCCTGCAGATTGGATGCAATGCCGATTTGACCCTCTTGACCGGCGAGACGCTCGCCCATGCTGTGGTTGATATCGCACCTCGGCCATTGGTCCTGAAGGCAGGCAAGGTCACCGCCCGTCAAGGCAAAGCCTTGGTGGAGATGCCGTGATGAGCAAAGACCTTGCATCCCTCACGCTTGGACGCCGTCCGGAAGGCCGCACACTTGTTACCGCAAGCTGGGTGGTTGGCCATAAGGATGGCAGCCACCGGCTTTTGCAGAACGGTGAAGTCGTTTTCGAAAATGGCGAGATCCTTTTCGTCGGCCACCGCTTTGCCGGCGAGGTCGCCCGCCGCATCGATTTCGGCAACGCGCTGATCAGCCCCGGCCTGATCGATCTCGATGCGCTGTCCGATCTCGATACGACCATTCTGGGTATCGACAACCATCCCGGCTGGACCAAAGGCCGCGTCTGGCCGCGCTCCTATGTCGATGCCGGCCCTTATGAAATGTACAGCCAGAACGAGTTGGCCTTCCAGAAACGGTTTGCTTTCGGCCAGTTGCTCCTGAACGGCATCACGACAGCGGCCCCCATCGCCTCGCTGTTCTATCGCGAATGGGGCGAAACGATCGGCGAATTCGACGCTGCGGCTGATGCCGCCGGTGAGCTCGGCTTGCGGGTTTATCTCAGCCCCGCCTATCGCTCCGGCGGTATGGTTTTGGAAAGCCCCGGCCAGATCGTCCCGATTTTTGACGAAGAGCGGGGCTTTCAGGGACTGAACGACGCCATTGCCTATATCGAGAGGCAGCACGGCCGCCATGGTGACCTCGTGCGCGGCATGCTGGCGCCGGATCGGGTCGAAACCTCGACGCTGGATCTTCTGCAACGCACGGACGCCGCCGCACGCGATCTCGGCGTCAAGTTCCGCCTGCACATGGCGCAGGGGGCCATGGAGGTGGATACGGTCCGCATGCTGCACGGCTCGACCGCACCGGCCTGGCTGGCCAAGGCGGGCCTTCTCAGCGACCGGCTCATCGCGCCGCACGCCACCAATGCGACCGAGGAAGACCTGGCGCTCTATGCGCAGAACGGCGTCTCGATTGTGCATTGTCCGCTGGTTTCCGGGCGTGGCGGCAGCACGCTGAATTCCTTCTCGGCCTGCCGCAAGCGCGGCATCAACATTGCCATGGGTACGGATACGGCACCTGCGGACATGTTGATGAACCTGCTCGTCGGACTTATCACCTGCCGCATCAACGACGGTGCACCGCATCAGGTGAGATCGGCCGACCTCTATGACGCCGCAACGCTTGGCGGTGCACGGGCTCTCGGACGCGCAGATCTCGGTCATCTGTCGCCGGGTGCTCGTGCCGACATTGCGGTCTTCGATCTCGATGATACCGTTATGGCGCCCTCCATCGACCCCATTACGACGCTGGTTACCGGCGGTTCCGGCAAGGTCACGCGTGCCGTCTTCGTCGATGGCCGTGTCTCAATGGTGAACCGCCAGGTTGCTGGCATCGACATGGAGAAAGCCCGCGTCCAGGCGCAGGCGCAATACGACGGACTGATCGCCAAATATCCGGAACGGAGCTGGAACAGTCCGCCAGTTTCGGAAATCTTCTCGCCAAGCTATCCGATCGAGGTTGATACCCATGGGTGAAGCAGAAAAAGCGGTCATCGACGTCCGCAATCTTCAGGTGGAGTTTCCAGGCCGCCGTGCAACCGTGACGCCGCTATCGGATATCAGCCTGTCCATCCGCGCCGGCGAAATCCTCGGCGTCGTCGGTGAATCCGGCGCCGGAAAATCGATGACGGGCCTGGCGATCCAAGGCCTGCTCGAGCGGCCCGGCCGGATCAGCGGCGGCGAAATCTGGCTCGGCAACCGCCGGATCGACACGCTCGATGATCGCGCGATGGAACAGATCAGAGGCCGCGAGATCGGCGCGATCTTCCAGGATCCGCTGACGTCGCTCAACCCGCTCTTCACTGTCGGGTCGCAACTGACGGAGACGATCCGTCTGCATCTGTCGATGGGCAAGGTCGAGGCACGCGCCCGGGCCGTCCAACTTTTGCGCGATGTCGGCATTCCAGCACCTGAAGAGCGGGTAGACCATTATCCGCATCAGTTTTCCGGCGGCATGCGCCAGCGCGTGGTTATCGCACTCGCACTCTCGGCCTCGCCAAAACTCATCATCGCGGACGAGCCGACAACGGCACTCGACGTTTCCATCCAGGCGCAGATCATTTCGCTGCTGCGGCGGCTCTGCAAGGAGAAGCAGACGGCGGTCATGCTGGTGACCCACGACATGGGCGTGATTGCCGAAGCGGCAGACCGCGTCGCCGTCATGTATGCCGGTCGTCTTATCGAAATCGGCCCGGTCGAGCAGGTGCTGCACGCGCCACGCCATCCCTATACGCAGGGTCTGATGGCATCAATCCCATCGCTCGGCGCGCGGGTGGAAAAGCTCAACCAGATCGACGGCTCGATGCCGCGCCTCGACGCCATACCCGCCGGCTGCGCCTTCAATCCGCGCTGCGTTTCCGTCGGTCCGCGCTGTCTGCGCGAGCGGCCCGAACTCATAGCGGTTGGCGACGGCGCCAATGCCTGCTGGCTCAATGCGGGAGGAACAGCATGACCGTATCTGCTCAGAAAAAACCGGCCCTGACCGTCAACGGCCTGGTCAAGACCTTCGACGTTTCTGCCCCCTGGCTCAACCGGGTGATCGAGCGCAAGCCGCGCCAGTTCGTACAGGCGGTCAACGATATCGCTTTCACCGTGCCTGCCGGCGGCTGCCTGAGCATTGTCGGCGAAAGCGGCTGCGGCAAATCCACGGTGGCCCGGCTTGTCACGGGACTGCACAAGGCAAGCGCCGGAGAGATCAGGTTTGCGCCCGGACGGGCAGGAGCACCGCTTTCCGCCCAGATGATCTTCCAGGACCCCTACGCCTCGCTTAACCCGCGCTGGCGGGTAAAGAACATCATCGCCGAGCCGTTGCGCGAACTGAAACTGCGCGACACTGCCGCCGAAGTCATCGAGCGCGTCGAGGAGCTTCTCCTGACCGTCGGACTTTCCGCGTCCGATGGTGAGAAGTTTCCACACGAGTTTTCCGGTGGTCAGCGCCAGCGCATCTCCATTGCCCGCGCGCTGGCGAGCGAGCCGGAATTCCTTGTCTGCGACGAGCCAACTTCGGCGCTCGACGTCTCCGTCCAGGCTCAGGTTCTCAACCTCATGCGCCGCCTGCAGGATGAACTTGGCCTGACCTACCTCTTCATCAGCCACGACATGAGCGTGGTTCGCCATATGTCGGATCGCATCGCCGTGATGTATCTTGGCCGCATTGTCGAAGAGGGCGATACCGAGGAACTGTTTGCCAGGCCGCGCCATCCCTATACGCAGCTTCTCTTGCAGACCATTCCCAACATCACTTCGCCTCGGCGTGACCGGGAACTGGCAGCGGGCGAAGTACCAAGCCCGCTCAAGCCCCCGTCCGGCTGTACCTTCCATCCGCGCTGCCCGATCGCAACGGCACGCTGTTCGGCGGAAGTGCCGGCCGTTCGTACGCTTGCAAACGGCACACGCGTCGCCTGTCATCTTGCAATCGACGAACCGGCGAGCGCCTGAGCCTGTGGTTCAGCTGAGCGCGGCGCGCAGGTCGTGGGACAGGTCGCGGATTTCGCTGAGGTCGAGTTCGGCTTCCACATGGTCCAGATGATGGGCCATCAGGTGCGTGGCCTTCTCGGCATTGTTGCTGGCAATCGCCTCGACGATTTCGGCGTGTTCGTCCGGTCCGCAGTTGAAGCGGTTGGTGTTACGGTAAACAGCGGTGATCAACGACGAGCGGGAGATCAGGTCCCGCATGGTGGTGAACAGGAAGTCGGAGCCGACGGTTTCGGCAAGCAGCAGGTGGAACCCGCCGGAGAGCTTGATGATGTCGGTGGTGATATCCTGGGCGTTGGCGATCCGCTCCTTGGCGACATGATCGCGCAGGCGCTTCAGGTTAGGCTTGGAGACCGATACGCACAGCCGCTCGATGACGCAGCGTTCCACAGTCCTTCGCACGAAGAAGACGTCCCGGGCTTCCTCGACCGACGGCTTGCAAATGAAAGCACCGCGATTGGGAATGATGGTAACCAGTCCATCTCGCTCAAGAACCGCAAGCGCCTGGCGAATTCTGGCCCGGCTGACATTGAAAATCGTGGCCAGCTGCTCTTCCTTCAGCTGGACTCCCGGTCTGAGCCTGCGTTCGGCGATGGACAACCAGACTTTCTCGACAATTTGCTGCGTAGAAGGGCCGCTTTGCTCGGTCATAAAATTCACTCCCCATTGGGGCTAGACAAGCGTGAAACGGTGGAAAAAGTCAACCGTAACAACACGATTTTGATTGCAGGATTGTAGACAATATGATTTGATATTGTAGATTATTAATCTGGGTGGATGCAATGGAATTTGACTTTACAAAGCTTGATCCGCAAAGCCGCTACCGCCTGCTGACGAATTTCATCGGGCCGCGGCCAATCGCTCTGGTGAGCACACGCTCGCAGGCTGGCCATAATAATGCAGCGCCGATGAGCTTCTTCAACGTGTTTTCCCATGATCCGGCCATCGTTGTCCTCGGCATCCAACCCCGATTGAATGGCGAGGAAAAGGATACGACGGCGAATATCCGCCGGACGCAGGAATTCGCCATCAACATGGTCGACATGACCCTTTCACAGCAGATGCTGGTCTGTGGGCTCGGTTTTGACAGTGAGGTGGATGAGCTTTCGATGGCGGGTCTTACCGCCGCCGCCTGCACCAACATCGATGCAGCCTATGCGGCGGAATCGCCCTGCGTTTTCGAGTGCAGGGTCGAGCGCTTCATCGACTATCCGCGCCGTACCCTCGTTCTCGGCGAAGTCGTCCATATGCATGTCAGGCGCGAGTGCCTGGACAGCGACGGACATTATGTCGATCCCGAGCAATACCAGCCGATCGCCCGGCTGCATGCCGATAATTACATCACCTCGGACCGCCAGTTCGTTCTGAAAGCTCCGCCAATTGCCGATTTCATCAAGCCGCAGGGCGATTGAGGGACGCTGAAAGGTTCCATTCCATGCACATCCGTCTCATCAATCCCAATTCCACGGCATCCATGACAGCTCAGGCGCTGGCGAGCGCCTTGCGCGTCAAGCAGAGGGACACGGACGTCTCTGCTGTCAATCCGCTCGGCACGCCTGTCAGTATCGAAGGTGGCGCCGACGAAGCTTTGGCCGTACCGGGCATGCTGGACGAAATCCGGAAGGGCGAACGCCTGGGTATTGATGCCTATGTGTTGGCCTGTTTCGACGATCCGGGCCTGCATGCGGCGCGCGAAGTGGCGCGCGGCCCGGTCATCGGCATCTGCCAGGCAGCCGTCCAGGTCGCCATGACGATCAGCCGACGCTTCTCGATCATCACCACGCTGCCGCGCTCGGTTCCCATCATCGAAGATCTCGTCAGTAACTATGGCGCCGAACGGCATTGCCGCCATGTCCGCGCCATCAACCTTCCCGTTCTCGGGCTGGAGGAGGATCCGGCCGAAGCGGAACGGTTGCTGATCGACCAGATCGAGGCGGCCAAGAGCGAAGACCGGGCGGAGGCCATCATTCTCGGCTGCGCCGGCATGTCGGCCCTCTGTGACAGGCTGCGCGACGCAACGGGTGTCCCTGTTATCGACGGCGTGACAGCAGCAATCAAGCTTGCAGAAGCACTGGTCGGCGCTGGCTACACCACCTCGAAAGTAAACGCCTACGACTATCCCCGCCTCAAGGAAAGCAAGGTTGCGGCCTACGCCTGAGCGCGCCCGCCGCAGTCTGGCCATGAGGTCAAAATGGTCGATACCGCCTGGATGTTCTCGATCCACGAGCGCGCACCAGCCAAGTGGCGGCAATGCGATCTACGAAAAATACCATGGAGCATCGCTTCCCGCAGAAATCGCCAACCCGAAATAACGGATAGCGGCCTTCGGGAGGACTGACTGCGTGATGTTTGATCCTGGGTGCCATCAACGTTGGTCTTGTCAGTCGTTTGGATGAGACTCCAAACCGGTGCCTGGATGTGCTTGCGCATGATCCCTGACAAAACTGAGGCGAAAAGGTGCGAACCAAGATCAGCCGGTCAGCCCTCCGCTCGACATGCCCTTCGTCAGCTCCAGTGCCTGGCGCTCGAACAGCCCGCGATAAATCCCGCTGTTGCGCCGGATAAGGCTGGCGTGGGTGCCTTCCTCGGCGATCTGTCCGTGGGCGAAGACCAGCAGCCGGTCGAGCGCACGGACAGTCGACAGGCGGTGAGCGACGACGAGTGTCGTACGGCCCTGCATCAACCTTTCCATCGCCTCCTGGATGAGCATCTCCGATTCCGAATCAAGACTCGAGGTCGCCTCGTCGAGGATCAGGATCGGCGCGTCGGCCAGGAAAGCGCGCGCGATGGCGATGCGCTGCCGTTCACCACCGGAAAGCTTGATGCCGCGTTCACCGACAAGCGTCGCATAACCCTTTGGCAGCGCCTCGATGAAGTCGTGGGCGCTGGCAAGCCGCGCGGCAATCCTGATTTCCGCTTGCGTGGCCGTTGGCCTCGCATAGGCGATGTTTTCCGCCAGCGAGCGGTGAAACAGGATCGGCTCCTGCTGCACGATGGCGATCTGGCGGCGAAGCGAGGTTTGGGCCACCTTGGAAATATCCTGCCCGTCGATCGAGACCACACCGTGGTTGACGTCATGGAGCCGCTGGATCAGCTTGATGAAGGTCGTCTTTCCAGAGCCGGAATGGCCGACGAGACCAACCCGTTCACCTGGCTTGATGGTAACCGAGAAATCCTTATAGAGCGGGGCGTGGTGATTGCCGTAATGGAAGGTGACGTTATCGAACGTGATCAGGCCGGCCTTCACATGGAGAGCCGGGGCGCCCGCAACGTCTTCCACGCCCAACGGCTGTTCATGGATGGTGACGAGCTCCTCCATGTCGTTGACCGAACGCTGCAGGTTGCGGATATGCATGCCGACTTCGCGCAGATAGCCCTGAAGGATGAAAATGGCTGTCAGAACGAAAGTGATGTCGCCGGCATTGGCCTTGCCGTTGGCCCAGAGCCAAAGCGCAAGGCCAAGCACGCAACCGCGCAACAGGCTGAGCAACGCATTCTGCAAGGTGCCATTCAGGGTGCCCCGCGTCCAGGTGCGTCCCGTGCGGTCCCGCCACTTGCGTGTCACCGTGAAGAGGCGCTTGTCTTCCCGGTCCTCGGCGCCAAAGGCCTTGACCACGGCGTTACAGGTCACGGCGTCGGCGAGCGCGCCGCCAAGGCGTGTATCCCAGCTGTTGGCCATGCTCGCCATCGGCGCGACATAGCGCAAAGCCATCGTGGCGGTGAACGCGATAAATAATATCGAGCCGGCGCCGACCAGCAATCCCATCATCGGCCAGTACCAGGTCATCAGGATGGTCGAGCCAATGAGCATGATCAGCGATGGAAACAGCGCGACGAACACGGTGTCGTTGAGCAGATCGAGCGCCCACATACCCCGCGTCACCTTGCGAACGGTGGAGCCGGCAAAGCTGTTGGCGTGCCAATCGCTCGAAAAACGCTGGATATGGGAGAAGGAATTCGCAGCAATCTCCGACATCGACTTCAACGTGAAGCCGATGATGGCGGTAAACGTGGCATGCCGCAGGATGACTGCGCCGATCGACAGCGCCATCAGCCAACAGAAAGCGTTGACGGCGTTGTTCCAGGTTGCGGGGTCGCTCGCATGTCCGGACACAACCGCATCGACCAGACGGCCGGAGAACAGGGGCGTCAGCACGTCTGCGACCGTTGAAAGCATCACTGTGAACAACATAAAGGCGGCGCGGCCCGGCTGATGCTTCCAATGAGCCCAGCAAAAACGGAAAACGCTGCGAAAAGCCCCGCTACGGCGGGATTTGAAACCAAAGGCCATGGATATATGCGGCTCTCGCCGGCTCCGTCATATGGAAAAGGATGTCCGCGCAAAACCGCGCGAAATGGTTTGGTGAGGAACGATCGGCCGGAAGGTTAGCACCCGCCCATCAGGTTCTGCAGCGTGGAAAACGCTGGCGGCTTCAGGCGATACGCGCGGAAGCTGCGGGAGAGTCGGAAAAATCAGCCATCGAAAACTCCCTGGAACCGTGTTGATGATGCGCAACCCTAGATCAGTTGCGCGCGCAGGCCAAGTCAACCCGGAGAAATTTTCGACTGAGTGTCGAGGTGAGGCATACTTGCAACACCAGCTAGGCCGTGAGTTCCCCTCGCTGAGGAAATTGGCCAGCTGGGGCGGGGCTGGCGGTATGGCCACGAGGCATTCCCCAGCATGTTTCCGCAAACGGCCGTATGCTGGGGAATGTGTTTGAAGACTTCTCGCCTTTGCCTGACATTGAAGCTTACGCCTCCCAGACATGGAGATACTTCGCGTGGGTTCTGTCAGGTGGATCGCATCCAGACCCGGCGCGGAAACGGCCGCCGCGCTGAAGAGCGGCGGTTCCTCCAGCTGCACCTCATCAATCACTTCGACCCTATTCGAGCAAAACGTTCGTTGTCTGCAGTTCGTCTTCTCTCAAGACCCGCAATCCTGACGGTTTTCTGGAAATATTCACTAACCCCGTGCGCGAAGCGCGGCGGTCAGCGGCAGCCGTGTGGCGGCGATGGCGGGGAGGGCGCCGCCGAGGAGGCCGATGGCAACACCCAGCAAGCCTGATGTCAAGAGTACATCGGGTGTGACGGCGAGCTGGAAGGCCATCCGGGCGTTGTTGGCACCGATGGTGCTTGCCTGCCAGCCGTTGAAGATCAGCCAGGAGGCGAAGAGGCCGAGGAGGGCGCCAGCACCCGCAAGCACCATCGCTTCGACCCATGTGCCGAGAAAGGCCGAGAGGCGGCTGAAGCCAAGCGCGCGAACGGTAGCGATCTCCACAGTCCGGTCGGCAACGGAACTCATCATCGTATTGAGTGCGCCCGCCGTAGCCCCCACCGCCATCAACAGCGCGAGCGGCCAGCCGAACAGGCGGATGAGGCTCGCGGTGCGTCCGGACTGTGCGGCATAAAGATCAGCTTCGGAAAGCGCGACGAGCGGAGTGCCCGTGATCGTGGCGATCTTGTCCTGCAAGCGCTCGAGCGTGGTGGGATCGACAAGGCGGAGTTTCAGGCTTTGTATCTGCCCCTGCCGGTCGAAAGCAGCGCGCACGGCGTCGAGGTCGGCCCATATTTCAGATTCGGAGGCGCTACCACGGGCGGAAAAATGGCCCACGACGGTCCAGTCGACCGCACCGAGGCGGACCATATCGCCGACGCGAAGGCCGAACTCGCTGGCAAGACGGTCCCCGACGGCGATCTCGCGGGCACCCGGTGCAAAGACCCGTCGGGCCGAAAGGCTGATTCCCTCGCGGATCGACGGGCCGGCCGCATCCATGCCGTGCAAGCCCAGCGTGCGTGCCGTGCCGTCCGCCACCTGCTTCACATCGACGGGCACGACGATCTCGCGGGACAAGATGAGCTTGCCGCCCGCGTCACGGAGGGCGCCCAGGTCGCCGGTCATGGCATCGAGCGTGCGGATAACGGCTGCGGGAACATCGGAGCCCATTTCCTGATTGGTACCGCCGCCAAGAATGACGGCGACGGAGGGCGAACCGGCGGCGGTCAGTGCTGTCTCGAACCCTCTCGCCATGGACAGGAAACCTGCGAGCACGCAGACGACGAGCGCGACCGACAGGATCATGGAGGCGGAAATCGCGAAACGGCGCGGCAGGCTGGAGAGATTGGTCCGGATCATCACGAGTGCTTGTCTGCTGTGGGTGGACATGGGGATTACCTCGTTCTGAACGCTTTGATGATGGGGGTTCGCACCGCATTGAAGGCAGGCAGCGCACCGGTCGCGAGGCTGACAGTGACGATGATGACCAGCCCTTTGACGAAAACCGGCGCCGAGAAGACCAGCCCCAATTCCGGGCCGGCAAGTATGGTGGCGAGCTTTGCCAAGGCGAGGCCGAGGCCGCCGCCCACGGCGAAGACGAACAGGGTCTCGCCGAGAATGAGCGCCGTGATGCCAAGACGGGAGAAGCCGAGCGTCTTCAGCACACCGATCTCGAATGTGCGTTCGCGGACGGCAATGACCATGGTGTTGACGACGATCATCAACAGAGTGACGAAGGCAGCCCCGACCACGAGGTTCATGATCAGGCCAACATCGGCATATTGGCGCAGGAACGCTTCCAGAAACTGCCGTTCCGATTGCGTGCGTGTCGGTGTGGCGGAGTTCGTGAAAAGGCTATCGAGCCGGGCGGCAAGCTCACCGGGCGCGGTGCCGGCGCGGGGCTGGACGATGAAGGCATCAACAGTGTCCTTGGCGCGCGCGCGGGCGGCGTTCACGTAATCGTAGCGGGCGATCATGAAATAGGTGTCGGTGGCGGCGTTTTCGCCCTCGAAGATTCCGGCTATCTCGAAGCTCCAATCGCGACCACCGTCCTCTCTTGGCGTATCGAAGGCGGTGACCGTCACACGCTGGCCGACGCCCCATCCCTGCGCCTGGACCAAGGCACGGCCGACCAGTACCCTGTCGCGGGCGTGGCCGATTGCCACCACCAGGGCCGGCGTCAACCCCAGGCCCTTGCCGTTGACGGCCAGCAAGCGGTCGGGATCGGCGGCGTTGATGGCGACGATGTTCTTCTCGACATCGACGAAGCCGCGCAGCCGAGTGACATAGCCAACGGCCGCAACATCGGGGTCGGCGGCAATGCGCGCCATCCCCGCCATTGGCAGCGGCTGCGTGCGGCCGCCCGCGCTGGTGACGCCAAGAATGTCGTCGCTCGCGCCAGCCGTCCCTTGCGTTCCATTGAGGAAGCTTGCTGTCAGACCATAGATCAGAAAGGCGACTGCGATGGAGACCATGAGAAGCACAGTGCGCAACGGCTTTCGCCAGGCATTTTTTCGGGCGAGATCGAAAAAAGTCATCAGGCAGCCCTCTTCTCTTCAACGAAATCGCCCTTGTCGAGATGCAGCGTGCGGCGGGCATAGAGGGCCGCCTGCGGGTCGTGCGTCACCATGACGATGGTTTTTTCCAAGTGCCGGTTGAGGAAGCGCAGCATCTCCAAAACCTCGTCGGCGGACTTGCGGTCGAGGTCGCCGGTCGGCTCGTCACAGAGCAGCAGGCCCGGATCGGAGACGATCGCACGGGCAATACCGATGCGCTGCTGCTGGCCGCCGGACATCATGGCCGGATATTGTTTTTCGCGGCCGGCCAACCCGACGAGGTCGAGGACCCTATCGACGCGG
Organism: Hyphomicrobiales bacterium; assembly: GCA_900473045.1. Taxonomy (GTDB): domain Bacteria; phylum Pseudomonadota; class Alphaproteobacteria; order Rhizobiales; family Rhizobiaceae; genus Pararhizobium. Next base: position 20,159 of record UCKS01000029.1, read on the forward strand.
ATGCGCCGCTCCTTGCGCGTAAGCGGTTTCAGCAGCAGCGGCAACTCGACGTTCTCGGCTGCCGTCAGCATGGGCAGCAGATTGTAGAACTGGAAGACGATACCCATGTTGTGCGCCCGCCAGGCGGAGCGCGCCGCTTCGCCCATCTGATCGAGGCGGCTGGTGCCGATCCGCAATGTTCCGCCATCCGGCCGGTCGATCCCGGCCAACATGTTGAGCAACGTCGATTTTCCCGATCCGGAGGGGCCCATGACAGCGACGAAATCGCCATGTGGGATGGCCAGATCGAGCCCCGAGAAGATGGAAATCGGCTCCCCGCCTATGCGATATCCCTTCCGGATTCCGCTCAGCGCAATGTAGGGGGTGGCGGTCTCGGTCATTGTGTTGATCCTTCTGCTTCATCAAGGGTAAGGCGAATGCGGGCCGCCATATTTGGACGGATGCCGCGGGGCGGATCAGCAAGCGACAGGCGCAGCGTGACGGTGCCCTTTTCGGCGGAGGTGACGGGCGCCAGCCGCAGAACGGCAACGTCGAAGGGTTGCTCGGGGAAGCCGTCGAGTACCGCTTGGCCACGGAGTCCAGGCTTCAGGGCGGCAATGGTGGTTTCCGCCACATCGGCGTCGATGACGAGGCTTTTGGTATCGGTGATCGTGAGCAGGCTCTGGCTTTCGCGGACACTGTCGATGCGTGCCAGCACCGTGTCGCCGACACGGGCATCGAGACGGGTGACCGTACCGGCAAACGGCGCGCGAACGGTCAGTTCGGCCACCCTTTCCTCGGCGATGCGAATGGCGAGATCGGCGCTGTCTGCAGATTGCCGTGCTTGCGCCACCGCGTTTAATGCCCTCTCCGTCGTGGCGCGTGCGTCTTCCAGCGCCTGTCTCGACGTCGCGTCGCGGACAGCGAGGATTTCAGTGCGATCCAGCAGGCTTCGGACTTGCGCAAGATCGATATTGTGCGCGGCAAGGACCAGTTCCGCCTGAGCCTTCGCAGCACGTGCTTGTTCAAGCGCGAAACGGGCGCCAGCATCCTCAAGTGTCACCAGGATCTGGCCCGCTTCGACAGCGTCGCCTAGCATCGCGGCGATCTCTGTGATCCGGCCTTCATATTTGGCGAACACCACCGTCATGCGCGGCGCAACGACGTAGCCGGAGCCAGTGATCTCGCGCCCGGCCGGGATGGGATTACGGACGGTGGATTGTCCTGCGATGCGCTCGCCCTGGGTTTGCGTCACAGGGACGGGGTCGGCAGCCGCATGCTCCGGTTCTGGTACGGCACCGAACATGGTTTCGAACTGGCGAACCACGTCTGGTTGATAGAGAACGATACCGGCGGCGACTGCGAGCATCAGCACGCAAAAGCAGGCAGGCAGGGCGAGACGCCGAAGTATCGGCTTCGGTTCCTGAGTGTCGTGGGGGACGGCTTCAAGCGATAGCGAGTTGAGCGTCTCGGCGCGATTTCGGCCGTATTCGGTGGTGATATCGAAATGTGTGTTCATACCGGGCATCATGACCGGCGAGGCCGCAAGCGCGACCTGGAACGCGTTATGGGTCGTGCTTGATCGCGATCGGGGACATCGCCGCCTTCCGCTCACGCCATTCGAGGGGCGCCATTTCGGTGACGCGGCGGAATTCTCGGTTGAAGTTGGACTTGGTCTGGAAGCCCACCTCGAACATGATCTCTGTCACGGCCTTGTCCGTTTCGACGAGCAGTGCACAGGCCTCGGCGATGCGGTGCTCGTTGACGTATTGCGAAACGTTCTTGCCGGTCGCCCGGTTGATCGCCGAGGAAATCTGCCGGGCCGGTATGCCCAGCTTGCGCGCGAGCCGATCGAGGTTGAGATCGGCATCGCGATAGGCGCGCTTGGCCGCCATCAACGCCTCGATGGCCGACAGCGTCTCCTTTTCCCCGCCCGTATCAGACCGCACGGCGGCTTCGACAGTCTCCGTCACCGCGTGGCTTCGGCTCGCGGTTGCAGCGGCAATCGACAGAATGATCAGCGAGGCAAGATTTCCGGCCGCAATCAACGGTGGGGAATGTTCTCCCCGCATCCAGGTCAAGTCGAAAAACACGAACGTATCGATGGCTGCGGATAAGAGCAGCGCAAACGCGGCAAAGAGGATGGCGCGGTAGGCGGGCGCGGCGTCTTCAAAAGGTGCGAGGCGCAACGCATCTGCTCCGGGCTGCATCAAAAGCAGGATCGCAACCGCATAGGCAAGGAAGTTCAGCACGAGAGCCATGTCGATGGCGTCGCGCCAAGTTGCGAGCAACACGACGATGGTCAACATGGGAACGGCATGGAGAAAGAGCCGGCCCGCCACGGGAGTACGGCTCCTGCGCACCAACTCAGTCACCCCCGCATAGGCGAGCGGCGGCACGGTGGCCGCAGTCACTGGCGCGAGATACATGACGGCGCCCCGCACGCCATATCCCCAGCGCAGGCCAGAGAGCAGCGACAGGAATGCGCTGACGAGGATAAGCGCCAAAAAAGGCCGGTTTGCAGGCCGCTCATCGCCGTGCCGCACGGCGGCAACGAAGAGAACGATCAGCAAGATGGAGACAACGAAAGGAAGCTGAACGAACGGCATGAAAATCCGGTGCGGGAATGGAGGGAAGACGTTTCAGCCATCCTGCCCTGCATGACAAGCTCGCGCGACCTTTATCATGTTTCATGCCATACAGAATGACCGAACTGTTTTGGCCTTTGCACCGATATCAACTTGCGCGCCAGGTCAGCCGCAACATCATCCCTTTCACTGAAATAACTCAGCGCCGCAATCGCTGTCCCCGGTCTGCGGGCTGGATCAGGTTGGCCACAATCCTGAAAGCGCCGGGCACGAGCTTATCAAGCTGGTGGTGCAAAACGAGGCTGACATGGGTATGCCGCCCCTTGCCAATCTCTGCCGAGATAAGTGCACCTTCGAGCGGATTTTCGCCCGGATCGTTCATCGATAGCAGAGGTTGATATGCCTCGTGCCAACGTGCCGCGAAATAAAGTCCGCGCTCCTTGTCCCACCCATGCCAATCGCTGGCCTCGATCTTGTTCGGACCGATCATCAGCGGGTGCTCCGGCATCAGAACGTCGACAACCGCTGCTGGATCGGTGACCCGCCAGCGTACGGAGGGCGAGCCGATCTCGATGTTCAGCGGTGGCGTTTCAGCCGGGTTCCAGCCATCGGAAGGCCGATGATAAAGCGTCACGAGGTGCCCGCCGTTTTCCACGAAACGATGAAGCCGCGAGGTGGCCACTTTCAGATCCTTGCGGATGTCGAAGGTGAAAATGCCGACAACGATCGTCGTGAATGCCGAGAGATCGCCGGCCATTGCCGCTTCGTCCAGTTCGGTCACGTCGACGCCCATGCGGTGAAGCCAGAGACCGACGCGATCAGCGCCACCGCCGACATAACCGACCTTGGCTCCCGTCGGCAGCTTCAAGTCGAGAGCGAGAACGGACAGGGTCTCGGCTTCCCGAAACGCGGAGCGTCCGATATGGGGATAGGCAATCGGCGTCACTCGCATCGCGGGCTGACCGTCGATCATTGGTGTAAGCACGGTCAAGCCGGGTGCCATGGAGGCTGGCGCCTTCACATGGAAACCGCCAACACGCCGATCGACAGACCAGCCTTCCGGCGCAGAGAAATCGATATGCGCCTCGGTGCCTTTTGCTTTCACGTCCCACTGGCGGAGCGTGGCATCAAGCGGGAGGATGATGGCATTTGGCGACAACACCAGCGAGTGGGCCGGAGCAACGGACAGGGGCTCCTCAAGATCGACGCGCATCTTGACCATGCGGCCATCGATTTCCGTAGAGATTTCCGCAAACGCATCGCCGTTGCCGCCCATGCTTGACCAGGCTGGAGCGTATTGCGGAGATAATGGCGCATCCGTTGTGGCGGCTAAGCCAAAGACGATCTGATCGTCAGGGCCTGGCTGCCGGGTGGCCGATACGCCGGCGGGCAGATGGAGATCGGTTTTCAGAAGCGCACCGCCACCTGTATGCAGCGTCAAAAACCCTTGGGCGCCGGGCCACAGAGTTGCCGGCGTCGCGACAGCCCTGACGGCAATACCCTGAGCGGCAAAGAGTGCAGTGTCGATGTGTGACAGCGTGCGCTCAAGCCGATGTCCATGCAGATCCAGCAGGGTTGTATTCCCGGCCGCAAGAGCCTCATCGATCGAGCCGGCCGCCTGCAGCAGCGCTTTGGAAATGCGGGCGGTGTCGGGGAAACTGTCGATGGCTTCGGCGATCCTGGCATCGGCCGTCCCTAGCACGTCGACAACAGTCTGGGACACGCCGGACTGCTCACCAAGCTGGGCAAGCGTGGTGGGCAGGCCATCGAAGATGGACGTTTCGTTTCCGACGCCGGTTACGGCGTATCTGAGATGCAGCGGCCAATCTTTGCGCGGCCGGTCGCGCCAGCGGCCCATGCCTTGAGAGGCATGATAATAACGTGACCACTCGCCGATATGATCATAGCTCGCACCCGTGGCCCGTTCCACGCCGGATGCCTCGATCAGAAGGGTGGCGAGGGGCGGCGGTACCTCGTCGTCATAGGTATCGCCGCCGCCGGACCAGGCCGGCAGATAGAATTTCGAAACCGCCCATGGTTTCAAGCCTTCGGACATATGCTCCGGAAATGCTGTGGGATCGGCGGCCAGGCGGAGAGCCGTCTCGGCCGCCCGTGTCATCGCCCGGTGATGGCCATGCTGACCCGGGACGTCGAGAAATGTCGGTAGCACGATATCTGGCCGTTCGGTTCGATAGGCGCGCACCAGCCGCTCAACCGTTCTCGGTTCACCCCAACGGGCAAAGGTCTGGTCGCCATCCTTGGAGAACCCGAAATCATGAACCGGATCGTCCGGTCCATGCCCCAGCCAGTGAATATCGGCGTCGAGTTCACGTGCGGCCTCTTCCATTTCGCGGCTGCGCACGACGCCCAACGCGCCGAGCCGCTCCGGGCCGAGGGTGCTCTGGCCGCCTTCGCCGCGCGTGGAGCAGGCAATCACAACGCGCATGCCGAGCGCCAAGCGAAGATAGGCGAGCAGACTGCTATGCTCATCGTCCGGATGGGCGCCGCTGTTCATGATGCTAACGGTAGAATTCAGCCGGGAAAGAGCCCGATGCAGGCCGATCAACGAAGGGTTCTGTTTCTGTCTCTCGATACGCTCGCGATCGGTCAGCATGCTCTCTCCCACTATCTCTTCTTGTCTGCTGTCGGCCAGCCCGGTTCAGGCCACTTTGTCTGTCACGCCTGTTGGCGATGTCTCCATCTTCGGAGTCACCGCTTCGAACAGCGGCAGCGCGGCAGCACCGAGCGCCGCCGTCAACTGCCCGGTCTGGCCGCGAATGACGCGCGGCAGCGCGCGAGTACGGCGGCTTGCGACCGAGACAGGCAGAGCCTGCAGCGCGTCTATGATATCGTCGATAACTGCATCCGGTAGCGCACCGCCCAGAATGAGGGTCTCCGGATCGAGAACGTTTTCGAGCATCGCGACAATCGGCGACAGATATTCCGCCGTTTCTGCGATCCATTCTCGAACCACCTGATTGCCTTTTTTATGCAGCACCTCGATGGCCTCGAAATCGGATTTCTCGAAGCCGGCTGCGGCGAGCTTTTCTTTCAGAGCGTAGACTGAAGCATAGCGCTCCAGGCAACCGTTCTGGCCACAGGCGCAGGGCCGGCCGCGCGGAGCGACGACGACATGGCCGATTTCACCGGCATTGCCGAACGCACCGCGAAATGGTGCGCCGTCATGGATCAGCCCCAGCCCGACGCCGACGCCGAAATAGATCATGCCGAAGTTAGAAATCGCTCGCCCGGCGCCGAACAAGCGCTCGCTGACGGCGGCGGCGTTGGCATCGTTTTCGACGATGACCGTTTCGCCGCTCGCCGCACTCAGAGCCGCTGCCGCATCAATCGAACCCCAGCCCGGCAGTGTGGTCGGGCCAACGGAGCTCATGCCCTCGATCTCGAATGGGCCGGGCATGACGACGCCGATACCCAGCAGCTTTGACGGAAACTCGGCGCGGACGGCTTCGACCTGCCGCGTAAAAAACGGAACGATGTATTCCGGCCGGGTATCCTGCACTGCGACGATCGATTTCGAGCGGAGCTTTCCCGAGAGATCGAGGACGGAGGTGACCATATGGTCGGCGGCGATTTCAATACCGATGGTGATGGCTCCGTCCGGATTGACGGCAAACTGGATTGGCGGCTGGCCGCGGCCCGAGCGCAGGCGGCCAATTTCCATAAGCAGGTGTTCGTCGACCAGTTCATCGACGATATTGGCGACAGCCTGCGCCGTCAGCTGGGTCAGCTTGGCGATGTGCATGCGTCCGAGAGAACCGTGCATGCGCACGACATCCATGACGACGCGCCGGTTATGATCCCGGCTGCGTTCCGGGTTTTTGCCGATCGCGATCTGTTGCTTGCCTGATTGCCGCGCCATTTCGACTACCTCTGCCGTTGCGACATAGGGATAACGCCACAGTGCAGGACACCGCAATACAATAATTAAACTAAATTATCTTATTGACAAAATGTGGCGGCCGGATGAGCCTTATGAAATCGCGAACCTGCGATCATTGAAAAGGGAAGGGTGGCCCTCGGGCCTTTGGAGATCCTTCCGGACAAGCACAGCGAAGCGCCCGGCAGAATATTGACAGGCAGCTTTGGGGAACCAGATGAGCGCGAGCGGGATCATAGCCGACTCGGCATAAGGAGGGTTTATTATGCGTCGCGGAATTTTATTGGCCGGTCTTTTTACGGGGATCAGTGTCTTTGCGGTCAACAGCGCCCAGGCTGTTGAGATCGAATATTGGCAGTATGTCTACGAAACGCGCGTCAAGGCGATGGATCAGCTGATCGCGAATTTCGAGAAGGCCAATCCGGATATTACCGTCAAGCAGACGACATTCCCTTATGCCGATTATCAGACCCGCGTCGTTGCCGCCAACATGTCCGGCAGTGGCCCCGATGTGATGCAGCTTTTCTATGGCTGGCTTGACCAGTTCATCGCCGGCGATCTCGTTCAGCCCTTGCCCGTCGATACCTTTCCGCACGACAAAATCGAAAGCGAATTCTTCCCGATCGTTTCCGCCATGAAGCGCGGCGACAACTATTATGGTCTGCCGACCGCCGTTCGTTCGCTGGCGCTGTTCTACAACAAGAAACTGTTCCAGGAAGCCGGCCTCGATCCGAACAACCCGCCGAAGACGATCGACGAATTCGTCGCCGCCGCTGAAAAGACCGTGAAGCATGATGCCAACGGCAATATGACCGTGGCCGGCACGACAATGGATATGGCCGGGCAGGACCACCAGTGGTGGCGTGAGGTGCTGATCCGCCAGAACGGCGGCGAGCCGTATACCGCCGATTACGCCAAGGTAACCTACAACAGCGATGCCGGCATCAAGGCGCTGGAGTTCTACACGGACCTGCAGACCGAACAGAAGGTTGGCGAGGTCGGCTTCATGGATGAAGGCCAGGCCGCATTCCGCGCCGGCCGTGCGGCGATGACCATTGATGGCACATTCCGCCTCGGCTCCTTCAAGAGCATCAAGGACTTCGAATGGGGCGTCACCGAACTGCCGACCAATGCTGCGGGCATACGATCGAATTACGCCAGCTATTTTGCCAATGGCATCGGTGCCAAGGTGAGCGGCGAGAAGCTTGAAGCTTCGAAGAAGTTCCTCGCCTACATCTCTTCGCCGGAGGCCATGAAGGTCTGGCTCGATACGGTCGGTGAACTGCCGGCCCGCCGCTCGGCTGCTCTGACCGATGCCAATCTGGCTGATCCGATCTATTCGCCTTTCCTCAAGGCGCTGGATTACGCTCAGACAACGCTGTTTGTCGACGAAGCCGCCCAGCGCCAGACGGCAATCGACATGGTCAATCGCGTGCTGCTGGAAAAGCAGTCGCCGGAGGACTCGATTGCTCAGGCTGCGGCAGCCGAGCAAGAGATCATTGACGCTGCGAAGGGCAAATAAGGTCAAGCCATGAGCTCCGCACCTGGAAATACGGATGGGACGGCCGCACGCCGCCCCGCCGCATCCCCTTGGGATCGGCTATCCATGCGCCACAAGCGCCTCATCTGGGTCTGGACGTTCCTGGCCCTGCCGATCCTGTTTTACTGCGTCATCCGGTTTTACCCGACATTGCAGGCCTTCTATCTCTCCTTCACCAACTGGAACCTGATGAAGCCGCCGAAATTCATCGGCTTTGCCAACTATGTGAAGCTCTACAATGATCCGCAATTCTGGAAGGTTTTCCGCAACACCTTCACTTACCTGATTATCGGAACACCGCTCAGCCTACTGATTTCCTTCGTGATATCCTTCTATCTCGATCGCGTTCGTATTCTGCACGGGCTGATCCGGGCGCTCTATTTTCTGCCGTTTCTGACGACGGCTGCCGCTATGGCCTGGGTCTGGCGCTGGTTTTATCAGCCTGCCCCGATCGGCGTAATCAACGATGTGCTTGGTCTGATCGGATTGCCACAGCAAGCCTTCATCCGCTCCGTCGATCAGGCTTTGCCGTCAATCATGGTCACCTCGATCTGGGCCGGTCTCGGGTTTCAGATTATCATCTTCATGGCTGGTCTTCGCGCCATTCCCTCCACCTATTACGAGGCTGCTAAGATCGATGGACTTGGCGAATGGCCGATCCTGTGGAAAATCACGCTGCCGCTGCTTAAGCCCACCACCGTCTTTCTCGTCGTGTTTTCCTCGATCGGTTTCCTACGCATTTTCGATCAGGTCTACAACATGACGACCAATGATCCGGGTGGCCCGCTCGGTTCAACCAAACCGCTGGTGCTGATGATCTATCAGACGGCCTTTTCCTCCTACAATATGGGCTATGCGGCAGCGCAAACCGTCGTGCTCTTTGCCATCCTGCTGACTGTGTCACTTCTGCAGCTCTGGATACTGAGGGAACGCAAATGACGGCACTTGTCCAGAATACCGCACCGCTCGCCAAGGCAAATATTCGCCCCGGCCGCATCATTGTCTGGACGCTGCTGTTCATCGGCGGCCTGGTAATGATCACGCCGCTGCTGTTCATGTTCTCCACATCGCTGAAGACAGCGAGCCAGGTTTACGATCTGCGGCTGATCCCGTCGGCCCCGACGCTGCAGAACTACATCACCGTGCTCTCCGACGGCAGGTTCATGCGCTGGTTCCTGAACTCCACCATCGTTGCCTGCACGGTAACGTTGTCGAACGTGTTCTTCGACAGTCTCGTTGGTTACACGCTTGCCAAGTTCACGTTTCGCGGCCGCCAGCTGATCTTTCTGGCAATCCTATCGACGCTGATGATCCCGACGGAAATGCTGGTCATTCCCTGGTATCTGATGTCAAGCCAGCTCGGCTGGCTGGATAGCTATTGGGGGATCATGTTCCCCGGCATGATGACGGCTTTTGGTACCTTCCTGATGAAACAGTTTTTCGAAACGGTTCCGAACGACTTTTTGGAGGCGGCCCGCATTGACGGACTGAACGAGTTCCAGATCTGGTGGAAAGTGGCGATGCCGCTGGTGACACCGGCGCTTTCTGCGCTGGCGATCTTTACATTTCTTGGCAATTGGACAGCCTTCTTCTGGCCGCTGATCGTGGTGACGAGCCGTGAACTTTATACGCTGCCGGTGGGGCTTTCGAGCTTTGCCGTCGAGCAATCCATTCAATGGGAAATGATCATGACCGGCGCGGCACTTGCCACCTTGCCGACGCTGCTCGTCTTCCTGGTGCTGCAGCGCTACATCGTGCGCGGCATCATGCTGGCCGGTCTGAAAGGATAAGACAGTGCCCGATAGCAATCCACGCCTGAACGACAAAACTGTCTTTCCCGATCCCATCTATAAGGAAACGGTTCTGCGCCCGCTTTTCGATAGTGCCAAGACCCATCATGTCGATGGCTTCCGGCGCATCGACCGTGCGCATCTGGTCATGCTGGTTGAAACCGGTATCCTCGACAGGACGCAAGCCTCCAAGATCGCCGGGGCTCTTGAGGCGATCGATCGCGATATCGATCCGGCCGAACTCGTTTATACCGGCGAAGTCGAAGACTTTTTCTTCCTGATCGAAAAGGAACTCAAGGCGCGCATCGGGGCCGATGTCGCGGGACGTCTACATACCGCGCGTTCGCGCAACGATATTGACCACACGCTGTTCAAACTCGGCTTGAAGGCGCGGATCGATGCGCTGATGGTCAAGGCTCATACATTGCTCGCCACGCTGATAGAAGCTGCCGATCGCGAGAGGGCGACTTTGATTGTCGCCTATACCCATGGTCAGCCGGCCCAGCCGACCACGTTTGGTCATTATCTGTCGGCAGCAATCGAGGTGTTCATCCGCGACATCGAGCGTTTGTCCGAAGCGCGCAGGATCGTCGATCTCAGTCCGATGGGTGCAGCGGCCATCACCACATCGGGCTTTCCAATCGACCGGGCAAGAGTGGCCGAATTGCTGGGGTTTCGGGCAGCCTTGCAGAACTCCTACAGCTGCATTGCCGCCGTCGATTACACCACGGCGACCTACAGCGCCGTCGAATTGACGTTCTTGCATCTGGGCCGGCTCATTCAGGATTTTCAGTTCTGGACAAGCTTCGAGGTCGGCCAGATCTACGTGCCAAATGCGCTGGTGCAGATCTCGTCGATCATGCCGCAGAAGCGCAATCCGGTGCCGATCGAGCACATGCGGCTTCTGGCCAGCCAGACGTTTGGCCGCGCCCGCACGATGCTTGATATCATGCACAACACGCCGTTCACCGATATGAACGACATCGAAGGCGAAACGCAGTCAGTTGGCTATGAGGCTTTCCACGCGGCTGGCCGGGTGCTGGATCTGATGGCGTCTTTCGTCAGGGCGATCCGGATCGATCCCGAGAAGGTCGCCAACAACATCCGCCGCTCCTGTATCACAATTACCGAGCTTGCGGATTCTCTGGTCCGCCTCGAAGACCTCTCGTTCCGCCAGGCACATGAGATCGCCGCGTCTGTGGCGCGCTCGGTCGTGGCCAGCGGCGGTGGACTTGAACAAGACGGTTACGGGCCGTTTCTGGCCGCATTCGAGGCTTCGGTGGGCCGTAAGCCCTCGCTCGATATGAACCAGTTTGTCGAAATCGTCTCGCCGGAGCACTTCGTTGCCGTACGCGCCCGTTTCGGCGGTCCGGCCCCTGAGCCGATGGCGCAGGCGCTGTGCACCTATCGAAGCAAGTCTGCAGCCTTTATCGCGGAAGCGCAGGACAATGCTGCGCGGGAAGCCAAGGCAGCCGTCGAACTCGATACAAAATTCAAAGCATTGATGGGAGCAGCCTGATGGCAAACATAGAATTGCAGGGTCTGCTCAAACGCTATGGCAAGATAGACGTTGTCCACGGCATCGATCTTGCGATCGCTGATGGCGAGTTCGTGGTTTTCGTTGGCCCGTCCGGCTGCGGCAAATCGACGACGTTGCGGATGATTGCCGGCTTGGAAGACATTTCCGGCGGTACGCTGCGCATCGGCGGCGAGGTTGTCAACGAGCGCGAGCCCAAGCAGCGGAACATCGCAATGGTCTTTCAGAACTATGCGATCTACCCACATATGAGCGTACGGCAGAATATTGGTTTCGGGCTCTATACGTCTAAAATCTCCCAGGCAGAGAAGAACAAGCGCATCGACGAGACGGCCGAGGTGCTTGGGTTGACCCAATACCTCTCCCGCAGGCCGGCCGCCCTTTCCGGCGGTCAGCGCCAGCGCGTCGCGATCGGCCGCGCCATGGTGCGCAACCCATCCGCCTTTCTGTTCGATGAACCGCTTTCCAATCTGGATGCGCAGTTGCGGGCACAGATGCGTATCGAGATCAAGCGCCTGCATCAAAGGCTCGGCACGACGATCGTCTATGTCACCCACGATCAGATCGAAGCGATGACCATGGCCGACCGCATTGTCGTGATGCGCGACGGCCATATCCTGCAGGCGGGGACGCCGATGAATATCTACGACAATCCCGTCGATGTGTTCACCGCCAAATTCATCGGCAGCCCATCGATGAACCTCGTTCCCGGGACCTGGACAGACGACGGCGCCCGCGTCGAAGCGGAGGGTGCGCATCTGATCGGCGTCAGACCGCATGATCTCCTGATCGGCGAGACGCAGGACCCCGGGTTCAATCTCACGGGTGCGGTCACGGCGGTCGAGCCGCTCGGCTCCGAAACACTGGTGCATTTCGATGCGGCCGGCACATCTGTCATTGCAACCGCCCCGGCAAAACTGCTACCGGCCGTTGGCAGCACGGTGAGCGCCCATGCCAAACCCGGCTCGCTCTATCTTTTCGATGCCAAAACGGAAAAGGCCCTCGGCCGCCAATGACGCTTAAGAACGAGACAAGATCGGCCGTGCTCAGCATCGGCCGGATTTATTGCGACCTGATTTTCACCGGATTGCAAGGCATGCCGGTGCTCGGCCGTGAGATTTTTGCCGAGAACATGGATATCGCGGCTGGCGGTGGCGCCTTTATCATGGCTGCTTACTGCACTCACGCAGGCCGCAAGACGGCGCTTCTTTCGCGCCTCGGTACCGACGCATTGTCGATGGGGCTGGAAGGTCAGCTTGCGGCGAGCAACGTCGATCTGCGGTTTCTCGACCGGGCCGCAGAGGCCGGGCCGCAGGTCACTGTCGCTATCATCAACGACCAGGAGCGGGCTTTCCTTTCGCGCCGCGCCGGTTCAGCCAAACCGGCGACGCTGTCAACGGCTCTGGAGTGGCCTGACGCCCGCCATCTGCACATTGCCGAATTTGCGACACTTGTCGAAATTCCGGGGCTGGTTGCGGCAGCGAAGGCAAAAGGCCTGACCGTGTCGCTCGATCCGAGTTGGGACGAAACGTTGATTTTCGACCGGGATTTTCTGGCCAAATGCGAAGGCATCGATATCTTCCTGCCGAATGTCGAGGAGGCTGCGGCCATCACCGGCGAAACCGAACCGTCAAAGGCGCTGGATAGGCTTGCGACGGTATTTCCGGTCATTGCATTAAAGGCCGGTTCGCAGGGCGCATACCTCGCGAGCCGCGAAAATGTGTTGCACCGTCCCGCCAAACCCGTGCAAGTCATCGACACGACAGGGGCAGGCGATGCCTTCAATGCCGGCTTTATCCATAGCTGGCTCAATGGACATGATGACGAGATCTGCCTCAGCGACGCCGTCGCCATGGGTACGCTCGCCGTTCAAGCAGCAGGCGGCGCAACCATCCTAAAGTGTTAGGGGCTGTTCAAGGCAGATAAAGCTGACTGACCTCTCGCGCATGTACATCGCCTTTAAGCATCGTGGAGCCTGAGAAAGTCCGAAACCGTTGCCAGGCAAAGGGCCTTTTCCTCGACGTGCGGCATGTGGCTGGACTGCTCGAACACCACCCAGCGGCAGCCGGGGACCCGTTCGGCATAAGGCCGAACCACGTCTGCGGTCGCCTCGTCGTGACGTCCCGAGATCAGCAGCGTCGGGGCTGCGATCTGCGGCAAGCGGTCTTCGATCGTCCAGTCCTTCATTGTGCCGATGACGTGAAACTCGGTCGGGCCATTCATGTTGCGATATACGGTATTGTCCTCGTCCATGATCGCAAATGTACGCGCCACTTCCGGCGGCCACGGCGAGACGCGGCAGACGTGCCGGTCATAAAACACGCGCGATGCGGCGATGTATTCCGGATCTGTGATGGTGCCCGCTTCCTCGTGCTTCACGAGTGTTGCCTGAACGTCGGCCGGCAGTTCGCGGCGCAGACGGTTGGCCTCCGACACCCAGGTGTGCATGTTGGCCGGCGAATTGGCGATAACAAGCGCCTTTAACCCATCAGGCCGGCGCACCGCATGTTCCGCGCCGAGCATACCGCCCCAGGACTGGCCGAGAAAGGCATAGCGTTCCGCGATACCAAGATGTTTCAGCAACGCATCCAGCTCGTCGAGAAACAGCGCGACTGTCCAGAAGTCCGCTCCTTTGTGCGGCAGGCGTGTCGAGTTGCCGTTGCCGAGCTGATCGTAGTGGATGATAGGGCGGCCATCGAGCGCAGCGATATCCTTGAATGAATCGACATAGTCGTGTGTGCAGCCTGGCCCGCCATGGGCGACCACCAGCGGCAAGAGCGGCGAGCCCAGCGATCCAGTGATACGATACCAAGTCCGGTAGTCGCGAAACGGCAGATAGGATTCCTGAGCTTCGACCGGTGCCACGTCTTTGCCTCCATGCGGTTGTTCCGATGGAGAAAGCATACCGTCCTGTTTCAGGCGGCGGCAGCTATCACAAGTAATAGGATGGCTGGTCTTCCAGCAGGCGGTAATGGGTGGCGCGCACCACAGCCTGGGTGCGGTTCTTTGCGCCGAGCTTCTTGGCGGCGGCGTTGAGATGCATGACGACGGTCGGCACCGAGCGGCCGATGATGCGGGAAATCTCCTTTGCAGAAAGCCCCTCGGCCGAATGCCGCAAACATTCACGCTCGCGGTCGGTCAAATGCGTCCGGGCTCCAGTGAGCGCCCTCTTGTCGAAGGCGGAAAAGGCAGCTTCATGGAAGACATGGGCCAAAAGGCTGAAATCCGCCATGTGGCGGTCGGCGTCGCCCTGGAAGTCCCGGCCAACCCCGAAACGTACCCCCGTCACCGTCGCGCAGTCGCCGCGCGGCAGATGCACCGGCACGGTCACACCGCAGGACATGTCCCGTTCGTAGAGATAGCGCGACACCGGCGCACTGCGCTCGGTGAGGAACCGGTTGATCGCCGTCCCGGCGGTGCGATCGTAATTCCAGAAGAACGGCGTTGTCGTGCGCATCGCCAGAAGCTGCACCGGGTCGATCCGGAAATACTCCCGGTCGAACCAGTATTCGCGCATGTCTTCGGAAATATTGCGCAGCTTCAGCAGCGACGGCAGCATGAGCTGGCCGTCGAGATCGTAGGGAACCGGGGTGTAGTCGTAGATCAGCGCATCGAAGCCAAACCCCTTGATCACCTCGAACGCAGTGTCGATCCGTCCGTCCAGCGTCTGCTCGGCTGTAAAACGCGATCTGATCGCTCCGATGTCGTCAAACATGCGCAAATCCCAACGTCGAACACCCGGATCTGAAAAACAGGGGCAGGGCTATCCTATCACTTCTTATAGCTGGCGCGGAACCGGCAATCCGCTAAAAATTGGACATGCTCAAAAGATGAGCAATGACCTTGCAGGGTAGGGGAGATGGACGATGTGGCGCGAGATTGAACCGGACGAGCGCATCGAGATCGATGTCGAAGGTCACACGGTCGTCGCCTACAGTTTCGGTTCGGGTGAGGAGACGATATTCTGCCTCAACGGCGGCCCCGGCCTGCCGTGCGATTACCTGCGCGAAGCGCATACCTGCCTGGTGGATGAGGGCTACCGTGTCGTTGCGTTCGACCAGCTCGGCACTGGCGCCTCCGACCGGCCGACAGATCCGGCGCTGTGGACCATCGGCCGCTATGTCGAGGAGACCGAGACCGTCCGCAAAGCGCTCGGGCTCGGCAAGGTGCATATGCTTGGACATTCCTGGGGCGGCTGGCTGGGCATCGACTATGCGCTGGCCTATCCCGGCAATCTCAAGACACTGATCCTTGAAGACACGGTCGCCGATATGCCGCATCTGATCGTCGAGCTCGAACGGCTGCGGGCGGCACTGGGTTCCGAAACCGTGGCGATGATGCAAAAGCACGAGGCGCGCGGAACGATCGATCATCCGGAATATCTGGCGGCGATCACCATCCTCAACTATCGCCATGTCTGCCGCCTTTCAGAATGGCCGGCACCGGTCCTGCGCTCGCTCGGAGACTGGAACATGGGACCGTATGGCACGATGCAGGGACCAAACGAATTCCTCTATACAGGCAATCTCAAGGACTGGAATCGCGTGCCGGATCTGCACAGGATCAAGGTGCCGGTGTTGATCACCTGCGGCGAGCATGACGAGCTGACACCGGCCTGCGCATTGCGGATGAAACTCCACTTGCCGGATGCCGAGTTGAAAGTCATCGACAACGCCAGCCACATGCCTTTTTATGAAAATCCTGAGGCCTACTATCCGGCGCTCCTCGACTTTCTCTCGCGCCACAGGACGAAGGGATGATCCGCATCGGGCAGTTCCCAGGCCTCGGGCAGCTTGGAAAGGTGTATGTGCATGCATCGGTATAGGTTCGTTCTGTTCCGTCCGCTTCAATTTCTGCCGGTTCTGTTCGGCATCAGCGTCATCACCTTCATTCTCGTGCGTCTCATTCCAGGTGATCCGGCCCGGGTTCTGCTTGGCGCGCGCTCGACGCCGACGGCCATAGCCAGAATCCACGCCCAGTACGGCCTGGATGAACCGATCTGGCTGCAGTATTTCTATTTCCTGCAAAATCTCGGCAAGGGCGAGATGGGCAAGTCCATCCTGTTCAAGATCGACGTGCTGAAGCTGATCCTGACCCGCATCGAGCCGACGCTGGTATTAGTGCTCACCAGCGTCATCCTGTCGATCCTGATCGCGGTGCCGATGGCGGCGCTTGCCGCCCGCAACAATGGCCGCCTTGCCGATCATGCGGTGCGCATCGTCTCGACGCTCGGTATCGGCTTTCCGCCATTCTGGCTGGCGCTGATGCTGATCATCCTGTTTTCCGTCAAGCTCGGTATCTTTCCGGTATCGGGCTACGGCGACACCTTGCTCGACAAGGCCGCCCACCTGATCCTGCCGAGCCTGACCATTGCCCTGTCGCTATCGGCGGTGCTGACACGCAGTTTGCGGGCGGCAATGATCGTCGAGCTGCAATCGGATCTGGCGACGGCGGCGCGTGCCCGTGGCATGCCGGAAAGCATCGTGTTCTGGCGGCATGTGCTGCCGAATTCCCTGGTGCCGACCATCAACCTGCTCGCCGTCAATATCGGCTGGCTGATCGGCGGCACGGTGGTGGTGGAAACCGTGTTCGCCATTCCCGGCATGGGCCAGCTTCTGGTGCGCGCCATCTTCTCGCGCGACTATATGGTGGTTCAGGGCGTTGCGATGGTGTTTGCCTGCGCCACCGTGCTGGTCAATTTCCTCGCCGATATCGTCACCGTGACCGTCGATCCGAGGGTGCGCCTATGATGCCTTCCGCCACCAACGCGACGCGCATGAACCTGCCGTGGAGCCGCTTTCTCGGCCGTCACCTGACGCTTGCAACGGGTGCGGGTATCCTTGGCCTGTTCCTGATGGTGGCACTGACCGCCCCGCTGATCGCGCCCTATGATCCGATCTTCCAGAATGCCGACGTCCGCTTGCTGCCGCCGGCACTTGCCCACCCCTTCGGCACGGACAATTTCGGCCGCGATATTCTCTCGCGCGTTATCTGGGGCGCCCGTATCGACCTGCAGATCGCCGTCATCGGCGTCGTCTTTCCGTTCCTGATCGGTACGTTCGTCGGCACGGTCGCGGGCTTTTTCGGTGGCATCGTCGATGCCATCTTCATGCGACTGGTGGATATCATCCTCGCCTTTCCCTTCCTGGTGCTGATGCTGTCGATCATCGCCATTCTCGGGCCAGGCCTGTCCAGCTTCTACATCGCCATGGCCCTGGTCGGCTGGGTTTCGTACGCAAGGTTGATCCGAGCCCAGATACTGGTGCTGAAGAACAGCGATTATGCGCTGGCAGCCGTCAGCCTCGGCTTCAGCCGCACGCGCATCATGTTTCGTCATCTGTTGCCGAATGCCATTGCCGGCTCTCTGGTATTCTCAATGTCGGATGCGGTGCTGGTGCTGCTCAATGGCGCCGCCATCAGCTATCTCGGGCTTGGCGTGCAGCCGCCGGTGGCGGAATGGGGCGTCATGGTCGCCGAAGGCCAGAGCTTTATCACCACGGCCTGGTGGATCACCCTGTTTCCCGGACTTTCCATCGTCGTCCTCGCCTTTGGGTTCAGCTTGCTTGGAGATGGACTTGGTGAATGGCTGGGAGTGCGCGAATGAGCGAGCCGGTCCTCTCCATCCGCAGCCTGACGGTCCAAGCGCAGCTTGATGGCGAGACACGCACGCTGATCGATGCGGTCTCGTTCGATCTCGGCAAGGGCGAAATTCTCGGCCTGGTCGGCGAAAGCGGTTCCGGCAAGAGCATGATCTGCCGCGCACTGGTCAAGCTTTTGCCATCCAAGACGATTGCCATCACAGGCGGCTCCATGCTGCTGTCGGGGCGCGATCTCGTTCAGCTGAATGAGGCTGCGATGCGCTCCGTGCGCGGCGCCGACATCGGCATGGTGTTCCAGAACCCCACCAGCCATCTCGATCCGGTCATGCGCATCGGCGACCAGATCGCCGAGGGTATCCGCTATCACCAAGGCAAATCGCGCAGCGAAGCCAAAGCTGCGGCAATCGACATTCTCGGCCAGGTCGGCTTTCCCGATCCTGCCCGGCAATACGATAACTATCCGCACGAACTCTCCGGCGGCATGCGGCAACGCGCGATGATCGCGGTCGCGCTCTCCTGCAACCCGGAAATCCTGATCGCTGACGAACCGACGACGGCGCTCGACGTCACCATCCAGGCACAGATCCTCAAGCTTCTGATGGACCTGCGCGACAGCCGCGGCCTGTCGATCATTCTCATCACCCATGACCTTGGCATCGTTGCCCAGACCTGCGACCGCATCGCCGTTCTGCGTCACGGCCAGTTGCTGGAACTCGGCGACAAGCGCCGGGTGCTGTCGGCCCCGCAGCACGCCTATACGATCAGCCTGCTGGATAGCCACCCCTCTATGCCGGAGGAGGGCGGGCCGATAACCGCCGAAGCAGTGATCGACGCACCGCCGGTGCGGCCATTGCTGGAGATCGACGATCTCGTCGTACGCTTTCCAACCCCGGGACTTGGCCTGTTCAAGGGCGGCCGGAAACACATTGCCGCCGTCAACGGTGTCAGCCTGCGTGTCATGCCGGGCGAAACCGTGGGCATCGTTGGCGAAAGCGGTTCCGGCAAGAGTACTTTGGCGCGCGCCATTCTCGGGCTGACGCCTTTATCATCCGGCCATATCAGCTTTGATGGCTTGGATCTGGCGCAGCAGCGCAAGCAGACGCTGGCACAGATCCGCACCCAGGCAGCCATGGTGTTCCAGGATCCCTACAACGCCCTCAATCCGCGCCTGACCATCGGCGAAACCCTGGCCGAAGTGTTGCAGGTACAGAACAAGGTTCCCACCAGCCGCATCCCGGAACGTATCAATGAGCTGCTCGATCTTGTCGGTCTGGAGCGCGAATTCGCTACCCGCCGCCCCCGCGCCATGAGCGGTGGCCAGTGCCAGCGTGCTGGCATCGCCCGGGCGCTTGCCGTCGATCCGAAGATGATCATCGCCGACGAATGCGTGGCTGCCCTCGACGTCACCATACAGGCGCAGATCATCGATCTCTTCCGCGAACTGAAGAGCATCATGAACCTGACGCTGCTGTTCATCGCACACGACCTCGCCATCGTCCGCGATCTCTGCGAACGCGTCGTGGTGATGTATCGCGGTGAAATCGTTGAGGAGGGGCTTTGCGCCGACGTCTTTGCCCGGCCACAGCATCCCTACACCGCCGCGCTGATCGCAGCCATTCCGGATATCGACCCTGACAAGCCGTTGCTGCGGCGCCTGCCAGGGCAAGCCGTACCGCATCTCTTGACTGCCTGATCATAACAACAAAGGGAACGAACGACATGAAAAGCAAATGGAAAACGATGAGCATGGCCACGGTGCTGACCATGCTGATGCTGGGCTCGACGATTGCCGAAGCGGCCGGTGTGCTGACCATCGGCCGGCGTGAGGATTCAACAACATTCGACCCGATCAAATCGGCGCAGAATGTCGACAATTGGGTATTCTCCAACGTCTTCGACGTGCTGGTGCGCGTCGACAAGACGGGCACGAAGCTGGAACCCGGCCTTGCCGAAAGCTGGGCCGTTTCCGGCGATGGCCTGACCTATACCTTCAAGATTCGCGACGCCAAATTCTCCGACGGCTCGCCGATTACCGCCGGTGACGCAGCTTTTAGTCTCCTGCGCATCCGCGACAACGAAGGCTCGCTCTGGAGTGACAGTTACAAGATCGTCGAGACGGCCGAAGCCACGGACGACAGGACGCTGGTCGTCAAGCTGAAGACGCCATCGGCGCCGTTCCTGTCGACACTGGCGTTGCCGAACGTCTCGGTCCTGTCCAAGAAGGGGTTGGAAGAGGCCGGGGAAGAAGCCTTCGCCGAAAAGCCGATCGCCTCGTCGGGCGCCTTCACGGTCAAGGAATGGCGCCGTGGCGACCGGGTCATCCTCGAAAAGAACCCGAACTTCTGGCAGGCCGATAGGGTCAAGCTTGATGGTGTCGAGTGGATTTCAGTGCCGGACGACAATACCCGCATGCTGAACGTGCAGGCCGGAGAACTGGATACGGCGATCTTCGTGCCGTTCTCGCGTGTCGAGGAACTGAAAAAAGATCCGAACCTTGAGGTCCATATCGACACCTCGACGCGCGAGGACCATCTTTTGATCAACCACGAACACGGCGCCCTTGCCAAGAAGGAAGTCCGTCAGGCCCTCGACATGGCGATCGACAAGAAGGCGATCGTCGATACCGTTACATTCGGCCTCGGTGAAGTTGCGAACTCCTATATTCCGAAGGGCTCGCTCTATCACTATGCCGGCAACTACCAGTATCCTTACGACGCGGCCAAGGCCAAGGCGATGCTGGCGGACGCCGGTGCTTCCGATCTGTCGTTGAATTACATCGTCAACGCTGGCAACGAGGTCGACGAGCAGATCGCCGTTCTGCTGCAGCAGCAACTGGCCAAGGCAGGCGTTACCGTCAATCTGCAGAAGGTCGATGCCAGCCAGAGCTGGGACATGCTGGTCGCCGGCGATTACGATATCTCGGTGATGTACTGGACCAATGACATCCTCGACCCGGACCAGAAGACCACCTTCGTCCTCGGTCACGATACCAACATGAACTATATGACCCGTTACAAAAACGACAAGGTCAAGGATATGGTGGCGGCTGCACGGCTTGAGCTGGATCCTGCCAAGCGCGAAGCGATGTATGTCGAGATCCAGAAGATGGCCAAGGACGACGTTCACTGGATCGACCTCTACTATAGCCCCTACATCAACGTCTCGCGCAAGAATATCGGCAACTTCTACCAGAACCCGCTCGGCCGCTTCTTCCTTGAGGACACCGTCAAGAACTAGGTTCCCCCACATCTGATCCAACCACGCCATCTGCTTTGGATGGCGTGGCGTCATCCCGTTCAGGTGGCGGTTAAAATCACTGGGGAGACCGTCGGAGCCGTCAGAAAGCAAACGCCAAGGTCACCAATGCGTTTGGACAGCACGCTCATGGTGCCACGCGCCAGATGGTGTTGCCGACATCATCCGCCACAAGCAAAGCTCCTGCATTATCAATGGCGACGCCGACCGGGCGGCCCATCGCCTTGTCGTCCGCACCGACGAAGCCGGTCAAAATGTCCTTCGGATTTCCCGTGGGTTTTCCATCGGCAAAGGGAATGAAGACGACCTTGTAGCCGCTGCGTGGATTTCTATTCCACGAGCCGTGCTGCCCGACAAACGCGCCACTCTTGTACTCTGCACCCAGCAGATCACCGGTGTAAAATGTCAGACCGAGCGAAGCCGTATGGGGACCAAGCGCATAGTCCGGGACGATGGCCTTTTCAACCAGGTCCGGGCGTTGCGGCTTGACGCGTGTATCGACGTGCTGGCCATAATAGCTGTAGGGCCAGCCATAGAAACCGCCGTCCCTGACAGACGTCATGTAATCCGGCACGAGGTCGCTGCCGATTTCGTCGCGTTCGTTAACCGCGACCCAAAGTTGCCCGCTATCCGGCTGCCAGGACAGGCCATTCGGGTTTCTCAATCCCGACGCAAAAACCCGAACCGCGCGGGTTGCGATGTCTATCTCCAATATGGCAGCGCGATTTTCTTCCGCCTCTATGCCGTTTTCACCGACATTGCTGTTCGAGCCGACAGTCGCATAGAGTTTGGTTCCATCAGCGCTGGCGATCACGTCCTTTGTCCAGTGATGGTTGATGGGCCCGCCCGGCAGATCCGCGATCTTCTCAGGCGCTGCAGTGATCTGCGTATCACCTTCCGCATAAGGAAACGCGACGATCGCATCGGTGTTGGCGACATAAAGCTTGCCGTTTGCGAGCGTCATGCCGAAGGGAGAGTTCAGGCCCTGAAGAAAGAGCGAGCGGAATTCAGCAACCCCGTCGCCGTCGGCATCACGGACAAGGGTGATCCGATTGGCACTGGGTACCTGCGCGCCTGCTCTGCCCATGACCAGTCCCATGATCCAGGCTTTGGGGCTGAAACCGGTTTCTTCCTTCGGCGGCTTGTTGGTCTCGGCAATCAGGACGTCCCCGTTGGGAAGCACATGGATCCATCGCGGGTGATCGAAGTCTTTCGCAAAGGCATTGACCTGCAAGCCCTCAGCCGCTGTCGGCATCTTTCCTTCCGTCCAGGAGGCTGCTTCAGCGATATTCACGGTTGGAAGGATGGTCGCATTCGGTTTCGGCAAAACGGGTGATGGCCCATATCCCTGATCGACGGAGACTGTCGCCTGCTCGCGGTCGAGGAAAACATACGCGCCAGCGGCGGCACCAAGGAGAACCGCAGCCGATAAACCGATAAGAATTTTTTGCACGATGATGCTCCGCGAGCGTGATTGAGATCTGCTGAGTAAACTCGCCGGTTCCAAATTTGTTGCACGCATTATCCTGCTGGAAACGGCATCCGTGCACGCAACTGATAATTTTGGGGCAGGAACCAACAGGCTTCGCAACGGTTAACGGCGCAATCCTTCATATCCGTTAGGAGGTTTCCTTGCCGATCATCGCAACAGCCGCCTGGTCGATCCCGAAGTCCGTCGTCAGCCGGTTTCCGCAAGAGGGGAGCGGCCTGGCGCGCTACGCTGCTGTGTTTAACGGCGTTGAGATCAACTCGACCTTCTACCGCCGGCACCGCGCAACCACCTTCGAACGGTGGGCAGCGGCTGTACCGGACAACTTTCGCTTTGCTGTTAAATTGCCTGGTGAAATTACCCATACGCTTCGATTGAAAAACATCGGTGAGGCCTTTCGCGTGTTTCTCGGTGATATCTCCCCGCTGCATGGGAAACTCGGCCCGCTTCTCTGCCAGTTGCCGCCTAGCCTGCCCTTCGACGAACAGGACGCGGAAACGGCATTCGGGACAATGCGGACAAGGCATCAAGGACCGATCGTTCTCGAAGTCCGTCATAAAAGCTGGGCGGACGATCGAGCGTTGGCGTTGTTGACGCGTTTCTCCATCGGCCGGGTTCTGGCGGATCCAGCGCCTGTCTGGCAGGTCGCCGATTTTCCACTGCCGATCGAATATGTCCGCCTGCATGGCGCGCCAAAACGCTACTATTCCAGTTATTCGGACAAAGAGCTCCAATCATTTCGTACCGTGCTTGGCGCCGGCAGTTGGTGCGTGTTCGACAACACCGCCTCCGGCGCTGCGGCGCAAAATGCATTGCGGATGCTCGACATGCGCTCATCTCCAGCGACGTAGGCGATATGGGTTACTTCAAATGGAGCGATGGACCTGCGGCCGAGTAGAGTTTCAATGGACTGCTCATCCGCCGTGAGATTGACGATCCAGACAGTTTCGCCGACTGCTGTCTCCACCATGAACGCGACTACCTTGCCCGGAGCGGACGAGGTGACGGCCTGCCATTTTTGCCCGGCACTTTCAGCCAACCCTTTGACAATGGCATGCAGCGGACGCGTGCCGCCTTCTTCGACTGGTTCTTGCCTTCCGGCGTAAAGTCCGAACGAGCCGGTCAGCGCCGAGAGCGTCAGTGTTTCGAGACGGGCATCCAGAACCGAGGCGATATATCCGGCCGCAAATGCGGCGGCAAACTGGCCCGTGTGTCGGGGGTCGCAGTTGGCCATCGGGATACGGGCGCCGTCCGGATTGTCCATCGTGCGGCTGCCGTAGGGGTTCTGGCGCATGGGGATGGTGGACGGACCGATACGGTAGGGTTTGTTGCCGTAGATGGCGCGGAAGGACCGGGTGATGAAGGGCAGGGCTTCGAGCGTCTGCATGACGCTGACATCGTCGGCAGCATGCACGATCGGGTTGGTGCAATGGCTGATGAAGGCAAGGTTTTCGCCGGGTACGCGCTTGCGGTTGAGCTCGGTGAAGTAGGAGAGCATGCCACCACCGAGACGGGCTCCGGGGAAGGCCTTTGCGGCTGCCGCGTAGACGTCTTCGAGCGGTGGGCAGTCGGGCCACCTGCTGCCGGGTGGTGTCGATTGGCGATCGACCGAGGGACAAACCATGATGGCGTCGGGCGCGAAGCTTGCGGCGCGCATCCCGGTGGCGATTTCCTGCAGTTCCTCATCGAGAGGGCGCAGGCAGGCAACGGCAATTTCGAGTGCGGTGGTGCCGGGGTGAATGGAGGCAATTTCGGCAAAATCCGTAAACGCCGACGCGTCATGGCCGGCTGCCGGGTCGAAATGAAACAGCAGCTCCTGAACCGTCAGCGCATCCGGTTGCCGGAGGGCTGCGAGGCTGGCCTTGGCTTCCTCGGGCGTGATCAAGAGGGCGATGGCGGGCATGACGCCGGTGGTGGTGCCGGGTGCGAGGCGGACAGTGCCGGTATTCTCGGCTGTGGCGGGAGAAATGTCGGAGGCGGCGCGGCTGTCGGTGATCGTTACGATGATCTGCTGCTCGACCGGTTCGTTTGCCGCGATCCGGTAGGGCCAGGGCAAAGCGAGCGGGCGGACATAGGTCTTGTAGGAGGCGTCCGACCAGTTGCGCTGGTCTTCCATCTCGAACGTGTCACCTTCCATGAGGCATTCGACGCTGACACCGGGGACGGCGGTGTGGGTGAGGGTGCGCATGTCCTTGAACGGCTGCCATGGCGCGATCAGGTCGGGCAGCTCGGTGTCTTCGATGCTGCCATCGACGTGCTCGACGATGACGGGTGTACCGGCAACGCCAACGATCGGATGGAGGATGCAGAAACCGCAGCGATTGGTCTCGAAGCCGGTTGGAGACTGGGCGGTGCCTTTGAATGTCAGCCTGCCATCAGCCGTGCCTTCGATGGTGGCGGATATATCGAGAATGATACCGTCCGGTCCGGCGCAGCGGGCGGTGTAGGCAACGGTAAAGCCGGTTTCAGTTTGCGTGACAGTGATGTTCGACAGCGTCGGATCATAAGTGCCCCAGTCGCGGTCGCGCACCAGATAGGAGATGGCTCGCAGCACCTCGACGCCGTCATAGGTGATCGTTCGCAAATTGCCAGCGGCCAACTGCGCCGTCAGTTTTCCGGCTTTCAGCAGGCGCGGGGCGGGCTCGGCCTGCCTTGTACCGTAGAGCTGGAAGACAAGGTCTGCATTCATCATGTCAGCAGCGTTCCGATGTCGATGGTGGCTTTCGAGGCGGCACTTTCATAGGCCGCTTCGACCAACGCGAAGGTTTTCAGATTATCGGCGCCGGAAGTGGAGGTTTCCTTGGCGGTAATCAGGCTGTCGATCCAGTGTTGCTGAATGACGAAGACGCTTTCCTGAATATTGTGCCACGGACGCGATGCCCACGGGAGAAGCGTCGGGGCGACATCGGTGTTGACGGTGCCCTGCACATTCGTGACCTGCAGTTCATAGCCCTGCGAAAGGCGGATCGAACCCTCAGTGCCATCGATCTCGATCAATGTTTCGGGAAAGGGCTCGATCGACTGTTTAGTCGCATAACTGACATCGACGATGGAGGCCGCCCCGTTTTCGTGATCGAGCAGGATGGTAGCGACATCCTCGCCGTTGATCTTCGGATTGACGCGCTTGATGCGCGCCGTCAGCGAGGTGACGTCGCCAAGGATGTAGCGGGCGATATCCAGCGTGTGGATGCCGAGATCCTCGATGATGAAGCGCTTGCCTTCGGCGAGGTATGGCTGGCCGGAGAAAACATCGTACCCGGAGCGGAACGAGAAGCGGCCCCAGAAGGGCGAGCCGATGGCGCCGCTATCCAGCGCCTTGCGGACTGCCTGGATCGGCGTCTGCCAGCGGAAATTTTCATGAACCATCAAGGGAATGCCGGCTGCCGTGCAGGCCGCGACCATGGCCTTGGCATCGGCAAGCGTCGGCGCGAACGGTTTCTGGCAGATGGCGGGGATCTTATGTGCGGCGGCCATTTCGACAAGGGCACGGTGGCTGTTAACCGTCGTGGCTATATCGACGAAATCAAAGCCGCCATCGGCAAACATCTGGCCCGCATCGGTGTAGCGCCGCGCGATGCCGAACTGGTCGCCGACGATCTTCAGACGCTCAGGATCGCGGTCGCAGATGGCAACGATGTCAGCGCCCTTGACGTCGTTCCAGCCATGCATCTGGTTGACGGCGAAGAAGCCGCAGCCGATCAGGGCGCCCTTGAGGTCTGGCATGTGATGTTTCCTTATTAAAAAGAACCCCTCCCCAACCCCTCCCCACAAGGGGGAGGGCTTAATTCGCGGCGCTCTCTCGCTACTCAGCCAATCTCTTCAATCGCTGAAGTCATGGTGTGATTGCGGAAAGTGCGGCGTTCTAGCCCCTCCCCTTGTGGGGAGGGGTTGGGGAGGGCCCCTTAAAAACCTTAACCCTTCTTCGCCAGCTGCATCAATGTCACCTGCTGCTGCAACCGGCGCTGTGCCTGGTCTACCACCACGGCGACGATGATGACGATGCCCTTGATGACCATCTGCCAGAAGGAGGACACGCCCATCATCACAAGGCCGTCCGACAAGATGCCGATGACGAAGGCGCCAATGATGGTGCCGCCGATCGTGCCACGGCCGCCGGACATCGAGGTGCCGCCGAGAACGGCAGCGGCGATGGCGTTGAGTTCGAACGAATTGCCGGTTGCCGGATGCGAGGCCATCAGTTCGGACGAGATGACGATACCAACGATGGCGGCGCAAAAGCCGGAGAACATGTAGACGAACATCTTGACGCGATCGACGCGGATGCCGGACATGCGGGCGGCGCGCTCGTTGCCGCCGACAGCGAAGATCTGCCGTCCGATCGGCACGTATTTGGCGACATAGGCGGCGGCAAGCGCCACGACAATCAGGATCCAGATCGACACCGGCAGACCGATGATGCGGCCGGAGCCGAGGAAGCCAAAGCCGGTGGTGGCAAGTTCGGGTTTGCCGATGAGATTCGGGAAGGTCTGGCCGTCGGAGGAGAGCAGCGCGAAGCCACGAGCGACATAGAGCGTGCCGAGCGTGGCGATGAAGGGGGCGACGTTGAGCTTGGTGATCAGCAGCCCGTTGACCGCACCGATGAGGATGCCGACGACAAGCGTGATGAGGCAAACTTCGACGACGTTGAAATACATCGTATAGCCGATCTGCAGGTCGATTCCGTTGAGGATCAGGCCACCGGCCACCATGCCGCAGAGACCGACGATCGAGCCGACCGACAGGTCGATGCCGCCGGTAATGATGACAAATGTCATGCCCATGGCGAGAAAGGCGTTCAGCGCCACATGCTTCGACATCAGGATGATGTTGGCTGCCGATAAAAAGTTCGGCGCAAAGATGGAGAAGAAGGCGATGACGGCGAACAGCGCGATGAAAGTTCTGAGCTTCATCAGTGTCAGGAGGATGGAGCCGCTATCGGCCGCCGGGGCCTTTTCCGTCGAGGTTGCAGTCGTCATCACGCAATTTCCCTTGTCGATGTGTGGCCGGCCGATTTGTGTCCCTCGGACGCAGCCTTGACGATGAGTTCTTCGGTGGCGTCAGCCCGGTCGAGGATCGTCGTGATCTTGCCGTTGCTCATGACGGCGATCCGGTCCGACAGCGCCATGACCTCTTCGAGGTCGGAGGTGGAAAACAGGATAGCGAGCCCTTCGCCGGCGAGTTTGCGCATGGTGCGGAAGACATCGGCCTTGGCCCCCACATCGATGCCGCGGCTCGGCTCGTCCATCAAGAGAACCTTGGGATTGGTCATCAGCGCCTTGCCGATGACGACCTTCTGCTGGTTGCCGCCGGACATCGACGTAACATCGAAATCCGGGTTCGGCGCCTTGATCGAAAGGTTGCGGACCTGTTCCTTGACGGCCGCCTGCTCGCGGTCACCGGAAATGTGAAAGCCGAATTTCACGAATTTTTCCAGGCTCGCCAACGTCAGGTTCGCGGCGATTGACAGGACCTGCACAAGACCTTCGCGCTGGCGGTCTTCCGGGATGAGGGCAAGGCCTTTGCGGATGCGGGTGGACGTATCCTTGGCGGCGATCTCCTCTCCGGTGACGAAAATCCTGCCGGTGGAATGTGCATGCTGGCCGATGACGCATTCGAAGAACTCGCTACGGCCGGCGCCCATCAGGCCATAAATGCCCAGCACTTCGCCGGCGCGAACCGAGATCGACAGGTGATCGACGGCAAAACCGCCGGTCTTGCGCGGCAAGCAAATGTCTTCTGCGCGGAAGGCCTCATTGCCCAGTTTGTGATCGAGCGACTTGGCGAAATCCTTGGCATCCGAGCCGATCATCGAGCGCACGATCCATTTGGTGTCGATATCGCGCACCATCGCCTGGCCAGTGATCTGGCCATCGCGCAAAACGGTGATGTAGTCACCGATCCGCATCAGCTCTTCGAGGCGATGCGAAATATAGACAATGGCGACGCCCTGCGCCTTCAGTTCGCCGATGACCTTGAACAGGATATCGACTTCGGCGGCAGAGAGCGCTGATGTCGGTTCGTCGAGAATGAGGATTCGGGTATCGAGCGAGATCGCCTTGGCGATTTCAACCAGCTGCTGCTGGCCGATCGGCAGGTCCTCGACCATGGTCTCGGCGCTGATGCCGGCATCGAGCTTGTCGAGGAACTGGTTGGCTTTCTGAACCTGGGCCTTGTGGTCGATGCCGCGAATGCCGCGGGTGATCTCGCGGGTGGCGAAGATGTTTTCGGCGACTGAAAGATTGCCGAACAGGTTGAGCTCCTGGAACACCATGCCGATGCCATGCTTCTGGGCGTCGGCCGGGGAGTTGAACTCGACTTCCTTGCCTTCGAGCAGGATCCGGCCGAGCGACGGTTTTTCGACGCCGGCGATCAGGCGCATCAGCGTCGACTTGCCGGCGCCGTTTTCGCCGACCAGCACATTGACCGCGCCGCGCCTCAGCTCAAGGCTGGCATGCTTGACGGCGACGATGCCCGAATAGACTTTCGTCACATCATCGAGTTTCAGGATCGTATCGTGGGTTTCGGCAGCCATGTCAGCCGCCGATCGTGATGGTGGCGGGCGTGAACAGCGCCGGCTGGCCGGCAGACGGCAGCGGATATGCGCCGAGCGCTTCCACCTTCTTTCCTTCAAGGCCGTCACGCGAGAGCTTTTCGAGTGTCAAGCCGTTGATATGGACGTTGAAGGCCTTGCCGAATTCGGCCCACTGGATCTGGTTCTTGAATTCGTTGAAATTGACGAAGTCGAGGCTATCGCGGATCGCCGTACCCTTGATGACCGGGCCGATCTGGATGCGGACGTCGGCCTTGCCGTCGCCATCGACATCGGTGTCGAGATAGCCAGCACGCGACGTCGTTTCGGCCTTAACGATCGTGCCGGAGACCTTGGCGGCGAAGGTCCAGGGCGCGCTGCCCTCCTTCTCCTTGTGGCCGTATTTTTCCGCTGCAGCATCAAGATCGGATTTGGACAGCGCCGCCACCTCCTGAAAGGGGCCGGCGCGCGTCTCAAGGAACGGGATGACCTTGCTGTCCCAGATTTCGGCAACCTGACGGGCGGGATTGAAGCCGCCGCTTGCTGCCTCCGCAGCTTCTTCCGCCGTCGGTGTCTTGATGATCTTGCAGCCGCCAAGGGCCAGCATGGTGGCCAGCGCAAGGGAAAGCGGGATAGCGGCGGCAGACCGGAAATGCGGCATGAATATCACTCCGTCAGATGGCAAAAAACGCACGGGGCAGATATCTCCGCCCTGTGCGCATCCTTTTGGGAGGATTAGTTCTTCAGCGCGAAGGTTTCGAGCTTGGTGGCATTGTCGGCGTTGATCAGCACGCAATCCATCAGCTGTTTTTCTTCTGCCGGGCCCTTGCCGGTCTTGATGAACACGTCGGCCTGCTCGACGGCCATCTGTGCCTGGGCATAGGCCGGCTGCAGGACAGTCGCCTTGATCCCACCTGCAGTGATCGAATCGCGCACGTCATTGGAGCCGTCGAAGCCAACGACGATGACGTCCTTGCGGCCGGCGGCCTGGAGGGCTGCGATCGCCCCCATGGCCATCGTATCATTGCCGGAGATGACGCCCTTGATGTCGGGGTTGGCCTGCAGGATGGTCTCCATCTTGGAATAGCCTTCGGTCTGGCTCCAGTTGGCGGACTGCTGGGCGACCATCTTCAGTTCCGGATATTCGTCGATGATGTCGTGATAGCCCTTGGAGCGGATACCAGCGTTCAGATCGGCTTCCCGGCCGAGCAGCTCGACATAGTTGCCCTTCTCGCCCATCAACTTGACGAACTCTTCGGCGCCAAGCTGGGCGCCCTGGTAGTTGTTGGAAACGATCTGCGAGACGGCGACGCCGGTGGCATTGATTTCGCGGTCGATCAGGAAGGAGGGAACGCCTGCGTCCTTGGCCTTCTGAACGGCGGCAATCGAGGCTTCCGAGCCTGCATTGTCGAGAATGATGGCCTTGGCGCCACGGCCAATGGCGGTATCGATCAACTGGCTCTGCTTGTTGGCATCGTCATCGTGGACCAGAACGAGGGTCTCGTAGCCCAGTTCCTTGGCCTTTGCTTCGGCGCCGACAGCTTCCGCCTTGAAGAACGGGTTGTCGTGCGACGGCGTGATGATGGCGATCAGGTCTGCTGCGAATGCAGGCATGGCAACGCCCAGAGAAAGGGCGCCGGCGAAGGCGGCAAGCGTCAGTCTGCGTGTCAGTTTCATGTGGTTCCTCCCGGTTAAGTTAAGGATGCGGCCCCGTTCCCGGCGGAGCTGCAATGTCATAAGGCACAGGCCCTATCTTTGATCAGGTGATGCGCCGGATGCTTTCGGCGATCTCCTCGGGTTCGAAAACTTTCTTCCAGTCGTCGCGCATCAAGGCGGGGATGCCGAATTCGATAGCCTTGTTGCAGGCATCGGAGAACACGCCCTGGACTTCGCCGAAAATCACGGCGCCGAGTACGTTGAGGTGTCCGAGCAGGAAATCGCGGGCAGCCTCTTCCGGCACGCCGCGCTTCACGCATTCGTCCATAGCCTGCTTCATGACCACCAGGAGCGAAGCGGCAACGGTTTCAGACAGGCCCGGCTCCAGCATCGCCATCTGATCGACGGTGACGCGGTGCGAGCGCATGACCGGAGCCCAGATGACCTTGGCGATCTCTTCGCCGAGGCCGTAGGCTTCCTCCGGTCCCTGCATCAGCGCCGAGACGATGTGCTGCTTGGCGAACAGGCCGCCGAAATGGTCTTTCTTCGCCTGCATGTCCGTTTCATCGTTGAAGATCGGCGGATGGCAGGGGTGGGTGACGAAATAGGTGAGGTCAGTCCGCTCCGGCAGGTGGCCGGCGAACGGGGCGGCAGCATCAAGCGCCACGACCATCGTTCCGGCTTTCAGCTTATCGGCAATCCCGGCGGCAACTTTGCCAATGGCCGTATCCGGCACGGCGAGGATGACCACGTCAACGCCAGCAAGCGCCGTATCGACATCGACGCAGGACAGACCGAGGTCATTTTGAAGCCGCGCCTTGCCGGCATCGCTTACTTCCACATGGCGCACGTCGAAACGTGAGCCCTTGAGGTTCTTGGCAAGCCGGTAGCCCATTTTGCCGCCAGCACCGAAGAGTGCGATCGAAGTCATGTTTCCTCACCTGCGTGTTTGTTTCACGGTGGCTTAAGGCAACTGGTATGATGAGTCAATCAGTATGTCATATGGTGAGGTGATTATTTATAGTTGCCGCCTGAGATCGCCGGCGCACGGGTGAATATGGGCAGTATCGACAATCACTGGAAGATTTCAGGGATATCCCGGCAATCAAGGGTAGCTACTCCTAAAGCCGGATTATTTTTGAGCAGATGATGAGACTTTAACGTGGAATAAATCGTTGTAACCAAAGATCATCCATCAGAGAGTTTTTTCTCGGAGTGATGTTTCTGGATGAACGGCTAGGGTTTTCATTATCCGGATTTGAAAGAGCGGAATTTATACTCAGGGACTGGCATTTTATTGGTGTTATTTCGACAAGGAGCGCGCGATGATTGAAAAAGAACGGTAGCATGCTCAAGCGTATCAAGCGCCACCAGGCCCGGGTCGGCATGTTTATTACCGATATCGAAGATCCTTTGCGAGACGAGGCAGCGCCAGTGCGCAGCTTTATGCTGAAGGACGAAGCGGCGGCGGCAAAGGTGAGAGCCAGCAATATCATCAGCCTCGTCATCGACATCCGCAGGGGAGTGGATGTCAGCACGAGCCGGCCGGTACCGGACACGCGGGAAGGCGAGGCATCGCTGTCCAATCTTTCCCGGCCTTTTACCCAGACCGAAATCAAGGAAGCGCTACAGACGATCGAGCAGACCAGGCCGCTTCTCGACACGCTCTTTTCGAACGCGCGCCTGAACGGCAGGGCCACGCTCGAGCCCGCCGATCGTGCTGTCGAACAGATCGCCAAATCGATGGAAAGCAATCCGGCAGCGTTAATCGGTATTACCCGCCTCAAGACCAAGGATGAGTACACGTTCCTGCACTCGATCGCCGTCAGCGCGCTGATGGTACACTTCGCGCGCTTCCTCAAGTTCGATGAGCAAACGGTGCGCATTCTTGGCGTCAGCGGTCTGTTGCACGACATCGGCAAGACGGTCATGCCCAACGCACTGCTGTCGAAGAAAAGCGCGCTGACCGACGAGGAAATGGCGGAGATTCGCACTCATCCGGTTCGTGGCTATGAATTGCTGTCCCGCCAAGGCGACATGCCGCAGGTCGTTCTGGATGTCTGCCTGCACCATCACGAGCGAATCGACGGCAAGGGTTATCCCTTCGGTCTGTCGGACAAGCAAATCAGCCCCTCGGCACGGATCGCCGCCATTTGCGATGTCTATGATGCGATGACCTCGGCGCGATCCTATAAACGCGCGTGGACGCCCGCCGAAACGCTGAGGATGATGCTGAAATCCCAGGGCCATTTCGACCGGCATCTGCTGACGCAATTCCATGCCAGCCTGCGTGCATCGTTTTCACCCATGCCGCCGAAAGACCGGCGCAACGAGGTTCGCGAGATCCAGTAAGGTGCCGACAAATCTACGCTTGAAGGCCGTCGCGGATCTGCGCGAAATAACCATCCGATCCAACCTGTCCGCCCTTCAGCGCAATCTGCAGCCCGTTCGTCGCGGTATACGTGCCGTGCGCCGTGCAGAGCGGCGATCCTGGTGTTTGTGGTAGCGGCAGCAGCGTGGTCAGCGCCTGCACATGCAGTTCCCGAAGTGCATGGCTGGACGTATCGCCCCCAGCGATAACAGCGCGGGTCAACTGTTGTTCTTCCACCAGACGCCGCAGGATCGTGCCGAGCAACCGGCCAAGGCGGTGGCGGCTGCCGGGAATGCGGTCGATATCGCCGCCGCGATCGGCGGATGGGCCAAGCGCGGTGTTGAGGATGACGCTCTCGCCGCTCTTGAGACTGCTGAGACCAGCGGCAATTGCCTGTTCCAGAGCAGCATTGCCGTTTTCACCGAGCAATTCCAGTGGATCAAGATTGATGCCAGCAAAACCGTTCTGGGTCGCATGGTGGATCTGCCGCTCGGTGGTCGGCGAGACGCTGCCGGAAACGACAGCGATACGATCGGCCTTGCCGGGCAGGGGGAAGGTTTTCGTTCCCTCCGTCAGGCCCGCATTATGCCAGGCGGTCAGCAGGGCGTATTCGACACCGGAGGAGCCAGCAACGAGCCAGCCGCCGTCCTGCCGCAAGCGCCAGAGTTGGCGCCCGGCATGGGACTGGCTTTCCGGGCTGTCGACATCGAACAGCATCATGCCGTCCGCATCCCTGCAGAGATTATCGACCCGGCTATCCGCATCCGCAGCGGCGAGCACGCAGAGATCAACGAGTCTTGTTTTCAACGTCGTCTGTGCGCCGAGATGCAGGCGCAGGTCGGCCTCGGCCATGGGCGTCACCGGGTGGCGGCTCATGACGGGGTGGCGGTCGATGCGGTAGACTTCTCCCTGATAGGCGGCGAACAGATGCCCGAAGGCGGTGTAGCGTTTCAGCTGTGGCGCGCCGACCAGGATGGGGACGTAAGCCTGATCGAACAGCGTCCGGCCGATTTCGACGGCCTTGCCGATATTGCCGATCCGCGGGCTGGAATCGAAGGTCGAGCAGACCTTATAGTGGCAGATATCGGCGCCGAGGCTTTTCAGCCAGCGAAAGGCCGGTGTCAGGTTCTCGTCCATCCAATCCGGCGTTTCGCTACGGCTGGTGCCGGCAAGGCCGATGGCGCGGCAGTGGCCGAAACGTTGAAGCAGGGCCTCATCCGGCAGGTCCATGAACAACACGGTCTCGACGCCGTTGGAGGCCAGGGCCTCCATGACATCGGTGGAGCCCGTCAGATCGTCGCCGTAATAGGAGAGAAGAAGGTTGGTTTGTGTGGTCATGAATTCTACTCGCTGGCGCTGCCGAATTTCTGGATCGAGGCGGCAAGCTCCGGGTGATCCCTGGCATATGTTTCAAGCGGGATATCGGCGACCGCCGCTTGCCAGGCTTGTTGCACGGCGCGCACGCCGGCTGCCGGGCCACCGGGATGGCTGACAATGCCGCCGCCACAGAGATAGAGCAAATCGGTGGTCCGGCCGGTGCGACGATAGGTTTCCGGCGCCTGACCGCCCCACTGTCCGGAGCCGGCGACCGGCAGTGCGCAGTCGGATGGGTCGAACAGCGGCGTGGTCACCGCCTTGAAGCTTTCGACGAAACTGTCGTCCGGCTCCCAGTATTTGACGCCGATGCCGTTGATCTGAAACTGGTCGACACCGAGAAGACGCCAGAACTGCTGCCAGACCTTGAAATCGAAGCCGATGCCGGGATGCCGGGTGAGAACGTCCCAGCCGTTGCGATGGGCATGTAGCACGAGTCCCGAGCGCTTGCGCAGGAACGCCATGCCGCCCATGCCGATGGAGTTGATATTGACGACGGCGCAATTGCCGCCCGCTTCCAGAACGAGATCATGGTTGCGCATCATCTCGTCTGGATCGGTCGCCGAGATGCCGAAGGCATACATCACCTTCTTGCCGGTCTTCTGCTCGTGATCGAGAATTTTCGGCATGATGGCCGCGACGCGCTCGCTGAGCGGCGAGTATGCCGGGCTCATCAGCTTCTCGTCGTCCTTGATGAAATCGACGCCGGAGCCGATCAGCTCGCCGACCAGCTCTGCCGTTTCATGCGGGCGCAGGCCCAGTGCCGGCTTGACGATGGTGCCGATAATCGGCCGGTCGTAGACGCTGGTGAGCCTGCGGCTGCCGGGCAGGCCGAATTGTGGACCGGGATAGGCAGCCTTGTATTCCTGCGGCAATTTGAGGTCGACGACCCGCAGGCCGGTCATGCCGCGGATCGAGAAGATGCCGCCGACTGCGATGGTCATCAGGGCGGACAGATCAGTGCCGATGGCATCAAGGGGGAAGGCGATGTCAACATCGGCGCGGCGGATCGGTCCCTGGCCCGCGGCGGCTTCCGGCCAGCTCGGATGGTCGGCGTCGGCAAGCGAGCGGACGGCAAGAACGCGGGCGGCGACGCGCGCCTTTAATTCCGGTGTCTCGCCGGGCACGGGTACGAAGGTGCCGGTTGATTGGTCGCTGGCGATCTTTTCCGCCATCGCTTCGATACTGCCGGACGTTTCAATTCTATAGGTGACGACGATCATGATCGCGCAAAAGCCTCCCGGCATGACAAATCCCGGCCAGTTTTGGCTGGTACGTTTTCCGCAACTGGTATAATGAGTATATCAATTAAGCAAGAGGGCGCTTGCATCCGCAGCAATCGATGTGGACTGTACCCCTCGAAGGGGGAGGTGCGCATTTCCTTCGCAACGGGAGCGGTGCATAACGATGGCGAATGTAAACCAGCGAGATACCA
Organism: Hyphomicrobiales bacterium; assembly: GCA_900473045.1. GTDB lineage: Bacteria > Pseudomonadota > Alphaproteobacteria > Rhizobiales > Rhizobiaceae > Pararhizobium. Next base: position 56,199 of record UCKS01000029.1, read on the forward strand.
TGGGCCAGCAGACCGAACAGATCGTCCGCCGCAAACTGTCTGACGAAGTTTTCGCACGGCTGAAGGCGATGATCACCTCCGGCGAATTGCAGCCCGGCGATGAGATGCCGTCCGAACGCGAACTGATGGAGCGCTTCGGCGTCGGCCGACCGGCGATCCGCGAAGCGATGCAGGCGCTGGCCGGCATGGGACTGGTGGCGATTTCGCATGGCGAGCGCGCCAAGGTGCTGGAACTGACAGCACAATCGATCTTCCGGCAGATGGATATGACCGCGAAGATGATGCTGGCCAAGTCGTCGGATTCATTGGAACATCTGAAAAGCGCCCGCATTTTCTTCGAACGCGGCATGGCGCGCGAGGCAGCCGTCAAGGGCGATGCCAATGACATCGCAGGGTTGCACGAAATCCTCGACCGGCAGCGCGCATCGCTCGGCGACGCCGAAGCCTTCATTGCCGCCGATATGGAATTCCACACCCGGATCGCCCGGATTTCCCGCAATCCGATCTATGTCGCCGTCAGCGACGCGATGCTCGCCTGGCTGAAGGAATACCATACCGAAATGCTGATCTGGACCGGCAAGGAAAAGTTCACGCTGGCCGAGCACGAGGAAATCATCACCTGCCTGGAAGCCGGCAATCCCGACGCCGCCGAACAGGCTGTGCTGAAACATCTGGAACGGTCGCGGGCGCTATACGCTGCAAAGTAATCGCCGGCCTCCGTGCGCTCCAGCCGCCGCGCCTTGGGACGATTGGCACTGGCGCGAATGAACGGCGGCAGCGCTGCGGCTCAGACAAGGCTTTGAGGTTACACCTGCAAACAGTCTGCAGCCTTCGGCGGAACCGCCAGCCGGAAAATCACGCCGGCATCAAAACCGGAAAACGGCTTTGCCGTTCAGACCTGCACGAGATGCGCAGCGCGCGGCACGGAACCATACCATCAAAAGCGCATCAGGTTTTTGCCTTTGAGCTGGGTAATAGCCTCGTCAACTTCCTTTTCCGTCCGCTCAGCGTTCCAGCCGCAGGCACGGGTGGCAATGGCGGCAATGGCCTGCAGATCGCCGATTGTCAGGGAACCGGTGACGGCTAGCGTTGTTCTACGCATGACGACATCCGCCAGACGTTCGACAAACTCGTTGCGGACGACGTAGTCGATTTCCGCCAGACTGTAATCCTGCGAGTCAGGCAGCCGTTCGGTGCCGCTCCAGGCGCCTTCATGTCGTGCGACCTGCGAGGCGCGGGTTCCGTAGCGGGACAGAAGGGTGTCGACCCGCTGCAGATCAAGGCCGGATGCGGCCGATGTTTCGGTCAGCCATTGCAAACGTTGCCCTGCGTCTGCGGGGAAATTTCGGCCGCCGCCAATCGGCATCGAGCGGGTGCTGACGGTTCGGCTTCGTCCCAGGCGCTTGAGCACCGTATCGGCGACTTCCTCTGCAAATCCCCGGAAGGTGGTCCACTTGCCGCCGACCAGGGAGATGATCGCAAAAGGACGTGTTTGATCCGGCTCGGTCACCGGCGCCGAGTGATCGCGGCTGATCAGGCCGGCGATGGACGCGTCCGAGGCGGGCAGGGGCCGGATACCGCTATAGGCATAGACGATCTGGGCGCGATCGACTTTGACGCCCGGCATCAGCGCGCTGACGCTTGCCAGCAAATAATCGACTTCATCCTGTTCGCAGCGAACCGTATCCGGATTGTCGGCCTTCGTATCGGTCGATCCGACAAGGGCGCGGCCGAGGTAATCGAATACCAGGCAGATACGCCCGTCATCGGCCTCGAAATAGACCATGCGGCCGGCAAGGTTGCGCACCAGTTCGTCGTTCTTGAGCAGAATATGCGAGCCCTTGGTGCCGCCGATCATTTTGGAGGGCGCCCCGAGCGCGGCGTTGACGTGGTCGATCCAGGGACCTGCGCCGTTGACGACCAGTTTCGGGCGCACGGAAAACGTGCCGCCTTTTTGAGCCTGAAAGGTCAAAAGACCGCCCGAGGCCGACGTCATCGCGGTGTAGTTGGCCGCCACAGAGGTTTCGCTGGCCGCCAGGCCGTCTTCGATCAATTCCAGGACCAGCCGTTCTGGATGGCTGATTTTCGCGTCGTAATAGGTACCTGCGGCAACAATCGACTTGGTCAGGACAGGCATTTCTTTTAGCGCGCGACTGCGCCCGACCAAGCGATGGCGCGGCATGACACGGTCGCGCGATCCGTAGAAATCGTAGAGTGCCAGTCCGATCTTTATCAGGACAGCACCACGGCTGCGCGGTGCACTGGTCGAGCCGAACAGCGTGCGCAGAGCGGCGGTTATGCCGTTGAACCAGGAAAAAATCGGGATTAGCGTCGGAAGCGGAGTGACGTAGTGGGGCGCATTTTTCAACAGCAGATTGCGCTCCAGCGTGGATTGCGCAACAAGGCCGAATTCGCCGGTTTCCAGGTATTTCAGGCCACCATGGATCAGCCGGGAAGGTGCTGCACTGGTGCCTGAACCGAAATCACCCTTATCGATGATCAGGCATTTCAGTCCCTGCGCGCACAAATCGCGGAACAGGCCGGCGCCATTGATGCCGGCGCCGAAAATGACGACGTCGAAATCCTCATTATTGCCCAGAGCGGTCAGGCGATCTGCCAGGTGAGGAGACGTTTCGTTTTGCGATTGGTTCATGCCGGGTTTGTCCTGACGACGCGCAGGCGGACGCCCGCCTGTTCGAGTTTTTGCGCTTGAGCGTCGCTGATCCCGTCGGTCACCAGAACGGTGTCGAATGCGGTGAGTTCGTCCAGCGCATGCAGAGCGACATTGTTGAACTTGAAATGGTCAACCAGCAGAATGCGCTGGTTGGACGCTGCCATCATCGCCTGCTTGACACGCACCACCTGTGGATCCTGGATATAGGTGGTTGTGCCGGTGATGGCGGACACCGAGCAGAAGAGAACATTGGCGCGTAGCCTAGAAACGGCGTTTTCGCAGACGATGCCGATATAGGCATTGTATGTCCGGTGATACTGACCACCAAGACAGATGAAGTCGATATCATCGGCTGCAGTCAACAGTGCTGCGGTCGAGAGACTGTTGCTGATCACGGTCAGCGGCTTGATATCGTGCAAAAGCGGCGCAATGGCGCAGGTCGTCGTCGAATCGTCGAGCATGATGACCTGACCCGCTTCGATGTAATCGAGCGCAGCGCGGGCCAAAGCGTTCTTTTCGGCGGTTCCCACCGTCATGCGGTAACGGAAGGCGCTCTCGTAGACACCGGACGGCTGCGCGGTCACCGCACCATGCAGCTTGCGCAAGACCCCTTGCTGCGCCAGATGATCGATGTGGCGGTGGATGGTCATGCGCGATACACCGAAATGCTCGGCAAGATCGTCAAGCCGCACCTGGCCGAGCTTGATGACATAGTTGGCGATTTCTTCGCGCCGTTCGTCCGCCTTGATCATGCGCCGTCCCCCTCGGTTCTCTCTGCCAGTTTCTCGATATCCGGCCATACAGGCTTCAGTGTCTCAGCAATCCGGCAGTAGAGCGAGAAGCGCCGGTTGAAGTCTACGCTGCGGGCCGGATCAGGCTGATATTGACGTCCTGTCGCGCTCAAGTCGCGCGGATCGTCATGGACCGAAGCGAACAGGCCAACGGCTGCGCCGGCGCACAAGGCTGCGCCAAATGCCGCCGCCTCATCGGTCGATGTCACCGTTACCGGCATGTCGAGGATATCGGCAAACATCTGCGCAAAGGCCGGGTTGCGCGATGCGCCGCCGGTCAGGCGCGCCTCCTTAAAGGCGAAACCGTCATGCAGCGCATCGATATGGGTTTTATGATTGAAGGCGATGCCTTCGAGCACGGCCTTCAGCATATCGCCGCGATCGTGCCAGCCATGCAGCCCAAGGAAACTGCCGCTGGCAAGATTCCCATGGGGCGAGCCAAAGAGATAGGGGTGGAAGAGGATGGTCGATGGTCTTTGCAGGGCGGCGTCGATCTCGTGCGCCAGCGTTTCGTGGATCGACGTGCCGCTAGCGGCGGCTGCGTCCTGGTCCTTGCGGCACAGCGTGTCGAGGAACCAGTCGTAGTTTGCAGCTGAAGCGGGCGAGATCGCCATGTTGTTCCATCGCCCTGCATCAATGGCATTGCGGCAGAACCAGCGGGGATCGACGCGCACATCCGTGGATACAACCTGGTTGATCGAATAGGTGCCTGCGACGATGCTGACAATATCATCGGCATGGCCGCCGATGCCGAGCGCGGAAGCCGTGACGTCATGCAGACCGAAGGCAACCGGCGTGCCTGCGGCGAGCCCTGTCAGCGCAGACGCATGTGACGTGACGTATCCGGCGATCTCGGCAGAATGCGCCATGGGCGGTAGGGATTCGAACACTTCGTCGAGGCCGAAGAGGCGCATTGCTTCCCGCGAAAAGGCCTGGGTGTGGACATCGGTGAAGGATGTGCTTGCCTCGGTCCGGTCAGTTCCGATCGTGCCCGTGAGGCAGAAGCGCAGCCAGTCCTTGCAGCCAAGCACATGCCGGATGAGTTTGTAACGGTCTGGCTCGTGCTGTTTGATCCAGGCGAGCAGGGCAGACGGTGCGGAGACGTGCGGAATCTGGCCGGTCAAAGCCAGCGCTTGGGTGAATACGGCACTCTCGGACCACTTGTCGATGACTGCGCCAGCGCGGCTGTCGAGCGACAGAATACCCGGACCAAGAGGCTGTTTGTCTTCATCGAGCAGATACAGGCCGTCGCCGTGGGCGGTCGCCGCGACCGCATTGATATCTGACGCGGGTCTGCCGCTCAGGGTAATTGCCTCGCGGATAGCCTCGGCCGTAGCGCTCCAAAGTCCGGCCATGTCGCGTTCGACAAAGCGCGCCTGGGGCATGGATTGCGGCACGCGCCGCCGCGCGACTGAAAGCTGAGTCCCGTCGGCGTCAAAGATGACCGCCTTCGTCACAGTCAGTCCGTTGTCGATCCCCAGCAGGCTCGCCATGGTTTCCCTCCTCGTTGATCGAGCATCAAGGCAACGCCATCCACCACAGAAGACGATACCATTCGGTATATTGTATCGTATTTCAGCGTGAAATTAACGTCAAGAACTGTTATCTTTTTGAGGGATGCTTTTTCAGACAGGCATGTGCGCGGAAATGCACTGCGATTCCGGCAACAACAGAAGCTATATCTGAGGCGAGGGGTGCCAAGAAAGCATTTGCCGCAGAATACGCAGTGATAACTAGACAGCCACGTCAAGGCCTCTTCCGTTATTCGGGAACCCGTCGATCGATGATTTTTCGATCGGAAGTCGAGATTGAGGGCGCCCGGAGGCGCCCTCGGACCGTGTTACTCGGAGAGCGTGAACGGAGCCGTGTACTTGTCGACATTGTCCTTGGTGATCAGCAGGCAATCAAACAGCTGCTTTTCAGTCGCAGCGCCAGTCTTGCCCGTCTTGATGAAGGAATCGGCCTGCTTGACGGCTTCGGCCGAGAAGATCGCTACGGGCTGAAGCACGGTATATTCCAGTTCGCCAGCCTTGATGGCTGCCACTGCGTCCGGGGAGCCGTCAAAGCCGCCGACTTTGATGTTGGCAAGCTTGCCGGCTTCCTTCAGTGCCGCGATCGCACCGAGTGCCATCTCGTCATTGCCGCTGATCAGGCCGATGACATCAGGATTGGCCTGGAGCAGGCTCTGCATCTTGTCGTGACCCTGTGTACGATCCCAGTTGGCAACCTGCGAACCGACCTTTTCCAGATCAGGATACTGGCTGAGAACGGTTTCGTAACCGTTCGAGCGGGTCGCCGCATTGTTGTCGGATGGCGCGCCGAAAAGCTCGACGTATTTTCCCTTTTCGCCGATGCTCTGGACCCACTGCTGGGCACCGAGGGCTGCACCCTGCGCGTTGTTGGAAACGAGCTGTGCCTTGGCGAGGCCCTCCTGGTTGATCTCGGCGTTGACGAGGAAAACCGGGATGTTGGCAGCGATGGCCTTCTTCACGGCACCGATGGAACCGTCAGCATTGGCCGGATCGAGAATGATTGCGACCGATTTGTTGGTGATCGCGGTATCGATCAGGTTGCTTTCGGTGTTGGTGTCGCCCTTGGAGGCACCAACCGTCGCGGTGTAGCCGAGTTCCTTGGCCTTTGCAGCAGCCACTTCGCCTTCCGTAAACCAGTATGGGTTCGACGGGTCGTTGACGATGATCGAAATCAGGCCCTCAGCCGATGCCGCCGTCGCCGACAGCGCCATGACCGGCGCAGCCAGGATGAAGCTGGTTAGCAGCATTCTCTTTGTCAATTTTAACATTTTACTCTCTCCCTTGATGGTTGGTCGTATGCCAGTCAGCTGGCGATCTTCCCGTGGGTGGCATTGGCGGTCAGGCCTTTGCCCGTCGGTTGCAGAGAAGCGGATGGGCCGTCGGTCTCGGTCGTCTTCTTGACGCGGCGGCGATACTGGACGGCATTGAGCAGCACCGCGAGCACGATGACCGCGCCGGTGAAGACTGTCTGCCAGTAGGAGGAAATGCCGATGATGACCAAGCCATCGGACAGGAAGCCGATGACGAAGGCACCAAGCAGGGTTCCGCGGATATTGCCGCGGCCGCCCGTCAGTGCAGCACCGCCGATGACCACGGCGGCGATGGCCGTCAATTCGTAGGATGTGCCAGCCGTTGGGCCGGCGGAGGTCAGCTGCGAGGACAGGATGAGGCCAGCGATGGCGGCGCAGATCCCGGACAGCATGTAGACTGCCACCTGAACCTTCTTGACCGGAACGCCGCTGAGTTCTGCAGCCCGCTCATTGCCGCCCGTGGAATACAGCCAGCGGCCGAAAGCCGAGCGGTTGAGCACGAGGCTGCCGATGAGCGCCAGGACGACCAGAACGACAACGCCGATCGGGATGCCGGCGAGGCGATTGAAGCCAAGCCAGTCGAAACCGGTATTGCCCAGCTCCGCCTTGCCGCCAAGGTTGTTGTAGGTCAGGCCATTGGTCATCAGAAGCGCAAAGCCCCGCGCCACATACATCACGCCCAGCGTTGCAACGAAGGCCGGAACTTTGAAGCGGGCGATAAGAATGCCGTTGATCATGCCGACGAAGGCGCCGAGTGCGCAGACGAGCAAGACGACGACCCAGATCGGTGGATAGAGAACGACGCCAAGCGCGTTAAGCGTCACGCCCTGCATCAGGAAGCCTGCAACCACACCTGCAAGCCCAAGCGTCGAGCCGACCGACAGGTCGATGCCGCCATTGAGGATGACGAGCAGCATGCCGATCGCGAGAATCCCGTAGATCGCCACATGCGACGACATGATCAGGAAATTGCTGACCGAAAAATAATAGGGCGACAGGAACGAGAAGACGACGATGATGGCGATCAGCGCGAAAAATGCCCGTCCTTCAAGCAGCAGTCTGCCCAGGTCGAAGCCATCGCGGAAAAGACCTGAACGAGGTGGGGTAGTGACTGAACTGGCCATAGTCAGGGCTCCATTAAACTCGGTAATCAGAGATGCACGGCTTCGCCGGAGGCGGCCATGATCTCTTCTTTTGAAACATTGGCGCCGAACTGCGCTGAAATCTTGCCGCGCCGCATCACCACAACCCGGTGCGCAATGCTGAGGCATTCGGCGACTTCGGATGTGGAGAAGACGACGGCGAGGCCCTTGGCTGCCCGTTCGCTGAGCAGGCGGAACACCTCCGCTTTTGCGCCGATATCGATGCCGCGGCTTGGCTCATCAAGAAGGATGACGCGCGGATTGGTCGCCAGCATCTTGCCGATGACGACTTTCTGCTGATTGCCACCTGACAGCGAGCCGATCGCAGCGCTTCCACCATCGGTCTTGATATGAACCTTGCGGATCGCTTCGTTGACGACGGCTTGTTCGCCGGAGCGCGACATCAGCATGCGACTGGTAAAGCTTGCGATGCTGGCAAGCGACAGGTTCTGGCCAACCGACATCGTCTGAACCAGGCCGTCCCGCTGGCGATCTTCCGGGACAAGGACAAGGCCTCTGTCGATGCGCTGCGCAATGCTGAGGCGCGTGATATCGTCTCCTTCAACGATCACACGGCCACCGCTCAGCGGCATCCGTCCGGCAACCGCTTCCAGAAGTTCGGTGCGCCCGGCCCCCATCAGTCCATAGATGCAGACAATCTCGCCGGCCTTGACCTCAAGCGACAGGCGATCGACGACCGAGTAGCCGGATCCGGAGGCATCGGTGACGCTGACATTCTCGATCGACAAGGCGGTCTCGCCGAACGCGTAGCCGGTGGGCGGAGAGCCGAGATCGAAATTCTCGCCGACCATGTTGCGGACGATCCACTCGAGGTCGATGTCCTTTGCCTCGGCATTGGCCGTCATGGCACCATCGCGCAGCACGACGGCGTAATCGGTGATCTGCAGCGCCTCTTCCAGGTGATGCGATATATAGACGATCGAGACCCCTCGGCTGGTCAGATCCCGGATGACCTTGAACAGCACTTCGACTTCGGTTGCACTCAGCGCCGATGTCGGCTCGTCCATGATCAGGATGCGGGAATCGACCGACAGGGCGCGGGCGATCTCGACAATCTGCTGCTGTCCCAGCCGCAAATCCTCGACAAGGGTCATCGGGTCGATGTCTTCCTCGAGATCGGCCATCAGGGCTCTGGCCTGCCGCGCTTCCTCGGCAAAATCGACGCCGGTTGCCGTGCGGATTTCCCGGCCCATGAAGATGTTGTCGCGGACGCTGAGATTGGGCGCCAGGCTGAGTTCCTGGTGAATGATCGAGATACCGCAATCGCGGGCATCGGAGGCGGATGAGAACTGTACGACTTCGCCATCGAGCACGATATCGCCTGATGTGGGCGTTACCACACCGGACAGGATCTTCATCAGCGTCGATTTACCGGCGCCGTTTTCCCCGAACAGGGTCGTGACCTTGCCGCGGTGGATGTCGAAATTGACGCCCTTCAGCGCATGCACATTGCCATAGGACTTGGCAATGTTTCGCGCGGACAGGACGGCGTCGTCGGACGCCGGAGGTGTTGCGGGTGAAGGCGTCATTGCACGTCCAGCCGCACAGGGGTGATCAGCCAGTTTTTCGGATTGATCAGTTTGAACGCGCCAATGAGCGATACCGTCTTGCCGGTCAGTTGGCTGGTGTCGATTTGGGCAAGAACATCCTTCTTCAGCTGGTTGTTAAGAGCGGAACCCGCATCCTGATATTCGATCTGGTTGGTAAACTGGCCAAACGCAATGGTGCCCGTGGCGTCCCGCAGTTCCGTTCCATTGATTGCCGGACCGGTTTGGACGCGAACGCGCACCGTGTCGGGGATGCCTTCGACCTTGACGTCGTAGATGCCTGATTTCGCTTCGCCGAAAACGCCGGTCAGCTTGACGGACATCACAGCGCCGGTACCGGCCGAAACGCCGTATGTCTTCTCGGCGGCGGGCCGGTCGCTGGCGATGGCTGCAGCCAGCGTTGCAGCATCGACCGCGCGCTCTTCCACCCCGGCCTTCACCTTCGGGAATTCCGTCGCGCCATAGTCGGTAGCGGAAAACACCCCGGCCTTCACGTCATCGCTTGAGCCAATTCTGATGATCTTGGTATCGAGCGCCATGGCGGCAAGGACAATCAGCACGGCAGCCGAGGCCACGATCCGGCCCATGCTGGACTGCTTGCGTCCCTTCTTTGCGGTGTAAGACTGTGAACTCATATCGTGGCGACCTGTACTTGGTGTGGGATCAGTAACGGGCGGTCCGCTCTTAGCGGGGGCATTTGTCGGAGAAAGCGGGGAGGGCCAATGCCAGCCGCACCGGAGGCCGGGAGCATCAGGAGGTGTCTGACTGCGTCTGGTCGAAATGTGATCGTCTGCATGATTACTCCTCCTCAGCTTCCTGCACGCGGCGATATCCCCCCACCCCCGCGCGGCGCATTTCCGATCTTTGCCAGAACCCCAGCAGTCTTGTTATCCGATGGCTATAACTTACCCCAATAGTGTGATACGTTTACAGTCATGTCAACGTCATTAGTCGTTAAAATAAAGTCATTGAGTGATACGTTTTCATGTCGAGCATCCGGAAACACGGGAAGAAAGCCCGGCCCTTAGTAAGGCCTCGCGACCTGTAGTCCGCAAAACCCGTATGAATCCCACCGTTTTCCACGTTGGAAGCCCGGAATTCACCCTGAAAACGACAATCCTGAAAGTCCTTTTCTTTCATGATGTTCCTTGAAAATCTGCATGTGATAATCAAGAGCGATCGCGTGATCTTGTTGACTTAGACTACGCTTTGTGTAAAAAAATGCAATAGGTGAAATTAATTACATTTTGCGGCGACCGGTACGGGAGGAGAGATGGTGCGAACAGTTACAACTCGCGACCGCGACGACAGCCTGGCTGTCCGCGCAGCATGGCTCCATTATGTAGGGGGCCTGACGCAGGCGGAAGTTGCTGCGCGGCTCGGCATCCCGAATGTAAAAGCGCACCGGCTGATCATGTGGGCAAACCAGAACGGCGTGGTGAAATTTTCGATCCACGGCGATGTGACCGAATGCGTGGCCATCGAAACCAAGATTGCCGAACTGTTCGGGCTGGATTATTGCGAGGTCCTGCCGGACCTTTATGACAAGGGCCTGCTGATGCGCGCGCTCGGCGTTGCCGGCGCCGAGTTCCTGCAGCGCGAAATCAAAAATCTCCAGGGCCAAGTGATCGGCATCGGCAACGGCCGCACATTGGCTGCGGCTATCGCCGCCATGCCGAATGTGGACGCTGGAGATGTGCGGTTTGTTTCACTTCTTGGCGGCTTAACGCGTAATTATGCGGCAAACCCGCACGACGTCATGCATCGCCTCGCCGAAAAAACCGGTGCAGTATCCTATGTCATGCCGGTTCCGTTCTTTGCCAATTCGGTTGAAGACCGGGAAGTTCTCCTGTCTCAGCGTGGCGTGCGCCACGTCTTCGACCTGGCGGCCCGCGCCGATCTGATGCTGATCGGTATCGGCACGGCTGAGCTCGATTCACAACTCGTTGTATCGCAGATGATCGAAGTACCGGAAATGCAGGACGTGCGCGATCACGGTGGCGTCGGCGAGATGCTCGGCCATTTCTTCGATGCGGATGGCAGGCCTGTCGAGACCACGTTGGGAGAACGGACCCTGTCGCCAAGTCTGGAAAGCATGAAGGCACGCCGCATTGTCGCCATCGCCGGTGGACCGGGCAAGATCCCGGCAATCCGGTCGGCTTTGCTGAGCGGCTGTCTCAGCGGACTGATCATTGACGAACAGACCGCATCTGCGCTTGTCCACGATGCGTCCTGACGCAGTTGAGAATTGGAGATCCTGATGCCCTATGCCGGGAAAGATATCCTGATCGGCATCGACGCTGGAACGTCGGTGATCAAGGCAGTCGCCTTTGATCTCACGGGCCGCCAAATTGCTGCGGCTTCCGTGCCAAACAGCTATTCGACGGGTGAGGACGGTGCAGCATTTCAGTCGTTGGCGAAGACATGGGCCGATTGCGCCCGCACCATCCGCGACCTCGGAACCAAGGTCGAAGGCCTTGCGCAACGCACCGCCGCACTCGGCGTCACCGGGCAGGGTGACGGCACCTGGCTTGTCGGCAAGGATGACACACCGGCCGCGGACGCATGGCTTTGGCTTGATGCGCGCGCAGCACCCACTGTGCGTAAGCTTTGCGCCTCTCCAGATAACCGTATCCGCTTTGAAGCAACAGGGACTGGGCTTTCCACCTGCCAGCAAGGGGCGCAACTGGCCCATATGGCCTCGCAAAGCCCTGAACTGCTCGAACAGGCGGACATTGCCCTTCACTGCAAGGACTGGCTTTACCTGAACCTGACCGGCGTGCGGGCCACTGATCCGTCGGAGGCAAGTTTCACGTTCGGCAATTTTCGCACGCGCCAGTATGACGACACCGTCATTGCCACACTCGGCCTGGGTGAAAAGCGCCGGCTGTTACCTGAGATCGTCGATGGAACGCAGGTCAATCATCCGCTCTCTTCGGCCGCCGCAGCGCAGACCGGCCTTCTGGAGGGCACGCCGGTCAGCCTCGGTTACGTCGATTTCGCCTGCACGGCGTTGGGTGCCGGCATCTTTACAGAGGGCAGGGCATCGGCATGCTCGACGATCGGCTCCACCGGCATGCACATGCACGCGATGGCGGTTGATGACGTCGTCCTGAATGCCGAAGGCACAGGCTATATGGTCGTCCTGCCGATACCGGGCATCGTCGCCCCGGCGCAATCGAACATGGCCGCGACGCTCAACATCGACTGGGCGCTCCGCATGGCCGGCGACCTGATGAGCGAGATAGGGCATCCGGTCTCCCATGCCGAACTGGTCGGGCGGATCGAGGGCTGGCTTGCAGCAAGCCGCCCGGGTGCGATCCTTTATCACCCCTATATTTCAGAAGCCGGAGAACGCGGGCCGTTCGTCAACCCAGATGCCCGCGCCGGGTTCATCGGCCTGAGCAGTGGACATCGGTTTCCCGATCTTCTGCGGGCAGTGGTCGAGGGACTGGGCATGGGCACGCGCGATTGTTATGCGGCGATGGGTGAGATGCCCGCCGAACTGCGGATGACGGGCGGAGCCGCGCGCTCACCGGCATTACGTTCCGTAATCGCTGCGGCTGTCGGATCGCCGACGCGCGTTTCATCGCGTGAGGAGGCTGGCGCTGCGGGCGCTGCCATGATCGCCGCCGTCGCCGTCGGTGTGTACGGGGACATGAACGCCTGTATCGCCGAGTGGGTGACGCCGCTGCTCGGTCCTGCGGAAGCGCCCGATAGCGCGCTGATAGAGATCTATTCCAGAATGTTTCCGGCCTACCTGAACGCCCGCCGCGCGCTTGAGCCGGTGTGGGACATGATGGTTGAGCGCCCAAGCGGCTGGCAGAATTGACGACTTTTAGCGCTGCCAGCCCGAAGGCCGGTACAGCGCATCCATCACGATTGGCCATGCCAAAGGAGAGTGACATGAATGATTCCCGGATGATCGACCTGTTCATTATCGGGGGCGGCATCAACGGCGCGGGCATCGCGCGCGATGCAGCCGGCCGGGGTCTATCGGTTATCCTGTGTGAAAAGGATGACCTCGCACAGGGAACATCGTCCCGGTCGGGCAAGCTCGTCCACGGCGGCCTGCGCTATCTTGAATATTACGAGTTTCGCCTCGTGCGTGAGGCCTTGATCGAGCGTGAAGTCCTTCTGAACTCCGCCAGCCACATCATCTGGCCGATGCGCTTCGTCCTGCCGCACAGTCCTGACGATCGTCCCGCCTGGCTCGTGCGGCTTGGCCTGTTTCTCTACGATCACCTCGGCGGCCGCAAGAAGCTGCCGGGCACGCGCTCGCTTGATCTGCGCCGCGATCCCGAGGGCGCGCCGATCATGGACAAATACGTCAAGGGCTTCGAATACTCCGATTGCTGGGTGGATGATGCCCGCCTTGTCGTTCTCAACGCCGTCGGTGCTGCCGAAAAGGGTGCCGAGATCCTGACCCGTACCGCCTGTACCAGCGCCCGGCGCGAAAACGGCGGCTGGACCATCCAGATGCGCGACGAACGCACCGGCGAAACGCGCACGGTGCGCGCCCGCGTCGTCGTCAATGCCGGCGGCCCGTGGGTCAACGATATCGTCGGACGTGTTGCCGGATCAAACAGCCGCCGCAACGTGCGCCTCGTCAAGGGCAGCCACATCATCGTGCCGAAGTTCTGGGAAGGGCAGCATGCCTACCTGGTGCAGAACCACGACAAGCGGGTCATCTTCATCAACCCTTACGAAGGCGACAAGGCCCTGATCGGAACCACCGACATTCCCTACGACGGCGCCCCCGAAGAGGTGAAGGCGGAGGAGAGCGAAGTCGAATACCTGCTGGCTGCCGTCAACCGCTATTTCAAGGAAACGTTGCGGCGCGAGGATGTGCTGCAGACCTTCTCGGGCGTCCGGCCGCTGTTCGACGATGGTCAGGGCAATCCGTCTGCCGTGACACGCGATTATACCTTCGATCTCGATGAAACCGACGGCGCGCCGCTCCTCAGCGTATTCGGCGGCAAGATTACCACCTTCCGCAAGCTGTCCGAGCATGCGATCGAGAAAATCGCGAAATTCTTTCCGGGCATGGGTGGAAACTGGACGCGGCAATCGATCCTGCCCGGCGGCGAAATCGAAAATGCCGATTTCATCCAGTTCACTGAAAACCTGCGCCGCGCCTATCCCTGGATGCCGCGAGCTCTAATCCATCATTATGGCCGCCTCTACGGCTCGCGGATCGACAAGATCATCGGCAGCGCAACCACGCTGGCCGGTCTTGGCCGGCATTTCGGGGCGCATTTGTACGAGGCCGAAGTGCGGTACCTGATGGCGCACGAATGGGCGATGACGGCCGAAGACATTCTTCAGCGCCGGACAAAACAGGGCTTGCATTTGAGCGAAAGCGAGAAGGCAGCCTTTGGTGCCTGGTTTGAGGCGGACAGTGCGCCAAACACCCGGGCTACCGGGTAAAACGCCCACTGCCCACATCGTCATCGTCTGCAATCCGAACCTGAGAAGCCATCATGTCCCTGACCCTCTCGCTGAACACCAATCCTCTGGTCAACCGTTTCGCCGCCCCCGACGATCTCATCGAGACCGTTGCGCGTGACCTGAAGATCCGCGACCTGCAACTGACCCACGAATTCATCAACCCGTCATGGCCAGCGCCGGTGATCCGCCGGGTGACGCGCAGTTTCCGTGCCGCTCTCGATCGGACCGGCGTGCGTGTCACGTCCGGCATGACCGGCCCCTATGGGCGGCTCAACCATTTCGGCCATCCCGATCGCGACGTGCGCCGCTATTATGTCGACTGGTTCAAGACGTTCGCCGACATCTCCGCCGACCTCGGGGCCAAATCCGTCGGCACGCAGTTCGCCATCTTCACCTTTGCCGATTTCGATGATCCGCAACGCCGGGAAGATCTGACCCAAATCGCCATCGACTGCTGGGCCGAGGTGGCTGAACATGGCAAGTCGGCCGGGCTGGATTACGTGTTCTGGGAGCCCATGTCGGTGGGACGCGAATTCGGCCATACAATCCGAGAATGTATGGCGCTGCAGGACAGGCTGACGGCGGCTGATATGGCCATTCCAATGTGGATGATGGCCGATATCGATCATGGCGACGTCACCTCGCCGGACCCGGACGATACCGATCCTTATGCCTGGGCGCAGGCGGTGCCGAAGGTTTCACCGATCATTCATATAAAGCAGAGCAAGATGGACAAGGGTGGTCACCGCCCCTTCACCGCCGAGCACAATGCCACAGGCCGGGTCCAGCCCGAACCGTTGCTGGCCGCTTTCCAGCAAGGTGGAGCAGTGGACAATGAAATCTGCCTGGAACTGTCGTTCAAGGAACGCGAACCGGACGACCGCAACGTCATCCCCGCCATCGCCGAAAGCATCGCCTTCTGGGCTCCGCATATCGATACGGGTGCGGCGGATCTGAAATCTGAGTAAAGCCTAATTATGGCTATCGCGGCCCGGTTGGCAAACGTATGCGTATGATCTTACCCAAGATGCGGCATACGTTGGGCGATGGAACCCGGCGTGTCCCAGCCGCAGTTCGAGCGCCCAGCATGCGCCTTGCTTATTTTTTTCTGCAGGTGCAAGCGTCGTAGCCGCCCGAAAACAGCCGGCCGGCCCTCATGCCGATCATTGCCGGAACATCGCGGACATGCGGAACGCGCAGAGAGCGGGCAACAGCAATAGCCGCTTCCGCACAGACTGCCGCGTCTTCAGCCGCATTATGATGTGCGAAGGTCAGACCGAGATGACTGGCGAGGATATTGAGCTTGTGCGACCCAAGATGCGGCCAGGCCTTTTGCGCCATCTTCACCGAGCAGAGATACGATAGTTCCGGGTAAGCCTGCCGATAGAGATCGAGGCAAGAGCGCCAGACACTGAAATCGAAGGCGGCATTGTGGGCGATCATCGTCGCTCCGCGAAAGTCATCCATGAACTCATCCATCACTTCGGGAAACTCACCGGCATCCTCAACATGCTCCGGGCGGATACCGTGAATGGCAATGTTGAAGGATGAAAACCGCATGTTGCTGGGGCGGATCAGCCTTTCCTCCACCCGGACGACCCGGCCATCCTCAATCCAGGCCAAACCAACTGAACAAGCACTGCCACGCTGCTCGTTGGCGGTTTCGAAATCAATGGCGATTGTCTTCAAGATTGTATCCCGGTTCGTTCTGTCGAGCTTCTAGCTTCCAGCGAGTGATTTGGCAAAGACAAGCTCTGGAACCGTCAATCCCCTTCGGAATACAACAGGACACCGGCTACGGCCATCCAGTCACCGTTGCGACCGAACGGTTGGTCGGATACGTCTTCGGCCTCCTTCTGCATGATCATCCAGCATCCGGTCTGCTGCACACCGCTGATTGCCGCAAAGGGCAGGGGATGGCAGTTTGAATGTCAATAATGGATCATTTCGGCTTGGGTGTATGGTCGGTGGTTTGCAGCGGTTCTGACAGAGAGCGCACAGTGCCAGCCTCTACCACAATTTCGAGGAAGGTCATGCCGGCCACAGCTCCAAGAGCTCCGCTCTGATGTATCGTCGGTGACGCATCGATTTGATGCAAGGATATCTGTGCAGGGTGCTATCGATGGATGTCGGCATGCGATTGTGTGTTTCGGCGCCCTCAAAAGATTGGATCATATCTTGGATATCCCCACCTGGACGAAGCCTGCATTCAACGGCGTCGTCGTCGGCGCTATCGCTATGGCCATCGTTGGTTTTACCTGGGGCGGCTGGGTAACCGGCGGCACTGCACGAAAGAATACCGAAACCGAGACATCGTCGGGAATTGCCACGGCCCTGACACCGTATTGCGTTGAAAAATCCAAATCCGACCCATTGGGGGCTGCCGTGCTTGTCGAATTGAAGGCGGCTGGCCCGTATTCTCGCAGTGGCATCGTCGAAAAGGCTGGTTGGGCAACTCCATTGGGTGCGGACAAGCCAAATACCGCATTGGCAAAATCCTGCGAACTCGAGATCACCAAAACTCTTTGACGCTACAAGCCTCCCGGCTCCCATATCAACGGCGTCTTCAAACTGCTTTTTGGAGGCGCCGGCTTTGCTGAAATATCGCTCGCGACAGAAAATTGAGGTTAGCATGCCGGGCGTTGTCCCGAATGTTGCTCCACACATCCGATCGCCAGCCGTCTGTTTCAAAATCTCTAGGAATAACCATGTCTAAATTCACCGATGAGCGCCTGAATAAACTTCTCGCACTGGGAAGCCGCATCGAGAGCGAAGCCAGACGAAAGCAGCAGGAAATCGAACTGGCCAAATCCAGGAAGGCCGACCGGAAACAATGGGTGGAGGAAAACTGGGTCCAGGTTTTTCGGCCGAAAATCGAAAGCCTGATCGAAATCCTGAACCAAAAGCTTCAAATGGCAGACATGCCGAAAATGCGGCTGACCGAGCCAGCCCCGGGCACGTCGTCAAAAGTCGAGATGGAAATTGCCAGTGAACTCACCGGCCGCTCGATCCGAAGTGCGGTTAGCCTGACCGAGGATCATATCCAGTTCCAGCACTACCGCCGCTCCTCGGCCCAAAGCGTATCGGTTGGGCATAACGTGATCGGCCTTGACGATTTCACAACGGATAAAGTCAACGAAGTTCTAATCGACGTGCTCGATGCCTTTACCCGCGATTTCCCCAAGTAGGACAAGCGGCACCAGCACCGCACAGAATATATCCGGCAGCCGGACACGCCAAGGGCGCACCCGGTGCTTTGCAGCACCGGGCGTTTGAGATCAGCGATGCAAAAGCGCGCGCTGCTTGACGTGCGTTTCCCAGGTTTTCGCTGCATCCAGAGCAGCCTGTTTGTTGCGAAATGCGAAAGTATGCTGGCCACTGGCACGGCTCGCGGGGCTGAAAGGCAGCGCATCATAGTCGCTGCCCTCGTTGATGCCCACGGATTGAAGAACCGCTTTGATCTCGTGCACATAGCGTCCGGTGATGGCAAAATCGACGTTCATGGAATTTCCTTTTCTGTACATGACAAGCCCTATGGCTTGTCATGGGTTCATTGGTGTTGGCGTAACGGATCGGGCTCGTCGAGGGTCCGCAATTTCGTACAAGGCTTCGACGGCAGCCACTGCCCGATGGGCTGATGCGGCATATTCTTGCGCTACAATGGCGGTTTCACTGCGGGCATTCGACCAGCGCCACAATCCTTTGAAGCGCGGACGCGGCGAGGAATATCCGTCCGATCGGGAGACAGGTCCAGCAATCGCCACTGATAACGGGATCGCTTGATTTCACTGGGCGTCACGGATTTCGTCTTCCGCTGTTGGATGCGTTCGCCGCAGGCATGCGGTTCCCGGCGCTTGCCCGGTCAAACCGGGTGCGCTCAGTCGTTCGCGCGTTTTTTCGGATCCGCAGGCTTGGCAGTGACGGCCTTGTCTGCCGCTGGCGCAGATGGCTGCTTCAACTCTTCTTCAGTCTTCGGGCGAAACTTGATCATCTCGATGGTCTTTCGGCTGCGCTCCGGAAGGAAATGGAGCTGATATTTGCGTCATGAAAACAAGGTAAAACGAGCATATTATTCAGAAATATGCCTTATCGAGAGCCATACAGGCGCCGAACGTCAAGGACAAAGTCAATGTCCACTGGATGAAGAAAAGAACATATTGAAAGTGATAAATGGAATCGAAGAATGATTTCATCGCCGGGCTCCCGTGATAAATCGGATGCTCGACCCTTTAACACACTCCAACGGATTTATGTTTTAATTATTCCAGAGCCCAGGGACTGGGATTGTTGCATTAGGCAGAATGATTGCTGGCACTCCTATCTGGAGAGTGCTACCCCTTCTACAGGGGAGAAGCCATCCGGCTGCACGCCCATTAAGGATCCAAACATGGCTGATACCAATTTTCGTCCGCTGCACGACCGCGTTGTGGTGCGCCGTATCGAGGCCGA
>UCKS01000094.1 GCA_900473045.1 Hyphomicrobiales bacterium
GATCATCGCAACGACGAAGATCGGCAGCGACATCGGCAGCATGATCTTGAAATAGATCGTCCAGAAACCCGCGCCATCGACACGCGCCGCCTTGAACAATTCCTCCGGCAGCGAGGAGAAATAGTTGCGGAACAACAGTGTCAGGATCGGCATGCCGAAGATCGAATGCACGATGATCAGGCCAGTCAGCGATCCGTAGAGACCCATTTCCCGCAGCACGATGACGATCGGATAGATCATCACCTGATAGGGAATGAAGGCGCCGACGATCAGGATGGTGAAGAACAGGTCGGCCCCCTTGAACCGCCAGTTGGCCAGCGCATAGCCGTTGATCGAAGCAATGGCGATGGAGACGATCGTCGAGGGAATGGTGATCCGCACCGAATTCCAGAACCCGCGCGACAGGCCATCGCAATTCAGTCCCGTGCAGGCGCTGGACCAGGCCTTGACCCAGGGTTCGAAGGTGATCTCAAGCGGCGGGGAGAAGATATTGCCGAGCCGGACTTCCGGCATGCCCTTCAGCGAGGTGACGACCATCACGTACAGCGGCAGCAGATAATAGGCAGCAGCAAAGATCAGCGCGCCGTAGATCATGATGTTCCGAGGCGACAGCATCGGGCGTGGCTTCTTGCCTTTTGGCCCGGCAGCAAGCTTGGTTGCAGTACCAGCTTTGGCAGGCGAATTATTGAGAGTTACGACCTCAGCCACGTTTGCGTCCTCCGAATTCGAGATAAGCCCAGGGGACGACGATGATGGCGACGGTGAGCAGCATCATGGTGGAAGCGGCAAAGCCCTGACCGAGGTTCTGGGCCTGAAACATGTAGTCGTAGACATACTTTGCCGGCACTTCGGATGCGATGCCGGGGCCGCCGCTGGTCTGGGCAACGACGAGATCGTAGACCCGGACGATGCCGCTGGCGATGATCACCAGCGTGGTGATGAACACGGCGCGCATCATTGGAATGACGATGAAAAGATAGGTCTTCCACATCGGGATGCCATCGACACGAGAGGCCTTCCAAATGTCCTCGTCGATGCCGCGCAGACCGGCCAGCATCAGGCACATGACGAGACCGGTGCCTTGCCAGAGTGCTGCGATCAGAATGCCGTAGATGACGATGCTGGGATTGTAGAGCGGGTCGAAGGCAAAGCTGGACCAGCCGAGCGAACGGATAACCGACTGAATGCCGAATTCCGGATTGAGGATCCATTGCCAGACAAGGCCTGTGACGATAAAAGACAGCGCGAACGGATAGAGAAAGATCGTGCGGAAGGTGTTTTCGAAGCGGATTTTCTGATCCATCAGCGCCGCCAGCAGGAAGCCGATCACCAGGCTGAAAATCAGTGAAAACACACCGTAAATGGCAAGGTTCTGAATCGATATCAGCCAGCGGGGCGCGGCCCACAGACGCTCGTACTGATCGAGCCCTACGAAGGAAAGGCGTGGCAGGAGCTTGGAATTGGTGAAGGAATAAAACACCGTCCAGAGTGTGCCGCCGAGAAAGATGACGACGGCGGTGAGTATCATCGGAATTGTGGCAATCTTCGACTGCAGATTGCGCAGCAACTGGTTTGGCCGGCCGGCGTTCGCGTGGCCCGTCATAGGTCAACCCTCCCCTGGATGGCGTACTTCTTGTGAGGACATGTCTGAAGCCCCGGCGTCAGACGGAGTGGGACTTCAGACCGGTTCCGCGAGTGCAGAACCGGTCATCCGTTCAGACAGATGATCAGTCGGCCGAAGCGATGATGTCGGCGAAGCGCTTCTGCGCATCTTCCGGTGTCATCGACGCATTGGCGAAGAACTCGGAGAACAGGTCTTCCTTCTGCTTCTGGCTATCTGCGGAAAGAAGCTGGTCGGTGCCCTGGATCACATTGCCCTTGGCAAGGATTTCGAGACCCTTCTTCATGCAGTCGTTGGCAGCTGCCAGATCGACGTCGCCACGCACCGGCAGCGAACCCTTCTTCAGATTGAAGGCGACCTGTGTCTTCGGATTGAGCAGCGTCGAAGCGAGCACTTCCTGAGCGTTGGACTTTTCCTCATCCTTCAGCAGTGGGAAGTAGAAGGCGTCGCCACCGGTCGAGATGATTTCGTTGACGCCGAGACCCGGCAGGCAGGTGTAGTCGGTACCGGCCTTCTGGCCAGCCAGCTGGAACTCGCCCTGCGCCCAGTCACCCATGATCTGGCCGCCCGCCTTGCCGGTGATGACCAGATTGGTTGCCTGGTTCCAATCCTGGACGTTGCTGCCCTTGGACATCTTGCGGGCATCGTCGGCAGCCTTGAACACCTTGGCGATCTCAGGACCCGCAGCGACAGCTTCATCCTTGTCACCGAACACCTTGTTGAAGGTGTCCTTGCCAGCAATTGCCACCATCAGCACGTCGAATGCACCGGCCGACTGCCAGGGCTGACCACCAACGGCGAGCGGCACGATGCCTGCTTTCTCGAGCGCCGGAGCCGAAGCCACGAATTCGTCCCAGTTCTTCGGCACTTCGATGCCGGCCGTCTTGAAGGCGGCATTCGAAAGCCACAACCACTGCCAGGAATGGATGTTGACCGGGGCACAATAGATCTTGCCGTCGATCGTGCAGCTATCGAGCAGGCTCGCGGGCTTGATGATGTCCTTCCAGTGTTCTTTCGTCGCGACGTCGGTCAGATCGCGCATCAGGCCGGCCTGCACCAGCTCTTCAGCCTGACGGCCGTGATTGAACTGGGTGGCGCCCATCGGGTCACCGCCGGTGATGCGGCTGACCATGATCGGCCGCGCCGTACCGCCGGAACCGGCGATCGCGCCATCGACCCACTTGTTGCCAGTGGCATCAAATGCCTTGGCGAGTTCCGCGACGGCCGCAGCTTCACCACCGGACGTCCACCAATGCGTCACTTCCAGATCGGCAGCGTTAGCCATGCCCAATGGAAGCACTACAGTCGCCGCCAATGCAGCAGCCAACAAACGCAATTTCATGAGTTTTCCTCCCTCACTGTAACGTTACCGTAAAAACTTAGTTCAATCGATTAGCGGACGCAACCGCAAGAACGCACAATTCCTCGTAAAAAATCCGGAACAACCCATAGGCGTACATCCTGCTATGATTGGAGATTGGCCCTACAGGTTTAGTGCAGCGCAATAATGTCGAAAATCGCCAGTAAACACCTATAGTTGGCGGTATTTTCGCTCAGTTACCTCGAACATCCTCTGGCATCTATCTCGCCGGTGCACTGAGGGAATGATGCACTGCGCGATACAACCATAAAGAGAATCTCCGCAGGAAAACCCAAAATACCACTCGACAAGGCTACTGTATCGTTACAGATTTTCAACTCAAAGGGAGGATGGGGCGTGGGTGCCCCTGCATCATGAATCATATATAAGGCGGCGAGCCCCTTAGGGTTGCAGCAGGCAAACATTGTCCTTGCGACGTGTGGCCTGAAAATGGGAAGGCGATGGGCGGGGAATGAACGAGAAACACAAGAACCGGCCGGCAACAATACTGCCCTCGCCGAACGAGCGCCCGACCTTGAAGACCATTGCCTTCATGACCGGGCTTGGTATTACCACGGTGTCTCGTGCGTTGAAGGATGCACCCGATATCGGAGCGGAGACCAAGGAGCGCGTTCGGCTGGTCGCAGCCCAGGTCGGATATCACCCCAACCGCGCCGGCGTGCGCCTGCGCACAGGCAAGACGAACGTCATCAGCCTGATCCTCAGCCTCGAAGAAGAGTTCATCGGCCTGACGAGCCCGATGGTCGTCGGCATCTCGGAAATCCTTGCGGCCACCCAGTATCATCTGGTCATCACACCTTATAGCGCCCGGAGCGATCCGCTCGATCCGGTGCGCTACGTGCTGGATACAGGCGCGGCCGACGGCGTCATCATTTCACGGACCGAACCGAAGGATCCGCGCGTTGCCCTGATGATGCAGCGCAACTTTGCCTTCGGAACACACGGCCGCACGGAAATGGGGCTCGTCCATCCCTATCATGATTTTGACAACGAGCGCTTCGCCTACGATGCCGTACGCATGCTGGTCGAGCGCGGCCGGCGCCGGATCATGCTGCTGCATCCGCCACCGTCGCTCACCTATCACATGCACATGCGCACTGGTTTCGAACGGGGGTTGCGGGATTTTGGGGCGATATCGGTTCCATTCAACACGGTTGATCTCGACAACACCCTGGTGGATATCCGGGCTGCCTGCGAGGCGGCGATGCGCGCGCCGGGTGCTCCTGATGGCGTGATTTCCGGCAGCGGCGGCGGTGCCGTCGCGCTGGTTGCAGGCATCGAGGACGCCGGACTAAAGCTGGCGCGCGACGTTGACATGGTTTCGAAACAGTCGAACGACTTCCTGCAATGGTTAAGGCCGGAAGTCATGACACTCAGGGAGGATTTCAGGCTTGCCGGACGCGAACTGGCAAAGGCAGTGATCGCCCGCATCGAAGGCCAGCCGGCAGCCGAGCTGCAGACGTTGAGTTTTCCGGTTCTTCAGGACTGACCTGCTGCAAACCTTGATACGAAAAGCAGAATGGCCGCTGTTGATCAGCGGCCATTCTCAGTTCAATCTGTCTGATAATGATATCATCAGGCGTTGAGGCCACTGCCCCACGGTCCATGATGCGAATCGGCACCATCGATGCGGTCGAAACCGTGCGCGCCAAAGAAGTCGCGCTGCGCCTGGATGACGTTTGCCGTGCCGCGAGCGCGACGGTAGCTGTCGAAGTAACCGAGGGCCGAGGCAAGGGCCGGAACCGGCAGGCCGCCGAGGACGGCTGCGGAAACGACGCGGCGAAGTGCACCGTCGGTTTCCTTGACCATGCCGGAAAATGCCGGGGTGACGATCAGGTTGGCAACCTTCGGATCCTTGGTGAAGGCCGTGGTGATCTCATCGAGGAAGGCCGAACGGATGATGCAGCCGGCACGCCAGATCTTGGCAATCGTCGGCATCGGCAGGTTCCAGTTGAATTCCCGCGACGCTTCCGCCATCACCGCAAAGCCTTGCGCATAGGCACCGATCTTGGCGGCCAAGAGCGCGCTTTCCAGATCCTTGAGGAACGCAGCCTTGTCGGCAACCTTGAACTCGCCGACATTCGGCAGACCAAGCACCTTTTCAGCCGCTTCGCGCTCATCCTTGACGGACGAGATGCTGCGGGCAGCAACGGCCGCTTCGATGGCGGTTGCCGGGATGCCCATGTTCTGAGCCTCGATCACCGACCATTTGCCGGTGCCCTTCTGGCCAGCCTTATCGAGGATGAGATCGACGATCGGCTTGCCAGTGATCGGGTCGGCAGCCTTCAGCACCGTCTCGG
>UCKS01000086.1 GCA_900473045.1 Hyphomicrobiales bacterium
ATCGACGATAGCCAGGGTTTCCAGAATGCCTTTGTGGCCGTCATGGCATCATCGGCATTGGTGGAATTGCGGCCGGAGCAGAACGGCGAACTGGCGCGATACTCGACACTGGAAATGCTGGAGATCGAGCACGCCATGGCCGCGAGTGCTGAGCGACTGGCAAAGTCCTCCAGCCATGGCGTTAACCGACATCATGTCGATCGGGCATTGAGCCTACAGGACGATGCGATCCGGGCAAGAACCACAGTGTCACTTTCTGGAAAAATCAATGGTGGCGACATGCCACTCGTGGGTGGGGAGCGTAAGATTGAGCGATCCGGCCTGAGTGAGGAGCAGCGTATTGCCGTTCAGCATATCACCGGGCAGGCACGAATTGCAGCGGTGATCGGCTTTGCCGGCGCTGGCAAGTCGACCATGCTTGCCGCTGCGCGTGATGCTTGGGAGCGGCAGGGTTTTCGGGTTCATGGTGCGGCTTTGGCTGGCAAGGCGGCGGAGGGGCTGGAAGAGTCTTCTGGCATTGCCTCGCGCACATTGGCCTCCTGGGAGTATGGCTGGCAGGCACGGCGGGGACAGCTTGGCAAGGGCGACGTTCTGGTCATCGATGAGGCAGGCATGGTTGGCAGCCGGCAGCTTGCGCGGTTCGTGATGGAGGCGGAGGCGCGCGGCGCGAAACTTGTTCTTGTCGGCGATCACGAGCAGCTTCAGGCGATCGGGGCGGGATCACCGTTCCGGGCGATTGCCGAGAGCGTCGGAGCGGTCCAGCTTTCCGAAATCCGCCGGCAGGATGAAGGTTGGCAGCGGGAGGCGTCGATTGCCTTTGCCACGCATCGGACGGGCGATGGGCTTGCCGCCTATGCCGAACGAGGTGCTGTAAAATTTGCCGAGACCAGGGACCAGGCACGGTCGGCATTGGTCCGCGATTATCTCACCGATCTGGAGGAGCGGAAGTCCGGAACGCGGATTGCATTGGCGCATCGCCGCGTCGATGTCCGGGCGATCAATGCCGACATTCGTGCATTGCTCCAGGAGCGTTATCGGCTGGCCCGTGGTGGGCAGGAACAGGGGGAGCTTGGCCGTGAAGTCGTCTACCAGACCAATGACGGCAGGAGATCTTTTGCGCCAGGCGACCGAATTGTCTTGCTGGAAAACAATCGCGATCTCGGCGTCAAGAATGGCATGCTGGGAACGGTAGAAGCCGTTGAAACGAACGAACTACAAATACGTCTCGATGGCGCGGGGCAGACCAATACCCGTTCCATCTCCATACCGGTGAAGAGCTACCAAGCCTTTGACCACGGCTATGCGACAACGATCCA